>NZ_CAKLPX010000001.1:663572-1327144 GCF_923077115.1 Sinobacterium norvegicum
CCGCCGATTTTTTGAGTTGCTGCTGCAGCTTCTTCTGGAGTATCGCAAGCGAAACCCTGAGAAACTGGCAGTCCGTATTCAGCAAACAACTGCTTGCCTTGATACTCATGCAGATTCATATCTTATTACCGTTTTTTATGTGCTGACAATCAGCACCTCACTCTTTCTTGCACTACCCCGATTTTATATATTTATCGAAATAGCGCCCCCAAGACAACCAATGCCTACTAAAAGCTGCACCGATTGTCCCGTTTATTGACGCAATGCGCAAATAAATTCGTTATTTTTTACGCTTTTTCTTATTACCAATATGTATGGCGTGACCATCGGCCGCCAAAGCTGCCTCGTGGACCGCCTCAGACAGCGTTGGGTGACCGAAGACAATAGTCCCCAGATCTTCCGCACTGGAGCCAAATTCCATCGCAATCACTATCTGCTGACACAGGTCGGCAGCGCTGGGGCCAATGATGTGACCACCGAGAATACGGTCAGTCTCTTCGTCGGCTAAAATTTTGACGAAACCAGCCGTATCATTAGCGGCCATCGCACGACCCGAGGCAGCGAATGGGAAAACACCGACTTTATATGCCTCACCACTGGCCTTTAATTGCTCTTCAGTCTTACCAACTGCAGCAATCTCAGGATGGGTATAGATGACGGAAGGTATGCAATCATAGTTAATCTGGGCCTTCTTACCGGCGATACGCTCGGCGGCGACAACACCCTCTTCTGAAGCTTTATGCGCCAGCATTGGACCACGAACCACATCACCAATCGCGTAAATACCCGGTGCATCCGTTTCACAATAATCGTCAACAAAAATGAATCCACGTTCATCCAACTTGACACCAGCATCTTCTGCCAACAAATTTTCAGTGTGCGGACGGCGACCGACAGCAACAATCAACTTATCGAAAACCTCGCTGTGCTCTTCATCGCCGCTCTTGTAAGCTACGGTAACCTGACGTGCCTTCTCATCAACCTCAGTACCAGTGACCAAAGCACCGGTGCGAATATCCAAGCCCTGCTTCTTGAAGATTTTGCGCGCTTCCTTAGAAACCTGCTTATCCATCATGGCGAGAAAATCATCCATCGCCTCAAGCACCACAACCTCAGTACCCAAGCGGGCCCAAACACTGGCCATTTCGAGGCCAATAACACCACCACCGATAACACCTAAACGCTTAGGTGCCTCATTGATTTTAAGGGCACCAGTAGAATCGACAATAACATCTTCAAACAACGGTGCAGGTGGGATGTTGACTGGGCTGGAACCTGAAGCAATGATGATATTTGCGGCTTCGACAACAGTGACACTGCCGTCCTGCGCAGTGATTTCTACCTGCTTACCCGCTAATACCTTGGCAGCACCTTCAGCCAATGCGACGCCATTACCCTTAAACAAACCGGCAACACCAGAGGTTAATTGCGTAACAATCTGGTCTTTACGGGCAATCATGGTCGGTACATCGATCTTCATTTCACTGTGGCTGATGCCGTGAATAGAGAAGTCATCCTTGGCTTCATGATATTTGAAGCTCGAGTCCAATAACGCCTTAGACGGAATACAACCGACATTCAAGCAAGTACCACCCAGAGCAGTCTTACCTGCATCATTGCGATATTTCTCGATACACAGTGTTTTAAGACCTAATTGAGCAGCACGGATAGCGGCAACATAGCCACCTGGGCCGGCACCAATAACAACGACATCGTATTTATCTGACATGATTAAACCTTTAATTGTCTATATTCGACTTTGAATAGCATATATAGAGCAAGCTTTAAGCTGTTTCAGCCAAAGCCTCTTACAAAAAGAAAGCGGCACAGAGCCGCTTTCTGCTTTTATTGACGAAAGCTATTAAAGCTCAAGTAAGATGCGGGCTGGATCTTCCAGCAACTCTTTGATCGCAACCAAGAACTGCACAGAATCTTTGCCATCGATCAGGCGGTGATCGTAGGAAAGCGCCAAGTACATCATCGGGCGAACAACAACCTGGCCATCGACGACCATGGCACGTTCTTGAATCTTGTGCATACCGAGGATCGCAGCCTGTGGCGGGTTAATAATCGGTGTCGACATCAGTGAGCCAAACACACCACCATTAGTAATGGTAAAAGTACCACCAGTCATCTCTTCGATACCCAACTTGCCGTCTCTGGCACGCAGACCAAAATCACGGATGCCCGATTCGATATCAGCCAAGCCCATATAATCGGTATCGCGAAGAACAGGAACAACCAGACCCTTTTCCGTTGAAACAGCGATACCAACATCCTGATAGCCGTGATAGACAATATCCTTGCCATCGATAGAAGCATTAACCGCGGGGAAGCGCTTAAGTGCCTCCGTTGCCGCCTTAACAAAGAAGCTCATGAAACCTAACCGGGTGCCATTGTTCTTCTTTTCAAACAGGTCTTTGTATTTGTTGCGCAACTCCATCACAGGCCCCATGTCGACTTCATTAAACGTCGTCAACATCGCCGTGCCCTGTGAGGCCTCAAGCAAACGCTCAGCAATACGAGCACGCATGCGAGTCATCGGTACACGCTTCTCGACGCGGTCACCACTGGCCACATCCACCGCCACCTTGGCAGGGGCTGGTGCAGGTTTTGCCGCCGGAGCAGCAGCCGGTGCCTTCACAGCCGCCATCACATCTTCTTTTGTGATCAAGCCACCCTTACCTGTGGCAGTGATCGTCGCTGCGTCGAGGTTGTTTTCTTCAATCATCTTGCGAGCAGCTGGGCTGACTTTTACATCACCGGCGGCAGCTGCGGCAGGGACTGCCTCAGGGGCTTCTTCGACGGCAGGGGCTGCTGCTGCACCCGCTTCAAAGCGAGCAATCAACTCTTCGCTGAGAACAGTATCGTCCTCGCCTTTAATAATCTCTACGATAACACCGTCGGCAGGAGCCAATATTTCCAGTGTCACTTTGTCGGTTTCCACTTCTGCCAATAACTCATCGCGGGTACAGGCTTCACCTGGCTGCTTAAGCCATGCTGCGATAGTGCCATCTGCCACTGACTCTGGGAACTGAGGTGCTTTTATTTCAATAGCCATTTTCAATCCTTAACTCTTTCTCAAATTGCGCTTATCGAAAACGCGAATACGGTTTGCTCAAAATATCGGTTAGTTAAACGACAAAGGCTCTTCCTAATACTCGGAAGAGCCTCGCTGTTAACCTAACGCCAATGCGTCTTTTATCAATTGCTCTTGCTGAGCCAAATGCAATGCCATGTAACCAGCGGCGGGGGAAGCCGAAGCCTCTCGCCCCGCATAGTTCAATTCAGCCACTGGCTTAACAGCCTGTAGCACACGACGCATATGGTGTTGCGAGCTATACCAAGCACCCTGGTTCTGAGGCTCATCCTGACACCAAACCAATTCTTCAAGGTTAGGGTATTTCTCTAGCTCTTGCTGCAAATCATCGGAAGGGAATGGATACAATTGTTCAATACGAACAACAGCAATATCGCTAATGCCCTCTTCCTGACGCTTATTATACAAGTCGTAATAAACCTTGCCGCTACAGAGCACAACGCGCTTAACAGCGTTATTATCGACCTCATCGACTTCGCCGATAACCGTTTTAAAGCTGCCTTCGGCTAATTCGTCCATAGTCGAGACAGCCTGTTTATGGCGCAACAAACTCTTGGGCGACATAACAATCAGTGGCTTACGAAGCGGACGGATGATCTGGCGACGTAGCATGTGATAAACCTGAGCAGGTGTCGATGGAACGCAGACTTGAATATTATGCTCTGCAGACATCTGCAAGAAACGTTCAAGACGTGCCGACGAGTGCTCTGGCCCCTGCCCTTCATAGCCGTGAGGCAACAATAAGGTCAAACCACACAGGCGCTGCCACTTGTGCTCACCACTGGTGATAAATTGATCGATAACTACTTGCGCACCGTTGGCGAAATCACCAAACTGTGCCTCCCAAATGATTAATGCATTGGGTGTGGTGGTTGAGTAACCGTATTCAAAAGCCAACACCGCCTCTTCAGACAGTAAGGAGTCATGAATCGTAAAGGTTGGCTGATTTTCAGAAAGATTTTGCAGCGGTACATAACTCGCTGTCTCCTTCTGATTATGAAGAACCGCGTGGCGGTGGGAGAAAGTACCGCGACCGACATCCTGCCCGGTCAAACGTACCGGGTGCCCCTCTTCCAACAAAGTGGCATACGCCATGGTTTCAGCGAAACCCCAGTTGATCGGCAAGGCACCTGCAGCCATTTTCTTGCGGTCTTCGACAATTTTGGAGACCTGTCGCTGCAGCGGGAAACCTTCCGGAATCGTATGCAGACGTGCGGCCAAATCTTTGATCGTCGAGGCGTCAACACGGGTATCGGCAAATGCCGTCCAATCGTGACCAACATACGGATTCCAATCGACAAACATACCGGTATTGGGTTCAAGTACTAAAGACTTGGCCACGTGCCGACCATTATCCAACGCATCACGATAGCCGTCAGTCAACTGCTTATCCTGCTCAGCTGAAATCACACCCTCGTTGACCAATGTCTCAGCATAGAGGTCACGGGTAGTCGTCTGATTACGAATCTTCTCGTACATCATTGGCTGAGTGCCCGACGGTTCATCGGCCTCATTGTGGCCACGACGACGATAACAAACCAGATCCAGAACCACGTCTTTCTTAAATTCCTGACGGAAGTCTAATGCCACTTGAGTAGCAAACAGAACAGCCTCAGGATCATCACCATTCACATGAAAGATAGGCGCCTGGATAACCTTGGCAACGTCTGTACAGTATTCTGTGGAACGAGAATCCTCGACATTACTGGTGGTAAAACCAACCTGGTTATTGATGACAATATGCACCGTGCCACCGGTCTTATAACCACGGGTCTGTGACATCTGGAATGTTTCCATCACGACACCCTGACCGGCAAAGGCCGCATCACCGTGTGCGACAACAGGCAAGACCTGATTGGCATCACCTCGGCGGTCCTGACGCGCTCGCACAGAGCCCTCGACAACCGGGGATACAATCTCTAAGTGTGATGGGTTAAATGCCATGGCTAAATGCACTTCGCCACCACTGGTCATCACATTAGAAGACAAACCTTGATGGTACTTAACGTCAGCAGAACCAACATATTTTGCCTTACCATCAAACTCATCAAATAGTTCTTTTGGACTCTTACCCAGAGTATTGATCAAGACATTGAGGCGACCACGGTGCGCCATGCCAATCACAACTTCTTGTACGCCGTATGAGCCCGATCGTTGAATCAGCTCATCGAGCATGGGAATCAAACTCTCAGCTCCTTCTAAGCCAAAACGCTTGGTACCTGGATAACGTGAGCCAAGGTACTTCTCCAAGCCTTCCGCAGCGCTCAGTCGTTCAAGCACATGACGCTTAACCTCATCCCCATACTGAGGATTAGAACGCACAGATTCCATGCGATTCTGTAGCCACTGCTGCTCTTCAGCAGAGTCAATATGGGCAAATTCAACACCAACATTGCCACAGTATGTGGCTTCCAATGTCTCGATAATTTCTTTCAGCGTTGCTTCAGATTTACCGGTATAAAGATTGGAGGTTTGAAAAGTGGTATCGAGGTCGGCTGCTGACAATTGATGAAAATGGGTATCCAAATCAACCGGCGGCTGGCGCTGCCATAGACCAAGGGGGTCTAGATTGGCTTTTTGGTGTCCACGGTTACGATACGCGGCAATAAGATTGACGACTCGAACCTGTTTACGCTCATACTCAGTACTCACACCTTCAACCGGTGCCGCAGCGGGACGCAACTTGGATTTACCGAGTAATTCGAAATGTTCTACGATAGGAGAGTGAGGCGTGTCTTGACTAACAACCCCCTCTACTCGAGGAAGCTTTTCGAAATAGGTACGCCAGTCTTCGGCGACCGAATTTGGATCTAAAATGTACTGCTCATAGAGGTCCTCTACATACGCAGAGTTACCGCCACTAATATGCGAACTGCTTCGTAGCAGTTCCATTATGCTCTCTTGCATTATCACACACCTTAAGATGGGAGCAATTACTAAACCCATAAGACAGGCACTGGTGGTGCGCCCCAAAGAAACACTGTCACATCGATAGACGACAGCGTTCTCAGTCTTCGTTAGTAACTAGGATTTTATCCAAAACCCCCGGGAGATATAGCCTATGTTTAGCCACATAATCGCTAAAACTACGATTGTTTCACCCTTTTATTAAGACGGGTCTCACTCTGCCTTAATAGGACGGGAGGCATTGTAAAACACCTCCACCCAAACCACTAGAGCCAATTCAACAATTTATGTTGCATTAGCCAATAGCATGTTACGAATGTGACCGATGGCCCGTGTTGGGTTAAGGCCTTTCGGACATACGTTTACGCAGTTCTGAATACCGTGACAGCGGAATACGCTGAACGGATCATCCAATGCTGCCAAACGCTCTTCGGTAGCCGTATCACGACTATCCACGAGAAAGCGCCAAGCCTGCAACAAACCACTTGGACCGATGAAACGATCTGGATTCCACCAGAACGACGGACAAGAGCTTGAACAACACGCGCACAGAATACATTCATAAAGACCGTCAAGCTTAGCACGGTCCTCAGGGCTCTGAAGGCGCTCAATAGCTGGCGCCGGCGTATCATTAAGCAGGTAGGGCTTAATTTTCTTGTACTGGTTGTAGAACATTTCCATGTCGACAACCAAGTCACGAACAACCGGCAAGCCAGGCAGCGGACGAATAACTAACTTACCGCCCTTCAAACCCGCCTCAGACAATGGCGTCACACACGCCAAGCCATTCTTACCGTTAATATTCAAACCGTCAGAACCACACACACCCTCACGGCATGAGCGACGGAAAGAGATACTAGAATGCTCAGCTTTTAACTGCTCAAGCACGTCCAATACCATGATATCTTTACCCTGTGTATCCAACTCATAGTCCACCATGGCGGGCTCTGAGTCAGTCGCAGGGTTATAGCGATAGATAGATACTTTTAACATCTTTTGCTGCCCCTCTTATTAGTACTTACGTTCTTTAGGCTCAAACACTGGCACAGTCTTCGGCTTAAAGTTCACCGCACGCTTTGCCACACGCTTTTCACCGGGGTAGTACATAGAGTGACACAACCAGTTTTCGTCATCGCGATCCTGGAAATCGTCACGGGCATGCGCACCACGACTCTCTTTACGTACTTCAGCTGCAATCGCTGTCGCTTCCGCAACCTCAAACAAGTTCTGCAGCTCTAAAGCCTCGATACGCGCAGTATTAAAGGCGTCAGACTTATCGTCAAGACGGACATTTTCAACACGTGGACGAAGATCGGCAAGCTTCTTAATACCTTCCTGCATGAAATCACCACGACGGAATACGCCGAAATGGTTCTGCATAATGGTTTGCAGCTCTTTACGTAGATCGGCAACTTTCTCGCCTGAATCTGAGGCGTTGAGCGTATTCAAACGCGCCATCGCTTTATCGATATCAGCCTCGGTTGCGCCATCCAGCTCAATGCCTTCACGCAATGCCTTCTCGATATAAAGACCGGCAGCACGACCAAAGACAACCAAGTCCAGCAGCGAGTTACCGCCCAGACGGTTGGCACCGTGAACAGAGACACAGGCAACCTCACCACAGGCGTACAAGCCGTTGATAACGGTATCATTGCCATCTGCATCCATGGTCAATACTTGACCGTGAATGTTAGTCGCAACACCACCCATCATATAGTGACAGGTTGGCACGACAGGAACCGGCACCTTAACAGGGTCGGCATGGGCAAACGTCTGTGATAACTCACAGATACCAGGCAGCTTACTGTGCAATACTTTTTCACCGAGGTGATCAAGCTTAAGGAATACGTGATCGCCATCAGGACCACAACCACGCCCCTCTAAGATCTCAAGCGTCATTGAACGAGCAACAACATCACGACCCGCAAGATCCTTCGCGTTTGGCGCATAACGTTCCATGAAACGCTCGCCATCCTTATTAATCAGATAGCCACCCTCACCACGACAACCCTCAGTAACCAGAACACCGGCACCGTGAATACCCGTTGGGTGGAACTGCCACATTTCGATATCCTGAACAGGAACACCGGCGCGTAGCGCCATACCGATACCGTCACCGGTATTAATGTGAGCATTAGTAGTAGAAGCATAAATACGGCCAGCACCACCTGTTGCCAAGACTGTCGCCTTAGACTTAACAAAAACAGTCTCGCCATCTTCAATACAGATCGCGATAACACCAACAACTTCACCGTTGGCATTCTTTACCAAATCAACCGCATACCATTCATTAAAGAACACTGTATTGTTCTTAAGGTTGCTCTGATAAAGCGTGTGTAATAGGGCGTGACCGGTACGGTCTGCAGCAGCACAGGTACGCGCAGCTTGTCCACCATTACCAAAATCCTTCGACTGACCACCGAAAGGACGCTGATAAATACGCCCCTCTTCGGTACGCGAGAAAGGCATACCCATGTGATCCAACTCGAAAACAGCCTCTGGACCGACAGAGCACATATATTCGATCGCGTCTTGGTCACCGATATAATCAGAGCCCTTAACGGTATCGTACATGTGCCAGCGCCAATCATCGTTCGGATCATCACTGGCAATTGCACAGGTAATACCACCTTGAGCAGAAACAGTATGAGAGCGTGTTGGGAAAACCTTGGTAATAACCGCAGTCTTATAACCAGACTGAGCCATTTGTAGCGAGGCACGCATGCCTGCACCACCACCACCAATTACGATGGCATCAAAAGAAATAGTGCGAATAGTCATGCTATACACTCCACAGGATCTGTACGCCCCAAACAAGGTACGTAAAAGTGACAATAGCGACGGTCGCTTGGAACAACCAACGAACAACATTACCCTTCGAACCCAGCATGCGCTCGGTGAAGTAATCGGTGGAAACCGACCACAAACCAATCCAAGCGTGAGCACATAATGCAATCAGCGCCATAACACTGAACACACGCATCCAAGTCTGAGCGAACAGCTCCGACCAGACGACAAACGTAATATCATTACAGGCAACAAAACCCGCTAGAAATACAAAATAAACAACCAAAATTAAGGCTGTTAAACGCTGAATCAACCAATCGGCCAAACCGCTGCGACCATAGCTAGTGACTGAAGTTACATTCATAGTATCCACACTCCTGCAGCAATGATTAATACAGCAGAGACAACAACAGTTATCTTTGCGCCCAACAAACCACCTTCAAGAGTCTCGCCAATGCCGAGATCCATAACCAGGTGCCTAACACCGGCAACAGAGTGGTAAATCAAACCAGCCAGCACCAGCCACAAAGCAAACTTTGCAACAGGCGACTGCAAACACTCAACAGCAGCCTTAAAGCTTTCTTCACTCTCTAATGAAGAAGACAACAAGGTCAACAACAGTGCCACACCGGCAAAAATGAACACACCTGATATCCTGTGTAGGATTGAGGTGTATGCGGTAAGAGGGAGGTTAATTGTCCCAATATCTAAGTTAACAGGTCTATTATCTTTCACGACTCATTTACACTTCTTTATATTGCCAATTTATGCAGGCGGTTTATCGGAAAGTGCCAAGGCTGCTTTTAACGGCAAACCTCATACGTCTTATTGTAGAATCATCAATTTCTCACCCACTAAATTACGCATTCAGATAATGAGCACTGAAAATTCTGGCGAAATTATATGAGTAACATAACGAAATTACAATGTTATAGACCAGTTAAAACAGCTCTTGTATAGATACTTATACGTATTATTCCCCATAGTGATACTTGCACTGAATCAGTGCTACAGGGCACCGTTTTCGTACACATTCAATACATTAAACGACAGTAAGCCGATTTTTTACTATTTTTCGTTAAATTGGAGCCTAAATTTACGTCCACCAAGCATCGACAGAATTGACAAACGCTTTTATCTCTTTATAGTGATGCCGTCCTCATGAGGGACACTTTCTGAATGTAATAATAAGTTGACAGGAGCCAAAAATGAGTGAGCGTAAAGCAACTCTGACGTTGGATGGACTAGACACACCCCTTGAATTACCGGTAATGTCCGGCACCATAGGCCCAGACGTCGTTGACGTAGGCGGACTTACAGCAAAAGGGTATTTCACATACGACCCTGGCTTTGTATCCACCGCATCCTGCGAATCAAAGATCACCTATATCGATGGCGGCAAAGGTGTTCTATTACACCGCGGCTACCCTATCGAGCAGCTAGCAGAGAAGTCAGACTTCCTCGAAACCTGTTATTTACTGGTTTATGGAGAGCTTCCCAATGCTGAACAAAAAGAACAATTCGATAACAACATTCGTTATCACACCATGGTTCACGACCAGTTAACCCACTTTTTCAATGGTTTCCGTCGTGACGCCCACCCGATGGCCATTATGTGTGGCGTAGTAGGCGCCCTTGCTGCCTTCTACCACGATTCGCTCGATATCAATGATGAGCGTCACCGCGAAATATCAGCTCAGCGCCTTGTCGCCAAGATGCCGACGCTGGCCGCCATGACTTACAAGTACAGTATTGGCCAACCTTTCGTCTATCCTCGCAACGACCTGAACTATGCAGAAAACTTCCTGTATATGATGTTCAGTAATCCGTGCGAAGAATACAAGGTAAATCCTGTTCTATCTAAGGCTATGGATCGCATCTTCCTGCTTCATGCCGACCACGAACAGAACGCCTCTACTTCTACCGTTCGCCTTGCTGGCTCAACAGGCGCCAACCCGTTCGCCTGTATCTCTGCCGGTATCGCAGCGCTTTGGGGACCCTCACACGGTGGCGCTAACGAAGCTGTTCTGGACATGCTTGGCGAAATTGGCGATGTTTCTAACATCGATGATTTTGTTGCTCGCGCCAAAGACAAAAATGACCCATTCCGCCTCATGGGCTTCGGTCATCGCGTCTACAAAAACTTCGACCCACGTGCACGCGTGATGAAGCAAACCGCTGACGAAGTACTGGCTGAGCTAGGCCTCGAAAACGATCCTCTGTTGAAGATCGCCAAACGCCTAGAACAAATTGCCCTTGAAGACCCTTATTTTGTTGAGAAGAAACTCTACCCGAACGTAGATTTCTACTCAGGCATCATCCTTAAGGCACTTGGCATCCCAACCAGCATGTTCACTGTAATCTTCGCCCTAGGTCGCACACCGGGTTGGATTGCTCACTGGCATGAAATGATTAGTAGCCCGTACAAGATTGGCCGTCCTCGCCAGCTTTACACCGGCTCTGATGCCAGGGACTACCCTGAGAAGTAACGCTAACGCGCTACCTCTAATATAAAAAAGCCGCCTTGTGCGGCTTTTTTATGCCCGCAAGTAATACCTGCCTGCCCTTATTATTCATCCACGCCCTACCCACTATTATCTATTATCCTCACTCAGCCGGTGCCAATTTATTGCGCCCAGCTCGGCGCAATAAAGCCAGCCAGATTATTACGCACACAAAAAAACCGGCATCACTGCCGGCTTTAATCACTCTAACAATCCAGCGCAGTCTTAACGACCAGGTTGCTTCCTCTTTGACGCCATTTTCAGCACAACAAAGCCAGCAATACCTGATATCAGCGAGGCAATAATAATACCGCCCTTGGCCAAGACTAATTGCTCGCTGCCTGCAAACGCTAATTCCGCGATAAAAATAGACATGGTGAAGCCGATACCAGCCAGCAAGGCGACACCGACTATATGCAGCATACTACAGCCCTTTGGCAGCGCACCCAGCCCCAGACTTTTACCAATCCACGTAGCACCTGCCACACCGATCAACTTACCAAAAACCAAACCAATAATGACACCAAAGGTCACGTCGTTCATTAACGATACATCGCCACCGAAGGCACTGACAGGAATACCCGCATTTGCCAAAGCAAACAACGGCACAATAAGATAGGTTACCGGCATATGAAGACTGTGCTCCATGCGCTGTAATGGTGCCTGCGATAAATGGATACCGTTCTTAAGCGTTTGAATATGTGCTCTCAGCTCATCGTTTCTCATGATATTGACACCGCTTTTTGCGCTATCGATAATACGCCCGGCACTTCTTTCAACTCGGGTCGAGAAAGCGCGGACATCAAAACGCGGCATTGCAGGTGTAGCAAAGGCCACGATCACACCAGCCAACGTCGCGTGGACACCAGTCTTTAACAGCGCAAACCACAGAAAAACACCGATAATCATATAGGGTCCTGTACGACGAATACCGCCAAAATTCATTGCCACAAGGGCAAAGGTAAAAATACCAACCCAAGCCGCCGCAACGAGATTCAATTGCTCGGTATAGAAAACAGCAATGACTGCAATCGCACCCAGATCATCAACAATCGCCAATGCAACCAAGAAAGTGACCAATGAGCGCGGCACACTATTGCCCATCAGGGAAATAATACCCACGGCGAAGGCAATATCTGTGGCCATGGGAATACCCCAACCGGCAGCACCAACACCACCAACGTTGAAGAAGGCATAAAAAGTAGCCGGCACTAACATGCCGCCAATAGCCGCCATAATTGGCAGTGTCGCCTGTTTAATATCAGCCAACTCGCCGACGAGGAATTCACGTTTGAGCTCCAAGCCAACAAGCATAAAGAAGTAGGCCATCAAACCATCGTTTATCCAATGCTGCAAAGATAGCTTTAACTCGAAATCACCAAAAGATAATTTGAAATAAGTCTTTAGAAGCTCATCATATTGTGCTGCAAAGGCAGTATTGGCCAAGATCAAGGCGATAATGGCCGAGGCCATCAAGATTAGACCGCTGGTAGACTGGCGATGTATAAACTCATCGAAAGGGGTTAGCACCCTCTCAAAGGCCTTTTCCCAAGGCGCCGTATAGACCTTACCTATTTTCTTTTCTTCACTTCTGTTAACACCAAACATGACTCTCCTTCAATAATTCCATAAAACGAAACAGATAATATAAGCTTTGTCATTATAACCAATACGCATAAGTACCAATTATAAGGATTTTCAACATTCCCTTTGTATAGCTCAATTTTCGGCGCCCAACAATGGCAAAAAAGAGGCTATAAAAGCCTCTTTTTATCATCAACTCATTGCAGCCTTTAATTTAACGCAAAGCGAATCGGTACTTTGACCGAAATAATCTCACCCTTGATAGCTACGGGGGCGGCAGGAAAGGCATCAACGGACTCAACCGCCGACATAGCGGCTTTATTCAAGATGCCGTATTTAGCCGACTCAACACGCTCCACAGAGATTTTTTGACCGGCGCGATCCAGCTTGATTTCAACAACAACCAAGCCCTCTAAATTGCGCTTGATGGCGCGACTAGGGTATTGCACCTTACGCAGGGTCTGCTTAACAATGCTTGAGCTATAAAGCTTTAACATCATCTCATGCTGCTGCTTGATAATCTCCGGGTCTATATCGAAGTCATCATCTAAATCAAACTCATCAATCACTGGCGCGGCAACAGCAATCACCGGTGCCGGCGGCTTCTCGGCTACCTCAGTAGGCTCAACAACCTCCTCAGCCTTGACCTTCTGGGCATCAGGGGCTGCCACTGCTACAGGGGCTGACGCCACAGAACCCGAAGACTCCAAGCCAGCCAACGCCACAGCTGACCCCGAGGCAACAGCTGCTTTTTCGCCCTCATCTGCCCACTGCAACACAATATCTTGGCGCTCAGACTGTACTGGAGTTTGCTCATATAATGCCAACGCTTCGGCATAATCATCCTGACCAAGAATTTGCTGTTTAAAATCGGTAGACGGCGGACGCTTTCCTATCCACGTATTAAGTAACATATCAAAACTACCGATACGGTTATAGGATGCGGCTTCTACACCGTTGATATAAATTACAATATGACCATTTGGCTGCTGATCAAAAATCAATTGATCGCCCTGCCTAAGTGTATAGCGCGCGATATTATTGAAGGCTATAAATTCTTCACTATAACGGGCCAATAAATCTTCATCGTTATTGGCAACAATTAACTGAGTCCACTGCATTGAGAACTTTCTCGGGCTCCAACGCTTTGCAGTAACACGTAACGCCATGACGCGACGAGTATTTGATAGGGCCTGTACCGCCTCAGATGTATTGGCTGCCTCCTCTAGATAGAGGGCACCAACGAAATAACTTCGGTTTAATTCACTAAACTCAGATACACCATTGAGCACCATACCCTCAGTTAAAGAGGAACCTTGTGCATTGGCGAGATGACAGAATAGAGCAACAATGACAACTGCTATTTTTTTCATTATTAAAGGCCTTCGGTATCCAAACCACTTCACTTTGTTATTATTTTTCACGCTTACCTTATACTGAACGTTTTTGCTGCCGTTGTCGATACCAAGCAACGCAACAACATCAATATAATGTTAGACCGAATAAGACTGTATTTTAGGTGACAAAGGCTGTGTCAACCCACCCTGAAGAAAGTCAATCAATGTCTCAGTAAACGCTGTCAAGTCAACACTTTGCCCACTTCTTATTTGAGTTTCACAGGCCGCAATACTATGAATTAACTGAGCCCCCATCAGCGACAATCGTAACGTCACAATGGGTTGCGGCAAATAATTCAGCTGTTTGGATATTTCAGCGGTTATAGCCAAAACACCAGACATCCAGGGCTGATCGATGGAAGAAAATCCTGCGCCCGAGCCACTATAGCTGTAAAATCTAGCGAGGAAATTGACATAATAACTGGCTTCGTTTGTTCGAATAAAATCGACAAAGGGGTAAACAAAAGCTTCTAACAGCCCTCGCAAATCACCTGTCCTGCCCTCTCCCGCCAACACCTCTAGCAATATTAATCGCTTATCATTCAGTGGCGTCATACGATAAGCTAAAATAGCCTCTAACAGCTTATCTTTGCCGCCGAAATGGTATTGCAGTGCTGAATTATTTTTTTGACCAGCTTGCGCACTAATCCGACGCATTGATACCGCTTCTATTCCCTCTACAGAAAATAGCTTCTCTGCCTCTAAAACAATGCGCACCTTTGTCTCTTTCATTCAACACCTCCATTTAAGCCGATGATTATAGCAAGATTTGTCAATGCACCGTTAACGATTATGGGGGACAAACAGGCAATATCAGTCGCATCAATTAACAACAATTTAACCATTTTGGGCCACTTTGACTTATAATCCTGCGATATTGATTGCCACCCATTAATTGAGAGCACCCATGTCGCTAAACCTACTATTTCGCTGCGCAGGCCTGACTATTATTGCATTGCTTGTTGCCGGCTGCGCATCGGCGCCAGCCAAACAGGCTGAACTACACGGGCTATGGCTTAAAGACAATCTTGATGGCAGCACCGAAGGGTTTTATCTCGCCCCTCAAGGTGAGCTACAGTTTTACAACATCTACACTTGGCTTGGCGACAGCTGGTCTGTTGATGACAACGAGCTATTGTGGCTCAGCTTCAGTGATGAACATCCTCTGCCCGAGCTGAGCCAACTGCCTTATATACGCCAAAAAAAGCAGTTGGTTATCGAGGGAGAGTCTTACTTTCAGGGCAGCTATACCAGCCGTCCCTTTGTCAGCATCTGCGGCCAAATCAATCTGACGACATCTTCTGTCGAACGCATGAGTTTAAACATCACCAGCCAAACTACGGCGGGAAAGCCGACATTGTTGGTTCGTAAAGTGCTCCGCAACCCTCTCAAAACAAGCTTTTATGACCTGGCCTTAGCCGAGGCCGACATCAACACTGCCGCCAGCTACACCCTGACCATCAATATTATCGATAATCAGCATCAAAACCTTTCCAAGAGCATCACCTTACAACCCAACAACACCGCCTGTAATCCAGCGATTAAGCTGTAGCAAACTACGCTTGATCCAAGCGCTGTAACTCAAATTCAAAATTAAGGTCGCCGGTGATCATCACAGACTGCTCGCTGAGCATAATATGCAGATTGGTTTGACGGCCAATAGCCTCAGCTTGCTGCTTTAACAACTCTTCCGGCAACAAATAAAATTGGCAATGTTTCAACTGCTGCAACGCCTCTGCATTCTTTTGCCACCAGATCTGAGCCGACTCCTGATAGCTGTACACAGCAAAACTATCGGCCTTACCCCTTAACCATTTAATACGATCAACACTGGGGTTGCCCATTTCAACCCACAGTTTAACCAGCCCAGTATCATCTTTTAACCACAGAGCAGCATCCTCAACCTCGGATAACCCCCGACCAAACTGCAAACGCTCATCGGCATGCACGGCAAATGCCAATACTCTTGCCAGCATCCTCAACGAGGATTCTGACGGGTGACAAGCCACCGACAACAAATGCTCTGCATAGTAGTGGTTATTCAAATTTGAAACTTGTAATTGAATTTTATAAACCGTAGATTTAAGAGCCATAATCACTATTACCAAAATAAGAATGGCTATTGTAACACTGTCCGAAGAGAGAATAATCAACGCCACCCCGACTCAGGTGTACCAAGCACTGATAAATTTCAGAAATTACCATCTATGGAACCCATGGGTTCGAGAAGCTGATGGCAATGCCAGAGTTGGCGGCAGTGTCAAAGTTGCCATCGACCTTGGCCGCAACAAACTGGAACATTACAACCACAATATCCTAGCCTGCGAGACTGATCGCTATTTTGCCTGGGAAGACAAAGGCTGGTTCACTCTTTTTGCCAAAGGCTCTAGGCACCGATACCTACAACTTACCGAAGAAGGCAGCACGCTGTATAAAGTCGAACTGCCTATTCACGGCATTTTCGCCAATGTTGCCCACAAGAAATTTGGTCAAGCAATGGCCTCTGGGCTCGCCGCAGAGGCCGATGGCTTAAAAAAGTTCTGCGAAAAATCACCGTCAATTTAGCAATCACCACGCCACTTCGGCAGCTCGTGCAACAACAGACCAAGCAATATTAATACCGAGCCGAGTACCATCATCAGTGTTACTGGCTCTCCTGCCACAACCGCCCCCAGCCACACGGCAATACCCGGTGTAATCAGCGGGATCAGGCCAGAAACCGATACAGGCAAAGCAGACAGCACATAAAAGAAAGAGAAATATGCAATCAACGATCCGACGATAGCCAAATAGAGTGTCGACATCATCGCCTCAGTACTGATCACTTGCGGAAAACTACCGTCCAGCAGCAACCAGCTGAGCACAAGACCCGGTATGGAAAACGTCAACGTACCCAATGTCTGCTCTAATGGGTCTATATTTCTTGGCTGATATTTGACCAGCACACTGCTCAACGAAAACAATACAGTGGCACCAAATACCGCCAATATTGCCCAGGCAATATCGACAAATGGATAGCCCCCTTCTACACCCGACTGCAACCATTGGTCGATACTGACCAGCAACAAGCCTCCCAGGGCGATAGATAGCGCCAAATATCGCATAATACTCCACTGCTTGGCGCCAAAAAAGACAACCGTAATCAGGGTTATTAAGAATGGAGACAGGGCATATATAACCGATATCAAGCCAGATGGAATAAATTGCGCCCCCCAATACACCAGTGGCATCGTTGGAAATATCCCCAAACTGGCAACGCAATAATGTTTTATATTTTCTCGTTTCAGCCCGGCATTAGCACGAAATAAGGCCACTACAACACAGGCAATAACAGCAGCAATAAACATTCGAGCAGAGACTGCAGCAAATGGCGTCACACTGCTATCGCTGCTCCATTTAATGGCCAAAGGGGTTGTACTCCAAACAACGACCACAGCCAAATACGCAATAGGAACTGACATTTTTTATACTCTTTACTTTTAAAAAACCAAAAAAAAAGCCGCAGTTTCAAGCTGCGGCTTTAGTTTTAATGCATTGAGAACATCACATTAAACGTCGGCCACGCTCAATTCGGCGCGCGCACACAGGTTTGTGCCAGCGAATCATCGCTGACATCACAAGCTGTGACCAAAGTATGAGATTTAAAAACATAATTTCTCTGCAAATTTAATACTGTTAATTCGATAGTAATCGCTTGCCAACAATAAATACATTAGTTTTTTAAAAAAATATGTGCGCCATGCTAATACACTATTTTTTACAAATAGTATTGGCCGCTCGGCGACCAGAAAAAACGCAGTCGGCGATGGACAAACCACTGACATAGAGGTTAGAGGCCACACCAACTGCTGAACGGCCCGCAGCATACAAGCCAACCACTTCATTACCGCTTTCGCCTATAACTGCACCGCTATCTTCATTCACTTTCAAACCACCAAAGGTAATCGCTGGACAGGGGAAAACTTGACTATCGACAGAAATATCCATCGCATAATAAGGCCCCTCACTCATATCTGCCATGAAATCATCAGATTTTCTGAAATCATCAACATTATTGCCCAATGCTGCTTGGTTATAGCGGTCAATCGTCGCTGTTAGCTGCTCGACCGGCAAACGACACTTAGCAGCCAATCCCGCGACGGTGTCAGCTTTTTTTGCATTAAAGAATATGTTGAGTAGAGCCGGCAGCATTTGAAAGGCCCAAATCTTCCCTGGCGGTAATATTTGTTTCAACGTCTTTTTGCGCAGCGCCTCATTAATGATCAAGATAGCCTTGCCCTCTTGCTCTTCACACATATGGTAACCTAGCTTAGCACCGTAAACCTGCTCATTAACATATCGCTGCCCCTGGCCATTGACCACAATTCCTTGCGGCCACGCCTGCGGAGGATTGATAAAACGCCACGCTGAGACAGAATCCATTTGATCGACAGCGCCACCGACAGACTGCCCCAGACGTATACCAGAACCATTACAGCCAGCGGTGCCCAGGGCCATTGCCTTTCGGTATTTCGGCGCATACTCCTTGACCATTTCACGGTTATTAATAAAACCACCCGACGAAATAACAACCCCTTTTTTAGCACGGATCCTCAGTGTATTTCTGTGGCATTGTTGCTCAATCGCAAGAAATTTTTTGCGAGCCAATACCGCAAGAGGTGGCATCCACATCCGCGCATTATTCGATAGTTGATACCAAAAGAAATGCTTTTTTTGCTGTGACTCAGGCAGTTGCAACAGCTCAACACCAACAACCCCACCACTATCATCGGTGATTAAACGCTGCACCTCGCTGTGGAATTGTGGCTTAACCCCCTTATTTAGCGCCGACTGATTCAGCGGATCATAAAACGCGGCTCCACTTAGCCCTTTACCAAGCGCGCGATGGCCTCGGGGTGCCGGTTTCGCCTTCTCTTTATACTCCGCCACCACCTCGTTGCCAGAATAGTACAGATAGTATTTATCGGTGGGGTAAGACGTTTTTACCGGGCTCATCGACCCCTCAAACTTGACCCCATTGCCCTGTAGCCAGCTCAGGTTGTCCAGTGAGGTCTCACAAAAACGCTGCAGCGTTTTATCGCTGACCACCCCCTGCACCTCCATCTGCAAATACTTAAACATCTCTTCGGCGCTATCTTCAAAATTAGCCTGCTGCTGGAACTCACTGCCACCACCGCAGTAAAAAATACCGCCACTGATCTGTGTCGCTCCACCGCCTTTAAAGCGGTCGATGGCAATGACATCAGCGCCCTGCTCAACCGCCTCAATGGCCGCCGATGCGCCCGCACCGCCGAAGCCAACAATGACAACATCGGCACTTCTATCCCATACACAATCGTCAACATTATCGACAATCAATGGTTCTGCAACGTGGGAAAACCAATTCTTATCATTAGGTGATGGCATAATATATCCTTCGTCAATAGCGATATTCAGGCGCATAACATGCCCAAGCTAATATTAATTCAGTGAGATTAACTAACAACGCGCGGACAGCGCAATAGTCTTCTAGACAATCTTCAAACACATCACCGATATCGGTTACTTAATCGTGACAAGTGAGTGATAAATTAGCGATTCAACTCGACGACGAATTATCCAAGCGGATAACACTATGACAAAATCACGCCGTATTATGCCCTGTTTATTCCTCGCTCACGGCAGCCCAATGAATGCCGTTGAGAGCAATCGATTCACCGATGACTGGAGCATATTGGCCGGCAACATGCCTCAACCCGACGCCATAGTAGTGATCTCCGCCCACTGGCAAACCCCGTCACCCATGGTCACCTCGACGCATAAACCCGCCACAATTCACGATTACCGTGGCGGCTCGCAAGCTCTGCGAGCAATTCGTTACCGCTGCCCAGGCGCACCCGACTTGGCACAGCAAATGATTCAGCGACACCCCGAGATCAGTGCCGATAGCAATAGAGGCTTGGATCATGGTAGTTGGACTCTATTGAATAAGCTCTACCCCGCTGCCGATATCCCCACACTTCAACTCAGCCTAGCAACGGACTACTATCCGCAACAGCACATCGCCCTTGCCCAACAGCTCCGATGGCTGCGGGATAACAACACTCTGCTGATAGGGTCGGGCAATATCGTCCACAATATTGGCTATTGGATGGCTTGGGCACAGGGCAAGGTGACCAACACCCGTTGGGCCCATGACTTTGATCAAACAATATTTGAAGCTATTTGCAGCCAGCGCTTGGATATATTGGCCGATTACCAGGCAATCGATGGCGCAGCCCTTGCTGTACCTACGGACGAACATTATCTGCCACTGCTATACGCTGCGGCTATCGCCGATACAGACGATACAATCACCACCTCCCAATTTACCAGCACCGGCTTCGAAGCCGATTGCAGTCGCTCGATCCGTTTCGGCTGATTGACCAAACACCAACACCAACACCAGTTGGTAACATGCTGTGACTGTTGCCATTCTTACGATACAGCACCGAGCAGCATAAAAACCGGGGAGGATAAGAATCGAAAAACTCTTTATCTAGCCACTGAATGCCATTAAAGTAGTATCCACGAAAAATAAAAGCACTGTAAACATGCAGTATACCGTGCCCAAAAAATGGATCGAGTGATGATAAAAAAAATACTACTTAGCCTCAGCCTACTGACCGCAAGCTCTGCACTTTCTGCCCTCGATGTTGGCGAAACCCTCCCCGCTGTTTCTATCAATGATCGGGGTGAATTATTACTCGAAGAAAAAACTATCGCCTTTGATAGCTGGAGTATCGATGAACTCGACAGCTCTAAAACCAATATTATTATGTATCTAGCCGGTCGCATGTCCTCCGACAAGATGATTCGCCCCTTTACCGATGCATTAGAAGCGGAGAATATCTCGCTGGACAAGATACACAGTACGACTATTGTCAACTTAGATGACAGCTTATGGGGCACCACTGGCTTTGTTATCTCCGAAGTTAAATCAAATAAACAAGAACACCCTGAAGTGACTTTTGTGCTGGAAGAAAGCGGTGAGACACTGAAGAAGTGGCAGCTTGACGAAGGCAGCGCAGCGATTATCATCCTGACCAACAAGGGTGAGATAGCCTACCTCAAACAGGGTGCTTTCGATGATGCTGAAGCTAAAAATGCATTGGCCGTTCTGAAGAAAAACCTACCGTAGGCGATAACCGTCACTATTCTTAGCTGATTGGCGTTACATTTAGGCAATACGTACTATTTTTTCTTGCCTGTGACGCCTTCTGCCAGCAAAATAGTCCGAGATAAAACTAATGCTCGTTAATATGATAGGTACCCCTATGGCTCAAGCTTATGATTACATTATTGTTGGCGCAGGCTCTGCCGGCTGCGCCCTGGCCAACAAGTTGTCCGAAGATAGCAATAACTCAGTCTTACTACTTGAAGCCGGCGGCAAGGGCAAAAGCCCGCTGATTGGCATGCCACTAGGTTTTGCCTTTTTAATGAAAGACCCCAAGCACAATTGGTGCTACCTCAGTGAGCCTGAGCCGGAAATGCATGGTCGTCAGCTTGAACAGCCAAGGGGCAAGGTTCTCGGTGGCTCAAGCTCTATTAACGGCATGGTATATATCCGCGGACACAAAGAGGATTACAATGGTTGGCATGCCGCTGGCTGCCCAGGCTGGAGTTATAACGATGTACTGCCCTACTTTAAGCGCAGCGAACATAATGTTAACGGTGCCAACGAATTTCATGGTGTCGGTGGGCCACTGTGGGTCGACAATCCAGTCAACAAATATGCCCTTGGCGAACTCTTCATCAAGGCTGGCGTGGCGATAGGCATCCCCTTTACCGAGGACTTTAACGGCGCCCAACAAGAGGGCATGGGACGCTATCAGGTCAACATTAAAAACGGCAAACGCCAAAGTACTGCAGCAACCTACTTAAAACAGGCCAGTAAGCGCAGTAACTTAACGGTGATAACTAACGCCCTCAGCGATAAGATCAATTTCGATGGCAATCGCGCCTCAGGTGTCAGCTATACCATCAAGGGCCAGCATCATGCAGCCAGCGCGAATAAAGAGGTCATCCTCTGCGGCGGTACTATCAACTCACCACAACTACTTGAGCTATCCGGTATCGGTGCTGAAAAAGTGCTAAGCAAACAGGGCATTAACGTCATTCAAGAGCTGCCCGGTGTTGGTGAGAACATGCAGGATCACCTCACTGTCAATATTCAACAAAAGCTCAAAGACGTGGTGACCTTCTATGAAGAAACCCGTCCTCTTGCTTTCGTCAAAAACCTATTTAATTACTTCACCAAAGGTACCGGACTGTTTGCTCACCCCGCTTCCGAAGTCGGCGCATTCTTTAAAACAGATGAAAATCAGCCCCGCCCCAATGCCCAGATTCACTTTGCCCCGGCCGCCAGCGAAACCGACAGCAAAGGCAATATGATCACTGTCCCAGGCACCACTGCCACTGTTTGTATTACCCAACCAAGCAGTGTCGGTAGTGTCCATATAAAAAGCCCTAAATCAGACAGCTACCCAAGCATAAAGTTTAACTATCTGTCGACAGAGGAGGACCGGGTCAATACCGTCGCGGCCATTCGTAAAACCCGTGATATTTTTGGCTCTCCGGTGCTCGACAAGCACCGCGAAGAAGAACTGCTCCCCGGGCCTGACTGTCAAACTGACGAGCAGTTGCTCGACTATGCTCGCCGTGAAGCCAACTCGGTATATCACCCGGTCGGTACCTGCAAAATGGGCGTCGATAATATGGCTGTTGTTGATCCGGAACTGCGCGTCTACGGCGTTAAAGGGTTGCGTGTTGCCGACGCCTCCGTCATGCCAAATATTTTGGCCGGAAATACCAACGCCGCCTGCGTCGTCATCGCTGAAAAATGCGCCGACTTCATTCTTAATAAGATAGATAGCCTGCCTCAAGTCGATTATCTGCAGCAAACGGCGTCAACCGACCAAGCCACAATCGACGCCTAACCCCCTACTCGCGAGGCTGATATAACAGCCTCGCGGCCTTAGGATGATTGACAGGCCATAGTAACAGGGACGTTTATATCACCGTTTAATACCCCGGCGGACAGCGGCCATAGCCAACAACATCCCAGTCCTCTATTATGCTTTCTTGATTAGAGCAACACCGAGACCATCGTGATATCAGGCATAGGCAATAGCAAGGCGAGCTTCACTGTATACATCGGTAATACACCACCACTGTCACCCTACCAACAGCTAACATCGATTTCCCCCCTATTACCCGGCGAAATAGCCCATATTGCCAACGAGACAGGCAATCACTGGCGTAAAGTCTTTAACGTCTTCGCCAAACTCCTCTTCCAGCTAAACAGCAGCAATCATACTAGCTGGCAACAACTGCGTGATAATGAATTGTTGCAGGCGAACAGCCATCAGCGCATGATTTTCTCACCTCATTTAAACCCCAGCCTAGGGCTGGACATTATTGCCGGCAAACACCATGGCCTGTCGATGGTAGAGTCCAGCCAACTAGACTGGCTTGATAACGATTTCGCCCTCCACCGCCAGCGCGATTTAATCGTCACGCCCTACTTCGATTATCGACAGTTAAGCAATCATAAAATTGACACCCTTTGTCGGCTGATAGAGTCACTGTAATAAGCTGTGGTACAATCGCCGCCGAACACCGTCCCGGCTCAGCGCCCAGCCGGTAGATTCGTCAAGTGACACTCAGCCCATGCGCACAGGCCAGCGATAAATTTATGCTCGAAGATCTTATTTCAATCCCTGCTCGACGCGATATTGACCGACGTTTCTGTGTCGCTCCAATGCTCGACTGGACCGACAAACACTGCCGTGTGTTCCATCGTCAACTAACGCAACAGGCGGTGCTATACACCGAGATGATTACCACCGGCGCCATTATTCATGGCAAGGGCGGGGCCGAGCGCTTTCTTGGTTTTAACGCCATTGAACACCCGGTGGCGCTGCAACTGGGCGGCAGCAATCGTGACGATTTAGCGCACTGCACTAAATTAGCTGCCGACTGGGGCTACGATGAGGTCAACCTAAATTGTGGTTGCCCCTCAGACCGCGTGCAAAACGGTATGTTTGGCGCCTGCTTAATGGCCAAGCCGGCGCTGGTTGCCGACGGCATTAAAGCCATGCAAGATGCTGCTGACATCGATATTACCGTCAAACACCGTATCGGCATAGACGATATGGAGTCCTACCAGGAACTGGTAGACTTTATACAACCCATTGCAGACACCGGCTGCAAGACTTTCATTGTGCATGCAAGAAAGGCCTGGCTACAGGGCTTAAGCCCGAAGCAAAACAGGGAAATTCCACCACTGAATTATGACATGGTCTACCAGCTTAAACGCGACATGCCCGACCTAGAGATCATTATTAACGGCGGCATTAATAGCTTGCAAGAAAGCAGGCAACACCTACAGCATGTCGATGGCGTAATGGTCGGACGCGAGGCTTACCACAATCCATCGATGCTACGTTTTGTCGACAGCGAAATTTATGGCGGCCAGGGTGATATTATCGACCCGATTACCGCCATTCGACAGCTCTACCCTTACATTGAACAGCAATTAGCCACCGACAATGTGCGACTCAACCACATTACCCGCCACCTGCTGGGCATTTTTCAAGGGATGCGTGGCGCCAAGATATTCCGCCGTTATATCAGCGAGAATGCACACAAGCCAAACGCCGGCATTGACGTATTAGAACAGGCGCTGAGCGCTGTCGAATAACCCCTGACGTGATCCCTACTCAAACCACACTGGCACTATTTTATCGATATAGTCTTGTTCATTGAGCGCTTCCAGCACCTGACGGTAGTCCGGGCGCTGGGTGTCGCTGACCATAAGCCACTGATCTTGACTGCAACCTATACGCCCAGGTGAACGGCCGTATACCTGAGCTTTGACATCAATCATCTGCACCTGCTGCAAATTTTCCCTGTCACGGGGGATACAGAACTCATAACTGAGACTGCGCAAACCATCAGCTGGCCCATATAAACCATGGTTATCGAGCATCGATAAATCGACATAGAGCTTATTCACTGCATTCGAATGGCCTTGCCTGAAACTATCACAGCCGCTCACCAGCGTTAACATTACCAGCACGACCAATACACTACTTGTTTTCATTATTACTACGATTTTGAAGAATTGACGTGCGCTATTATCAACTAATTCTCAGGCAAATACAGTGCCGAAATCATCATCATTTATTCATCTCACGCTATAGCGGCAATGAACACCATCAGGTAGCATGATAGCCACAGTATTTAACCCTCAATATTTCACGTGGTTCAAATGACAAATAAATTAGTACAACTGAAATCCATGACCAGTGTGGTTGCCGACACCGGTGATGTAGAAGCAATCGAGAAATTCACCCCCCTCGATGCCACCACCAACCCATCGCTACTGCTAAAAGCGGCGGCACTGCCCCATTATCGCAAGCTCGTCGACGAGGCATTAACCTGGTCGAAACAGCAGTCATCAAACAATAACATCAGCCTCTGTGTCGATTATCTTGCCGTGGCGATAGGCGCCGAAATCCTGAAGACTATTCCCGGCCGCATCTCGACAGAGGTTGATGCCAGGCTGTCGTTCAACACTGCAGAGACGGTCGCCAAAGCACATCAGCTCATCGACATGTATCAGCAGCGAGGCATCGATAAAAGCCGCGTACTGATTAAGATTGCATCGACTTGGGAAGGCATTAAAGCCGCGGAAGAATTAGAGAAAGAAGGCATAAATTGTAACCTGACTCTGCTATTTAACTTCGCTCAGGCTGTTGCCTGTGCTGAAGCCGGGGTGTTTTTAATCTCTCCGTTTGTCGGTCGCATTCTCGACTGGTTCAAGGCTAATAGCGAACAAAAAGAATACACCGCCGAGCAAGACCCTGGCGTCGTTTCTGTCAGCCGCATCTATCATTACTACAAGAGCCAGGGCTACAATACGGTGGTCATGGGTGCTAGTTTCCGCAATATCGGCGAGATCGAACAGCTGGCTGGCTGCGACAAGCTCACCATCAGCCCAGCACTTCTACAAGCTCTTGAGGCCGACAACGGCACTCTGCAGCAACAACTCGATGCCAACAAGGTCAACAGCGAGGCCCGAGTCAATTTCGATCAAGCCAGCTTCCGCTGGGCAATGAACCAGGATCCAATGGCCACCGAAAAACTCTCCGAAGGTATTCGTAACTTTGCTGCCGACCAAGATAAACTGGAAGCATGGCTGTTAACCCTCGATGTTTAAACGACTCGCCGACCTCTTCAGCCCTGTTGAGCAAGAACAACAGCAAGACAGCCTCGAGCTAGCAGCCTGTGCACTGCTGCTAGAGCTCTCGATGGCAGATAATACGGTGACTGAAGCCGAGATTGCTGTCAGCCAACAGGCGATGGAGGCGTTGTTCGGCTTGAGCCATGAGGCCATTGAGGACATCACTGTCATCGCTAAGCAACGTCGCAGTGACAGTGCCGATCTCTATAGCTTTACCAAGTTGATCACCGAGCATTATAGTGCCGAACAACGGCGTCAGTTCATTTATAAGATGTGGCTGGTTGCCTACGCCGACGGTGAGCTGGATAAATATGAGGATTCGTTGATTCGCAAGGTTTCAGAATTGATTTACGTACCGCACTCTGCGTTTATTCAAACTAAATTAGAAGCCGAGCAGTCCTACCGCCAATAGTCACCTGAGTTTAGTGCTCGCTGTGAATACTCGCTTCCAGCGTCGAAACCAATTGCTCAAATTTAACCCGGTTTTCGTCGCTGAGCCCCATTAATACACGGTGCGCCTCGATGACTTTTTCTCGCATATCAGCTTCGCTGCAATCGCATAACGTCAGCCCTGTTTCGGCCATCGTTACCTCGTCAATCTGCGAGAGGATTTTAAATACCTTATCAAAGCTCATACTCTCCAATAGACGGGTAATACTGGCATCGGGAGAGTAAATAGTGGGTAGGTAGTCGAATTCTTGCTGCGCTTTGATTGATAACTTGGCCAGCATACCCAAGGTCGTGCTATCGATGCCCTCGGCAGCCGACAAATCGACCAAAATGCTCTCAAAGGCAGAGTCGGCAAGCATTGCCTGAAGGTATTCATCAAAGGCAGCACACCAGGTGACACGCACGTCCCCGGTCAATTTGATCATGTACGCACCCTGGTGTTTGGCCACCAAAATCTTTCCCGCTGCCATAAGCTACCTCTTGGAAATCATTAATACTGCAATATCATCCGGCGCATCTTTAACCTCATCCAGCTTAAAAGCTCGACTCAATTGCTGCATTGATTCTGGTCTATTAGTAAACAACTGCAACAAGTATTGTTCTTTATCGGTTAAATTTTTCGGCGGCAGTATCTCTAAAATTCCGTCGGAGAACAAGCTCAGCGTGAACGATGGCGGCAGAGAAATGGTTTGCTCGACGAAATCAGCCTGCTCAAACAGCCCCACCGGCATTCCCTTACCCTCGATAAACCGTGGCTTGTTGGCCTCTGATACAATCACAGGCAGCGGCAGGTGACCGGCAATAGAATAACGTAAACTGTTGTTTTCCATGTCGATAACGCCGAAAAACATCGTCATATGTTTATCAAATCCAGACTGCAGCAAAGAACGGTTTACCTTATCCAAGAATATCGTAGGTTCTAAGATGCCACTGGGAACACCGCGTTGAAAATGGCTGAATTGCCGGGCAAAAAAGTTCTTTAATAACGCAGTTATAAAGGCCGAAGAAGCACCATGGCCAGAAATATCAGCAATCAAAAAGGTGATCCAGCGATCATCAATCAGCAGGTAATCGACAAAATCACCGCTGAGATAAAGTGACGGGATAATCTGATGGCTGAGATTATAGTCGCCGTATTGGCAGGGTGATTTGGGCAACAGCTTCTGCTGAATCATTCTGCCGGCCTGTAAATCTTGCTCCAGCAACTGCAGGTTAATCTGTAACTGGTTATTCTTTTGTTCTAACTGATGACGGTACTCGATGTTCTGCTGGCGAAGACGACTCTGCTCTAAGTTTCTAACGATGGAGTGTTCGAGTATTTCAAGGTCAACAATCGGCTTGATAAAGTAATCACAGGCGCCAAGTCGCAGAGCCTCGACGGCATCATTCATACCGCCAGCACCGGAGATTATAATCACTGGCTGACTGGGTACCGCTTCCATGATTGTTTTCAGTACCGTTAAACCGTCGATACCTGGCATGCGAAGATCACTGAGAACAATATCAGGATTATGCTGTTGAAACAGAGCAAGCCCCTGTTCACCATCTTCTGCCTCAATGACGTCAAAGCCACTATCGGCAAGGTAGGCCGCCAGGCTTTGTCGCACACCATCATCGTCATCGATGGTCAAAATCGTCGTACAGCTGTCGTCCGACATAATCGTCTCTTTAAAAGGCCTAATAAGCCGCCACATAGGGTGTTTAAAATAACACTCACCTACTGTAATTGCTTAATATTACGCCGAATTAAATAAAGAGCAACCAGCTTCATCGACGACACAATAAGCCTAGCTGTCCTCCTCTAATATGTCGAAGTCGTCATCGAAATCATCAAAATCTTCCTCGCCGAAATTATCAACCACCTGGCCATCATTGATCAACCATTCTCGACGTTGCAAATAGGCGTCGCGAATAAAGCTATAACGGTCGCCGCTGATTAATTTCTCAACATCCAACACGCCAGCGCGACGACTGACAATATTAGTTGCATAGACGACATTACGGGTGGGCACATGGTTGATGGAGCCTATAATCGGCGCCGCATAGGCATCAGGTATCAAACCAATGCCATCTCTGACCGTGGTACTGCCCCAAAAAGGCAACACCAAATAAGGTCCCGAAGGCATGCCATAATACGCCATGGTCTGACCAAAATCTTCCTGGCGCCGCTGAAAACCTAAGCGACTGGCAACATCAAACACCCCGACAATACCAATCGTGGTATTAATCACTAAGCGGCTGCTGTCATGACCGAGTTCGACAAACTTCAGCTGCAGCAAATCATTGACGATGGTCACCACCTCATAGGTATTACTAAACATGTTGCTGACTCCGCGTTCGACTGGGTCTGGCAGCAAAAAATGATAACCACTGGCAATCGGGCGCAGAAAATAGCGGTCACCGATATCATTAAAGGTAAAAATGGCTCGATTCATCCCCTCCCAAGGGTCTGCTGGGTTGGCATCAATCGCGCTATTAGCGTGCACTGTTGTTAGCGTCGACAAGAGCAGCCAAAGCAGTAATAGTTTTTTTGGTATAGCAATCATTCCCTGACTCTTTAACTTCAATATCAACGCGATCTGTTAAGCGGCTAGCGTCGTTGATTTTTTATTGTATGAACAATAATTATAGCTGGCGTTGACGCGCTATTCTATCCCTTAAAAATAGGGTCTAATAAATTTTTCTGGCGCCCATAAAAAAAGCCTGCTGAACAGCAGGCCTTTGTTTATTCAGCTTTAGCGCAACTCACTAGCTACCGCCGCACTTGCCTTCACCACATTTACCGTCTTTCTTGTCGCCGCCTTTCTTCATATCGCCGCCACATTTACCTTCTTTCATATCGCCGCCACACTTGCCGGCGCCTTCCTTCTTATCACCGCCACACTTACCTTCCTTCATGTCGCCGCCGCACTTAGCGTCGCCTTTTTTCATGTCGCCGCCACATTTACCTTCGCCACACTTACCGTCTTCTTTACCATAGTCAGCATGATCGAGACCGGTGGCCACCTGGTCAATCATAAAGGGGTTGGTCGTCGTTTCTGCCATCGCCGCTGTAGAAAACATAGCTGTAGCAACGATTGCCAATAGAAATTGAGTCAATTTAATCATGTTGTACTCCTAGTATCCGTCTAATTTTGTTTTGTTTTTTAACTGTTCCAACCCTGACACCAAGGTTAGCTCTAATCTATATGACAAACAAATAATATGATAGTTTCTTTAAACAGCCATAAAGATTGAAAATAATTTATGTTTTCACTGCTTTTGTCGTCGCCAACTGCCACGCTTTCTTCAGCCGCTTGTCTGACACCGGCACCGAAGTACCCAGCTGCTGAGCAAACAGTGAGACACGATATTCCTCAAGCAACCAGCGAAACGCATTCAAGTCATGCCCCTCATCCAACAGTGAAAAATCCCCCTCGAGTTTTTTATCCAATGGTAGTAGAAACTCCTCCACCTTCAATACCCCGGCACGATCACGCTGCTCTCCGCCGCCTAGTCGCTCTAAACGTTCCAATATTCCCTTTAGATACCGCGGGTAATGGTGCAGGCGCTGATAATCGACAGTATCGATAAACTGAGGGTAAAACAGCGTTGATAGCTGCCGCTTCACATCGGTGGCACAATAAGCCCAAGCCAGCGAATTCAATGACTTAAGTTTACTGCTGACCTGCTGATTGAGTGAAAGCACCTGTTCAATTAGACGCTCGTAACGATAGCCATTATCGACTAAATCTGCCCGGTATTGCTCAAGTAAGGCGTCAAACTCAGTTTGACTGTGAGGCAATTGCTCAAAATCGTTTATTTTACTGAGAAAAGTTTGACGAAAAACGGCTTTGATCAACGCCTCAAGAAAAGGCCCTTTTTGTGCCACACCGACCAGTGTTAAATTGGCCTTATTGCTTTTTAACAGCTCCTTACGCAAATATTTTATCTGCTGCGGCAAAGCCAACATTAACAACTTAACCACACCCTCTCGACTGCTGAGGTAAGCTTCTTCGGCACTGTCCAACAGTTTAACACTGACACTTTCTCCTCTGTCGACTACAGCGGGATAAGCCGTAATCTTCATGCCAGCTTGCTTGAACTGAAACTGCGCCGGCAAGTCACCAAAATCCCAACCGGTTAAATCGGCCTGCTCGAACGGATTATCCGCCTGCTCTGCCAAGCTCTGCTGAGCAACCTGCTGGTACTGCTGTTTCAGCGCCGTCAGATCTCGCCCGACGGCAATCTCAGCGCCATTATCGTCCAGCAGTTTAAAGTTCATTCGATAGTAATCATCGAGACTGTCGGACTGCCATTGGTCAAGGGGGATTTGGTTGCCAGTTATCTTGCTTAAGGCCGTATTTAACGCCGCAACCAATGAGATATCGTCACGCTGCAACAGGGCTAACGCTCGGCCTACGTAATCGGGGACAGGGACAAAGTTTTTTCGATGCGTCTTAGGTAGACCTTTCACCAAAGCCACGCATTTATCGAACAGCATACCCGGCACCAGCCATTCGAAGTAATATTCTGGCAACCTTGCCAACAGTGTTACCGGAACATGAGCTGTCACGCCATCATAACGACTGCCTGGTTCGAACTGATAGCTTAACGGCACCGATATATCCTGCCATTGCAGACGGTTTGGATACTGCGCCTCACCTGCCTCACTGGCACCGTGACGCATTAAGTAGTCAGGGGTTAAAAACAACTGCTTTGGATCATCCCTCTCAATTGTTTTACGCCACGACTCAAAGCTGATAACAGAGCAAATATCGGCAGGAATCCGCTGATCATAGAAATCGTAAATGACCTGTTCATCAACCAAGATGTCACGGCGTCGGGTCTTGGCCTCGAGTGTATCAATCTCTTTAAGTAGCCTCAGGTTATGCCGTCTGAACTCTGCTTTTTTCTGATAGGCGCCCTCAACCAGCGCCGAGCGAATAAAAATTTCCCGACAAACAACCGGGTCGATATCCGAGTAACGGACACGTTTTTTATCGCTGACAACCAAGCCATAAAGGCTGATTTTCTCATAGGCCATGACCTCACCAGTCTTCACCGCCCAATGGGGCTCACTGTGCTGTCGATTCACCAAATGCTCAGCATATTTAAGCACCCACTCCGGCTGAATAACCCCGACTGTGCGGGCAAAAAGCTTGCTGGTCTCTACCAATTCAGCGGCTACCAGCCATTTAGGCGGCTTCTTATAGGCGGCAGAACCTGGGAACAGATGAAATTTACGATTGCGGGCACCGAAGTATTCTTTGCCCTCATCACGGAAGCCCAACTGACCTAGCAGCCCCGCAATCAACGCACGATGTATTTGATCCGAGCTGGCCGGCGCTTTGTTTTCGGTGAGTTTAAGCTGTTTAATCGCAATCTTGAGCTGATGGTGTATATCCCGCCACTCGCGCATTTTCATGTAAGAAAGATATTCCCGTTTACACATTTTACGCAACTGATTCTGACTCAGCTCTTCACGTTGCTGCTCGTAGTAATTCCACAGACTGACCAGGGTGGTAAAATCAGAGTCGGGCTGTTGAAATCTGCGATGCTTTTCATCGGCGGCTTGTCGTTTTTCAGCTGGTCGCTCGCGGGGGTCTTGCACACTGAGAGCACTGGCAATAATGAGCACCTCTTTGAGGCTGCCCTCACTTGCCGCCGCCAGCACTATGCGGCCAATTTTAGGATCTACAGGGAGGGCCAACAATTGCCGACCCAAGGGTGATAACGCGCCACTTTTCTTCAGCGCACCCAATTCTTCCAGCAACTTTTCACCGTCACGAATTAGGCGACTGTCCGGGGCGTTAATAAAGGGAAAGTTGACGACATCACCCAGACCAAGCCCCTGCATTTGTAGAATAACCGCGGCCAAATTCGTCCGCAAAATTTCTGGGTCGGTGAACTCGCTGCGACCATCGAAATCCACCTCGTCGTATAGCCGTATGCAGGTGCCTTCAGCAATACGGCCGCATCGCCCCTTACGCTGATTGGCGCTGGCCTGTGATATTGCCTCTATCGGCAGGCGCTGAACCTTGGTGCGGTAGCTGTAGCGAGAAATGCGCGCCACTCCACTATCAATGACATAGCGTATGCCTGGCACTGTCAAAGAAGTCTCCGCGACATTGGTTGCCAGTACAATTCTGCGCCCGACGACTTTACCGGGGTTAAAAACCTTATCCTGTTCAGCCACGGTTAAACGGGCATATAACGGCAATACTTCCGCGTGGGCAATATCGGCCCGGCGTAACTTCAGCGCGGCTTCGCGTATCTCTCTCTCACCGGGCAAGAAGACCAGAACATCACCGCGGTTGTGCCCGCGTCCATCGCGCTCTAGTTCTTCAATACGATAAACCGCCTCAACTACTTGCGCGGCAGTGTCGCCGTCTTTAGCATCGCCATCGGCCATATCTGCCGGCGGATAATACTCCACATTGACGGGATACGTACGGCCGCACACCTCAATAATTGGCGCATTGTTAAAATGTTGCGAGAAGCTATCGACGTCGATGGTTGCCGATGTAATAACCACTTTCAAGTCGGGGCGTTTAGGCAATAGCTGTTTAATATAACCGAGTAGAAAATCGATATTGAGACTGCGCTCATGAGCCTCATCGATAATAATCGTATCGTATTGGCGTAGCATCGGATCGTGCTGACTCTCTGCCAGCAAAATACCGTCAGTCATTAACTTAATCAGCGTTTCTGGCTGACTATGATCGGAGAAACGTACCTGATAGCCCACCTGATCACCAAGGGGAACAGACAGCTCTTCAGCAATACGCCCGGCAACTGTTCTGGCCGCAATTCGTCGCGGCTGGGTGTGAGCAATTTTCCCGTATAGTCCCCTCCCCGCTGCCAGACAAATTTTCGGCAACTGGGTTGTCTTACCCGAGCCGGTCTCACCGGCAACTATAACCACCTGACTAGTACAAATAGCCTGTTGAATTTTATCGTGAAGCTGACTGACAGGGAGTTGTTCGGGGTAACTGATTAGCGGTATTCGTTGACGGCGTTTTTCCACCATTGCCAAAGACTGTTCAACTTGCTGCTGACACTGGCCTAATACACGATCGAATGGCTTATTTTGCTTAGCTAACGATTTCACTTTGGCTATTTTTTTGGACACGGAGAGGCGGTCCAACAACATCAATTCACCCAATTTGTTCGTTAGCTCACGCAACTGCTCAGACACTTTTTTACCTCGGTCATCAATAAGGACACGCCAACAGCGACAATGTTGCCGACATAAAAAAGCCCCAACACTTTGAGGCTTAATTTATTAATTATAACTGGATTTCCAGCAATAGACATCCAGTCAATAACACCAAGGCGAGGTATTAGTCGCGCAGGTCCTTACGCAGGACTTTACCGACATTAGACTTGGGAAGCTCTTCACGGAACTCAAAATACTTCGGCACTTTATAAGCCGCCAAGCCTTCTTTACAGTAATGCTTTAATGCCTTGGCATCAACACTGTCATCGTTTAGCACCACAAAGGCCTTCGGAGCTTCGCCGCTTTTGTCATCAGTCACACCAATAACCGCACACTCAACAACCGCAGGGTGAGTCGCCAACACATCTTCCACCTCGTTGGGAAAGACATTGAAACCCGACACGATAATCATATCTTTCTTGCGATCGACAATACGCAGATAACCATCATCCTGAATGACGGCAATATCACCGGTGGTAAAGAAGCCATCTTCGTCGAAGACCTCAGCCGTGGCTTCAGGACGCTGCCAGTAACCCTGCATCACCTGTGGCCCACTCGCACACAATTCGCCCGCTTCTCCACGTGGTAATGTATTACCTTGATCATCGACTACTTTGAGCACAGTGCCTGGTACTGGCAATCCGATAGTACCCACTTGGTTGGCCTCACCACCGGGATTAACCGTTAAAACAGGTGCCGTCTCAGTCAGGCCGTAGCCTTCATAGATAGGGCAACCGGTGACCTGCTCCCAACGCTTAGCCGCATCTCCTGTCAAAGCCATGCCGCCGGAAATAGTGGCCTTCAGAGCTGAAAAATCCAACCCTTTGAACGCCTCGTCATTGCACAGCGCCACAAACAGTGTATTGAGCCCTGAAAACATAGTGAAAGGCTGCGAGGTCATCGCCTTGACCACACTTGGCAGGTCACGGGGATTTGGAATTAACAAGGTATGGTTACCGGTTTGGGCGATGACCAGCGATACGGTAAAGGCATAGATATGGTAAAGAGGTAAAGGTAGAACCAACGACTCACCGCCCTCATTGATGCCATAGCTTTGGAACATTTCAGCGCACTGCAACGAATTCGCGACGACGTTACCATGGGACAATATGGCCCCCTTGGCAACACCGGTTGTGCCACCGGTGTATTGCAACATTGCCGTATCTGTTGGCTTAGGCTGACAAATAACCGGGGCTTTTTTAGAACCTAACTTTAATGCTTCTAAAAAGGTAGTGTGGCCTGGCAAACTGTATGCTGGCACCATTTTTTTAATGTACTTAGCGGCAAGGTTAACCACCGTTCGCTTGAGAGCTGGATGAAAATCAGCAATCTGAGTGACGATAACATTCTTAACCTGCGTTTCAGCTACAACAGCCTCAACATCGGCAGCCATATTCGCCAATACCAGCACGGCTTGCACATCCGCATCATTGAACTGATGGACGATTTCACGATGACTGTAAAGAGGGTTGGTATTCACCACCACCATGCCGGCCTGTAAAATACCAAAAACCGCGGCGGGGTATTGCAGGATGTTGGGCATCATAATGGCGACCCGATCACCCGGTTTTAAGTCCGTATGGTTCTGCAAGTAACTGGTGAACTGAGCCGCTCTTTCGAACATCTCAGAAAAATTAAGCGTATGACCCAGACAAGTATATGCATCACTACCGGCAAACCGTGTACAGCTATCGGCAAACATCTCAACCAAATTGTTAAAACGCTGGGTGTCGATACCCTCGCCAATAGCCATTGAGTGATTCTGTTCGGTAACTGTATCCATTACTTCTCCTAGCGGCCTAAAGGCCTTTAATTATTGTGCTATAGCACTTCAACCACGGGTAGATTGTCATACCTATAGCCCCAAGGTAATGACAATTAATTCACCTATCGAGCTGATGACACAACTCTTGATCCAGTAGCTTGCTAAAATATTACGGCACGGATGTTAACACCGGCAACTTAATGAGAGCAAGAAATTATCCCGCCAAACCATACTGAAGCCAGTGAAATCACAATGATTCAGTAGCTTGCACATTGGCTGCTACGGTACAATTCTGCTCATCAACCACAACTGAATACGCTACCGCCTATTCATAGACAATAATAGAGGTATTTTGTGACTACACTAGAGAACGTAACGTTTGACGAGATCTCCATAGGTCAAAGCGCCAGCTATACAAAACCGGTGACCGAAAAAGACATTCTGCTGTTCGCGGCCGTATCCGGCGATGTGAATCCTGTTCATCTCGATGCAGAATTTGCCGCCTCTACCATGTTTGGCGAGCGTATTGCTCACGGTATGTTTACTGGCGCACTGGTATCGGCAGCCCTAGCCTTAGAGCTGCCGGGGCCTGGCTGCATCTATCTTGGCCAAAATCTCAGTTTTCGCGCACCGGTATTGATTGGCGATACAATTACAGTCAATTTGGAAGTGACTGCCAAGCGTGACGATAGAAAATATGTAACGTTGAAGTGCGTGGCAGTAAACCAACACGGTAAGAAGGTTGCCACCGGCGAGGCCAATGTCATCGCGCCGACGGAAAAGCTGGTCATTACCGCGCCGCAACTCCCCGAGGTCACTGTTGGCTAATAGTTTACAGTGCTTATCATCGCCCGTTGTTGCAACGGGCGATGATACAGTATGGTTTATTCTTGCGGCTTAATACCCTGTGCCTTAGGATCTAAATAGTTGAGGCTGTAAAGAATTCTACCGGGGGCCTGTGTCGACATACCCAACATCAAAATATTCAACCTTTCCCCATCTTGCATCATCGCCGGAATATTAAACAAGTGATTAGCACCCTCGCTATCGCTGCGCATATTGACTCGATCCGGTGCTGCCGATTTCAAGCGCTGGTCTATACGCGCCACCAACAACTCAAGCTGTTTCTTAAAGATACTAAAATTGAGCTTACCTTGATAATGCTCGCGGTACATTTTCACATCGACCTTTAGCTCGGTGCCATCTTCCATTTTAACCGTGACGATAAAGGCCGTTTTTCCTTCCAGCAAACCAGCGTAAAGGCGCTTGGCCTGAACCCGAGAAGCCTCGAGAAATGCTTTGTAAATGAGGTTATTACCCAGTGCCAATAGTTTTTCAGGAGTCAGTGAATGCTCTACAAAGTCGCTCATACAACGGTATCTCTTATTAGTATCGGTAAATTATTCGGTTAACTGTATGACTGTTTTATACAACACCTTGCTAGCAACACCAAGTGTTTTCACTCTCCTCCATCCCCGCCTCCTCAATACAAGCCAGCAATCCAGCCTAATCTATTAGATGAATCTGTTACCAATGGGTAACACCACTGTTTATCCGTCGCCCGCTTTGTGAGCCAATCCCACCACAAACAGCCAACGGCTCGACAGATCGACGTTACTGCGCCAACAAAAAGGCCGATTTGTTGATGCAATCTTCAACAAAAAATAGCACAATAGTGCCAATAACAATCAAAGCAGTTATGGCTAACGTTTAACCTAGGAGACGTGGCTGCTCCGGTTCAAGTGAACCCAGCAGGCCAAACAATAAATATGTTTAACAAAATCTTCAAAACTTTTGCTAGTTGCGCCGCCTTTATTTTAGCCTCTTCCTCTTTTGCCGGTACCCTCGCGCAAGAACAGGTGCAACTCAAACAATATCAGAACGAAATCGCCGAACTCTCCTCGGTCAACGGTGATATCGCACAAAACATTACCGAGCTCGAGCAGGATATCGCCAAGCTTAACAAGAAGATGCCGGCCATTGAGTCCTCCTACCTAGAACAACAGAAAGCACTTAAAGAGGCCGAGGAAACAGCAAAAAACAACCCCAGCAGCTCGACGGAAGGCAAGGCCAAGAATGCCAGCTTTAAATTCTATCTGGCAGAGAGAAAGTACAAAAAACTTGATAACAACATCGCACAAGCCGAGCAGCAGTTAAGCGAGATGCAGGTGGCTCTAGCCTCGAACAAAAAGCAGATTGAACAAAATAAGTCCCGCATTGTTATCAGCGATGAGTACATTAAAAAACTTCAGTATGATCAGAAAAATCAGTTACAAGCCTCTGAAGCAGCGAAATCTCGTCGCCAACAGGAACTCCAACGCGTGCAGCAAGATCAACTGGCGGCAGAAAAAGAAATTGAAGCATTAAAAGAACAGCTACGCCTCGCCGAACTCAAGGCTCAAAACACTGCAAAGCAAGTCGCACAGCCAAAAGCACGGCCCGCTTTCCCTGATGCTGTTGTTGAAGAGGCTGCCCCTGTCGCGGCAGTCGTGCCCGATGTGGTTAAGCAATCTCCAACACTGATTACCGACAGAGACGAGGCGAGCAAAGCACTGGAAGCCCTTGACCAGCGAGTTGCAGCCGACAATAGCCGCAGCAAGAAGATTAACAAGATTCTTCACATCAAAACCTACAGCAACAACGAACTCATCAAACAGAGTTCACACACCATGAAATACCTCAGTAATGATCAGTACCGTGCCAAGGCTCAGGTACGACCCGGCACCAATAAGTTAATTATCGGTAGCAATAGCTGGACAGTGGAAATCCCAAGCGAAGATAAACGTGATAATTACTATTTCATTTTGGATAACCGCGAAGCCGCCAAGCCAGAGTTTAAAGCGTATAACAGCAGCTTGGTAAAATAACCTCACAAGGCTTGGGCTATTCCCAAGCCTGTGTCTGCCAGACTTTTCCGACCAGCATCAAACTGCTAAAATTGACATAGCCGCCAAGTGTACGAAGACACTGGCATTCGCTCTCGACCGCCTATGCAGCCCTGTTTATGTCAGCCAGCACCAGCACTATATCCCCTGCCACCATCTGTTTCGATAATGACGGCACCCCTGTGTCGACGATGTATGATGATTTTTACTTCTCCACCGACAACGGTTATCAAGAATCCCAATATACTTTTCTTGAGGGCAATCAGCTGGCAGAGCGATGGCAGCAGCTCAAACATCAACAACGCGGTAACTTTGTTATTGCCGAAGCGGGTTTTGGCAGTGGCCTCAATTTTTTGGCTGCAGCCGAACTTTGGCTGAAAACAGCACCAGAACACTGGCAACTGCACTTTATCAGCAGCGAAAAACACCCATTATCCAAGGCCGATTTAACGGCGGCACTAGCCCTTTGGCCTTCACTGTCCACGCTAAGCCAAGCACTCATCAACAATTATCCACCGCTGGTCCCAGGCATACACTGCATACCGCTATTTAACGGACGGATACATTTACAACTTGGTTTTGGCGACAGCAGTGAAATATTTGAGCAGTTTTCTGACACTGACTTTGCCGCCAGCATTGGCCGTCGACGTCGCGCCGTCGATGCTTGGTTTCTCGATGGTTTTTCACCGGCAAAAAACCCTGACATGTGGCGTGATGACGTTTTTTCAGCCATTGCCCTGCTCTCTCAGCCCGGCACGACACTGGCGACTTTTACCGCCGCCAGCCAGGTCAGAAAACAACTGAGCCGCCACGGCTTTACTGTCTCGAAACGTCGGGGCTACGGTGTGAAGCGTGAGATGCTAACGGCCTCGATGGATGCCGCACACTGCCGCTGGCCAGCCATCACGGCGAAGGCAAGAGCCCCTTGGTATTTATCGCCACCGCAGAGCGAGCCAATAGCCGGCCAGCAGGTTACTGTGATTGGTGCCGGGATTGCTGGCATGCAAACAGCTTATTCTCTCGCCAATCGCGGCATTGACGTTACTGTACTTGAGGCCAAAAGCGAGCCCGCCAGTGTCGCCTCGGGCAACCCTCAGGGCATTTTATATACTCGCCTCTCACCGGGCCAAGGTGAACTCAGCCAATTTGCCATGTTGAGCTACATTTACGCAACCAACCAGTACAAACAACTGTTTGCCAAAAACTCACTGCAAAGCCCACGTGACGGGCAGTTATGCGGCACATTGCAGCTGGCCTTTAACGCTAAAGAACTGCGTCAGGCTGAGAAAATTGCTGATAGCTTTAGCCACCAAGATGATTTGGTACAGTTTCAATCAGCCGATCAAGCCAGCTTAACTGCAGGTACCACTTGCGAACACGGCGGTTTGTTTTACCCGGCTTCTGGATGGCTGCACCCGAAGTCTGCCTGCCTAGCCCTGAGTCAACACCCTCGAATTAAAGTAATCACCGAGACACGGGTAAGCCAATTAGAACACACCGGGTCTCAGTGGCAGCTTCACTGCCAGGGGCAACAGAGTCGTCAGGCCGACACGGTCGTCATTGCCACCGCCGAATTCATCCAGCAGTTTGCACAAACTGAGCGACTACCGGTAAAGCCTATTCGCGGCCAAATCACTAAATTTAACAGCAGTAACCATAGTGAAAAACTCAGCTGCGTCGTCTGCCATGAAGGCTATCTAACCCCTTCGCTGAACCACAGCCATACTATTGGCGCCAGTTTCAACCAAGATGACGACAGCACGATACTGAACCCAAGAGACCACCTCAGTAACATCGCCAAACTGCAACAGGCAATGCCCAGTTTCAGTGCCGGCATCGACTTCCAGCAACCGCTGTCAGGACGCGCAGGGTTTCGCTGCACCACGCCGGATTACTTACCGATTGTTGGCCCTGTGGCTGACTATCAGCAGAGCAAGACCACATTACAGCCGCTGGCTAAAAACGCCAAAGCCCGCCTACCGATCAGTGCCAATTTCTACCCCAATCTTTATATCAATATCGGCCACGGCTCTAGAGGCCTGACCTCGACACCGCTATGCGGCGAATTGATAGCCAGCTATATTTGCCACAGCCCCAGTCCGATTAGCTGGCAGTTGTCACGCGCTCTTAACCCGGCTCGTTTTCTGGTCCGGGCCATCTGCCGCAAAGAAGCAGTCTGATGACCACCGTTGCAACAGCACTGTGTCGCCTCTTCAAGCCAGCACTGCTGGCCGGTATGTTATTACTGGTATCACAAGCGAGTCTGGCCGACTGGCGCAGGGTAATAGTTACCGATAACTTGACGCTCACTCCTCTGGCCAGAATCAACAAGAATCATGGTTTTTTTACGCAAGGTTTAACCGTCGATAATAATGTTTTTTTTGAGAGCAACGGCCAGTATGGTCAATCGACACTCTGTCGCAGCAAAATATTAAACCAAAATTTAACCCAGCCCCAATGCCACTCGATTAGAGCGGACTTCTTCGCTGAGGGAATCACCATCATCAACGACAGTGTGTTTCAACTCACCTGGCGTGAGAACACGTTGATTGAGTATCACAAAAAAACATTGGAACCGATCAAAAGTTATCACTACAGTGGACAAGGCTGGGGGCTAACAAACAACAAACGTTATTTCATCATGAGTGACGGCAGCAGCAGTATTCAGCTGAGGAATTTAGCCACCTTTAACACAGAACGAACACTGCCCATTCGCCACAATGACAAGCCGCTCAGCAAGATCAACGAACTGGAATGGATTAACAACAGACTTTGGGCAAACCAGTGGCACAGTGATTCTATTTTTCTTATTGACCTGAGCAACGGCCAAGTTGATGAAGTCATCGACTTTAGTCACTTATTAGCCACAAAACTCAGACCTCATTCACAGGCCGTACTCAATGGTATTGCCTTTGATAAGGCGAATAACCAACTTTATATTACCGGCAAGCATTGGCCATATTACTACCTGTATCAATTAACTGAACATTGAACTGATCGTCAGGCCTGCAGTACACGAGTGCTGCACACTTTATTACGACCGTTAGATTTAGCTTGATACAGAGCATTGTCAGCACTGTGAACCAACCACTGCCCCATCCGCTGAAAGCCACTGTCCTGTGTCTCATGAATGTGACAGGTGGCAACGCCCACCGAGACAGATATTTTAAACGGTATGGTATCGGGCACATCGATCAAACGATTACTCACCGTTTGACGAATACGCTCCGCAATCTCTAAGGCGTCGCTCATGCCACAACTGGGCAGCAGCACAGCAAACTCCTCACCACCATAACGAGCCAACAAATCACTTTGACGTAGCTGAGACTGGATTCTATCGACCACCTGTTGCAGCGCCATATCGCCAACACAGTGACCATAGCTGTCATTAATCATCTTAAAAAAATCGATATCAATAAAGAGGCATGACAAACAATCACCGCTTCGACAGGCCCGCCCCACCTCACGCAACAAATCGATTTCAAACCCCCGCCGATTCCTTACCTTAGTTAATACATCGATAACACTCAAATGAGCTAGGTACTGCTGATTAATACAGTTGTCCAACGATGCCGCAATCACAGCGCTGAGATGATTGAGCAGCTGCTCACTGGCCTCAGATAATGTCACCACACCCGGGGCGACACTGTATTGCAAGCTGCCAATCAACTGCTTGCCCCGTAGCAGAGGTAGCAGCAGAGTATCTGTTGAAAGAGCATCTTCATCAGCGGTGATAATTTGAGCCTTAAAGTCCCCTTGGTAGAGCGGTTTAAAGCTTTCATCAGTGCGATACACATAGAGCCCGGCAATCACGCTCCCCTCTTCCTCCTCAGCCATCAACAACTCTATATTTTCAGTTTCCCTGTCGACAAGGTGCAAACTGGCTCCGAGCAGTTCAAACCGCTGCGGCACGACCTCAAGTAATAATTGGGCAATATGATGAATGGATTGGCAGGCCAGTAACTCCATCTCTATATCGTGATAGTAATTAAACAGCGTCAAGTATTGCCGGTCGAGGCTCATCAAATCGCCGAGGAACTTATTGGCCAGATTGTGGTTTTGTTGCTGATCATCCATGGCTACCTACCTAAAAACTGTCGGTGGCGTTGAACGCGTGTCAGCACCTTTACGATGCCGCCATACAGTCAATACCAATATGGGCAATAATGGTAGAGCCTTCCTAGCCCGTACCTCAGTGGTAAAAATGGCTTCTTACAGCCGCAACCCATTGTGTTTTAGTGTTTTATTATATTTTAAACGTCACGTTTACTATTAACTTAAAGATAGCCTATCTACTGTTTAATAACAGTCCGGCTAACCGCCGTTTGCTCACTTTTTTTTAAGCCTTTATAATTGCTGCCATTAACAAGGATTGATATTTGTTAATATTGCGCGGTTTAGCTAAATTTTGACTATACCTCCCCCCTCATTTCAGTACGATACCACTGCAGGGCCAAGATCGACTATGAGCCAACACTCCCCTAAAAGGCCACACTGCAACAACTGCCAACGCCCTGCCAGCGTCTGCCTTTGTCACCACATTACCGCCATAAACAATACCCTCAATGTAATTATTTATCGCCACCCCAGCGAACGTTCGAAGGCTGTTGGCACTGCTGCACTCACCTCTCTCAGTCTTCAGCACTGTCAACTCATCGATGGCGAACAGGTCAATCTTGCCGCCGACATCGATGCCGACGAGTGTCTGCTGGTCTTCCCTGAAGTAGAGCTGCCTAAAAACATGACGCCAGTGGATACTCAAAACAGCAACCAACAAGCCCACACGATCAAACATTTGATCTTTCTCGATGGTACTTGGAAAAAAGCACGTAAGATGTATTATCTCAGCCCCGCCTTACACACGCTGAAAAAGCTGACCCTAGACCTCTCAAACACCCATGCTAACTACCAGATTCGCAAGGCGGAAAAGCCGGGCCAGCTATCGACCTTAGAAGCGGTTGCCTGCGCCCTTAGTCAACTCGAGCAAAAACCCGACAAATATCAGCCACTGTTAGCGCTACAACAGGCAATGGTCGAACAACAACTCGCCGCGATGCCCGCAGAGATAAAACACCGGTACCCTTGATAAGCTACTGAGCCGTCTCCATATTGATACTAATTCATACTTTGGCAGGCAATCGCTGCTAGAATAGGTCGCAGACGCCATATTCACTGCTTTTTCACGCGGTGAACAGACTCTTTCGGTGACAGCCGAGCACCGACTTCAGCACCACTAGCCACCGTGCCACTAAACTTAACGACCGACTTATACCGGGGAATACTAAACTGATGAGCAGTGCAACTAACGCCTCAGCCCACAGCAGCTTTGAATTTATCCGCCAGCAGCGTATTGAATCGCTAAACCTCACCATTGAACACTATCAGCACCGTGTCACTGGCGCTGTGCACTACCACCTCAATGCAGAACTCGATGAAAACGTCTTTTTGGTGGCCTTGAGAACGGTGCCAGAGGACTCCTCCGGTGTGGCTCATATTCTTGAACACACCGCACTCTGTGGCAGCGAGAAATACCCCGTACGCGACCCATTCTTTATGATGATTCGCCGCTCGCTCAATACGTTTATGAATGCGTTCACCTCCAGCGACTGGACTGCATACCCCTTTGCCAGCCAAAATAAAAAAGACTTCGACAATCTGTTGCAGGTGTATCTTGACGCCGTTTTCTGTTCCCGCCTCGACGAGCTTGATTTCGCCCAAGAGGGGCACCGAGTTGAATTCAGTGAGGCCGGCAATACCGATTCAGAGCTCGAGTACAAGGGTGTTGTATTCAATGAAATGAAAGGCGCCATGAGTTCCGTCTCATCGACGTTATGGCAGACTCTCAGTAAATACCTGTTCCCTAACACTACCTACCACTTTAACAGTGGTGGCGAGCCAGACTGCATTCCTGATTTAAGTTACCAAGAGCTGAAAGATTTTTATCACAGCCACTACCATCCCTCTAATGCCATCTTCATGACCTTTGGCAACATTGAGGCGGCGGAACATCAGGAAAAGTTTGAAACTCTTGCCCTGAATAAATTTTCCGCCCTCGATGAACAGATTTCCGTTGGCCGCGAGCAGCGCTTTAATGCGCCGATCAAGGTTGAGGATTACTATGCCCTTGACGGTGATGATGATACCAGTAATAAAACCCACCTCGTCATGGCTTGGCTCTGGGGCCAAAATACCAACCTCGATGACTTATTGGAAGGGCAATTACTGAGCGGACTATTACTCGACAACAGTGCTTCACCACTGCGTAAAGTTTTGGAAACCAGCGAATACGGTTCAGCCCCCTCACCGATGTGCGGCCTCGAAGACTCTAACCACGAACTCACCTTTGCCTGTGGTGTTGAAGGTGGCGAAGCCGGCAACAGCGAAGCCTTTGAGCAACTGATTCTCGACACCCTAAAAGACGTACAGAAAAACGGTATTGAACAACAGCAAATTGACGCGGTATTGCACCAACTGGAGCTTCATCAGCGTGAGATCGGTGGCGATGGCTACCCCTATGGCCTGCAGTTGATCATGCAGATCATTTCAACAGCGGCACACCGTGGCGACCCGATCTCTATGCTGGATCTTGACCCAGCATTAGAAAATCTCCGCCTCAAGGCTGCCCAACCCCACTATGTCAGCGACTTAATCCAACGGTTACTACTGGATAACCAACACCGCTTAACTCTGGTCATGAAACCAGACACCGAGCTTTCTGAGCGCAAAAACGCTGCCGAGAAACAACGCTTGGCAGCCTTAAAATTGACGCTGAGCGATGATCAAAAAAACGCTATTGTCGAACAAACTGACGCGTTAAATCAGCGCCAGATGCAGGTTGACGACGAGTCCATTCTCCCCAAGGTTGGGCTGGAAGATGTTCCCGCTATTGCACCGGCGCCAGAATCAACCAACCAAGGGCTGGGTGAACTCAACCTCACCAATTACAGCGTGGGTACCAACGGCTTGGTTTACCAGCAATTGATTGTTGAGCTACCCAAATTAACCGATCGAGAAAACTGGTTATTGCCCTACTACTGCCGCTGTCTGACCGAACTAGGCCTGGGCGACAACGATTACCTTGAAAGCCAACAGCGCCAGGCGAATGTTGTCGGCAGCATCAGCGCCTTCAACAGCATGCGTGGCAAGGCGAATGACGAGCAGGATGTGACCGGCTACTTTGTGCTCTCTAGCAAGGCGCTGACGCGAAACCACCGCGAGCAAACCCAGTTGATGTACGACACCTTCTTCGAGGTCAAGTTTACCGAGCATAATCGCATCAGAGAGCTTATCGCCCAGGCCCGCGGCCGACGCGAGCAAGGTATTACCGGTAACGGTCATGGCCTTGCAATGCTGGCTGCCTCACATAAACTCAGCCCTATTGCCTCGTTATCACACAAAACCTCAGGCCTCGAAGGGCTGAAGTCATTAAAAGCGTTAGATGAAGCTATTAAGGATAATCAGGCATTAGCCGACTTTGCTAACGAGCTAAACCAGCTGCATGAGAAACTGAAAAACAGCCCGCGACAGTTACTCGAAGTCGCCGATGGCGATGCTGCCGGTCAACTTAGCAGCGAACTGGCCAGCATCTGGCAACAGGACAACCCCAGCGCTGAACAGCCTTTCGCTCTGGCCGCCACACGCCAAACCAGCCATCAGGTTTGGTCAGTTAACAGCCAGGTAAACTTTTGTGCAAAGGCTTACCCTACGGTGCCCGTTGACCATGTCGATGCCGCGCCGCTGACAGTACTAGGTGGCTTTCTGCGCAACGGTCACTTACACCGCGCCATACGTGAGCAAGGTGGCGCTTATGGCGCTGGTGCCAGTCAGGAATCCAGCCAGGCTATTTTCCGTTTCTTCTCATACCGCGACCCTCGCACCGAGGAAACTCTGGCCGATTTCGATGCTGCTGTTAGCTGGTTACTCGATAACGACCACGAGTGGCAAAAGGTAGAAGAGGCAATTCTAGGGGTGATCGGTAGCTTAGATAAACCGGGGTCGCCAGCGGGCGAAGCCAAGGCACACTTCCACAATGAGTTATTCGGTCGCAGCAGCGATCAACGCCAACGCTTTAGAGAACGTATTTTGGCCGTCAAAATCGACGATTTAAAACGAGTCGCCAGGCAATATTTAATGGCTGAAAACGAATCTGTAGCGATTGTCACCAATGCAACGACTGCCGAGAAACTCGCCGACTTTATCAAGCGTGAAAACGCCGAGTTGATAAAAATCTAAACGCTTGGCCGCTTAGATTTGCAAAAAAAAGCCTGCATCGATGCAGGCTTTTTTGCTTAACCACAACATTTTTTGTATTTCTTACCGCTGCCACAGGGGCAGCTCTCATTCCGGCCCACCACCTTGGTCGATGTTGCGGGCTCGGCTTCCTCAGAAAAGCGCTGCTGAACCTCAGGCCGATGCGTCATCATCCAGCGAGACAAGGCCTGACCCAGTGTCGCCAAATACTGTAACTGAGCCGGTAGGTTAATAAATTGATTAGCGATTTGTTGCTCAGTAACCCCCTGTTGCTCAGCGAAACCGGCATCGGCAACAACCGAGATACACTCCAGCGCGTTATCCAACACCGCCTCAAAGGCATCAGCGCCCTCATCAGTACAGCCATCGAGTAACTCTTCCCACTCTTTTTCCACCACAATATAGCCCTGCATAAAGCCCCGGCACCACTGCTCGGCATCGATACGCTTTGCTTTATCGGTGGTGTAACGAGAGTGGAATAAAACATCACACTCCGAGGCGGCCACCTGTAAACGATGAAAATCTAACAATGCCTCCAAATCCTCTGCCAATTGCTGCTTTTGTGCCTCATCCCTACAGCGTGGTGTTTTACCGGCAAAGATCAACTCACTGTAAAAGCTGCGACCCAGCCGCACTGGCGCGCTGGCGACTGCCCGCAGGTAACCATCGAGCTGCTCGATATTCATGCTGTGCTCATGGCATTGCTTAGAGCTCAAAAATTTTGCTAACCGCTCAAGCGGCTCCGACGGCCTGATCAATGACATCGATTGCCCCTCCTATTATTTAAAGGCCGTTAATAAATCAGGGTGATAACACTCCACATCTAACACCACGCCGGCCGCATCAGCTTGTCGATTTAAGACGGTAATAGCAGCGTCTAATTCTTCCATGTTAATGGTGTTGTCATCCAAGGTGTAAAGCTGACGCGAAGCCATATAACTGTAGTTCAACGCCTGCATGGCATCAGCATCGCCCTGCTCTGCTGCACTGGCTACTTTTCGGAGGTAACGGTTAATCAGGTTAATTGACTTCTTCAGTTGCCAGACATACATCACCTCGTATAGATAAGGCTCGTAGCGTACTACCCGCAATATCAAGAGAACGACCAGCACGGCGGACACCACACCGGCCAAATTAAAGCGAAAATTACTGCCGTCATCGACACCAAAGAAGCTAATCAAAGTCGTCGAGGTCACTAACGAAACCACTACTAAAGTAATAATGACCGCCGCGATAACTCGGTTTAAATGCTTGCGGTATCGTGCTTTATCAATCTGTTGCAGTTTCATAGCGGCCTTGTAGACAGAGGAAAACACCATTATAACCCGATTTCACATCGACCACAGGCTATTGCTCTATTGCGATGAAAGCGCTGGCGCAACAGACTCTTTGACGCAATTTCGGCCACTGTTCTTAGCCCGATAAAGCGCTTGGTCGGCAATATTAATTAATGCCTCCGGGGTCATTGCACCGCAATACGTACTACTGACGCCAAAGCTGCAGGTCACTTTTAACCCTTGAGAGTCGCCGTCATCAATAATCTGTCGACAGCGCTCAGCCACTGCCGCAGCCTCTGCTGCGGAGGTATTTGGTAGCATAATACAAAATTCCTCACCGCCATAACGCCCTATTTGATCGGTATCACGCATGCCGTGATTAAGCGACGACACCACAAATTTAATCACTTCGTCTCCAGCCGCATGGCCATACGTATCGTTGACTCGCTTAAAGAAATCAATATCAGTCATAATACAGGCTAGGGTATTTTGCTTTTTTTTCGATTGCTCTCGTGCTGCGTTAAACAGTTGAAAGAAAGCCCGCCGATTGAAACAACCGGTCAGTGAATCGTGGTTTGCCAAATAATGCAGTTCAGTATTTTGCTGCTCAACCTGCTCCTTGGAAAAACTCAGCTCATTAACCAAATTCTTTAGCCGATTATTTTTATGCTCAAGTTCAGTAATATCATCAAAACTAATCATGCTGCCTAATCGCTGGCTGCTATCATCCCCAATCTGTGAACAATTAACGCGCAAAATAACGTATAAATCACTTTCAGTCTGCAGTGACACCACTTTATTATGGACGCTTTTCTCACCCTGACTTTGACTCCATGGCAGCTGATCTTTGGCTATTGCCTGCCCCGTTTTAGGGTCTACCCAATGCAAAGATGAAACTTTCTTGCCGGTTAACGCCGTAACACTAACATCGGCAAATTCACTGAAGCGTTGATTACAGAGCACTACGCGTTCAGCGTAATCGATAATGACCACGCCGTTGGTCAACACATCCAAGGCCGCACGAACTCGCTCCGGAATAACGGCATTAGGGTCCAAGTACATCAGGCTACGACGGATTAGCAACCAGTAAAACAAACCACCAATAATGGCGACAAACAATAATAATGTCGTCAACGTTCCAATTTGAAGCCCCCACAGTCCCTGCTCACCCAAGGGCTTAAACAATAATTCAACCGCACCATAACTTCGTTGATTAACAATAATTGGCAGCTGCATACTCTCGCTGTTATTGTGCTGCCCCATCCCCTGCCAAAGGTCACCGTGATCACCGAACGTAACCAGCAGCTCCCCTCCCTTGCGACGGAAACCCGCCGAGATGATTTCGGGGTTTCGCTTAACAGCCGTGAGCAGCAAACTTTTAAACGCAGTGCTATTTTTCTGTTCTGCCGCAACCGTTAACTGTACTGCTAACATTTCAGTAAAGTGCTGGCGCTGCTGTATTATCCCGTCTTCGGCATTGGGCGTCATGCCGAGGAAATCAGCCATTAAAATAAGACTAATAGTAAGACTTAATATGGCAAAGGTGATTCTGACCGCCGGTGTCACCCTCATAATCCCTGCCCCATTGTTTGCTTGATGGCCAGATCAGCGCCATTATTACTTTGCAAAAAACTGATCAACGTCATCCTCCTCTTCCTCGATGTCCGACAGTGAATTGTCTGTATTTTTTTGCTTGAGTACGGCAACCGGGTCGAAGCTACTCCAGACAGGTAAGACGGCTGCCAGTGACGAACCAATAGCCGCAGCTCTTAGCAGCCAGGCTGAGGCCAGGCTCATCACCCCCATGCCAATCGCCTTAACATTTAACAGGACCTGCTTATCATCAACCTGACTCTGTCGAAGCTCGTCTTCGAAAACATTGAGACTCTGCCATAATAGGTGGCTATCTATCGCCTCCCCATCACCGCTGAGAAAACCCGTCAGACGCTGCTTTTCGACATTCTGAAGTAACACATCCAATTCTCTCGACGTCACTACAACGGCCGCTATATCGTCATCTGTCAACGATTCAAAACCGGCTAACTCGGTAACGGGTATTACAATACTGTCCAGACTTAACAGCGCCTTCAGCGAGGGGATTAAGCCGTCATCTGATAGTATCTCGGCATGCTCAGACACCGGTTCATCGGTGGCGGCCAAGGCGGCCTGACCATCAGATGCAACGGCGGCATCAACGCCAGCCACAGTTTCGCTAATCGGCCCGGGGGCTAAGGCGCCGCCCTGCCCGGTAGTGTCGGGCGGTACGAAATTATCACTCTGATTGCTCTCATCGCTTTGACTGTCTTCAACACGGATTCCTACTTCATCATCAGTAGCCGAACCAGCGATCTCTTCCTCTGCACTCGGCCATGATAAACTCTCAGTCGCCAACAGGGTAATCACGATATCACGCTGTTGACCATCAGAGGCGGTCACAACAAAGCGTTCTTCGACCTGACTACCCGCCGCCATTCCATCAACCAACTCCGCAGACACCTGATACTGCCATTGATTATTCACCAGAGTGAATCGGCCAAATAAACCCTCCGCCTCGCTGTCAAAAAACAACGGGGTATGACGGACGTCGATATCCTCAATAGCGATATCAGCTGACAGCATTGCAATATTATCTAAATTATCGAGACTGATAGTGGCTGAAAAAACGCCGCTGACAACGGCCGTATCGTCCAACCCTTCAATCATAATCGTCACCGTCTGGGCTTCACTAACCCCGCCCTGACTGTCGACCACTTGATACTGGAACTGAACCTGCCCTGTTTCTCCTGCAGTCAGGCCATTAAACTGCTGTTGCGGATCAAAGTTAAAAACACCGTTATCAGAGAGACTTAATGAACCCTGACTCACCGTGTGCAGCAACTGATAAGTCATCGGGTCGCCATCGATATCGATGGCAGCGGGCAATTGCTGATCCTGCAATATGGTGTTTTGATCGGTGGTGACAAGAGTTTCAACGCCCACCTGTGGCGACTCGTTAACACCGACGACGGTAATCGTCATCAATTGACTATCGCTGACAAAACCAAAATTATCACTGGCGGTAAAGCGAAAACTCACCTCAACAGACTCACCCACGGCCAGATAATCAAAATCATTGGCCGGGTCAAACTCAAAGCTACCATCGCTGTTTACTAATAACTGGCCATTACCCGCATTGTTATCGAACAGAGCTGCAAGCTGATAGCCCAAAGGGTTGAGATTACCATCGCCATCCGTTGCTGTCGGCAGCTGTGCTGTCAGCACTACATCAGCCAGTACAGAGCTGCTGCCCGGCTGGACAACAGGTGCAGTATCGACCGCCATATTAAAACTATCGGTGGCAAAATATCCACTGTACAAAGTAGTTATATCCTGCGCATTGAGGGCCGTATTGTATATTCTCAGGTCATCATACAGCCCCTGATGTGGGCTTTTCATTACCCGGTCGTTGATATTTTCTGTACTCTGGGCGCCGAGATAAAATTGCTGATTAGATGCCTGGTCAGCATCGATAAGAATACTGTTACCGGTCGATAGCTCAACAGTATCACCCTGGGCATCAGTCACTAATTGACCATCGACATAGAGGCGAAGTACGCTGCCGTCGTTGCTGACACTAATCATATGCCAGGCGTCATCAGCGACGGCAATATTGGTCACGACCTTCTCATCTATAGCACCATTGAGACCGTGAAATACGGCCAAGTAACCGTTCTCTGTAGTAATCGAAAAGTCATTATTACCGACGCCATTATTACTGGCGCCAAATAAGGTAGGGTTGCTTTGATAGTCATCAGCCATGGTCAATTGCTGACTTTTCAACCAAAAACTCACGGTAAAAGAGGATAACATCTCTGTTGCTGTCGAGGGTATTTCAATGTATTGCGTTACGCCATCGAGACTGACAACCTGCCCCCTGTCGGAATCATTGACAATGGCAGCACCATTGACGGCAATCGCATTAGCTTGCGTTCCTGTGACATCGGCCAACACGGTATTTTCGAAATTATACTTAGCAACAATATTGCTGCCCGTATCTAATATCGGGTGATTTAAACTATTGTCGAAGTCGATGGTGGTTATCGTCAACTTGGCTTGATCGCCAAGGTAATCTGTTGTCGGGGTAAAGCGCATCGCTGCCAACGTCGAATTAATATCGCTGACAGTGCCTGTAAACTTCAGCACAGTATCGCCGGTAACATCGCCCTGCAGAAGCGTGATACTCCCAGACAACGGCATCGACAGTGTCAATTGCCCCTGCTCCACTGTCAATTCAATCGATAACAGGCCTGTACCCACGGTATTGTCGGCAACGCTTAATTGATAATCATCGGTAAACATAACCGTGCTATTTTGCAGCATTACCACCGCAGAGCTGGGCAGATGATTAATCGGGGAGTCATTTACATGACTGACTGTAATTGCCAGCACTTCGCCACTGCTGGTATTACCGTCGTTGTCCTGTACGCTGAAAACAACAGCATCGGCACCGCCACTATCGCCGCTATGGCTATACGTTAGCAAGCCCTTATTAATATCATCTTGACTAAAGTTATCACCGTTGAGTAAAGCAATACCAGACAACATCAATTGACCATGGCCGGGGCTTGAAGTGATGGTATAAAGTAGTTCAGAGTCATTCGACAGCAAGTCTTGTGCCTGCAAATCACCACTGCCTATTACCGTTGTATGATTATTTGCCACCAACAAACTTTGGTTCACTAACACAGGCGGTAGCACATCGGCAGCCGGCGTAATAGTCAATTGCTCGCTGGCAAATAGCACACCTTTATTACTGTTATCATCACTGGACATAGCCAGCACTTCGCTGGCAGATAGCGCAGCGCTAAACACCTGCAGCGAATCAAAATAGGCGGCAACCCCCTGCGAGGCAGATGCCCCGCCTTGCAAGCCACCCACAGCGATATCACGCACCAGCATAGTATCACCAGAAGCAACACTGGCTCGTTCAATGCCATCGATAAAAACACGGAGCTGATCAGCATCGTTAGAAATAACAATATGATGCCATTGGCCATCGTTAATTTTGATGCCGGTTGCAGTATTGGTAGCCAACAGATTGTCATCATTAAAATTACTGCGTAAGACGACTTCACCGTTAGTATTTAGCCATAACCCCAGGCTTCCTTGATTGGACAGCGAGCCATCGGCACCGATTAAATACGGGCTATTCCATTCGAATGCCGTGCCGGCATCGACAGTATTTACGGCAAAGGCAACACTAAAAACATCTCTCTGCTGATCGAACACCTCACTGGCAATGGCAACCGTATTGGGATTATTGAAATCAGAGGTTTGAATGACTTTATTGCCTGCATCCAACGGATCTTCGACGTGCTGAGCACCACTATTGAGCAAATCATGATTGCTGAACTCAACACTTTCTAGTGTTGTTTCAAAGCTGGCTGTCAGTATTGTCGAGGTTGAGCCGACAACGATATTCAATTGCGCTGCGCTGCCGTTATCCGCAATAAAGGCAAGACCTTCTAAGGCAACATTAATATCAATCAGACTGCCGGAGAACGACATCGTCGCATCATTGTCTCCGTCACCCACACTGAAACTCAAGCCTGCAGTATCTGCAAGGGTCAATACACCGCTGTCGACTGTTAGCGTCATAAACGCATCATCAGTATCAGGATCAACCACCATAATGGCATTACCGTTGGCCGCTGAAAAAATCAAATCACTGTTCAAACCAATCCATTGGTTTTCTGGTACGAATAGTGATGGGGCGTCATCCACGCTGGCCACCGTTACTTGATGGGTTGTTCCCTGCGCGGACCAATCATCACCATCAAAAACGCTGAAATCAAAGCCGGTACTACCAGACCATTGCGCATCGGCTAAAAACTGCAGTTCACCACTGGCTATTTGTGCGGCGGTGAATAGATCGCCGGTAGACACTTCTTGTGACTGATGAATCAGTACGCCATTAAGCGGCAAGCTTTCTATACGATAAGCCTCCAAGGCATCACCATTATCGGGCTCCAGCCCCTGTAGTATAATCGGTGTCAGCCTGTCCTCAATGGTCACCGTTGTCGATGATACTGCCACGGGGGCGGTTTGTTCCGTGTAAAAGACACGGGCAGATATATAATTAATTTCCGCAGACTTATTGTGCTCCCATGACTCGCCGACATTTACCGCAGTCACCCGTATTTGAAAATCTGCAGGATCAAAATCTACCGCCGTCCAATCACGGCCCCACAGGAAATCCTCAGACTGACCAATGGTGTCAGTATCGAAACCTATCCCAGCCAGCCACTCGGTCGTTTCAGCCGTCGTCCAACTGGCACCACCATCGGATGATAATTCAAAACTCAACTCGGTCCGCTTAACCAGGCTTTCACCTTCAACCTTAATCTTTATGCCATTAATGTGACTTCGGCCGTCCAGTTGAAAATCAAAGCCCGAGAGTATCAATACTTCGCCTTCGGCACCGATGGCGACAGCGTTATTATCGGCCAGTATGTTATCGCCATTCAGCCAGCCATCATCGTGATTACCGGCATAGGTTTTGGCCGTTTTTGCCAAACTGGTTGTCATCGCCGACAACCCCGCAGCATCGATCACATGGGGATGATCACGCTCACTATCACTGCTGTATTCCAACAGCCAATCACCACCGAAGCCTGTGGTGTCATCTGAGGCATACACCGTCGTCTGAGTCAGCGCTGCCAGCTGATCGACAAAGTCTCGTCCCCCTTGACCGCTGGCAACATCACAGCCATACAACGCTATTTCACCCTCCGGCCGCATCAATTGCTGCAGCGTATATAGGGCTGATGAAGACTGCTCAAGAGTGCTGCTATTGAGCCCATTCTCGCCAAGCTCAATCCCGCCATTACTGCCGTGGGAGACAATCGATAAGGTATCAATTTTCTGCTCTGTATCCGCCGTCCACTGTCTCAGCTGCTCAACAATACTGTCTAGCGACTGCTGCTGACCATCATAAGCAAGTAAGTAATCAGCTTCAGCTGCAGCCTGTTCGAGCAATTGATAATCGGTCAAACCACTGTCGATAACCACCACATCAATTGTTGCGGAATAGAGCAGACGCTGATCAAAAATCTCAATGACTGCCGGCTCTTCACTCGTATTCACTGCCATAAGCAACCCCCGAATTTACAGCTGACTGGCGACCGATTGACTATCAGTGCTGAAGACGACATGACACTTTAAACCACTGGGCAGAGAAAAATCTGGATTGGCCAGCTCTAGCTGGACGCCAAAAGTGCCACTGGCAACATCGATACCACGATCAACGACAACGACTTCTGCCTGGTACTGCTCATCATCTAGTGGGGCAAATAATTGCAGCTGTGCATATTCACCTGCGTTCACGCTGCCAAATTTCTCAACCGGTAGTAATACCTGCACCCGTAATGGATCCATTTGCTCTAATACCAAGACCGGCTCATCTTTAACATACTCACCCTCAGCACGAATCAATTCTGTGACCACCCCATCAATCGGGCTGGTCACTGTTCGACGCGCTAACAACTGCTGCGCAATTGACAAATCTAACGCCGCTAAGTGGCGATTACTGTTGGCAGTGTTGAGGCGTTGGTTGGCAACCTCAGCCTCAGTTTTTGCTTCGTCATAAACCGAAAAAGGCACGGCCTTCTTACCATAAAGACCTTCTATACGCTGTAGGTTTCGACGGGCATATTGTAAGCTGGCGGTCGCCACGGCAACCTCCTGTTTCATGGCCGCCTTAGCCGAACGCAGATCGACCGTAGCCTGCTCTAAGCCAGATTTCAGTGTCGCCAGTTTTTCACCCTGACTGACACGCTGACTACGTTCCACTTCGATAGTCTCGATCAATCCCTTATCATCAAAGCTGATTTCAACCCGTTGCCATGGCTCCACCAGACAATCATAGCTCTGCGCCAACACCGGTGTTGATGCCGTCAACGATATCATGATCGCAAGTACTCTCTTCATAGTGCCTCTATCGCGGTATAATGCTAATAAACAACTGTGCAAATTGACGCTGCAACTGCTGCAACAGAGTCTGCGGCGGATAATCAACCCTTACCCAGGCCCGCCCTCCAGGAAAGGCCTTCAGGGAAGACACACTGTTTTCAACAGCAATTTCAATTTGATAAAAGTCCACCAAGGCTTCTGTCGCAGAATCATTATCCCCTGCCTCGATGGCTATATCGCCACCGAAGGCTGCGCCTAAAACTGGGCTGGGAAGCGTTTTTTTTGCCTGCGGACTTATCGCCACAATATGCCCAACAAATTGATTTGTTGGATAGTTTGCAAGTTTAATCAGCGCCTCACTGGATAACTTATGCTCAAACATAGCGATATCTTCCTTCGCTACAACCGCCTTGATTATTATTGTTGTGGGTTCAATCACATAAGCCAGAAGCTCACCTTTAGTAACATAACGATTATCATTGTCTGCGGCAAGCGGATCGGGATAAAAAACACCGCCTCTACTGCTGACTAACTCCAGCGATGACTGTTCCTTCAATAATTGCTGATATTGCTCTCTGGCCAGCACTTTTTCGACCTTCAATGCCCCCGCATCACGTAAACTTTTTGCCCGCCGGCTATCATACTGCGCCTCCGCTTTCATAACGGCGGCCTCAGCCAACGCCAGCTTTGTCGCCAGCAAATCGTCTGAGAGCTTAAGCAGTGGCATACCAGCCAAGACATCTGCCCCCGATGGCATATAACGCTCGACTAAATAGCCACTCTCACTGGCAACGACGCGACTATTGTCAGGCAAGGACACAACACCATTGAGCACCTGGCTGACAGGCATCGGTACCACGGTGACAACGACGACCAAACTGAATATCAGGGTGTAGAATATTTTGGCCTTAGAGGAATTGAACGTGCGACGCTGTTCCGTGTGGAGGCAGTAAGACAGCAACTGACCCATGGGGCGAATGACGAACTGCAGCAGCATCCAGCAACCAACAGTAATACCGAGAAACCAGTGAAACTGCAGCGCTATATAGCAAATACTAATAAGTAAAAAATACCGATAAAAGCCAGCTAATAGGCCATACGAAAAAAACCAGACTCGCTCTTTTGGTGTTGCAACAAAGCATCGAGAGCGCTCCAGAAACACATAGCGGCAGAAAAAATAACGCCAATACAGTGTTGACCGCGTCGCCAGATTGGGAATTTCAATGATGTCAGCCAGCAAGTAATAACCGTCGAATCGCATCAGAGGATTGGCATTAAAAAATAGCGTCGACACACTGCATAACCAGAAAGTGTTATAGGCAATCTGACTCACCAGCCCTGGCTCAACCAACAACCAGAGCATCAGTGCCAACAAAGCGACCACAAGCTCAACCGCCATCCCCGCCCCGTCGACAACCATACGGCAATATTTATTATCAAATGCATTCGCTGCCGAGGCATCGACATACGGTATGGGCAGACCATACATAAAAACAATACCAATCTCAGAAACCCTACCGCCCCATTTTTTCACGGCTAATGCATGGGATAATTCATGCAACAATTTACTGATGGGATAAATGATTGCCAACCAGAACACATTCTCTGGCCGAAAAATTGTATCAATAACATTACTGCTAAGTGGCTGGAAAGACTCAGCAATAAAAAAAAGCAACAACAGCATCGACAGGCACCAGACGGCCATCGTCGACCGACTAAACAACTGATCAGCAAAGCCAATATAACGGTCCAACCATGCGTCAGGGTCGATTAATGGCAGCCGAAAGCCCATTGGGTTAGCCCACATCCGCGACAGTAAACCAGCGGGCCTCAACCCTTGTTGCTGCTCGCTGTTGAACAATATATTTTGTTGCAGCAGTTGGTTACTCAACGACATCACAGCGACGGAGTCTATTGGCACACCATCGCGCTGCAGCAATGAAAATATTTGACCAAGATTCCGCTCACCATCACACAACATTAGCAACTGCCAGGCCTGGTGATTAATACGTAATAACTGAGCATGCCCGACTAACTGCACCACGTACCAGCGCTGACCGCGATAGTCTCGCCGCGACAGGCTAACCCCCTGAGCTAGCTGCGGCACAAACCCCTGGGCCTGCTGCCAGGGTGACTGAAACAATGACGCCGCTTGCGCTGTATCAGTCGAACTCATAGTTGCCACCACCAAACACTAAACCATTGGAAGAAACGGTGAGACAGACGCCACCACAGAGGTTTTTGCCCAACTGCTACACGGCCGACGCCAGTCATTCCAACCGTTAGAACCTGATCAACATTAGCCAGCGCCGCCTCTACCGGATAAAAACTACGGCCACCTTCTACCACTGCCACAGGACTGAGCTGGCTAACGGATAAATTCATCACAGTGCCGGGAATACTAGTCAACAAGACATCCCCATGCTGGCCAACATCAATCAATGCAATGTCTTTTTCATCGACACGTAATTGCAGCTGCAGCGGCTCTATTGGGCCGATCACATAAAGCGCCTCACCTCGGCTAACCGGTGCCCCAAGGCGAGTGTTCAACTCACCACTGAGCACAACACCGGTGATTGGCGAGCGGATTTCGCTTCGCTCTAACTGAAACGCCAGCTGATTAAGCTGCGCTTGCGCCTGTGCCAACTGCGCCTTGGCAATGTTAATTTCATCGCGCTTTCCCTGTGCCAAGGCCTTATCATAGGCCTTCATATACTGCCGATGTTTGGCCTGCCACTTATTACGCTCCAATAGCAAATCGCTGGTATCGAGTGTCGCCAATAACTGCCCCAGCATAACCTGATCGCCAGGCCGTACATGAGCCGCCTGCAAGAAACCATCGGCGGAGACTGATACCTGACGTTGATGCTCGCTGACAACCGTGGCATCAGCATCAACATACATTGTCATCGGTGTGAACAGCAGCAACAGTATCGACATCAGAGCAGCTGAGGCCAGCCACTTTGACCTCAGTGTGAAGCGATGCCAATACTGCACCGGCGTGACACGCTTTGTCTTGGTTGGCAATCGCAGGTGTATAATAGGGGCCAACATCAATCCCAGCTGCTCTAACGATCGTACGGTTTCCGACGGGATTTCAGCCGTACCTGACAAGGCCAAACTGGCAACCATTTCTCGCTGATGAAACAACGGTATATGCAATACGTTAGTTTGATTTTCATGGCGCAGCCACGTTTGATGACGAACAAACTCATCGCTTTTCGATGTGGTCGCTATAGTAGCGACATGGCGAGCCAACTCCTCATGGGCCGCCAGCAGCAACTGCTGCGCATAGCTGTCACTTTGACTCTGTGATGTCGCCAACAACAGCGGCTTAGCGTTACTGTGCAACACTAGCTGCACAGTGTTACAGTCGATACGCTGCGCGATTGAGTTCACCAGCGGCTGCCAGCCAGCTTGATCATCAGAGGTATTGAGAGCATAGGCCAGCGATTCAAGCAAGCCTTGCAATAATGTATCCTTTTGGCGAGATTGCTGCCTCTCACCGGCCAACCAATGAAACCAGTCGTTAGCATTGAACAGCTGAGTACTAACAAATTGAATCGTCTGAGGTCGGTGGCTGTGCAATCGCAGACAAACACTGCCATAACAACGCTGATCAATAATAATTGGCGAACAGACAGTGGCCTGTCCCTCGGCCAACAAATGAAACTGTGGTCGTGTTTGACTCGCGTTTAAATGGGCGTAGGCTTTATCCAGTAACTGAGTATTTGGCTGCTGATGTTCAGGCCAGCAAGCAACCGGTTCAACCTCTTGGCCATCGGCATGCCCCAAGATGACAACGCCTTCGACGACATCGGGTAATTGACGGCATTGAATCTGCAGCCAACCCTGGGTGGTATTATCTCTATTCACAACATACCGCTCTTATCATTATTATTGTTGCTGCGCGGCAGAGTCGGTGCTCTGCTAACGGTTAGAATATGTTGATTTGAAATCTTGCGCAATAGCCACACCAGTAAACGGGTTATCTATCGCTGAAACAATCCGCTATTATTGTTACCCTACAACCTCAAAACATACTGAGTCATCCATGATACGCCTGTCAAAAACCCTGTTTAAAGCCCTCGATTTCGCCTCATTCAAAGCAGAGTGTAAGATCGCCGATAACATTCAAGTACAGGCAGTCAAGAGGTCTGAGCGAGATGGTATTCAGTGGCTGTTCGATAGCGCCTTTATTGACAAAAAAGCCGATAAGGTCAGCGCTATTTATGTCAATGTTGACGCACCCGATGATGATGCATTCAACCTGACCTATTCGGCCAAATCTAGCGACCAATGGCGGCTGGTGGAATTTTGCAGCCTCGACGAGTAGTCATTCCAACACCCCGACGCTTATCCAGCATGTATGTTGATCAAACATTGTGGCCACCAAGTGCGACCCAATATTCAAACAAAAAAAAGCCCGCTTATATTGCTATAAGCGGGCTTTTTAAAAATGGCATCCCGTAGGGGACTCGAACCCCTGTTACTGCCGTGAAAGGGCAGTGTCCTAGGCCTCTAGACGAACGGGACGCGATGCCTTGCTGGATCTTCAACAGCGATTAAAGCAGTTTCCAATCCTGCGTTAAGGAGGCCAACTCCTTAAGACGAGGCGAATAATATAGGACTTGTTTTTTATTGCAAGCATTATTTTTCAACAACTATATAAACCCTTTAAATAAAGGCCCATATGGCTAGCGCTGACGACAAACCACAACATCACCAACGCTGGTTTGCTCAATTGTAATCAGCAAATTATAGGCCTTGGACAACTGCTCGCTGACGATAACATCCGCCGCCTCACCAATCATCAATAAGCGCCCATCCACAATCAACGCCAACCGCTGGCAATAGCGCAACGCCAGGTTTAAATCATGCAAAACCACTGCTACTGGCCCTACTAATTCGGCGTGCTCTGACAGTAATCGCATTACTTCTAACTGATGCGCTGGATCTAATGCAGCCACAGGCTCATCCGCTAAAATAACCGCCGGCTCTCCGGCCAATAGACGCGCTAACATCACGCGCATCTGCTCACCGCCTGATAACTGATTCGCTGGCCGGTGCCGCAGATGAAGCACATCTGTCGCCTGCATAGCCCACTCAATAGCCTGACCATCCTTGGCACTTAAACGGCTGTGAATCGACTGGTGCGGCAAGCGCCCCAATGTCACCACTCGCTCGACTGTAACAGGCCAAGCTATCGGTGCCTGCTGGGCCAGATAACCAATTTTCTTGGCCCACTGCTTTCGCCCCCTGGAAGATATTGTCTCACCCTGCAAAGAAACTCTGCCAGAGGCCGCCTGATTAACACCGGCTAACAGTTTTACCAAGCTGCTCTTACCGGCACCATTGGGTCCGATAATGCCTAACATCTCGTTACCGCCTATATCGATTGATATATCGTTAACAACAGGGTTATCCGTGGATGGCCAGCAGAGCTTCTCCGCTGCAATAATCGACGGTTTTACCATGATTGGTCTCCTCCGCGATACTTCATCACCAGCCACAAGAAAAATGGCGCTCCCATTAATGTCGTGATAACGCCAACCTGAAGCGGCTGACTACCAATAGTTCGGCTGGCGATATCCGCAGCCAACAACAAAATTGCACCCGCAAGAGCACTGACCGGCAGTAATTTAGCCGGCTGATATGCTACTAATGGCCGCATAATATGCGGAACAACCAGTCCGATAAAAGCAATGTTGCCACTGACCGATACCGCCGAACCCACAATCATGGCAACTCCGACAATCAATAGTAAACGCTGTCGATCTACCGCCACACCGAGAGAGTTGGCGGTCTCCTCACCCAACGTCATCGCGTCCAGTAAACGGCCACTCGATAACACCAGCAGCCAACCAATAACCATAAACGGCAGCACAAAATAGACATCGCCAAGGCTACGGTTAGCCAGCGACCCCATCAACCAAAGTACCATTTCATTGAGGGCAAACGGGCTGGGCGCCAGATACAGCGCCAGCGCCAGCAGCGAACCCGCCAAGGCATTAATGGCCACACCGGCCAGAATAAGGCTGCCACCACCACGGGCCAGCGCCAACACCACAATCACGGCCAGCAAGCCTCCGATCACGCCGGCCAGCGGCATAATCAACCAGTGAATTGAAAACAGACCAAAATATAAGGCGATTACTGCTCCAAACGCACTGCAACTCGACACCCCCAAAAGCTCTGGTGACGCCAGCGGGTTGCGCAACAACCCCTGCAATGCCGCGCCACAAAGCGCCAGGCCACTGCCGATCATGATGGCCAGCAATGTTCGTGGCAGACGCAGCTCAACCACTACCAACTGACTCAGACTACCCTCTGTTTGCAGCAAGATGCCTGGAAGCTCCACAATCGACAGAGGTATCTCACCAATCGACAGTGAAAACAGCGCCAACAGCACCATAATCATAAATAGCAGCGGGATCAAACCCACCTCAACTAGCCGTTTCAAATTCTTTACTGCCCCTCGTAGTACATAATCTGCTGCTTGATTGTCTCGGCAGCATCCATCAGTTCAGGACCTGCGCATATCCATTGTTTGGCCGGCACATCGATAAATTGTGAGCGGCTTAGCGCGGTTCTCATCACACGATGATTCAGCACCTGCTCCGCCCTCGATGCGCCGTTAGCACTGTCGCGCTGTAAAATAATATAATCGGGCTGCCAATGCAGTAATTGCTCGAGGGAAATATAACCCCAGCCACTGGTCAGCGTTGACGCCGCAGCGTTAACAGCCCCCATCCGGCTGAGAATTTGATCGGGGAAAGTCCCCTTACCTGCCACATAAAGATTAGCCGCAATGACAACAACAGACACCGGCGGCAACACAGCCTCAATCAATGTCAGGCGCTGATTATACTGTTCAGCAAGCTTTTCGCCGCTTTTCTCACGGCCTAAGCGAGCCGCCACATCGACGATATAGTCATCCACCGCCACCAGGGTATCCGGTAAGGTATAGGCTTTAATCGGGTAGTCAAACCGACGCAGCCAATTACTCAACACCGGATCAGTATAATTAGTCGCCAAAATAAGGTCGGGCATAAAGCCGGCTATCTGTTCTGCATCTTTACCAACCTGGGGATACCGCTTGGCCTGCTCCACATAATTTGACAGCAAGGGGTCATCAGCCAGCGTCGACACCGCCACTATTTGCTCCGGAGCCGCCAGCGCCAATAGGATTTGATCGGTGCACAGATTCACCGACAACACTCTTTGCGGCGCCTCGGCATGTACGCCGATAGATAACAGCATAAGACACGGCAACAATAAAAGCTTATTGGTATAACGAATAAAGTTAGCGGCGAAAACGAAGGATGGAAAACACACCCAAGATGACCACCACGATGGCCGCCGCCCAATACGGAAAAGTGACATCAACACTATAAAGCCAACCACCTAATAATGGGCCCACCACATAACCCAAACCTGGGGCCGCAGATAATAAACCCGCCAGAGCACCCTGCTCATGTGCCTCGACGGTCAACGTTGCACTGGCATTATAACCCGGCGCTGCCAATCCCATACCAAAACCAAAAACAGCCATAGCCACGGCCAACAGCTGAAAATCGACGCTGAACACTAACATTAAATAACCGATGGCCGCCACCGGTAAACCCAACATTAACAATCCCTGTGGTCGCCCCCGCCAACGCTGTACAACAATCAATTGCGCCACCAGCATAGCGCCGGAAGAGCACATCATACCGATGGAGAAATATTTCGCCGCCTCAACACTCGTCAGACCCAGCCTATCCTGAAAATAATAGCCCAAAGTCTGCTGCACCATCCCCATCATGGTAAACATCGACAAGCCAAGAAACAGGTAAATAGCAAAACGGGGATCAGAAAACTGCAGCTTACTTGTCTTACGTCCTAGGTTAGGCTGCGGACTCTGCGGTAAATAGAGCGCTATTACCAGCGCCACAGAGGCAGTAATCACCGCCTGAATATACAGTGGCGCCAAAAAACTGATGGTGGCAAACCAGGCCAAAGCTGGCCCTACCATAATGCCAATACCATTGGCAGCACTCAGCCGGCTGACACCCCGTGTACGTGTTGCCGGCGTCGTACAGTCAGCCATATAAGCCATCGACGCGGGGAAAGTCCCCGACATTACCAGCGAATGAGCTGCTCGACTGAGTAGCAACACTGCCAGCATCAGCCAACCACTGAGAATTGCCGCATAGGCCATATGCACCACGGCGTTAAACAACAACATACCGAAGGAATAACCGAGTAGGCCGATCAAAATCACTTTCTTACGGCCAATCACATCAGAACGACGTCCCCAGAAAGGGGTCACCAAGAAATATGTCAACGATGAGGTGGCAATCAAGGTGTTCACCAACAGCTCTGGCGGCGGGTTATATTGCCAAGCTCCGAAAGTGATCTGCCAATGCTCAGCAGCAAATAACTCCCTTCCCAGCATAGGGATGATCGCAAAGACAACCGTCTGCCCCATACCCATGGCAAAGGTAGCCAGCAATAATAAATTAAGACGGCCGCTGGGCATCTGGTCAGCGAGAGGGGCAGCCTCAGGGAAGGAATTAGACACGGATCTCTTCTTATCGTCATTAAAAACAGAAAGCTACAGCGATAGAATTTATAATTCAAGCAACCTTTTATCAAATCAGAAGCAAATCACCTCTTAGTGAAAGCAGCCTGTTCGACGATAACGCCTTCGACAACACAAGTTTAACCGCCATAATGTCACTTAAAGCGTTGGCAGCCTTACTAATTCCTGTTACTGTTAAAGAGTTCATAAAAACAAAATAAGAGTATGAATTATGCCGACTAAGACAGTGATTTTTATGTCGTTTATCATGGCATCCTGCTATTCCTTCGCCGACTGCATCGACCCCCAAACCCCCTCAGTCGTCGACGGCAATACCGCCAGCAAGGAAGCAATGATTGAGTACAAAAACAACATTAAAAACTATATGTTTCTCTCAAAGAGCTATCTCACCTGCCTTCAACAGGCTGAGCAGAGCGACGAGTTATCGAAGCCTAAAATTCAGGGCGGCTATACTGAACACTCTTCGAGTTATGTCGATAAAGTCAGCCAAATGGAAGCGGTGAAAAACGATTTCAAACAGCAGGTTAGCAACTTTAAAAGCCGCTAAACTGAATTGTCAGACTGCGACCAAACACCTCTATCCAGATAACCACAACGGGTATGCTGTATGTCTGAAACACAAATCACCCTCACAATCGCCGCCATCGGCGTTACCGGTTTCGCCTGCCAGTGGGCCGCCTGGCGACTAAAACTGCCCGCCATTTTATTGCTTCTGGTGGCCGGCATTCTGGCCGGCCCAGTCACCGGCCTGCTGACACCGAGTCATTTGTTTGGTGAACTATTATTCCCCCTGGTATCACTCTGTGTTGCCATAATTCTGTTTGAAGGCAGCCTGACACTTGAGTTTTCTGAACTCAAAGGCGTTGGCTCCGTGGTAAAGAATTTAATCAGCCTGGGCGCCCTATTCAGCTGGGGCAGCATTGCTGCCGCCTGTCATTTCTTACTCGGCTTCGACTGGGGGCTATCACTGCTGTTTGGTAGCCTGACTATTGTTACCGGCCCGACGGTCATCACCCCACTGTTAAGAACCGTGCGACCCAACAATAAAATTGCCAACATCCTACGCTGGGAGGGTATTCTCATCGACCCCATCGGCGCCCTGCTAGCCGTACTGGTCTACGAGTTTATGACGCTCAGCGGCGACAATGCCATCAGCCATACGCTGATTACCTTGTTTGAAATGATATTGATTGGCTTGACCAGCGGTATCGCCGCGGGCTGGGGGCTTTCTCGCATGCTGAAAAAACAGTGGCTACCGGAATACCTGCATAACATTGCCACGCTAAATATCATGCTGATGATTTTCGTACTATCCAATATGCTAGCCTCAGAATCCGGCTTATTATCGGTCACCGTTTTTGGTATTTGGCTGGCCAACGCCAAGGATATAAAAGTCGATCAAATTCTCCACTTCAAAGAAAACCTCACACTGTTCTTGATCTCCGGTTTATTTATTGTGCTGGCGGCCAGAATAGAGTGGCAGGACTTACTGGTTTTGGGCCTTCCCATGCTGGCACTGCTGATGGTTATTCAACTGTTGGTCCGCCCTTTGGCAGTCCTCATCAGCAGCATTGGCAGCTCGTTAAATTGGCGTGAAAAAGCCCTGCTTGCCTGGGTGGCTCCACGGGGCATTGTTGCCGCGGCTGTCAGTGCCTTATTTGCCCTCAAACTTGTCGAACGCGACCACCCTCATGCTCAGCTGCTCGTGGCGGCAACCTTCGCTGTTATTATAGCCACTGTTATTTTACAGAGCCTGACAGCGGCACAACTGGCCAAATGGCTGAAGGTTGCCGATCCATCACCCAGTGGTTTTCTGATAATCGGCGCCAATAATCTCGCCATCGACATCGGCTCGACATTGAACAAGGCGGGGTTTCGAGTACTGCTGGCTGATGCCAACTGGGATCATATCTCCGCCGCACGGTTAGCCGGCCTAGAGATATATTATGGCAACCCTCTATCGAGTCACGCAGAAGAGTATTTAGATTTAATTGGTATTGGGCATCTACTGGCGATCACACCCAATCGTCACCTTAACGTCATGGCCGGCATGCGCTTTATGCATGAACTCGGTCACCACAAGGTCTTTTGCATCAACAGCAACACCAACGACACGGCAAAGCTGAGAGCGGCGGATGATTACCGCGGCAAAACCCTGTTCAGCGGTCAGGTCAGTTACCGCCAACTGGCCAGCCTTCACGCTCAGGGAGCGACACTCAAAACGACCAAGCTTTCCGACGCCTATAGCTACCAACAATACCTCAGCCAGCAGGGCAACACGACGATTCCCATGTTTGCCATCGACGGCGAAAAACACATTCACGTCTTCGCCGAAGGCGGCGACATCAAACCCGACAGTGGCTGGTCAGTCATCAGCTTGGTTAGCAGCAAGAGTGCCGCCACCGACACCAACAGACTCGATAACGGCAAAACCACCTGACAGCTTAATCTATTGGCGAGACACTCTATTGGCCGGGAAAATACAGCTGAAGGTAGAGCCAACACCCTCCTCACTGCAGACCTGCAATTCGGCCCCGTGTCGCATCAAAACATGCTTAACAATCGCCAGACCAAGACCGGTTCCACCGGTGGCGATTGACCGGCTGGTATCCACCCGATAGAAACGCTCAGTCAACCGAGACAAATGCTCCTCGGCGATACCAAAACCATTATCAGAGACCGAAAAAATCGCGCCGCCCGCATCATTAAGCCGCCAATCGATACGAATAACGCCATCGTCATCGGTGTATTTACACGCATTTACCACCAAGTTATTCAGCGCGCTACGCACCTCTTTAAACTCACCAATCAAGCTGATCGAATCATCGACGTTGACTTCAAAAATCTTACCTTGACCGGCTCTGTGGACAGAGGCTTCCTCAGCCATCTCTCTTGAAATCGCCGCCACCGCAACCGGCGTATTCGAGTCCTCCTGCGGCACAGATTCCAACCGCGACAGCCACATCAAATCAGTAATCAGATGCTCCATCCGCTCAGCCTGCTCTTGCATTTGCAACAATGGCCGCTCCCAGCGCGAATTTTCACCCTCAATATGGGTTGAAATAACCTCTAAATAGCCCTTAATAACGGTCAGCGGTGTGCGCAACTCATGGGACATATTGCCGATAAAGTCTTGGCGAATTTTTTCGAGGTGGCGGATTTTTGAAATGTTTCGGACAAAAATAAGTCGGTTGCCGGCACCAAAAAAGGTCATACTAATACTTAAGGTAAGATGCGGTAAAACCGGTGAGGCTATCTCCAATGGCTCACCATATTCACAGCAATCAAAGTAGTCTATAAAGCATTTATCGCTGACCAGATTGACCAATAATTTGCGATAATGGCGCGGGAAACCCACGCCCAAAAATTCTGCTGCCGCCTTGTTAGACCAGGTTAAACTGCCCCCTGCCGCAACCACTATGACGCCATCAGACAGCGATGATGCCGCCTCCTGCAGATAACTTTCCGCCACACTCAAGCGGCGGCTCTGTTCAACATGCCGCGTCCGCAGGCGGCTATAATCCATTGCCACCTCTCGCATCATGCCGAATTTTTTATCCGCAGAAGAGAGATCACTAATCCCCTCAGTATCTTCTAACCAACGTCTTAATCGATGAATCCGAAAAAGATAATCGGCAATAAAACACAGACTGCCAATTAACATCGCCAAGGCGAGTTCGCCCGTCATGCCGCCAACAACGGCAATAGGAATCAAAAACAATAAAACACGAAGTACTTCGCGGTTGAACGCTGGTTGGTAGTTCACTCAATCATCTCAATTTTAAAAGCATAAATAACTGGCGATATCGCCCAATCACTGGACTGACTCAACCACCACACCCTGCTCTGAAAAACGGTAGCCAGCGCCACGGACAGTTTGAATATACTGACCAAAATCACGACCATCATCCAACAACAACGCCTTGCGCAGACGGCGAATATGGACATCGACAGTGCGTTCTTCAACATAGACGTTACCACCCCAAACACGGTCGAGTAACTGGGCACGGGAATAGACACGCTCTTGGTGGGTCATAAAAAAGTTGAGCAAACGGTACTCTGTCGGCCCCAGATTAATACTGCTATTGGCCAACGTGACACGGTGGCTGTCCGGCTCCATCACCAACTCACCGACAGAAATTTTATCACTCTGAGCAACACCGGCACTGCGGCGCAACACCGCATTGACACGGGCGATTAACTCGCGGGGCGAAAATGGCTTGGTAATATAATCATCGACACCGCCCTCAAGACCTTGAATCTTATTTCCCTCATCGGCCTTGGCAGTCAGCATGATGACCGGCACATCCTTGGTGGCCTCATCCTTCTTCAGCCGGCGTACCAATTCGATCCCACTGGTGCCTGGCAACATCCAGTCCAGCAAGACCAACTGAGGTAATTCATCGACAATCAGGCCATGGGCCTCAATGGCGTCGGCGGCCTCTACACAGTCAAAGCCGGACAATTCTAGGTTCATTCTTAACATTTCACGAATTGCGGCTTCATCGTCCACAATCAGAATTTTGGCACTGGTCATAGTTTACTCTCCAAACAATGAACGCATTAAATACTGAATAGATGAACATTTAACGACATTTTTGTGACAGCCTCATTACAACCTAAATATAATGCTAATCGAATATGACGGTTTTATTACCCTGCACCACTATGCGGTCTTGCAGGTGCGCACGTAACCCCCTGGCTAAGACTTGCTGCTCCACATCCTTACCCAAGCGCACCATGTCCTCCTTGCTGTCACGGTGGCTGACGCGGATCACATCCTGATCCAGTATCGGCCCCTCATCGAGCTGCTCGGTCACATAGTGGCAGGTTGCGCCGACCAGCTTAACACCCCGGTCGAAGGCCTTCTGATAAGGGTTGGCGCCGACAAAAGAGGGCAAGAAACTGTGATGGATATTGATCATTCGGCCATGGTACTGCTGACAAAGACTGGCGGGGATGATTTGCATATAGCGAGCCAACACCACCACATCCGGTGCCATGGTGGCTAACGTGGCCTCCACCTCGGCATTCGCCTCGGCTTTTTCACGGTCTTTAAAGTTAATAAAGTGATAGGGGATTTTGTGCCACTCGACCATCGACCGGAGATTCTCATGATTGGCCACCACACCCACAATGTCACACTCAAGCTCACCACTGTGCCAACGGTGCAAGATATCAGCCAAACAGTGAGAGGCATGGGAGGCCATCAAAACGACCTTCTTGCGCACATCGGAGTCACTGAATTGCCACTGCATGTCAAAACCATCGGCGAGCACAGCAAAGTCCGCGCGGAATTGCTCGCTATCCACCGACAGGCTTTGCGCTAAGATCTCGCTGCGCATAAAGAATTGCCCCGTATCGCGGTCGGCGTGATAGTTAGCCTCAGTCATCCAACCGCCGCGCTGGGCAATAAAATCACTGACCGCCGCAACAATCCCTACTTTATCGGGGCATGAGATCAACAATCGAATAGTACGATCCATAAAAAAACCTTTTGTTATCATTTACTCACTGGCATCTGCCCTGCCATTCATTAACGTTATTATATGCCTTGCACGGTCTCGCCTCCACCGTTGTCGGTCACCATGACAATTTATTGACACAATGATCAGCTATTTTCACCAGGCAATGACCCGCATCATGATATTTTCGCCAGATTCTATCTCTTTAGCCATAATAGGCGTATAATATGCGCCCACTTTGTAAGCTATCGGTCACTTCGCCTTATGTCAGCCGCCACCTCACTTTTTTCCTACCGCAAACACTGGGCGGAATGCTTTGGTCCCGCTCCCTTCCTGCCCATGAGCAGAAAGGAAATGGACGACTTAGGCTGGGATAGCTGCGATGTCATCATCGTTACCGGCGATGCCTATGTCGACCACCCCAGTTTTGGCATGGCTGTTATCGGGCGTTTACTGGAGGCTCAGGGTTTTCGTGTCGGCATTATTTCTCAGCCCGACTGGACCAAGAAAGAAGACTTTATGACCCTCGGCAAGCCCAATTTATTCTGGGGTATTGCCTCGGGTAATATGGACTCGATGATCAATCGCTATACCGCCGATAAAAAACTGCGCCACGACGATGCCTATACCGCCGGTAATGTCGGCGGTAAACGCCCTGACCGCGCCGTCACCGTCTACGCCCAAAAGGTTCGCGAGTGTTACAAGGGCGTGCCTGTAGTCATCGGCTCGATAGAAGCCAGCCTGCGCCGTATCGCCCATTATGATTACTGGAGCGATACCGTCAAACGCTCGGTACTGGTCGATTCCAAGGCCGACATGCTGCTCTATGGTAACGCCGACAGAGCCATTGTCGATGTCGCTCACCGCCTCAACAATGGCGAGACCATCGGCCAAATACGCGACATTCGTGGCACCGCCTATATCGCCAAAGAACTGCCCAAGGGCTGGGTCGAGATAGACTCCACCGATGTCGACCGCCCCGGCAAGGTCGACACCTTACACAGCCCCTATCAGACCGAAGAAGAGACCGAAGGCTGCGTCAAGAATGACGCTGACGCGGCAATGCCAGCCGAGGAAGAGGTTCAGGTACTGAAGATCTTCGACCTCAACCCACCGAAGGATGTCGCACCCCGCGACCGCAGTTTTGTCCGCATCCCCAGTTTTGAAACCGTCAGCAAAGACCCGGTTCTGTATGCCCACGCCTCGCGCGTGCTGCACCTTGAAACCAACCCCGGCAACGCCCGCGCCCTGGTTCAGCGCCACGGTAACCGAGATGTTTGGTTGACCCCCCCACCGATTCCGCTGACCACCGACGAACTCGACGGCGTCTTCGCCCTGCCCTATGCCCGCAACCCACATCCGGTTTATCAGGGTAAGAAAATTACCGCCTTTGAGATGATCCGCTTCTCAATCAACATTATGCGTGGCTGCTTTGGTGGCTGTAGTTTCTGCTCGATTACCGAACACGAGGGGCGCATTATCCAAAACCGCTCTGAGGATTCGATTATTGCCGAGGTCGAGGCCATCCGAGATAAGACCGAGGGCTTTACCGGCACCATCTCCGACCTCGGCGGACCGACTGCCAATATGTGGCGACTGGCCTGTAAGAGTAAGGAGATTGAGGAAAGCTGTCGCCGCCTGAGTTGTGTCCACCCCGGCATCTGTAAAAACCTCAAAACCGATCAGACACCGCTGATCAGCCTCTATCGTCGCGCTCGAAATGTCAGCGGCGTTAAGCGTGTGCTGATTGCCTCTGGTCTGCGCTACGACCTGGCCGTCAAGACACCAGAATATGTCGAAGAGCTGGTGACTCACCACGTCGGTGGCTACCTTAAAATTGCCCCCGAGCATACTGAAGACGGCCCCCTGTCAAAGATGATGAAGCCAAGCATCGAGAGCTACGATGCTTTTAAGAAAATGTTCGAGAAATACTCCAAAGCTGCGGGCAAAGAACAATATTTGATCCCCTATTTTATTGCCGCCCACCCCGGCACCACCACCGAGGATATGATGAACCTGGCGCTGTGGCTCAAGGGTAATGGCTTTAGAGCTGATCAGGTACAGGCGTTTTATCCTTCACCGATGGCCAACGCCACCACCATGTATCACAGCGAGCGTAACCCGCTAAACGCCATCAGCCGCAACCGTGGTGAGGAAGTGATCACCGCCAAGGGTCTTCGCGCTCGCCGCTTGCACAAGGCCTTCCTGCGCTACCATGATGCCGATAACTGGCCAATGCTGCGTGAGGCACTGACAGAGATGGGCCGAACCGATCTGATCGGCAACAGCAAAAAACATCTGATCCCCCGTGAGCAGCCTCGCAGCTGGGTACTGGAGCAGGCCAAAAAAGGTAAGCATATTGCCACCCAGCATAACGGCCTACCGCGCAACCCGCGTGACAACAACAGCAGCAGCGACCGCCGCAAGAGCAAAAAGACCGGCACCGGTCCCAATGCGGCCTCGGTGAACCGAACCAGCAACAATCACTACAGTGATGGTGAAGGTCCAGCTCGCAACACTAACAGCCGTGGCAAAAAACGTGTTAATACCAGCAAGCCGGCCCGGGGCAACTTCCGCCGCCGCTAGTGTTATCAGCACCATAAAAAAGGCCTGCACCCCTGGGTGTCGGCCTTTTTTTATGATGCTTACCAGCCAGCCTTACAACAACTCTCTCGGCACTTGAACTCTCATCGACAACAACATCTGCCCCAGCGTTTTGCCCTGGGCATCAACCTGTATCGATGCCGTCCCGCCACCACCTAGTGCTTGTGTTAGCAAAAAGTTTAGGGCATCAAACCCCGGTATTTCAAAACGCGTGACCTCACCTTTGATGGTATGGGCAAAGTAATCAGCCAAGGCCTGCTCGGTGAGTTGTTGCTTTAATATCGGTAAGTATTCCGGTTTGCGGGCAATAACACCTATATTGGCATTATCGCCCTTGTCGCCACTACGAGCATAGGCCAGAGTTTCAAGGCTGACCTCTACCCAATCCTGTTGCGGCGTTGCGGCAGTTACCTGCTCAGCGCTCAGCATGATAACACCAGCACTGGCAGATTCTGACTGCTGCTGAGTCTCATAACAACGCTCGATAATTGTTTCGCTACCAAGCTGGACAGTAACCGGCACATCACCCTTACTGATCAAGGTTGAATGCACCCGCATCAATGGCTGAGGTTTGGCACGGCCTGCACCAAAGGCCGTCATGCCCGGCGCCCCTGAGGTGGCGAGATAAGCCAATTCCGCCGAGGCGAAGTTTAACGCTTCACGACTATCATGATGTAGACCAAATTTACCCATCGCCTCTCGCGTCTTGTTAGCCTCACCGTGGGGACCATAGGTGTCCTCGGCGCCAACAATCTCGATGCTTACTCGGCGGTAACCGGGCAGGCCTTTTTGCTTTATCGCCTTCTCGGTGCGTCGCACCCAGGCATCCAACCCTACCCTCGCCTTGTCGGCAACACGCAGACCGGCAATATAGAACGAGCCAATCAGACGATACCCATCGACATAAGTGGCACAGACTTTATAGTCATTACCCGGCGCACGCCCCTTGGCATTGCTGACCCGAACCTGATCCTTGGCCACTTGCTCCAAGGCAACATTACTCCAATCACAGAACACGTCAGGTAACAGATAGTTGGCGGGGTCACCGATCTCATAGACGATTTGTTCAGCCACCGTGGCCACTGTGACCATGCCGCCGGTTGCTGGCGGTATGCTGACCACAAAGCTGCCATCCTCGCTGACCTCCGCTATCGGATAACTCATATCGGAAAAATCTGGCACCAGATGCCAGTCGGTAAAGTTACCGCCAGTACACTGAGCGCCACACTCAAGTACATGACCAACCAACGAGCCCTGAGACAACTTATCATATTCGTTATGCTGCCAACCGAACTCATGCATCAGCGGCGCCAGCATCACTGCACTGTCCACAACCCGACCGGTAACAATCACATCGGCACCCGCGTCCAGCGCATCGGCGATCGGTCGTGCCCCTAAATAAGCGTTAATACTGGCGAGTTTTTCTGGCAACACCTCACCACTCTGCGCCTCGCTCATCGCCTGATGGTCTAGCTGTGTTGTCATCGGCGCCAAGTTGTCGCCGTAGACACCGGCTATTTTTAGTGAAATATTGAGTTCTTCACACAGCTGCTGCAGTGCCGAAATACAACTCGGCACGTTAACACCGCCAGCATTGGCAATCACCTTAATACCTTTTTTGGCACAATCGGCCAAAACATCCCGCATCGCCACGGTGACAAAGTCGACGGCATAGCCGTAGTTTTCGTTTTTCATTTTTGCCCGAGACAAAATAGCCATGGTCACTTCGGCGAGATAATCAAACACCAGATACTCAATATCCCCCTTGTCGACAAGCTGTCTGGCCGACAGCTGACTGTCGCCATAAAAGGCCGAGGCACAACCAATTCTTACTTTTTTATCACTCATCATCTCACCCTTACTCGCTGTCGCTAACAGCAATATTGACCAGTAATTGCTTGGACTTCACCTGTTGTCCAGCCTGTGCTGAAATCGATTCGACAACGCCACTAACCGCCGCTTTCAAGCGGTGTTCCATCTTCATGGCCTCGAGTATAACCATCGTCTGCCCCTCCTCCACCACCTGACCAAGCTCAACCATTACCTCGACAATAGCGCCATCCATCGACGCCTTCACCTGGCCGCTACCGGCGCCGCCGGCGGCAACTGCCGGTAAATGCGCGACATCGTCAAAACGGAAATGGCCACGGCCGTCGTCGAGATACAGGCTGTGGCCGTCGAAGGCATAGGCATAACTATTGCGCACACCGTCTTCGCTCATGACACACTGGAAATCGTCTGTGCTGTGCAACTCAATCGAGATCGTTTGATCCAGGGCTTTAATCACATAACGCTGCTGATCTGCCAGTAACGTGACGCTGTAAGGTTTACCGTCGAATTCCAATTTGGCTAGGTAGCGCTTACCGGCCGAACTACTCCAGTTGGCCGCGCGATATTGCTGCTGCGCGACTGCCCCGCGCTGACAATATAAAACTGCCGCCCGCGCCAATGTCGCTGCGCTTGGCGTCGTCTCAGTCATCGAGCTGTCAGCACTGAAATGCTGTTCGATAAAGGCAGTGGTCGCCTCACCGGCGGCAAAGACCGAATGGCGCAACACCCGCTGCAGAAACAGCTTATTATGGTTGACCCCTAGCAACTGCGTGTCCTCAACCGCCGAGGCTAGTCGACGAATGGCAATATCACGATTCTCGCCAAAGGCAATAACCTTGGCCAGCATGGGGTCGTAAAATGGGCTGACGACCTGCCCCTGCTGAATACCATGATCGACACGAATACCCTCACGTGCTGGGTTTTCATCCACCGGTGTCTGCCACTGCACAACCTGACCAGTCTGCGGCATAAAGTCGTTGCGCGGATCCTCGGCATACAACCGCACTTCGACGGCGTGACCGGTTAAGGTCACCTGATCCTGAGTCAGTGGTAACGGCTCGCCCGCGGCCACTCTCAGCTGCCATTCGACGAGGTCGAGACCGGTTATTAATTCGGTGACGGGGTGCTCAACCTGTAGCCGAGTATTCATTTCTAAAAAATAAAAATTCTTATCGGCATCGACTAAAAACTCTACCGTACCGGCGCCGCGATAATCACAGGATTTAGCCGCATCAACCGCCGCCACCCCCATCCGCTGACGCAGCCCCTCATCGACAAATGGCGAGGGGGCCTCCTCGACCACTTTTTGATGGCGACGCTGAATCGAGCAATCGCGCTCGCCGAGATAGACACAGTTGCCATGGTTGTCGGCAAAGACTTGAATCTCGATATGACGAGGTTCCAAAACGGCCCGTTCCAGAATCAATTCGCCGCTGCCGAAGGCGGTCAATGCCTCGGAACGAGCAGTGCTGATACTCTCATCGAGCTCACTGGCATCGAAGACTAAACGCATACCACGGCCGCCACCACCTGCGGAGGCCTTGACCATCAGAGGAAAGCCAACCTCTGCGGCCTTCTCAAGCAGACAGTTTAGCTCTTGATTTTCACCTTGATAGCCGGGAATACAGGGCACACCGGCTTGCAACATGGCAATTTTTGATAACCGCTTGCTGCCCATCAGTTCGATGGCAGCAGCATCGGGACCGATAAAGGTAATGCCGGCATCGCTACAGGCCTGTGAAAAAGCCGCATTCTCCGACAAAAAACCGTAACCGGGGTGAACAGCATCGGCACCGGTCAGTGTTGCCGCGGCAATGATTTTATCGGCCACTAAATACGATTCGCCAACATTGGCTGCGCCAATACAAACGGCTTGGTCGGCTTCACCGACATGCAGCGCACCGGCATCGGCCTCACTGTAGACGGCGACTGTACGAAAACCGAGTTTGCGCGCGCTACGGATAACCCGCACGGCGATCTCACCTCGGTTAGCGATTAATATTTTATTTATTTTTTTCATAATTCAGCTCGTTTACCACGATAAATATAAGCGGGTAGCGTTTACTCTGCCCATGCTGGCAGGCGTTTTTCTAAAAACGCTCTAGTCCCTTCTTGCCCCTCCGGGCCGCGCATAGAATCGCAGAACAGATCGGCGGCCTGATCGAGTAACGCCTCTTGCTCGACATGGCCCACCTGCAACATCAATTGTTTGGTCATCGCATTGGCCTCCGGTGCGCAGCGCCTTACGCTGGCTAATACCATCTGCAATTTTTCTGTCATGGCTTCAGCACCGTCGGTGACAAAATGCACAATGCCTAATTGTCGTGCTTGCTCACCATTGATACGCTCTCCCAACAACGCCAAACGTCGCGCCTGGGTTAAACCGATCCGTGTCACCACAAACGGGGCAATTTGTGCGGGAATAATGCCCAGCCCAGTTTCCGGCATGGCGAATTTTGCTTTTTTATCTGCTATCGCAACATCAGAGATGCAGGCCAGCCCAAAGCCACCCCCTAATACCGAACCCTCACACAGGGTAATCACCACCTGAGGTGCGCTGTTAGCCTTAGTTATCATGTGACCAAAGACCCGGTTAAAATCCCATACCGCTTTCGCCGCAGTGGCCTCATCCTGCGCGTCACTGTTCATGCCAGAGATATCACCACCAGCGCAAAAATGACCGCCCTCACCGCGTATCACAATGGCTCGAACACTGCGGTCATCTGCCACCGCATCGAATACTGCCATCACTTCTTTGACCAGTGCACTGTTCATTGCATTGCGTTTCTTTGGGCGGTTAAGGCTAATCGTTAGCACACCGCCATCAGTGTCAAGTAACAGCTCCTGACAGGTGGGTAAATTCATCATGATACTCCTCTAGAAACGGGCAATGCCGAAGTTATTGCTATTGACGCAACGCTGATCCGCCTCGCGGCAGACACTCAACACAAAGCCAATAATAGCCCGAGTATCGCGAGGGTCTATGATGCCGTCATCCCACAATCTGGCGGTGTTAGCCAGCGCGTGAGACTTCGATTCCATGCTGGTAATTGTCTGTTGTTCAAGCCCATCCAACATGGCTTCATCAACCTTGCCGGCTCTGGCCATTTTTGCCGCCGCAATGGTCCGCATGACACTGCCCGCCTGCGGCGGCCCCATCACCGACACAACAGTGCGCGGCCAGGCGAACATAAAGCGTGGCCCAATGCCGCGACCGCACATGGCATAGTTACCGGCGCCGTATGAACCTCCCACGACGACACTGATTTTTGGCACGGTGGCGTTGGTTACCGCTTGAATTAATTTGGCGCCATGTTTAATAATGCCGGCCTGCTCAGATTCGGTGCCGACTAAAAAGCCTGTGGTATTATGCAAAAATAATATTGGTGTACCCGACTGCTCGCAGAGCTGAACAAACTGCCCCGCCTTAGCCGCACCGTTAGCAGTAATCGGGCCGTTGTTGCCAATCACGCCACAGGGGTACCCCTGCATATCGATGTGACCACAAACCGTGCCAATATCGTAGTCGGCTTTGAAATCGACAAAGTCAGAACCGTCGCCAATACGACCAATAATTTCGCGGACATCGTAGGGCACCTTAGCATCCTCGGGCACCACACCGAGCAGCTCCTGAGCCCCATAGGCAGGTTCTAAATAGTCTGTTTTTACCGTGTTGCTGACCTTGCCAGGCCAGCCGAGTTTGGCGGTGACTTCACGGGCGATACGAATACCGTCGGCATCGTTCTCGGCTAAGTAATCGGCAGTACCTGCCACCTCACTGTGCATTTCAGCGCCGCCGATTTCTTCGTCGGTGGCAATTTCGCCGGTGGCCGCTTTCAATAATGGAGGACCAGCCAAATACACCGTCGATTGCTTGCGTATCATGATGACATAATCAGAGAGCCCGGGTTGATAGGCTCCACCAGCAGTGGCACTGCCGTGAACCACGGTAATCTGCGGAATACCGGCCGCCGATAGCTTCGCCTGGGTGGCAAATCCTGCACCGGAAAAAGCAAACCAATCACCCAGTTGCTGCAGGTTGCCGCCGCCACTCTGGGCCAGCGTCACCAATGGTAATTTATTATCGAGGGCGATCTCCATCATGCGCTGACGCTTGGTACTGCCCAACTGCGAGATGCTGCCGCCCTTGGTCAGGTAGTCATCAACCATGACCATGCAGCGGGTACCGCTGACATAGCCAATACCGCTGATACAACCGCCGCCAGCGGCGGAGCCATCGGTGTCATCCTCCTGCATATAGCCACAAAGCGTCGATAGCTCTAAAAACGGTGCGCCAGCATCCAGCAACTGGCTGAGACGCTCTCGTGGCGGCAACAATCCTTTCTTAATATAGCGAGGCGCCTTGGCCTCGGCGGCATCGATCACCCGCTGCTCGATGTCTCTGAATGCCTGGGTAGAAGACGCCATTACTGCGGCGTTACTGTGGAACTGCTCAGACTGATTGTCCAGCTGTGTTTCAATCACGGCCATCACTGCCACCTGTCTTTAATCATTGTTATTTAACGGCTATTGTCGTTATAAGGAATTGCTGGTGTGTTTATCATAGCTCGGTGAATACGAGGGTGCATTCACCGAGGCAACACCCAATAGACGGCTTGCTTACTACTTTCTCTTGCCGGAAATGCCCAACTGCTTGGCAATAATACCCAGCATGACCTCATCGGCACCGCCGCCAATAGAAGACAGTCGGGTATCACGGTAGGCGCGAGACACCGAGTTATCCCACATAAAGCCCATACCGCCCCAGTACTGTAGGCAGGCATCGGTCACCTCCCGTACTAAGCGACCGGTTTTAAGCTTGGCCATCGAGGCCTTGAGAGTGACATCATCGCCATGGATATAATCCTCAACGGCACAATAGACCAGTGCTCGCAGCGCCTCGACCTCGGTTTGCAATTCGCTGAGGCGAAAGGCAACCGCCTGATTAGCAATAATTGGCTTACCGAAGGCCTGACGCTGAGAGGTGTACTCGATGGTGTCTTGAATACAATATTCCATGGTTTTTAAGTTGCCGGCAGCAACAAACATGCGCTCTTCTTGGAACTGCTGCATCTGGTAGACAAAGCCCATACCCTCGTCGCCAATAAGGTTAGCCTGCGGCACACGTACGTCGTCGAAGAATATCTGTGCGGTGTCGGAGGAATGCATGCCGAGCTTTTTCAACGGCTCAGAAAAACTAACACCCGGGGTGTTGGTCGGTACAATCACCAACGACTTATTCATGTGGATATTATCGCCGCCGGTATTGACCAACAGACAGAGGTAATCGGCCTGAGTGGCGTTGGTAATCCACATCTTGGTGCCATTAATGACATAGTCATCGCCATCTTTCACGGCTGTAGTCTTGATCGCTGCCACATCTGAGCCAGCTTGTGGCTCACTGACTGCGACGGAAAAGACTGCCTCGCCACGGATCGCCTTGGCCAGGTACTTTTGGCGTAGTTCATCGCTGCCAAAGCGCGCCAGTGCGGGCGTCGCCATGTCGGTCTGTACACCAATGGCCATCGATACGCCGCCGCATCGAATACGTCCCAGCTCTTCAGAAAAGATAATTTGGTAGCTGTAATCCAGCCCCATGCCGCCATATTCTTCCGGCTTGGCAATGCCCAGCAAACCTAAGTCGCCCATTTTCTTAAACAATGCGTGAGCGGGGAAAATGCCCTGCTCCTCCCATTCCTCGACGTAGGGGTTGATTTCCTTATCGATAAACTGGCGAATTGTTTGACGGATTGCCTGGTGTTCTTCTGTAAAACGCATATGAAACCACTCTTAACGATTATTATTATTGCCTGCCCGCATAACAACACCCTATATACGCTAAGGGGTATAGTGAGCCAGCCAATCGGGCTGATCAAATAGTACGACAAACACCCAATGGTTACACTGTCACCATCTGTGTATTGGGTGAAAAAATATACGTCTATGTCGGGATTCGTGAGAATCATCCACCGACGAGACATATGCAACTATTTTCATAGCGATTACAATAAAGCTTATCGTTAAGAACAGCAACTTTTTATCGGCCCAACAAATTGCGGGCAATCACCTCCTTCATAATTTCAGAGCTGCCGCCATAGATAGTTTGTACACGGGCATCACGATAAAAACGTGAGATGGGGTACTCATCGGTATATCCGTAGCCGCCAAATAATTGCAGACATTCATTGACCATACGCAACTGCATCTCTGTCGTGGCCAGTTTGATCAACGCAGCGTCTTCACCGGTCATCTCGCCGCGGGCAAACTTCAGCGTGTGTTTTTCCAACAGTGCCCGCGACATTTCAAGCTCTGTTTTACACTCGGCAAGTTTGAAGCGGGTATTTTGAAATTGGCTGACTTGCTGACCAAAGGCCTTGCGCTCCTGCACATAGGCGGCGGTGAGATCCAGCGCACCCTGGGCATGACCGACGGCCTGTACCGCACAACCTAAGCGTTCACGGGGCAGCTCCTCCATCATATGAAAGAAGCCTCTGCCCTCCTCACCGAGCAAGGCTGAGGCCGGCACGCGCAAGTTGTCGAAGAACAATTCGGCAGTATCACTACAATGTTGACCGATTTTTTCGATCTGTTTACCCGTGGCAAAACCAGGCAACGAGGTATCGACCAGAAACAGGGAAATACCCTTGGCACCAGCAGCGGCATCCGTTTTTGCTGCTAAAACGACGAGACCGGCCTGCATGCCGTTGGTAATAAACGTTTTAGAGCCATTGATGACAAACTCATCACCATCGCGGGTCGCCGAGGTGCGCATACCAGCCAAATCACTGCCGGCACCGGGTTCGGTCATCGCCAACGCACCAATCACCTCTCCCGAGGCCATCTTAGGCAGCCACTGCTGCTTTTGCTGCTCCGTGCCCAGGTTGTTGATATAGGGCCCGACAATATTGGTATGAATGCCATAGGCGGTGCTAAGGCCATGGAAGCCCCTGTGGTTCATCTCTTCCTGAATCATCATGCAAACCGCGAAGCTGGCACCGGCACCGCCATACTGCTCCGGCATATCGACAATCAATAAACCGGCCTCAGCCATCACCATCCAAAAATCACGGTCAATCAGGTGATTTTTCTCCCAAGCCTCATATTTCGGCGTCACTTCTTTATCTAAGAAGCGAACCACCATATCGCGAAACAATGCCAACTCTTCGTTATGTTCACTCATTGTCTAACTCTCTCCCGCTGTATTGCTATCACTTTAAGCGCTACAGGGTAGCGCTCTGCCTTGTTTAAAGCTTAACGATTAAGCTCACGGAAATCATCATCACTCACCGCCATTAAGACCTCAGCACCGGTCTCGATGGTCGCTTTGTGTGCCGCGGTTCTTGGCAGCAGCTTTTGGAAGTAGAACTGTGCGGTGCCGTACTTAACGCGATAAAAGGCATCTTGATTGGGCTGATTCTTAGCCACGGTGCCCATTTTCCCCCAGAACCACGCCAACACCACATAACCTGAATACATCAGATAATCGACAGAGGCGGCGCCTAACTCATCCAAGTTTTGCTGCGTCTTGGCACCGATCAAGGCGGTAAGTTCAGCCCATTCAGCCAATGCCTGCTGTAACGGTTCGGCGAATTCTGGCGCCATCTGTTGGCTTTCTTCTGTCACCATGGCAACAAATTGACCAAAGTTCGCACCGCCGTCAGACATCACCTTGCGGGCCAGTAAATCCAAGCCCTGAATACCGGTGGTGCCTTCATACAATGTTGAGATACGAGCATCACGCAGGTTTTGCTCCATGCCCCACTCGCGAATATAACCGTGACCACCGTAAACCTGAACACCGAGATTGGAGGCTTCTAATCCGGTTTCCGTCATAAAGCCCTTGGCAATCGGCGTTAATAACGACAGTAGGTCGAGAGCTGTTTTTTGATCGTCGCCCTCGCTGCGCCATTCACGGTCACTCATCTGCGCTAAGAAATAACTGAAGGCACGGTTGCCCTCGGCAAAGGCGCGAATGGTCTGCAACATGCGACGAACGTCGGCATGAACAATCAACTGATCTGCCGGGCGATCCGGTGATTTAACACCGGTCAACGAGCGACCCGCCTCACGATCGAGCGCGTAATTCATCGCTCCTTGCAGGGCAACCTCTGAGTGACACATACCCTGTAACGAGGTGCCGATACGAGCAGTATTCATAAAGGTAAACATGCAATTGAGGCCACGGTTAGCCTCGCCAATCAAGTAGCCCTTGGCGCCGTCAAAGTTTAATACGCAGGTGGCGTTACCGTGAATACCCATTTTATGCTCGATCGAGCCACAACTAACAGTATTGCGCTCGCCCAGGCTGCCATCGTCATTAGGCATCACCTTGGGCACGATAAACAGTGAAATCCCCTTGGTGCCAGCAGGCGCATCCGGTAGCCGCGCCAGTACGATATGGATAATATTCTCAGCCATATCATGATCACCGGAACTGATGAAAATCTTGGTACCGGTAATGTCGTAAGAGCCATCGGCGTTGTCTTCCGCCTTGGTGCGCAGAAAACTCAGGTCGCTGCCACACTGTGGTTCCGTCAGACACATAGTGCCTGTCCATTCACCGGAAACCAGTTTATGTAAATAAGTTTCACGCTGTTCGTCGGTGCCGTGAGCAACCAGTGTGGCGCGACAACCAGCACTCAAGCCCGGATACATTGACCAGGCGTGATTGGCTTGACATACCATCTCACTGACCGCCAAATCGATTGACAACGGCAGGTTTTGACCGCCGAATTGCTCCGGCATACTCAATCCTGGCCAGCCGCCTTCGACATACTGGTGATAGGCGGCGGCAAAGCCAGTAGGCGTTGTCACACCCTGTTCTGACCACGTACAACCCTCTTCATCCCCTACTCGACGCAAGGGCGACAGGGTATGTTCGGTAAATTTTGCCGCCTCATTAAAAATGGCATCGCGCAGCTCGAGGCTAAAATCTTCTGAGCCGGGTAGATTTTTATAATGCGTTTCACTGTCTAGAATTTCATCGAAAACGAATTGTATATCGCGTAATGGAGCCTTGTAATTAGCCATTATTATCTCCTGAATAAATCCAATTTAAACTCGACGTCAACCCTGCCGCCAAGCAAACGTGCTGACGCCAGTCAACACGCTGCCTCTGGCGGCTAATCAACACTGATTAGCACACCTCGAACAGACCTGCAGCCCCCATTCCGCCGCCCACACACATGGTAACCACCACGTATTTAACACCGCGACGCTTACCTTCGATCAGGGCGTGCATGACCATACGTGCGCCACTCATACCGTAGGGGTGACCAATAGAAATAGCGCCACCATTAACGTTCAAACGGTCGTAGGGAATACCGAGTTTGTCGGCACAATAAACAACCTGCACAGCAAACGCTTCATTCAGTTCCCACAGACCGATATCATCCATCTTCAAACCGTTGCGCTGTAACAGCTTTGGAATGGCATAAATCGGGCCAATGCCCATTTCATCCGGTTCACAACCGGCAACAGCCATACCGCGGTAAACACCCAGTGGTGCCAGGTTACGCTTTTCCGCCAGTTGACGATCCATCATCACCACGGCAGCAGCACCGTCGGATAATTGTGAGGCGTTGCCACCGGTGATCGAACCGCCCTCACGAACAACACGAAGACCTGCCAAACCCTCAAGATTGGTACTCGGACGGTTGCCCTCATCCTGGGTCAGGGTAACCTCTTCTTCGCTGACCGCACCGGTTTCACGGTCGGTGACCAGCTTGGTCGCTGTCACGGGCACAATTTCGTCATCGAAACGGCCGGCGTCCTGAGCTGCGGCAGTTCGCAACTGCGACTCTAGGGCATATTCGTCCTGGCGCTGACGCGAGATATTGTAGCGATTAGCGACCACCTCGGCGGTATCCAGCATCGGCATGTGAATTGACGGTGCGTGGGCTATCGCCTTCGGGTCGACAATTCTATGCATATTCATGTGTTCGTTTTGTACCAAGCTGATCGACTCACAACCACCGGCAACAACGATCGGTGAACCGTCCATCACAATCTGCTTAGCACCGTGGGCAATCGTCATCAAACCAGAAGAACATTGACGATCCATGCTCATGCCGGCGACAGAGACAGGCAGACCAGAGGCCATGGCAACCTGACGACCTAGGTTAGCCGCCTGAGAACCCTGCTGCAACGAGGCACCGAAGATAACATCATCGATTTCACCCGGATCAATACCGGCACGTTCAACAGCTGCTTGCACAGCAAAAGATGACAGTGATGGGGCTTCAAGGTTGTTGAAGGCACCGCGATAGGCCTTGCCAATAGGGGTACGTGCGACCGAGACAATAACGGCTTCTTTCATGTTGATTTCCTTTATCCAAAAAAAGGGCAGGTGTTAATACCTGCCTAAGGCTTTTTATTTATTGGCTTTTTATTTATTGGCTTTTTATTTATTGGCTTCTAATGAGGCCATCGCCTTCATTAAGAACTTCTGTGTTTGAAAAGCACCTGACTCAGGAGACACTTGATCATCGGTATTGGTCACCGCGTCCCATTGAGCGGCTACCGCATCGACACTCTGCTCTTCCTCTGAAAGGAAGATACCGTCAGTCTCAAAGATCGTAGCGCTGGCATAGCCACCGGCACCGGCGCACAAAATGTTACCGTTAGGCGCTGCGTGCTCATCACACAAAACCAGCGCGCCAGCAGTGACAGACTCCGGTGTCAGCAGCTTCAAGAAGTCTTCTGGCATGATGTCTTCTGTCATACGCGTGGCGGCAGTGGGCGCCAGGCAGTTAATACGAATGTTGTTTTTTGCACTCTCATGCACCAGCGTATTCATCAAACCGACCACGGCCATTTTAGCGGCACCGTAGTTTGACTGACCGAAATTACCGTACAGGCCACTGGACGATGTGGTATTAACAATACGGCCATAGTCCTGATCTTTCATGATCTGCCAAACGGCTTTAATACAGTTGACCGTACCCATCAGGTGAACATCCATCACCAATTTAAAGTCAGCCAGCTCCATCTTGGCAAACGATTTATCACGCAGAATACCGGCGTTATTGATCAGTATATCGACCCGCCCCCATTTCTCCATCGCCTGGTTAACCATGTCTTGTACCTGATCGAAATCAGCCACGTTGGCACCGTGGGAGAATGCATCGCCGCCGTTGGCTTTAATCAGCGCAACCACTTCGTCTGCCGCTGCAGAAGACGTCCCTTCACCACTGCGGTTACCACCGAGGTCATTGACCACGACCTTGGCACCACGGGCAGCTAACTCAAGTGCGTGTGAACGCCCTAAACCATTACCGGCACCGGTAACAATGGCCACACGGCCGTCATAGTTAATCGTCATTCTTTTTTCCTTTTTGCATTATTTTAATACGTTGATAATGTGTTAATAGATTAAAAAAGTTATGCCACCATCTGGATACTAATCCATTCGGCGATCAGCGCCGGGCGATCTTCACCCTCGATTTCGATGGACACCTCAGTCATCACACGATATTGACCGGGCTTCTTCTGTTCAATTTGGGCAAACTTGGCATGAACTCGGATACGGCTCCCTACCTTCACTGGGGTGATAAAACGCACCTTATCGAAACCTGAGTTAATCCCCATATAGAAGCCGCTGATCAACAGGCTGTAACTTTCAGCAAAGTGAGACAGCATAGACAGGGTCAAAAATCCGTGCGCAATAGTGGTACCAAAAGGCGAGTCTTTGGCCTTTACCGGGTCGACATGGATGTACTGCTGATCCAGGGTGCAATCTGCAAACTGGTTGATCTGTTCCTGTGTCACCGTGTGCCATGGCGTTGGCTCTGCCTCGAAGCCGATATACTGTGCAACCTCAGCCTTCTCTATGATGGTGGGCATATTATTTTCCTTTTATTCATTTTTTATTTTAAAAATCCAACGAGCCCGTTAAAACCACTCAGCCTTCATGTCGTAACTGGTGGTATCCAGGTCGTTCAACAACTTCGCCCAGGCGCCGATTTCCGGCAGTTCAAAGCGGAAGAAATACTGCATCGCCTGCAACTTGCCGCGATAGAAGTTTTCATCGGTTTGATGCGGCTTGGCGGCCAATGCCTTATCGGCGACCATGCCTTGCTTAAGCCAGATCCAAGCGATGACCACATTGCCAAACAGCTCTAGGTATTTAACCGAGTTAGACAATGCCATATCGATATTTTCCGTCATCATTGCGCCAAGCAGCTTTTCGGTGGTCGATTTCAATACACTGATCGCCTGCGTCAGCTCCTCGGCAAATTCTGTTAACCCCTGCTGTTTCGCCGCGGCAGCGGTTTTCTCCATCTGGGCCACAAACGCGATATAACCGGCCATATTGTTCATCGGCACTTTACGCGCTAACAAGTCTAAAGACTGAATACCGGTGGTGCCCTCATGAATCGGGTTAAGACGGTTGTCGCGGTACATCTGCTCGACCGGATATTCATTGGTATAACCGGCACCACCCAATACCTGAATTGCCAAGCTGTTGGCTTTGGGGCCGTATTCTGAGGGCCAGCTTTTAATGATTGGTGTTAAGAAGTCGAGGATTAGATGCGCATGTTCTCGTTCTTGCTGCGTCGGCGCAGTGCGCTCGTCATCGGCTAGCTGAGTACCGTACAAGCACAGTGCATAGGCACCTTCTGCGTAGGCTTTTTGCGCCAACAACATACGACGAACATCGGCATGTTCGATGATATTGACCATCGGTGACATGGGATCTTTACACGACGCCAATCGGCCCTGTGGACGCTCTTTGGCATAATCCAGCGAGTATTGATAACCGGTCAGCGCCAATGTAGCAGCACCGGTACCCACCAAAATTCGAGCCTCGTTCATCATATGAAACATGTACATCAGGCCCTTGTTGGCCTCACCGACCAAATAACCCACCGCACCCTCATTCTCGCCAAAGCTGAGTGAGGTTGAGGTCTGTGCACGGCCGCCCATCTTATGGAACAAGCCGGCTAAAGCGACATCGTTGCGCTCGCCCAGTGAGCCGTCATCATTGACTAAGAATTTGGGCACGATAAACAGCGATATACCTTTAACACCTTTTGGTGCGCCCTTGATTCGGGCCAATACCAGGTGAACAATGTTTTCTGTTAGTTCGTGATCACCGCCTGAAATATAGACTTTATTACCGCTGACAAGGTAGTTGCCATCGCTGTCGGGCACTGCCGTGGTGATCAAATCACCCAAACCAGAACCGGCACCGGGCTCGGTCATCGCCATGGTGCCAGAAAAACGGCCAGCAACCATCGGCTCGACCCAGCGCTTAATCTGCTCGGCACTACCGTGCGCCTTAATGAGGTTGGAGTTGGCCGCCGTCAGCGCGTGATAGCCTAAAGCCGTACTACCCGCCGCCGTCATATAGGTACTAGCGGCACTGGAGACGATCGGCGGTAACTGCATCCCACCCATCTCATAATCCGCCGTTGCCGCACCGAAGCCTGATTCGGTCACCGCATCACAGGCCGCCTTTATCTCGGGCACCATTTGCACTTTTTCGCCATCAAATGTCGGCTGGTTTGAGTCTATTTTCTGACGTGTTGGCAACAGATACTTCTCGGCTATCGCCTTGGCGGTATCGATCGTTGCGGTGTAAGTCTCTTTGTTATGATCGGCGTAGCGCTCACGTTTATTCAAGCCCTCGGCATCAAATAATTCGTAGAGCATAAATTCAATATCACGATCATTGAGTATTGGAGCTGCCATGGGATATTCCTAGTCTGACGGTGCGTTCATATTCGTTTTGATTTCTCAACTGTAGTAGCATTGTGTAGTGACAAGGCTGCAGTGAACATGACATCGCATGTCCGGTTGCGTTTTAACGCTCATATGATTGACTAGAGAACTCCGAATATGTCGACAGAAGTCGCACCAGAACTAGCCTTTGGCCGTTTTTTGAAATTTTGGCGAGGCGTTCACTCTTTGAGCCAAGAAGACCTGGCTGAAAAATTAGATAGCTCGCCACGACATATTAGCCGACTCGAAAACGGCAGCGGCCGCGCCAGCGAGGCATTGGTATTAGATATCGCACGCGTATTAGACCTCGGCAAACGCGACCTTAACCACCTGCTTATCTCCGCCGGTTACGCTGCCCAAGAAGAAAAGGTCGACTTTCATTCGCCGGAGCTTAAATGGCTACGCAAGTCGATGATGTACACCCTCAAAGCCCTCGACCCCTACCCCACGACCATCATGGATGGCTCGACCAACATTCTGATGGTCAATCGTGCCTGGGTGGCCTTTTTTCAACACCGCATCCCTAAAGCGATGCTCGACAAGGTGGATAATCACTACGATTTTTTATTCAGCCACGAGGGCGCCGGTAAAGATGTCAGCCAATGGGAGGACACTCTCTCGGTTATTTTGATGTCGCTGCAACAAAAGGCGCTATTCAGTAATTCAGCCGTCGACCAAGCGATGCACGACCGACTCACCAAACTCCCCGTCGTCCCCAGCGACTGGAAGCAGCGCGCCAGTAAAATTGAACCCATGGCCAGCTTTCGGGTGCAGACAGAAATCAACGGCGCCCTGCATAAATTCTTCAGTGTCAGCAGTACCGTCGGTGCCATTGGCCCCGCTGCCTATGTGTCCGAACCACAGCTCACGATTAGTACCCTGTACCCGGAAGACGAGTCGATGGATTTAAGCTCGCTGATCCAGCCAGACCTCAGCCACCCACTCTTATTTTACTAAGGCGATGAGCCGCACAATTCTATTGTTTTTACCAAATGCTGGGCAGATAAAAAAAGGGACTAATTGATTGTTTCATGGTACGTTTAGCTATCGCCATCCAGTGACCGGATGGAAAGAATAAAAACAAAAGAAGAGCTGCTACCATGAATGGCGACCTCTCAGAACAGAAAAAATCTCTGATACTTCTTGATCTCTTTATTCACGACAGCCTGACACCGGACGGTGACATTCTTCATCGCACCCGCTCATTAGTCGGCTTGCTGTTAAGTTACAGCTTAATCTGTATTTTCACCTCTGTAATCATCGCCCTGACTATTTCCTTCGACAGTCACCTGGTCAGACTCGGCAGCGGTCTGACTGCCGCCCTTGCCGCGATATTTGTCACCCTGTTAATCTCAATACGAATTAACGGCCGCTTTGAATTACACACTAATATCACCGTCGCTACTTTCTTTACCGTTGTGCTGATTGCCATGCTGGTCTCGAGTGGACCACTTAACTCACCGGCGACCGTATTACTTACCGTCCCTCCTATTTTGGCTTTTTGCCTGCTCGAACGCCGCCAAGGCATGACCTGGTTTTACATTTGCGGTATCAACTTAGTCATCCTGCTGGGTGCCGATTTACTGAATATCATTCCATTCTTTAACCTTGTCGACCCACAATATGAACGGGCAACGGTGGCGCTGACAATAGTCGCCGCCTACACAGCCATCGTTTTGATGGTATTAATCAATGACTCCATCAGCCGCCACTATAAAGCCGAACTCGATTTTCAACATCGCTACATCGAACATTTGGCCAATCACGATCAACTCACCGAACTCTATAATCGCAGTAAATTCAATACTGAACTGAGCAAGGTGCTGAACAGCCAGCATCGCCGCCAGGACGATAATCACAACCCGGCAGTACTGTTTTATATCGACCTTAATGGTTTTAAGGCCGTCAACGATACCTATGGCCACAATGCCGGCGATGAATTGCTCCGTGTCATTGCCCAGCGGCTGCGCCAATGCCTGCGCAGCGATGATATTATTGGCCGACTCGGCGGTGATGAATTTGCCATACTCAGCTCTGGTTTAAGCGGCGACGATGACTATCAAGCGGTCTGCAAACGGTTGCTCAAGGCCATTGCCAGACCCGTCGACTACAAAGAGCACCACCTCCAGGTCAGCGGCAGCATTGGAATAGCCGTTGCTAAACAGTCTGATCACTGCGCCGACGAACTGACCAACCACGCCGACTCGGCGATGTATGTGGCGAAAAAACAAGGGTTGGGCTGGCACATAGTTGACAATGTCATCGCTTAATTCTCCGACCAATCGCCTCTGCCAATTCGCCCAATAGTCGATTATAATCGATGCTTTATTCAGAGCCTTCTGACCGTGTCTTCTTCTCAGCCCCCTACCAATACTGTTATCGAACATCACTGTCAACTTGAGCAGGGCTGTCCCGATGCTGCCGCCTTACTGGCGCTGGAAACAGGGCTCTCGAAACAACAGATTAAGCAGGCCATGCAAAAAGGTGCGGTCTGGTCCGGCAGTGGCAAAAAGCCCCAGCGCCTCCGGCGCAACAAGGCGCTCGCCGCAGGCCAACAACTACATCTCTACTTCAATCATAACGTGCTGGCACAAATGCCAGGGAATGCCCAGTTAATCGACGATAGAGGCAGCTACAGTATTTGGTATAAGCCCTGTGGCATGTATTCTCAGGGCTCTAAGTGGGGCGACCACTGTACCATAGCGCGCTTTGCCGAACTGGCCCTGCAGCGTCCGGGCTTTATCGTCCATCGCTTAGACCGTGCAACCTCGGGCCTGATGTTGGTCGGCCACAGCAAGACGACCACCCGCAACCTGTCCGAGCTGTTTCAGCAGCATGCTATCGACAAACAATATATGGCGGTATGTGAGGGTTTATTAACTGAGCCTGCGACAGTGACAAGAGACATCGATGAACGCAGTGCCTGCAGCCATATTACACCGTTAGAGCAGTGTCAACGCCCGGCACAAAGCCTGGTCAAGGTGGCAATCGAAAGCGGCAGAAAACATCAAATTCGCCGCCATTTACTCAGCCTTGGCCACCCCATTATCGGCGACCGCCTGCACGGTAATGCCAATAAAAACAGCCCCGACTTACAGTTGTTTGCCTACCGACTGGCCTTTGACTGCCCTGTTACAGGCCAACCATTAAGCTATCAACTCGAACCACAGTTTTTGCCGGCGCTGCCTGTGCTGGCCGGCTAAGCCCTCCCTGTCTACCAGCCTATTTGTTCACAGCGTGAGCGGACTACCTCATTACTATTGCCCTGTAAAGCCTCGATTAATACTGCCCGCTGGCACTCCCACTCAGTAACCGGGTACTGTTTATCCCAGGCCGTCATCAACTGACGCTGCGCTCGACTCATCCTGTAACGCGCATAGCTATCGTCCATATAAAAGTAGGTTCTGGCAATCACCCCGCGACTACGTTCAGGGGGCTGAGCTTTGCGGTTGTCGATTCGCATATCGCAGCTGCCAAAGCCGCTTTTTACATTGCTGAGCATGGCGAAGTTATAGTTGCTGCGCATCGCATTCACCGCTCCTATGGCAGGGAACAAATTGTGCATATCAGCCTGCATATAGCGATATTCGGTGTTGATTTTTTCGGCACATTTGCGACCTTTGAAATGCTTGCCACGGCTGTCAACACACTGACTATGCCCATCGCGCCATTCACCAAAGCTCTGACCGAAGTTTTGCGCAGGCACCACGTGCTCCCACTCTACACGCTTGGCACGTTTAACATGCTTGTCGGTTTTGAAGCCAGCAGGGGCAGTGATATTCTTTTTCTCATCATAGACCGCATCGCAATACAGGGTACGACGCACCGACTGGTGATTATAAACTTTGCGCTCAAGGGTTTTCTTGGCGCTATTAAATGACTGAACCGTTTCATTGCCAGCTTGAGACAAGCAAGAAACACTAAAAATAGTTAATAAAAAAAAGGGATAAAATTTATTTTTAAACAAAAAAAACAACTCATTGAAAAAACATCGTACAAAAAACTATTCACACAGTGTTAAACGCCATAACAACCAGCATCCCTTGCCGGAAACTTTATATTTATTTCAATAAAAGATTTTCTATATCGAAGATAAAAAATCCAATACCAAAGGGGCGACATACTATCCACTACCTTGTTAGCAGAGGTAAGAGCATTTTCTCACCCCCATGGCATAGATATCTTTTGACACCGTTCGCCCTGTTATTTATGTCAATCATAAGGCAAAAGAATTGTCCGTCAAAGCCCTTTCGAAGAGTATTCTTGCACTGGGCATCCACAGTGCCCTCATAACGACTGGCGACCTTGTGTACAACACATCTGAACCATTATCGATTCAGACATATCTTGATGACAATCAAGCTTTTTGGCAAAAACATCAGTGTTTTCATTCCACAACGCCTGCTACATTAACCGCAGCATTATCAACCCCAGCAAAACTCGTTATTTACCCATTGCCATGATAGTGTCGCAATAACGTTTCGCTCAAAAATCACTCAATGTCGCGATACAGGGATGACCTATATCGTCGCTCGGATAAATCCTATGACCCTCAGTGTTTTCGATGTATTCAAAACAGGCATTGGCCCCTCAAGCTCTCACACCGTTGGGCCAATGTGGGCAGGCTTACGCTTCGGTGAAGAGTTGCAGGGTATTGGTCTGCTCGACAACACTGATAGCATCAAAATCCATCTTTATGGCTCACTGGCACTTACTGGTGTTGGCCATGGCACGGATAAGGCCACCCTTCTTGGACTATCAGGTTTCCGGCCAGATAGTATTGACCCAGATCTTGCCGACAGCATTTTCGACACCGCCAAGAGTAGTGGCCGCTTAAACCTTGCCGGTCAGCGTAAAATCGGCTTTGACTATCAACAACAGGTTGTTTTTCATCAAAGCGAAGCACTGCCTGAGCACCCGAATGCGATGCGCTTATTTGCCCTCGACAGCAGTGGCATTATCGTGCATCAGCAAACCTATTTTTCTATCGGCGGTGGCTTTATTGTCACCGCTGACAAGTTCAATGGCGACGACAGCCTCGACCGCCACGAGCAGTGTGCAGTACCCTACCCCTTCGGCAATGCCGCCGAATTAATTGCTCAGTGCAAACAGCACAAGATATCGATTGCTGAGCTGATGTATGCAAATGAACTGGCCCTGCATCAGTGCGGTAAACAAGAGGTAGACGGTCGCCTCGACGAGCTTTGGCAAACCATGCACGACTGCGTTGAACGGGGCATGAGACAGACTGGCGTCATGCCTGTCAGCGGCATCAAACGTCGAGCTGCCGATATATATAACAAATTACTAGCCCATCCAGAGGCGATGCTGCGTGACCACTTTGCCATTATGGATTGGGTGACCTTATTCGCTATGTCAGTCAACGAGGAAAACGCCTGTGGCGGCCGCGTGGTGACGGCGCCAACCAATGGGGCTGCAGGGGTTATCCCCGCTGTTATCTCTTATTACCAGCGCTTTAATCATGAATCCAGCCCACAGGGAATTCGCAATTTCCTATTAACCGCTGCGGCTATTGGCGCGCTGTACAAAATGAATGCCTCGATTTCAGGTGCCGAAGTCGGTTGCCAGGGAGAGGTTGGAGTTGCCTGCTCGATGGCGGCCGCCGGACTTGCTGCTGTCAGCGGTGGCAATATCGATCAAATAGAAAATGCTGCCGAAATTGGTATGGAGCACCATCTAGGCATGACCTGCGACCCGATAAACGGGCTGGTACAGGTGCCCTGTATAGAGCGCAATAGCATGGGGGCTATTAAGTCCATTACCGCCAGTAGAATCGCGATGCGCGGCAACGGCGAGCACGAGGTTCCCCTCGACAGCGTCATCGAAACCATGTACCGAACGGGTATGGATATCCAGGCAAAATACAAGGAAACCAGTCAAGGTGGACTGGCTATCTATGCTAATAAAAACCACATTGCCTGCTAGCAAAAACACTTTTTCACCCAGCAGCACTCGTTGCGGCTGCATGATTACTAGTCGGCCAGCAGGTAATGTAGGCTGAACAGCCTATCATCATCGAGCCAACTCTTTACACCGATAAAGCCACACTCCGCCGCCAACTGGATAAAAGACTCGACAGTGTATTTATAGGAGCATTCCGTATGAATACGTTCGCCATTATTGAAATAAATACGGCCGCCACCACAGTCGATATGCTGCTGGCAATTACTGACTAAGTGCATTTCTATGCGCTGCATCTCATCATTATAAAACGCCAGGTGGGAAAAGTTTTTAGTATCAAAATTGGCGTTCAGCAATTCATTGGCATGATTAAGAATATTCAAGTTGAATGCCGAGGTAATACCCCCTTGATCATTGTACGCGGCATTTAACAGCGATGACTTTTTCTGTAAATCGACCCCAATAATTAAGCCGCCACCGTGCCCCACCAACGCATGCAACTGGCGCAAAAACAAGGCGGCAGCCTGAGGGTGAAAGTTGCCGATAGTTGAACCGGGGTAAAACACCACTCTGCGCCCCTGCGGCAGTGGTGTCGATAATTCCATGCCGGCAGAAAAGTCGCCGACGACGGGCTCCACATTCAACCAGTGAAACTGCTGTCTTAGCTCAGCCGTTGTCTGCTGCAAGAAGGCTGCTGAGATGTCCTGCGGCACATAGGCTTTCGGTCGCACGACAGGCAACAGGGCCTTAACCTTGTCGCAGTTGCCGGCACCGGGCTCAATTAAAACGACATCATCACCAATATAACCGGCAATTTCCATGGCGTTATCGGCCAGTATTTTCTTCTCTGTTCGGGTTGGATAGTACTCTTCAGTCTGAGTAATTTGATCGAACAATTCAGAGCCGCGCTGATTGTAAAAAAACTTGGGATCAATGATTTTTTTATCCGCCGACAAACCCTCATATAACTCTTCGGCCAGTGGCGAAAATATCTGTTGATCACACGGCTTTTGACTGATTCGCTGCATGGAAAACACCTTTTTTAAACGCTGTTTTTGGCCAATCGAATACCGCTGAACTGCCAGCGCTGACCGGGATAAAAGAAATTACGATAACTGCTGCGATAATGCCCGGGCGATGTGACACAACTGCCACCGCGCAGTACTAATTGGTTGGCCATAAACTTACCGTTGTATTCACCCACGGCACCGTCCTCAACAACAAAACCAGGGTAGCCACTATAGCTACTGCTGGTCCACTGCCAAAGCCCGTCACAGGCATTAGGCTGTGTCATCAGCTCGGGTCGTAACAACTGCTGCCGTCTTTCGCTGCCATTAATATGCCCTTGTTGTGCGGCCCACTCCCATTCCTGCTCAGTCGGCAGTCGTGCCCCAGCCCAACTAGCATAGGCATCCGCCTCATAGGCCGACACGTGACAGACCGGTCGATCAAGGTCAACCGGCAGCAATCCATGCAGGGTGAACTCATGCCAGCAATCATCGATCTTTTGCCAGTATAGCGGTGCCTGCCAGCCCTGTTGCTGTACCGCAGCCCAGCCATCTGCCAACCAAAATTGCGGCTGTCGATAACCTCCTTGTTCGATGAATTGAATATATTCGCCGCAGCTGACCAATCTATCGGCAATACAAAACCCACTGAGCTGATGCAGGTGTTGCGGTCGCTCATTATCAAAACAAAAGCCAGTACCGCCATAACCGATCGACACCAACGCGGGGTTAAATCGATGATAGCCTATCTCCCCCAAGGTGGCTGTTTCGCGGGTTGATAATGGTGCCTCAGTGAATACTGGTAACAGCGGGTTTTGTCCGAGGTTGTATTTGATATCGGTATAAAACAACTCCTGATGTTGCTGTTCATGGTGTATACCAAGTGTCAGCAGTGCGGTAATCACCTCAACGAACTCACTGTCAGCCCCCAACAGCGCTGAGATTTCGCCATCGACATAATCACGATACTGCATCACCTCGGCGACACTTGGCCGCGACAGCAAACCGCGTTTTTGCCGGGGGAATTGTTCGCCGACACCGTTATAATAGGAGTTAAAGACGTATTCATAGTGTTGGTTCAAGGGTTGGTAATCGGCCCGGTATGGTTTCAATATAAAGGTTTCAAAAAACCAACTAGTATGAGCTAAGTGCCACTTTGTCGGGCTGGTTTCCGCCACCGCCTGTAAGCCATAATCCTCTAACTGCAGGGGGCGACAGCTGTCTACCGACTGCAGGCGGACGCGCCGAAAATCTGCCAACAACGCCTTGTCAAAGTGTTTGTCGCTGGTCTGCTCGACCTCTCTAACGCTCATACCCGTTCCGCCTCACTAAGATAAATATAATCGTCCTCAACACTCACCTGTAACAACCCTCCGCCAGGTGAAAACTGTCTCACACGGTAGTGCGTCTGTGGCTGGTATTGCTGCCAATAGTCGGCCAATACACGCTGAGCCGACCCCGTCACCACATCCTCATCGACACCATACTGCGGGGCGAAATACCGTAAGCCATAGTCGGCTTCTTGTTGCCCCAGCCACTGGGTCACAATGATTGCCCGCTGGCTGTACTGCTGCAATCTCTCCAGCCTAGGCCGTAGTAATGGCAGTGTAATATCGTCATCGAAGTGGAGAATTAAATAACCCTGCTCATCACCGGCGAAAGCAGCCGTCAGTGGATGTGCGTCAAATACCTGGTTTAACCAATCAGGGATGGCAATAACATCGCAACCCAATCGCGGTAGACCGACTGCGACTGTGGGCTGATATCGCACCGGTAGCCGATTATCTGCCACTAAGAAATAGCGGGGAAGATGGGGTTTAAGGTAGTGCGCTGCGGCTAATAATCCATGGCCACAACATTGAATAAGCTGCCTGGCATTAAAGCAGTAAAGTCGGTAACTGGTCTTCGATTCAGGCCAGAGAAAACAATAAGCGGGAGCTGATGTTGCTGGCTGCGTAGCCGCCAACGAAACGGACTGCTGCATTGCCTGCGCAGACAGCGGTTGCGGGCTGGCACTGATGGCTGCGCTGGTACCCACGAATAACGATGTCGCAAAGACATCAATGTAACTAAAACGATGTTGATTATGATCCATATAATCAAAACGGCTCTGTGATTGACTTTCTTCACCATAACCTATTAATCATGACAACGAAAAGAAACAGAGTGAATTTAAACAGTTTTTTTGGCCCTATTGAGCCGATATTACAGCGAGTGAAAAAGCTGCTGCCAAAAAGCACTGCCCTTTTCGCGAGTTAATCGAATATTGTTATCGGGAATGGATTCCGGCTCTTTATAGTTCTTCAGTGCCTTTTCCATGCTGGCTTCACGGATAATATGAAACATCGGATAGGGCGAGCGGTTGGTCACATTCGACGCATCGTCCTGAGGCACCCCATCGAAGCAGTAGTCGGGATGAAAACTGGCCAGCTGATAGACGCCCTCGTAGCCTTCTTCAAGTAATAATTGATCGGCAACCGAGAGTAAATCCAGATAATCATAAAACCCCTCCATGCCCGAGGGAATAATCATCAGCGTGGTTTCTGTCAGCGGCTGATCATCGAGATAGCGGCACTCGTCCAGTAGCGATTGCAGCAGCGATGCCGGTGTGGATTCAGTGGCAACACAATAGCGAATCGACTGGGCTTCCACCTCCCTGCGGGCAAACGGGCAGATGTTGTATTTAACAATAAACTGACCGACCCAGGCCGAGGTTTGTTCAATCATCTTCTGTGTTTGCATGCGGCTCTATCCAATCAATAAAATAAAACCGCATGTTAAGAAGCCCAACGGCGAAAGACAACCGCTTTTTTACTCAAACTCATTCGGCTAACGATTTGCCGCCAGTGCCGTTGAGCTCTGTTGTTTCCCCCGGGACAGCTTAAACGCTGCCGGTACAAAGAAAAACGACAGGATGGTGGTTAACACCGTACCACCGGCAATAGCCACAGCAAACGGCGGCCAGAAGCCACCACCGGCCAGGATCAACGGCAGAAAGCCACCCACCGTGGTAATCGTGGTCGAGGTAATATGACGAGTACAGCTCATCACCGCGTGTCTGATCGCCGACACATCGCCACTGACCGCCGCCTCATCGGCCTGCAATTCAGCCAAAATAACAATGGCCGCATTTATCGCCAAACCGACCAGCCCCAAAATACCGATAATCACGGTAAAGCCAAACGGGTAGCCAAACAAATAGACACAGAGTAAACCGAGGCCAGCTGCCTGCAGTGCCACCAGCAAAATAATGGCCCCGAGACGGAATGAATTAAACGACAGCACAATTACCGCGATTAACAACGCCACAATTACCGATACATAGGTCATCAAATCGCTGATCGCATCGGCCCGCTTATCGGACTCGCCGCCGATTTCTAAGCGATAGCCCGCCGGCACGCTAAAGCCCTGCTCTTTCATTTTTTGTTGAAAATCTTTTAATACGGCATCGGGCAATACATCGGCGGCTAAGTAGGCCTCAATAACATTTACCCGTTCTCCATCACGGTGTGGGATAGCACCCCGCGATGGCTGTAGATTAAGATCTGCCAAGGCCGCCAGACGCACGCCACTGTTAAACTCCTGCCCAGCCGTCGGCAGCGTTAAATCACCCAGCGAAGCCAGATTTTGTCGTTGCTGATCACCGACACGGATACGCACCGGAATCGACTCTGTCGACTCAATCACCGAGCCCTTGACCGCACCGTGCAAGTTGGCCTGCAACTGCAGCGCCAGCTGTGTTAATCCCATACCACTGATCAGGCTGGCCTCTTCATTGACATCAACCAACACCTTTGGCATGCCCGGCTCCAGTGTTGCCCGGCTGTGCACCACATGTTCGGTGGTCGATAAAATACGACGTGCCTCATCGCCCAGTTGTTTCAGTTGATCGAGATTAGGGCCATAGATACGCATCTCAATCGGCGCGTTGAATGGCGGGCCCTGCTCCAGCTTCCGGACCAAGATTTGTGCGCCGGGAAACTGGGCATCCAGCGTTTTTTGCAGCTGGGGAATCAAGGCATTGGCGCTATCGAAATGATCCATTGTCACCATCGCCTGTGCATAGTAATTGGCACCGCGCTGGCGGGGCAGCAAATTATAATAAAACGAGGGCGCGCTGTTGCCAATATACCAACTCACCGATTCGACCCCTTGCTCGGCAGACAGGTATTGACTGATATCTTTGGTTACCTGCTCGGTGGCAAAAATACTCGACTGACTCGAGAGATAGACCTCGATTTGGAACATGTCCCTGTCGGAGGGCGGAAAAAATTGATTAGTCAGATGTTTGGCGCCAAAGAAACCCAACAGCGGTATCATCATCACAATGGCAATACTGGTTTTTGGTCGCGATAAACTTGTCGTCAGCAGCGTCTCAAATTTGGCGGTAAGCGTGGGTAGACGCAGACCGATATGGTACCAACGATTACCATCGGTATGACCATAGGGTATTAAGCGGCCGGCAATACTGGCAATAACAGTATGCGATAAAATATAAGAGCCTATCAGCGAGAAAATAACACTGAGGGCGATGCCGCCAACAAACTCACCACTGCTGCCTGGCATCAAAACAATAGGCAAAAAGGCCAGTACCGTGGTAATCGTTGAACCCAGCAATGGTAACCAAAGATGGCTGACCGATTCGGTCACAGCCTGTAATCGGGCCAAACCCTGCTGACGTTTGTGGGCAATACTATCGACCATAACGATGGCGTTATCGACCATAATACCCAGTGCCACAACCAGCCCTGTCACTGACATTTGATGGATAGGCAGGCCGTAGAAGTTCATCCAACTGAGGGTAAACATCAGTGTTAACGGCAGTGAGAAGGCGACGATTAATGCCGAGCGTAAACCCAGTGTGATCAGCAGCACAACAGCCACGAGGGCAAAACCCAAAAGAATATTGTCGACCAATTCAGACAGTCGCTGATCGGTATAGTCACGTTGGTCGAAGGTTTTTTTGACGACAATATTACTGGGCAATTCGGTTTGTAGCTGTGCCAACATTTGGTCAACCTTGGTCATCCAATCATTGATCCGAATATGCGCATTCATCCGCACAGCCACCACCACCGAGGGTTCGCCATCGACGCTAACCACCTCTGCTGGCGGGTATTTCGCCTCGCGATAAACCTTGGCCATATCACCGACGCGATACACTAAACCGCCCTCGCTCACCACCACCGGCACCTCTCGGATACGCTCGATAGAATCCAAGGTGCCACCAAGTTCAACCTGAAACTGGCTGCGATCATTGTATAATTGACCTGCAGCCACCTTGGCATCGGCTGAGGCGATAGCCTCGGCAATAGAGCTGGCCGACAATTTTAATGAGCTGGCCATGCCGCTGTCGATCTCAACCAGCACCTCTTCTTCAGGCACGCCAAATAGCTGAATATACTCCGTGCCCTGCAGCTGGCGCAGGCGACTTTCCAACTCCTTGCCATAGCGCCCTAAAATACTGAGATCCGGTTCACCCTCACCCTGCCATCGTAATGAAATAAGGCTGGTAAAGGCATAACCCCTATCGCTGTTCAAGGTAGGCGGCAATGCACCATCAGGCAGATGTGCTTGGGCGCCGGCTAAATAATCTCGTGCCAGCGACCAAACCGGTCCCGGGTCCGTCACCTCGGGCTTGAGCATAATGCTGACGATGCTGACACCGGGTCGAGATGTCGAGGTAATCTCCTCGATCTCACTAAGACGTCGCAATTCATTCTCTATTGGCTCAGTGACCAAAGCCTCTACCCGCTCTGCGCTGGCACCTGGATAGATGACCGTGGCAATGGCAAAACGGTTAATCATATGGGGGTCTTCCATTCTCGGAATGCTTTTCAGCGCCCCGAGACCGGAAACAAACAACAGTGCAATGGCCAGAATCAACAGCCGTGGGTTATCAATCAATTGCTTCATGACTACTGCTCCACCACCGTCATCGAAGACTGATCAGCCAGCGTTACCTGCTGACCGGGCACATAGCGGTGCAAGCCATCACTGACAACCTGCTCACCCTCACTGATCGCGCCCTGCACATAGGCCTCTTTGCCGGTGGCATAGAGGATACGAATATCACGCTTTTCAATTTGATAGACACCATTGCCCTGCTCGCTCAAGGCATAGACATTCCATAGCCCGCGAATACCATCCGTCAGCGCTGTCAGGGGCAGCCAATAACCCTCACGTTCAATCTGTTCAGGCAATGTTAAATAGGCTAACTCACCGCTGATTACCTCACTTTCGACCGGCAGGGCTAAACGTAGCTGGACAGTACGTGTGGCGGGATCAATCACCGCACCCTTGGTAATTAACTGCGCAAAATATTGCTGACGGCCAATGGTCACTGGCAGCGCGTCACCGACACTTAACTGACCAAGCATACGGGAAGGCACCCCGACCTGCGCCTCGTTCGACTGCTGTAACAACAAAGAATAAACCGGTGTTCCGGCGCTGACCACCTGCCCTAACGACACCTGACGCTTGCCGATAACACCATCAAACGGCGCCTTTAGCAGTGATTTTTCAATTTTAATTGCATTGGCATTCACCCCTGCGCGCAATTGCTGCAACTGTGCCTCCAAACTGTTTTGCTTGGCAATCTGCTCATCGACACTCTGGGTCGAGGTATAGCCTTTCAGCTTCAGCGATTCGAGGCGTTCGAGGTTGGAGTTAACCAGTTTTAAATCAGATTTCACCTGACGCTGCTGGGCTATCAATTGATTGGTTTCAGTTGCCAGCAGACGGGTATCCAGTTGCATTAACGGCTGACCGTTGGTTACAGACTCGCCTTCATCGACCAATATCTTGGCGATTTTTCCGCTTAACTCAAAGCCGATGCTACCGTTTTGACTCGGTGTCACAACACCGACAAACTCTCGATTGAGTTCTAGCTGCTGGCTTTTTTCCAACGCCACAGTGGTCACAGGGTGCAGGTGCTGCTCTACTTTCGCGGTATCACCTTGGCCACAGCCACTGAGCAGAGTGAAAATGGGGGTAATAGCGCTCAACAGCACAATGCTAGCTACTCGGTTTCTCATCGCCCTATTCATGGCAACATCCTTAGGTTTTATCGTATGCAATATTTATGTAATAATTAGACTGGCGAGTCTAGTTTAGTTCAAACTAGACTCGCCAGTCCAGTCTGATGTGATAATGGGGAGCAAAATGACCACCGTATCCAAGAGTAAAAGCGCGCTAAAAACAGAGCTTATCCTGCAAGCCGCAGAACAACTGTTTTGCGAGCTGGGCTTTACCCATACCAGTATGGATGCCATTGCCAAACGTGCTGGCGTTTCCAAGCAGACCGTTTATAGCCACTTTGGCACCAAGACCGATTTATTCAGCGCCGCCATCAGTGCCAAATGCGATGTATACCAAATCAATGAAGAGATTTTCCAACAAAACCAGCCGATCAAAGATACCTTGATCGAGTTTGGCCGCCGCTTTCACCGGATGGTTATCAGCGAGGAGGCGGTGTCGATTTATCGCACCTGTGTCAGTCAATCTAAAAGCCACCCTGAACTCGGCCAACTGTTTTATCAGGCTGGCCCACAGCGTATTGCTCAACTGCTGGCAGAGTATTTACAGGAACAAGTACGCATTGGCCGACTGGGCATCGACAACATCGAACATGCCTGTTTCCAGCTGTTATTAATGCTTAAAAGCCGCTCAAAAATGCAGTTAGACCTTGGCGTGCCAAGTGATAACGAAGATATGAGCGACTACATTGAGAGTTGTATCACACTGTTTTTGAACTACTATGAAAAATAATCTGTCGCTGGCGACATAACCCCAGTTCACAACGCTGTCATTAATCAGCAAGACGTGACACAGCGCGCGAGTCTTGACGGTGAAATGGGTTAAATTAATGCCAAATCAATAACACGAGACGATTATGAAAAAAATAATTACCGCTATTGCCTGCAGCCTCTGCCTGCTAATGCCACTATTTGGCCACAGTCTCAGCGCCGGAAAACTCACCCAGTTATCGGTGATCAATCAGCCATTCGAAGCAAAAATAGCCTTGAAAAATATTGGCGAGCTCGATGAGTCGACGATTAAAGTCGGCTTAGCCGATCAGGCATCATTTGATAAAATCGGCACCGAAAGAAAATTCATTCTGACAAAATTAAAATTCAAAACTGTTATCCAAGGTGGCAGTGGCTACATCCTCATCACCAGCCACAAGCCGATACAGGATAGCTTTCTCGATTTTGTGATTGACGTTAAGTGGCCCTCCGGCCGTATGATCAAACCCTACACGGCACTAATACAGACACAATAATCGAAGTAATGGAGACAAAAAAGGCAGCGAAATCGCTGCCTTTTTTATTGCCTGCATTTAATCGTTAGTAGTTAAACGTGACATCCAAACCGTAGCTTAATGGCTCACCGAAGTAGCCGTTGTGCATGACACCTTGACTGATCGTGTGAACAATGTATTCCTCATCGGCCAGGTTTTTACCCCACAGGCCAAATTCCAATTCACTGTCGCCAGCAATCTTGACACCGCTCAATTGTACTCGGCCATTCAGCAAACCATAGCTATCAATCTTAAAGCCTTCCATATCGGGGTTGGCCGCAGTACCAAACTGCACATCACGCCAGTTGTAGTTCAGTGAGCTGGCCAGCGTCATATCACCGATTGCCAAGGTGTGATCGAGACTGATGTTATAGCTGTTTTCAGGGGCATAAGGCATGGTATAGCTGGACGTCACATCGGCACCAGACTGACCGTCGCTGACCTTGTCGAATTCCGCATCGAGGTAGGCGTAGTTAGCGGTGACACTCAAACCCTCAATAATCATCGCCGTGACATCTAATTCAATACCCTGGGTCGTCGCCTCACCAGCGTTAAATACATCGGTCAGGAAGATTTTGGTATTATCGGTAATCTGTTGAATTTGCATGTTGCTGTAGTCGTTATAGAACACCGCAGCATTTAAGCGCACACGGTCGTCGAGTAACATCGACTTTAGACCCAGTTCATAAGACCACAGTTCCTCTTCATCAAACGGCTTCTGGAAGCCTTCTTCGGTGCTACGCGCGTTGAAACCACCGGATTTATAACCATTAACCACCTTGGCATAGGTGCTGACATCGTCCATCCAATGCACGTTCAGGGTTAGGCTGGGGTTAATATTGGAATAGGTCTCTGAGCCGGAGTGCTGTTGGGTAAAGTTGATGCTGTCCTTACTCGCCTCGCGCTTGTCCTCGGTATAACGCAGACCGGCGGTCAGATCGATCATCTCATTGAAGCTATAAGTCATCTGACCGTAGGCGGCCAAGGCCTCGTTTCGAGACTGTATATAACGGTTTTCTACCACACCTACCGCATAAGTAGGCGGTAATGGCGCGGTGTCATATTCTTGCTCTAACGCCTTCTCCTTGTAGTAATAGAGGCCGGTGACATAATTAATATTATCGCCGATATCACCGAGCAACTGGAATTCCTGCGACCACTGTTCGTGATTAACGTCAATATTGACCCTAAAACCAGGCGCAAATGACTGGCCAGAATAATCCTGAATAATGCTCTCATCCAAGTTGCGGTAGGCGGTAATCGACTTGATGACCGCCGCACCCAGATCATAACTGGCTGTTAAGCTATGGCCGTAGACCTTGGTATTGCTGTCCTCAACGTCTTCAGCCCAGGCTCCCTTATCCTGACGCTTTGCTTGATACGGGCCAACACTGCTCCAGGTGGTCTGATAAAATTGCTGAGGGCCGGTGTTTTCCGAGTAGTCGTAGCCATAGTCGAAGCTCAATTCTTCGGTGGGGGCAAAGCTGATGGCAACACGCCCAGCCGTTTTCTCCTCCTCACCAAAGTCGTTACCGCTGCCGGTATTTTCTACCCAGCCGCCGTTATGGGATTTTAAGAAGGTCAACTTCGAGGTTAAGCCATCAATGACTTCACCGCTGTCTACCGTGGTGACCGACTGCCAGTAATCATTATTACCACCGCTCACCTTTTGCTGGAAACCAAACTCTTGTGTCGGCTTGGTGGTGACATAGTTGATCGCACCACCGGTGGTGTTACGTCCGTAGAGTGTTCCCTGCGGGCCACGCAATATTTCAATACGCTCCAGCGCTGCCACATCGGTGGTAAGGCCTGTTGATCGGCCAACGTAGACGCCGTCCATATAAATGCCGACAGCCGGGTCCTGGGTGGTCTGGCTGTCGTTATTACCGATACCACGAATAAACACCACCAGTGAGCTGCGGCTGGTCGGGAATGGTGTGATCGATAGGTTCGGCGTCATACCCTCTAAATCGCCAATATTCTCGATACGGTATTTATCGAGCTCTGTTTGATCAAAGGCAGCGATCGAAATTGGCGTATCCTGCAGTGACGCCTCGCGTTTCTCTGCGGTGACAACCACCTCTTCTAACGCAGGAGTATTGTTTTGCGCCATAGCAGCAGAGGTCAATCCAACAGAGGCCATCGCAATGACAGCGGCCAGAGGCTTGCGGGTAAAAAACGGTAACATTATGTCTCTCCATGCATAGCTAATCTGTTAGCTATGATATTTTTATTGTGTTTAATGGCTCGAACCATTTTTTTTATTATGATTAACACGCGATAGTCTACGAGCCAATAATCCGTATGTCATACGCATACTACAAAAAATACTATCGACTAATACAAATGGGTTAAAGTAGTTACGTATAAAAGTGTTCAACATCTTGAGCCAGGTCTTTTTTTTTCAAAAAAACATGCGCTGTATTTTCAAACACCACTATTCTTATGGATCGAGCAGGCTTTACCGACATCACAATGAAGACATTCAAACCGCCAGTATTATTAAGAAACCCTCATATACAGTCGATTTTATCGTCGGCTCAACCACGCAAGGCAGTGGTGCGTCACCGGGCAAGGGGGTGGATAAAACACAGCCAGCGACACCTGTTCGACTGTAATGGTATTACCATGGAAGCCTTTAGTAATATCGTCAGCGGCGCCGAGCGATTATGCATTCTTATCCATGGCTGGGAGGGCTCGGCAGAGTCCAATTATATGCTGGCCAGCTGCACAGCCATGCTGCAAGCCGGTATCAGCGTTGTTCGGCTCAACCTCCGGGATCACGGCAATACCCACCACCTTAATCGTGAGCTGTTTAACTCAACTCGGCTAGAGGAGGTGCTACTCGCACAACAGGCGATACAGCAAGCCTTCAACCATCAGCAATATTTCCTCTGTGGCTTCTCACTCGGCGGCAACTTTGCCCTGCGAAGCGCTGCCGATAGCAGCACCGGTATCAGCCACCAAAAAGTCATTGCTGTCTGCCCGGTCATTTCGCCCTACCTGACTATGCAAACCCTCAATACTGGGCCGGTTATCTACCACAATTATTTTGCCAAAAAATGGAAGCGTTCACTGCAAAAAAAGCTGATACACCACCCGGCATTAGGCTACCAAGAAACCCTTAAAGACCTGTACACACTCGACGATATGAATGCATATTTTGTGCCCAACCATACCGATTATGATGATTGCGACAGCTATCTTAACGGCTACTCTGTCGAGGGCAGCCGACTGCAAACACTGCACTGCGACACCCATATTATCAGTAGCGCCGACGACCCGGTGATTCTCAGTGCACACCTGGATCGACTTAAACAGAGTGACAGGCTTACCGTAGAACTCAGCCAATACGGTGGTCACTGCGGTTTCCTAGCCAACTACAAACTCAATAGTTGGCTGGATACCCGCCTACCCGAACTGATTAGCCTCCGTTAAAATGACAAGAATTTAATTAAGGTCGGCGGCGCCGATAGTTTCTAATAGTCACTAATGAATAATAACAAAGCCGATACAACGGCATTTACGGTGTATTTATGAGCCAGCAAGATTGGGATTATAGTGTCGACGTTTTAATTATCGGCTCTGGTAACGGCGCGATGACAACAGCGCTGTGCAGTCATTTCAATGGAATAACCGACGTACTACTGGTTGAGAAAGCCGATAAATTTGGCGGTACCAGCGCCCTATCTGGCGGTGGTATTTGGGTGCCCAATAACCGCTACGCCAAAGAGGCCGGAGCCGAGGACAGTATTGCCGATGCCAAGGCCTATCTGACTGAGACCATTCCCGACAATATACGCCGCGATGATATGATCGACGTCTATCTCGAAAACGCGCCAAAAATGGTCGATTTACTGCATAACAACACCCAAATTCGTTATGACAGTCTGGCCAAATACCCCGATTATTACTCCAACGCCGAGGGCGCACGTAACGGTCACCGTTCTTTGGAGCCAACCCCATTTAATGTCGATGCCATGGAAGCTGACCTCGACGACATGCTACCCGGTACCATTTGTATGTTTGACCGCATCCACATGTCACAGCAGGATGCACAGATTTTATCGAACAACTCGCCGGGCTGGCGCCAACTGGCCTTTAAAAAAATATTTAAACACTTCACCGACATCCGTTGGCTGCTCAAACATCGCCGCGGTCGCGAAGTTGCCTGCGGTGTCGGCGGTATTGCCCAGCTGTATATCGCGCTAAAAGAACGCGACATCCCGCTTTGGCTGAACTCACCAATGACCGAATTAATCCGCGATGATCACGGCAAGGTTGTCGGTGCCATCGTTGAGAAAGAAGGCAAGCCAATGCGAGTACAAGCGCGAAGAGGCTTGGTGCTTGCCTGTGGCGGTTTCGAACACAATCAGCAGATGCGCGAGCAATACCTGCCCTCGCCGACGAATACTCACTGGAGCGCAGGCACCACCAGTAACACCGGCGATGGTATCAACGCCGGTATGGCCGTTGGCGCCCAGACCTCTCTGATGGATAACGCCTGGTGGTGTACCACCATGCATATTCCTCGCGTTCCCTACCCGTTCTTGAGTATTGTTACCAAGGCCCAACCCGGTACTATTGTGGTCAACAAGGCAGGCAAGCGCTTCAGCAACGAATCACAAAACTATATGGCTTTTTTGAAAGAGTTGTTTCAGCAGCACAGTGATGACAATCCCTGCGCCCCCTGCTACATGATTTTCGACAGCAACTTCAAAAAGACCTATGGCGCCTACCCCTTAATGGGTCCCAAGTGGTCTATCCCCAAGGATTACTTCAGCGAGGGATTGGTGGCCTGTGGCGATACTATTGAAGAACTCGCCGCCAACGCCAAGCTCGACGTTAAGACCGTGTGTCAAACCGTCAGCGATTTCAATGGCTATGCCAAGACCGGTAAAGACCTCGATTTTAAACGGGGCGATTATGCCTACGACCGCTACTACGGCGACCCTGCAAACAAACCCAACCCGTGTTTGGGAGAGATTGCTAAACCACCGTTTTACTGCCTTACCCTGCAGGCCGGAGACTTTGGCACCCAGGGCGGCTTAACCACCAATACCGATGCTCAGGTGCTGGATCAGCAAGGACAGGCCATCGGTGGCTTATATGCCACCGGTAATTGCTCCGCGGCCATTCTCCCCACCTACCCCGGTCCTGGATCTACACTGGGCCCGGCCATGACCTTCGGGTATTTAGCCGCAGAACATATTGCCGCAGCGGCCAACAGCGATACCGGTAATACCGAGGCGACTATACCGCAGAGCGCCTAATAGCGTAGCGGGCAAGCTCAAAATCAAGGCAAAAAAAACGCATCGATAACGATGCGTTTTTTTATCCAGCCCAGTTAATCCAAGCCAATACAGTGGTACTTCACATCGTAAAAATCTTCGATGCCTTGATGACCACCCTCCCGACCAATACCCGATTGTTTAACGCCACCAAAGGGCGCCACCTCACTGGAGAAAACACCGGTATTCGCTATTACCATACCGTATTCCAACTCTTCTGCCAGGCGGAATACCCGGCCGACGTTGGCGGTAAAATAGTAGGCCGCCAGACCGTATTCGGTGTCGTTAGCCCGCTCAATGACTTCATCGTCACTGGTAAAAGTCTGTACCGCTGCAATCGGCCCGAAAATTTCTTCCCGCCCTAGATGCATGGTATCGGTGACACCGGTCATCAGCGTTGGCTGATAGAAACACTGGCCTAACGCATGACGCTGGCCACCGGTAACCACTGTCGCGCCATTGGCGACACCATCGGCGATCAAGCGGTCCATATTGGCCACCGCCTTGTCACTGTACAGCGGCCCCATCAACACCTCGTCGGTGCCACTGCCAACCGTCAAGGCCTCGATTTGCTGCTGCAGTTTGGTCGTGAAGATATCGGCTATGCTGTGATGGACAAAAATGCGGTTGGTGCAGACACAGGTTTGGCCGGCATTTCTGAACTTTGTCGCGATACAACCGGCAACAGCCTGATCAATATCGGCATCGTCAAAGACAATAAACGGCGCGTTGCCACCAAGCTCCATCGATACTTTCTTGACCGTCGACGCACACTGCGCCATCAATAGCTTGCCCACCCGTGTCGAGCCGGTAAAGGTAAACTTAGCGACGGCGGGGTCGGTGGTTAGCTCGACACCCAGTGCCTCGCTGTCGGTGCCAACAACAACGTTAATAGCACCCGCGGGGATTCCGGCACGCTCGGCCAGCACACACAGAGCCAGAGCCGACAAGGGCGTTTCTGCCGCCGGTTTAATTACCACGGTACAGCCAGCTGCAAGCGCCGGGGCAGCCTTGCGAGTAATCATCGCCGAGGGGAAATTCCACGGTGTGACACAGCCGACAACCCCCACGGGTGTTTTTATGGTTTGCATGCGACGGCTGTTATCGCCAGTCGGGATGGTATCGCCATAATCGCGCTTGCACTGCTCGGCAAACCATTCGATATAACTGGCACCGTAGTGAATCTCACCAACGGCTTCGCTCAGCGGCTTGCCCTGCTCGGCGGTCATAATTTTGGCCAAGTCTTCCGCGTTCTCTGTAATCAAAGCAAACCATTTTTTCAACACTGCCGAGCGCTGCTTGGCGGTATTCTTACGCCACTGTTTAAAAGCCTTGCTGGCACTGTCGATGGCCTGCTTCATCTGATCAGCATTCGCATTGGCCACAGCGGCAATGCACTCACCCGTTGCGGGATTAAGCACCTCAAAACGGCTGTCAGCCTCCAGCCATTGGCCATTAACATAGTTGTCGGTGCGAAATAGGCTGGCATCGTTAAGCTGAAGTGGATTGGTACTGGGCATCTTGTGGCCTCCTAAGCGGGTTTTCCATTATCAATATAAGCAGTAGATTAGCCGGTTTCAGCACCGATTACGACAACCCAATAGCGTTATATTGCCCTCTCAGCCACTAGCGAAAAGCCGCCAGCAATTCGGTGATATCACCGCTGTTATGTCCGCGATAAGCCATAAATCGTGCCCGTTTGGCGTAGTCTTTTTGATCGATGATTTTGCTGTCTCCAAACTTGCGCTGGTAGCAGTCGGCGGCAACGGCAAACCAGTCGATGCTGAGTTCAGACAACAGTTCTTCGAGTAAATGAGAGGCGAGCTTCTTTTGCCGTAATTCTTGCCGGATGCGAAACAGGCCATGACCACGATTGACCCGGCTATTGACAAAGCTTTCGGTAAAACGCTGATCGCTCTGCAGGCCATCCTCAATCAGCTGATCCAGCACGAGCTCCGCCAGTGCGGGCAATTCGAAGCGACGCTGCAGCTTGTCAGTGAGTTCACCGCGAGAGTATTCCCGCCGGGCCAGCAGGTTCATCGCCGCGAAGCGCATCTCCTTATATTTTTTCTTGCCCTCGTCATCGTCGACCGGCTGCTCATCCTGCTGACTGGACGCCCGCAGCGTCTGTTCTATCATCTGCTCAAGCTGCTGCTTGTTCAACGCTTGGGTGTTCACTTCATCTACCATATAGACCTCTGGCTATTTATGCTGACACAGGTCGATCCAACGACTCACAGCACTGCTCGGATGGCGACTTTTATGTAACAGAAAATAAAAGTGTCGACGCATGTCTCTATTATCAATATCCAAGGCCACCAAGTCACCCCTGCGCAGCGGATATTCTAGGGCAATCTCAGACAGGCAACCGATGCCCATGCCCGTCTCAACCGCCCGCTTAATCGCCTCATTATGGTTCAGCTCTAAGTAAATATTGAGCTTCGATTTCAGGCCGGACATTGCCCGATCAAAGGTCTGTCGAGCCCCGGAACTCGGTTCACGTAGTATCCAATTAGCCGCCAACAAATCGCCATCGGTCAACGCCTTCTGCTTTGCCAGAGGATGATGCTTGCTGCAAAACACCAGCATCCTATCCTCTCGCCAGGGCAGCACATCGATGTCGGGGTGATGAATTTCAGCCTCAACCAGTCCGACGTCGATATTAAAACGTAGCAGCTGGTCGACAATCTCCGGCGTGCTGGCCACGTTATATTGAGTCTTCGCTTGCGGGTACTGACTCTTATAGCGGGTCAGGTAGTCCACGGCTAAATAGTTACCAATGGTTAAACTGGCACCAATATTCAAATCGCCGGCCTGGTCCTGGCCCAAAAAGCCCTGATGTAACTCCGCCGCATGCGCAATCAACCCCTCAGCCTTGGGTCGCAATGTTCGGCCGGCGGCACTGAGTTTTAAGCTCTTGCCAATGCGCTCGAACAGGCTAATCCCATAGTTCTGTTCCAGCTGCTGTAAGGCAGCACTGGCGGCGGATTGCGACATGTGCAGGGCCATTGCGGCGCGGCTGATATTCTCCTGCTCCGCAATGGCCAAAAATATCTCCAATTGACGCAAGGTAAAACGCATAACCATCCCCTTTGTGACCAAGGCATATCCAGCGGCTCTGGCCATTGGACAAAGCGCTACTTACCTATAAAACCGATAACCGATACCAAAATATTGCATTTTCCAAATAAACACCAGCGTTTTACACTCACCGTCATTGCATGAACAAAGTATTACCCTTCATTCCTCAGATATATAGGCACCGATATGGCAGAGCAAAAAGCAACCAACGTCCACTGGCACGATGGCGAAGTCAGCACTGAGCAACGCAACGCGCTGCTCAAGCAAAAAGGCGCCACTCTTTGGTTTACCGGCCTCTCCGGCAGCGGTAAATCAACCGTCGCTGTCGCTCTCGAGCAAGCCTTACACCAGCTAGGCCACCTCAGCTACCGACTCGATGGCGATAACATCCGCCTCGGTATCAACAAGAACCTCGGTTTTAGCGCCGAAGACCGCACCGAGAATATTCGTCGTATCGGCGAAATCTCTAAACTCTTTGTCGACACCGGCGTCATCACTCTCTCAAGTTTTGTCAGCCCCTACCGCAAAGACAGAGACAGCGTCCGTCAACTGCACGAAGAGGCCGGCATGGTGTTTATTGAAGTCTTCGTCGATGTCCCCCTCGATGTTGCCGAAGAGCGTGACCCCAAGGGCCTGTACAAGAAAGCTCGCGCCGGCGAAATTAAAAACTTTACCGGTATCGACGACCCGTATGAGGCACCGGTCAATGCTGAAATCATTCTCAACAGTCACGAGATGAGCCTGCAGCAGGAAGTTGAGCTATTAATTAATCTACTGCGCGAGCGCGGCATACTCCCCGCCGCCTAGTATCACCGCCTTATTCAGTCCCAATCATTCTTTGAAGAGATAATTATTATGATCAAGCCCCACGGTGCCGAACAACTCAACCCGCTGTTCGCCTACGATACCGAAAAACACCATGCCTTAACCGCCGAGGCAGCCACCCTGCCCAGCCTACTCATTAGCTCTGCTGCCGCCGCCAATGCGGTAATGCTGGGTGCCGGCTATTTCACACCGCTGAACGGTTATATGAACCTGGCCGACAGCCTCAGCGTGGCCCGTGATATGAAGACCACCGACGGACTATTTTGGCCCGTGCCGGTGGTCAATATGGTCGACGATGCCGCCGATATTGCCATTGGCAGTCGTATTGCCTTAAAAGACCCCAATGTTGAAGGTCAACCGGTGATCGCCATCATGAATGTTATCGGTATCGACACCGCCACCGACGCCGAGATCGACACCATTACCGAAAATGTTTTCGGCACTCTCGATGGCGACCACCCCGGTGTTGCCACTTTTAAGGCGCAGGGAAATACCTTTCTGTCAGGCGATATCGAGGTATTAAACTTCTCATATTTCCAGGCCGACTTCCCCGATACCTTCCGTACCGCCGTTGAGATTCGTAACGAAATTACCGAGCGCGGATGGCAGAAAGTGGTGGCCTTCCAAACCCGTAATCCCATGCACCGCGCCCACGAAGAACTCTGCCGCATGGCGCTCGATGATTTAAATGCCGATGGCGTGTTGATTCACATGCTGCTTGGTCAGCTCAAGCCCGGCGATATTCCTGCCCACGTGCGCGATGCCTCTATCCGTAAGATGGTCGAGGTTTACTTCCCCGCCAATACCGTGATGATTACCGGCTATGGCTTCGATATGCTGTATGCCGGCCCACGCGAGGCAGTATTGCACGCGGTATTCCGTCAAAACTGCGGCTGTAGTCATCTGATCGTTGGCCGCGACCATGCCGGTGTTGGCGATTACTACGGCGCCTTCGACGCTCAGACTATTTTCGATGAGGTCCCCGAGGGGGCGCTTGAGATTGAGATCTACCGCGCCGACCATACCGCCTATTCTAAAAAACTTAACAAGGTCGTGATGATGCGCGACGTGCCCGATCACAACAAGGAAGACTTTGTGCTGCTGTCAGGGACTAAGGTTCGCCAGATGCTGGGCGAAGGCATTGCGCCACCGCCAGAATTTTCACGGCCAGAAGTCGCTCAAATCCTGATGGATTACTATCAGATTCTTGACCAGAAATAATCAATAATGCGCTGTCTTGTCGGTGAGACTCACAGGCCAGACAGCAAAAATCTCCAATAGAGAATGCTGAGGGAGCGTGTTCTATTGGAGATAAAAAGATTAACTAGACTGTGTTAACTATCTAACACAGCCTTTTTTCCTTAAACCTTCGCAGGTTTGCACCTTAAACCTTCGCAGGTTTTGCAGCCTTGGCTGGTTTTTCTGCCACCTCATCTGTCACTGCCGCGGCGGGTTTTTCCTCATCACCCTTACGTGTTGGAGTGACTAACAGCTCAGCACGGATGAGACGATCCAGCTCTTCGCTGATCTCTGGATTTTCTGTCAAATAGCGCGCAGAATTAGCCTTACCCTGGCCAATCTTGCTGCCCTTATAGGCGTACCAGGCACCGGACTTATCGACCAGACCTAGCTTCACACCGAGATCGATAATCTCGCCCATGCGATAAATACCCTGGCCATACAGAATCTGGAATTCGGCCTGCTTAAACGGTGGCGCAACCTTGTTCTTCACCACCTTAACCCGGGTCTCGTTGCCGATCACCTCATCGCCATCCTTGACTGCACCGATACGGCGAATATCAAGACGAACCGATGAATAGAACTTCAATGCGTTACCACCGGTGGTGGTTTCTGGGCTGCCGAACATCACACCAATTTTCATACGAATTTGGTTAATAAAGATAACCAGGGTATTGGAGTTTTTGATCACACCGGTCAGCTTACGCATCGCCTGAGATAACAAACGAGCCTGTAGACCAACATGACTATCACCCATGTCACCTTCGATTTCAGCCTTGGGCACTAACGCCGCCACTGAGTCGACGATTAGCACATCGACAGCGCCGGAGCGAACCAACATATCGGTCACTTCTAACGCCTGCTCACCAGTATCCGGCTGCGAGACAATTAAGTCATCGATATTGACGCCCAGTTTCTCAGCATAAATAGGGTCTAAGGCGTGCTCCGCATCGATAAAGGCACAGGTGCCACCGGTTTTTTGCGCCTGGGCGATTACTGATAGAGTCAGAGTTGTCTTACCTGAGGATTCTGGCCCATAAATTTCAACAATACGGCCCTTGGGCAAACCACCTATGCCGAGAGCAACATCCAAGGCCAACGAACCCGTAGAAATTGAGGGGATTGACTGTGCCTGCTGGTCCCCCATACGCATTACTGTACCCTTACCAAATTGACGATCAATTTGCTGCAGCGCGGCAGATAAGGCTTTATCCTTGTTTGCGTCCATAGGTGTGCTCTCTCTTTACAATTAAAATAGGCCAAATAGTCGGCCAACATCGGGCCGTATAATATCGCTGTTACTGGCTGTATACCATACTATTGATAGCGTTTTCTCGCACTACTATCACCGCTGACCCGAAGGCCAATAACAACCAAATTCAAACAGTGAAACTACTGTACACTTAATCAGGTGTATAAATCAACAGTATTTTTTCGCCCCCCCTAAACGGCAGCGATAACGGCCTGAAAAGTCGCGTAAGCTCTAGCCCGCAACACACCTATGACGTTTGACTTAACCGTTGATTAAACTGAGAATAGCCCTACTGACCAGCGACTATATAATAACGAAGAGTATGTAATGCGCCTTTCCATCCGTAACAAAATGCTCCTGTTCATCGCATTGCCCACCACGGTTATCTACCTGCTCGCACTGACCAACATTCTGTTATCGACCTGGTCACAGACCAAGAGTCAGGCCGAACAGTCGATCAGCGAAATCACCAAAGTCAGCGCCTTTCAATTTAATCAGTACATTTCTAAGGCGGCCAAGGTGGCCGATACTGGCGCCAGTTTTCTTGATACCGTGCCGGATATCAGCGAGGCACAGCTCTATCAAATACTACGCTCAAACGTGATTAACAATACGCCAATATACGGTTCTGCCATCGCCTTCGAACCAGGCACTTATCGCCCTGGCAACGAATTATTTGCACCCTATGTTTACAATAACAATGGGGAAATTATCGCGATGAATATCAGCCGGGATGTACTCGACTGGTATAATGATCCCCATTGGCAGTGGTGGCACCGACCTAAATCTGAACACACCGGTTTATGGACGGCGCCTTATTTTGATGACGGCGCTGGCAACATCTTAATGACCACCTATTCCGTTCCCTTTTACAAAAAAGGTGTGTTTCGCGGCGTCATCACCGTCGACATTGACCTGCAGGGACTGGAAAAACAGCTCGGCGATAGTGCCGATAAGGCCATGCAATTTGCCATTATCACCGGCGACTCGGGCCAGTTTGTCTACTCCCCCCATATTGAAGATATTATGGTTAAGGACATTTATCAGCAGTTACAAACACATCAACCCAGCGACTACCGCCAGATTGGCGACCTGTTAACGGCCGGAGGCAGCGGTACGATTACCCTCGATGGCTTATTTAAAAACGAACACAGCCTGGTTGCCTACACCCCAATTAATTCGACCGACTGGGTACTCATCGCCACCCTGCCGGCCAGCAATGCCAGCAGCGCCTTCAATCGCTATATTCCCTATATCGTGCTGCCGTTTATCATCGCCATCCTGCTGACCAACGGTACCATTTTATTTATTTCCAAACGGCTTACCCTACCACTGCGCATATTACGTAATCAAAGTTTAAAGATTGCTCAAGGCGATCTTTCCAATAGGATAACACTGCCTGAAACCAACGATGAAATTGGCGAGCTATCCCACGCTTTCAACCAGATGAATAGCGATTTACAGGCCAATATAGAACGGCTCTCGATAGAACACGCCGAACGTCTAGAAGCAGAGGAAGCTAATCGAGCCAAGAGTGAATTTTTATCTAACATGAGCCATGAGCTGCGGACACCGCTGAATGGCATCATGGGTTATGCCCAAGTCATGCAGCGTGATGGCAAGGCCAGCAGCGAACACCTTGCCATGCTGGCCTCGCTGCTTAACTGCAGTGACCACCTACTCAGCTTAATCAATGACGTACTGGACTTATCTAAGATTGAAGCGGGTAAAATTGAGCTAGATATCAGCAGTACCGACCTGCACAAATTATTACAGGATGTCTCCGATATTATCAGCGTGCGGGCACAGGACAAACAGCTCACCTTTGCCGTGATTACCTCACCAGAAGTCCCACGCATCATTGATACCGACGACCGCAAGCTACGTCAGATACTGATTAACCTGCTGAGCAATGCCATCAAGTTCACCGACAGCGGCAGTATCACGCTAAAAGTATACGAGCAACCAAAGAACCGTATACGCTTCGATGTCATCGATACCGGCAGCGGCATTGAGGCCGATAGTTTGGAGCAGATATTTTCCCCCTTTAAGCAAATGGAAGCAGGGAAAGTCGCCGGCGGCACAGGGCTCGGACTCGCTATCAGCCGCCAACTCTGCGAGCAGATGTCAGGCTATCTAACCGTCGAAAGCACCGTTGGCGAGGGCAGCCAATTCTGCATCGAGCTGCCCTTGGTAGAGAGTGGCGACAATGACATTGACGCCGTCAGCGTCGGCGAGAATTATGAGTTTGCCCAATTGCAGTCGCCACCGCTGGAGGTGTTGATTGTCGACGACAGCAAGACCAACAGAGAGGTGTTGGATTACCTATTAACCAATGCCGGTTTCCACTGCCGAACCGCCAACGACGGTCTGCAGGCGGTCAACATGCTGCGCGACCAGCACTTTGACCTGGTGCTGATGGATATCCGTATGCCGAACATGAACGGCATCGAGGCAGTGCAGTTGATCCGTCAACACCACAGCAGTAACAAGCTGGCCATTATTGCGATTACCGCCAGTGTTTTCCCCGAGTTTAAGCACCAGGCCAGCACCGTCGGCTTCGATGGTTTTCTCGCCAAGCCATTTAAGGCCGCCGAGTTATTTGAGAAAATCCAGCGGCTTTGTCATGTCCGTTACAGCGACATATCACCCACGGGTTCGACACCACAACCATTCGTCACCCCACCGCAATCGCACACCGTAGCAGTTGCTGAGAGTGCCGGTGATAGCCTGCAGCAGCTAGATCAGCACACTGTCATTCAATTGCTGCGCGCCGTCAAAGTGAACAATATCACCGCTATTCTGGCGATCTGCCAAGACCTGCCCGAGAGCCAACAGCAGGGCGCCGATACCATCACAGAGCTGACCAACGCCTTCGAGTTCGAACAGTTAAAGCAATTACTTGAACAGCTGATATAACCAAAGAGCCAGGCAGGTCCCGGCCTGGTCGGCGAGGACAAATTGGAGACAACAAAAAGCCCGCTTATATTGCTATAAGCGGGCTTTTAAAATATGGCATCCCGTAGGGGACTCGAACCCCTGTTACCGCCGTGAAAGGGCGGTGTCCTAGGCCTCTAGACGAACGGGACGCGATGCCTTGCTAGATTTTCAACCACTGAAACAGTCGCTTCGATCTTGCTCTGAGGAGGCCAACTCCTCAAGACGGGGCGAATATTATAGAACTCACTTTTTATTGCAAGCACTTTTTTCCAAAGGCCGGAAAATAACCGCTGAGGTCGCCGGCTGACGATATCTCGACTCAATTGCTAAGTCTGTCACACTAAAGCACTTAATTTTCATTCATTGAGTAAAAATTTGATCGAAAGTCGTTGGAAATTGTATATCAACTCGGTATTTTAGCGCTGACACTGCCTTATTCAATGTTTAACAAGGATTACCCTTAAATGCTTAAAAAAATACTTGCCACCACTCTAATCGCTGGTGGCCTGGTCGCCGCCAACAGCCATGCCTCTGATCTCGGCATCAATATCAGCGAACATGCCGCGCAGTTTAAATATGGCTCGGAGTCAGACACCATGGCGTGGGATGGTAGTTGGTTATATGAAGAGGACAACGGCAGTGTCTTCAGTGGTGGACTTTATGCCAAGGGCCAGGAAGGCATGTTCAGCGCCAAGTTAGGCGGCCGTGTGTTTTATGCCGACCTCGATAACGGCGACGGTTACGGGATGGCTTTAGGCGGCACCGGAGCCCTACACTTTACCCACCAGTTTCGCGTCGAAGCAGGCCTACACTATGCCCCCAGTATCTTAAGCTTCAGCGATATCGAAGGTATGACCGATGCAGAAATTCGCGCAGTGTTTCAAGTCGTGCCCAATGCCTCCGTGTCCGTCGGCTATCGCGACGCCTCTGCAAAAGTCGAAAAGTATGGCCGCGAAGAGATTTTCAAAGGCTTCTTTTTCGGCATGAATATGAGTTTTTAACCCCTGCGGCGGGAAACGCAGCCGCTTTCTCGCCAGTATAGGCATTTCAATTGACGCTATAATCATAGAAAATAGCCATAAAAATCAGCAGATTAAAACAAATACCAGGCTGATTCACACCAGCAAACAGTAAAATCTTGCCCCACTCCCCGCCTGCCTCTGTCCCACCGTAATTATCATCGCTACAATAGCCCCACTAAAAATTTATAGCGGATTGTTAATAATGAAAAAAATACTGATCGTCGGAGGAGGCGCTGGCGGCTTACCGTTAGCGACTTTTCTCGGTAAGAAACTCGGCAAGAAAGGCAGGGCGTCAATCACCTTAGTCGACAGCAATCACTCGCATATCTGGAAGCCGCGCTTTCATGAGGTGGCCACCGGCTCTCTTGATACTGATCTCGATGCCATCAGTTATCGAGCGCATGCCAAGGTCAATCACTACAACTTTGAACTCGGCACCATGACGGCTATAGACCGAGACAACAAAACCGTGCAACTCAGTGCTATCGACGACGACAGTGGTGGCGAGATCCTGCCCGCTCGTCAACTCGACTACGACTATCTGTGTATTACGGTAGGCAGTCGCAGCAATGATTTTGGAGTCGGCGGGGTACAGCAACACTGCTATTTCCTCGACTCCAGCGCCCAGGCCGATCGCTTTCGCACCCAGTTTCTCAACAACTGCCTCAGCGCCAACCACAGCCAAAAGCCATTGTCGATTTCCATCCTTGGTGGCGGCGCCACCGGTGTTGAGCTGGCCGCGGAAATTCATCATGCCATCGATCTACTGAAGCTCTACGGTCACGACGAACTCGATCGCAGCCGCTTGGACGTCAAATTAATTGAGGCTGGTGAGCGGTTACTGCCGGCGCTGAAAGAACGTATTTCGTATGCAGCCCGTGCACAGTTAGAAGCGATGGGGGTCAAAGTCCACACCTCAACCGCGGTGACCAGCGTGACCGAGCAGGGCTTCAATACCAAGGACGGCGTTATCAAAGGCGATATTTTAGTCTGGGCCGCGGGTATTTTAGCTCCTAAGTTTCTCTCCGAAATAGCGGGACTGGAGAGTAATCGCATTAACCAGCTGTTGGTCAAACCAACACTGCAAACCACTAACGATGACACTATTTTTGCCTTTGGTGACTGCTGTAGCTGCCCCGATGAGAATGGCAAGCCGATTGCACCGAGAGCACAGGCTGCCCAGCAAATGGCTAAGCACACGGCAAAGAATATCGTTAATCTGATCAACGACAAGCCACTGACTAGCTTCAAATACAACGACAAGGGTTCACTGGTATCACTGAGTAAATTTGCCTCTGTTGGTTATATGATGGGCAACCTACGCGGCAGCAATTTCTTTGTTGAAGGCTGGCTAGCCCGAGTTATGTATATCGGTCTTTATCGTCTACATCAGGCGGCACTATTTGGCTGGCCTAAGACTATTATGTTACTCACCGCTGGTCGCTTTAACAGCCTGGTTCGGCCAAAACTTAAGCTACATTAATGTTAAATACTGCCCGGCGCTGCAATGGCGCCGTGCTGGCGCTTTCTCCCTCCCGGGGGAGAACTAATAATTTCTTGATATCTCGCAATATTTAAAGAACACCACCCCCTTAGAATGTCGGCTATAATCAACGGTAATTATGTCGATTTTGACGCCTTTAATTACTATTTTTTTACCTCAGCGACCTCGTCATTCAGGGATTACATCATGACTACCAGCACCAGCACTCACCCGCTTCGGCATTGGATTAACCTCGCCCTCTGGAAAAAAATTATTATTGCCATGGCCCTCGGCGTCATCGTCGGCTTGATCCTGGGCAAAGATGCAGTATGGCTAAAACCCATTGGCGACCTATTCGTCAGCACCATTAAAATGCTTATTGTGCCGCTGGTATTTTGCTCATTAATTGTCGGCACCACCTCGATGAAAGACTCTACCACCATGGGGCGTATTGGCATCAAAGCAATCGTTCTGTACCTGGGCACCACCGCCATTGCCATTTCCATCGGCTTGGCCATGGGCCATTTCTTTGCTCCCGGTGCTGGTATGAACCTGGTCGCAGACCCAATCAACGCTGAAACAGTAAAGGAAGCTCCCACCTTAGTACAAACGATACTGGCGCTGGTGCCCGCCAACCCAGTAAACGCACTATCGAGCGGTAATATTCTACAAATCATCGTCTTCGCCCTTTTCCTAGGCGTCTCACTGGCATTGATTGGCGACAAGGGGAAACCTGCAATTGCTGTTTTTGAAAGCTTGGCTGAGGCCATGTACAAGCTAACAGAAATTGTTATGAGTCTCGCACCCTACGGTGTTTTCGCCCTGATCGCCTGGGTGGCCGGTACCTACGGGCTGGAGATCTTAGGTAACTTAGTCTGGGTCGTACTCGCCGTCTATATCGGTTGTCTGCTGCACATTTACTTTTTCTATGGCACCACCATCAGAGTATTGGGAGGCCTCAGCCCTGCCCGCTTCTTCAAGGGCATATCTAACGCTCAAGCTATTGCCTATACCACTTCAAGCAGCGCCGGCACCCTGCCAGCCAGCTTGGCGGCAGCACAAAATCAACTCGGTGTTAAAAAAGGCATTAGCAGTTTTGTCCTGCCTCTGGGCGCCACAATTAACATGGATGGTACTGCCCTTTATCAAGGTGTCTGCGCCCTGTTTGTCGCCCAGGCCTTTGGCATCGACCTCAGCATGGCCGACTACTTCACCATTATTATCACCGCCACTCTGGCCTCTATCGGTACCGCCGGCGTACCCGGTGCAGGTCTCATTATGCTATCGCTGATTCTGAGCACCGTCGGCCTGCCGATGGAAGGTATTGCCATTGTCGCCGGTATTGACAGGGTATTGGATATGGCCAGAACAGCAGTCAACGTCTCCGGTGACCTCATGGTGACGACACTGATAGCCAAAAGCGAAGATCAGCTAGACGAAGAGATTTACAACGATCCCACCACGGCGAACAACCCTGTTGCCAATGGCTAGTTAGTTTACTCTCCGAAAACAACCACCATAAAAAAGCCGCTCAGCGGCTTTTTTATGGTCTCGAAAAAACCAGCCCTGTGCCAACTTAAATGCCAAGGCGTGGCTCAGCATCAGCAACTTGGTCTCGTCATTCACCGCGGCACGTTGAAATGATTTAGCAAAAAAGTGGTCTCTATCTCGGCATGGCTATTGGCTAGGCCGGCAACCATGTAGCGAGACGAGCCAATCACCCTGCCCGCGGCCTTTTCAATGGTGGCAAAGGTTAAACCTAGAGGCTGTGATGAAGCATACTCAGCGGCGCCACCGAACGGTATCACCCTCTAAAATCACTTTTTCAAAAAACTTCACGCGACTGGCTTTCTTGCCATCAAATCGACTTTTACAGTGGGATTTTCAACGCCTATCAGAGCGTAACCTTAACAGCCTAATTTTCCCGCCGGCGGCGGACAGGGCTTTGGTTTTTCCTCAAATTCGATCAAACGCCCGTCTTTATCGAGGTCAAACTGACAGCAGCCATCGAACAGCGCACGCAAATCCCTACGGCTTTTCTGCACCCGCGACTTCAGGGTGGAGTAACTAAGGTCGTGCACCTCGGCGTATTCTTTTTGTGACATACCCTGTAGCTCGACGGCATTTAACAATGCCGCCTCATCGTCGGGCAGGCCTTGAATAAAGGGCGCAATACACTGCGCCAGCTGTTGGCGAACATCGTCGTCCTCACCGCCATACCACAGATCGTCCTCACTCAGGCCTCGCCCCTTGGCTGTGCGCCGGTAATAATCGATGATGGCGTGATTAGCGATTTGAAACAGCCACGCCTTTACGCTCTGACTATTCTTCAACGAGGTGAGGTTTTCATAGGTTTTGATTAACACCTCTTGCAGCAAGTCTTCAACCTCACTGCGGTTTGATATGCGGCTGTGCAAAAACGCCTCGATACTGCTGCGATACTCTGCCCAGATAGCGTCCAGCTGTAAATCACTCATAGACTAGCGACCCCGCTTATAGCCACTGATGCCCTTAAACTTAGGCAGCTGCAAACCAAAGATGATGGCGGCAGCACGCAGTGTAAACGCTGCAGCCGTGCCGGTGAGCAGAGCCAGGGTGTTAATGGCGTCATACTCGGCCATGATGACATAGGTCGTAGACCCCACCAACGCTGCCGAGACATAGATCTCGGGGCCTAACAATACTGCTGGGCGGTCTAAAATAGTATCGCGAATAATAGAGCCAAAAGTCGCCGTCATCATACCCATGACCACGGCAACGGTGGGTGAGGCACCCAGTGTCAGCGCCACCGCCGAACCCTGCACGCAGAATATAGACAGGCCGACCGCGTCCATCCATACCAGCGGCTTGCTGATTGAGGACAACGAGTGGGCAAAGAAATAAGTCATGACAGCACTGGCTAATGCAATGTGTAAATGGATATCGTCGGCCACCCAAAAAACAGCATCGCGGTTTAAAATCAAGTCCCGTGCAGTACCACCCCCTATCGCTGTCAACACGCCGAACAAACAAAAGGCGAGGATGTCCATACGTTTTTCAGCGGCAGCCAGGGCACCGCTGACGGCAAAGACAGCCGTGCCCAGTAGGTCACCGTAAAAATAAAAATGACTGAATAATTGTTCGTTCACTGTCAGTATTTCGCCGTTTAAATGAATTTGCCGCTATTTTCACCATAGCCTGCACTACAACGCTTGATGTACCGCATGAATTACTGTTTTCACCCGATTAGCCAAGGCTGTCTGCCGATTATAGCTTAGATACAGTGTTTCATAGACCGGCACCGCCAGCGAATGAACAGTAACACGCTGCTGGTCAGAGAAATCCTCAACGGCAAAGGCTGGCAATACCGTAAAGCCTAAGCCGCGGGCCACCGGTTCGAGAATCAGGTGAATCTGATTGGAAAAACCACGTTTGATGAATTGGTCACAGTGTTGAAACTGGGGAAAGTTTTCGCGCAGTAATAAACTAGCATGATGGCTGGCATCGGGGTGGGCAATAAAGCCCAGCTCGACTAAATCGGACCAGGCAACACTGTCAAAGCCGGCAGGCGTTACCAACACCAGCGCCTCCTCGGCAATCGGCTCGCAATACACCTCATCGAGCAGCGAGGGACGCGTCATCAAACCCAGGTCGCAGTCGAAACTCGCCAGCGCGGCCTCGACCCCTTCATTAGAGGTGAACGAGTAATCGATGACTAGTTTTTCAAATCGCTGCTGTAACGCCAACAACTGCGGATAGAGTTTTAGACCAATACTGCCCGGCGATAGCACACGTACCACGCCTGCCTCGGCGGCATCCTCGCGCACCGATTTCTCCAGCGCATCCAGGGCAAGTAGTATCTCGCTGCCGCGCTCATACAGCTGTCGACCGGCGTCGGTCAGGGTGAATGACTTACCCTGACGAATCAACAATGCTGTCTCCAACTGTTGCTCAAGTTTACGGATATGCTGGCTCACCCCAGACTGCGTCATATGCAACTGTTCTGCGGTGCGGGTAAAATGGCCAAGCTCCGCCAGCAGGCAGAAACTGCGTAATAGCACGGGGTTAATCATTACACGGTGTTCTCAAAGCAATGTGAATCAATCAGTCAAAATAATACACCATCACTGATCAGATTGCCTGCCCAACACCGCGTTGATCAGTTAATCTTAACCGCCAGCTCTGCCGCCGACGCTATTGCGCCCTCGATATAACCAACACCGTTACAATCACCAATGGTATGAGTGTTAAAGCCGGCCTCGGTCAACTGCTCGGCGAGGCGGGTATTACCCGTCGCTCCCTTGGCAACAATCACGTGGTCGGCATCGAGGTGACGAGTCTGGCCACGGTAGTTCTGATAGCTGACCTGCTGATCTTCGATGGCTATCTGCTGCGCCCGGTTAATAATCGTCACACCGAGATGCTTTAATTCCTCCAGTAGGCGTAAGCGACGCACTAAATATAAGCCCTGTCCTGCTCTGTTGGCGCTGTCGACAACAGTGACCTTGCGACCGCGTTCAGCCAAGAACTCAGCCAACTCTAAACCGACCAGCTCGGCACCGATAATCACCACACGCTGGCCCAGCGGCAACCACAGCTTGGATGCCTGACGCAGTACACCGGCGTTCTTGGTCAGCTTACTGAGTGCACCGGCCTTCACTAACCATCTTGTTGTGGCGCTAGTCTTTCGCGTTAATTGTGCGTTGTCTTGGGCCAAGACCAAGGCGCGCATTTCATCGCCGCTGAAGACAAAGTCTTTATCACCACCGGGGATATCCGGCATCAACCGCTCAGCGCCGGTGGCGACAACCACCTCGTCGACACTGAGTTGCTGCAACAGCGCTGTCGTGGCCTCGGTCTCTAACATGACCTCGACATTGGATATGGTCAATTGACGGCTCAGCCAATCCAGTAGGCGCTGGTTAGGCGGGTAGGCAATGCTGGCAAACTGAAGCGTGCCCCCTAGCCGGTCATCGCGTTCAATCAGCGTCACCTTGAAGCCGCGCTGCGATAACCGCCGCGCCACTTCCATGCCGGCGGGACCGCCGCCGACAACAGCAATATGCTTACCACTATCGGAGGCGATGAGTAATTTACGCTCACGTTCAAAGGCAGTCTCTGGGTTGACCGCACACTTGACCGGCTTCAGCGTGTAAATTTGGCTGACACAGCAATAACAATAAACACAAGGCCGAATCTGCTCTGGTGTGCCGAGGATAATCTTATTGGCGATATCGGGGTCAGCCAGCATTTTTCTGCCCATGGCAAAGAAATCGAAGTCACCGTGTTTAATATGCTTCTCAGCACCGCTGGGTTCTATTCTGCCGGCGGTGATAATCGGGATATTGACCACCTGTTTCATCGCCGTGGCATTGGCCACCAAGCGCTCGGGCACATGGGGTATATTGGATTCAGAATGCAGCGCACCGCGGCCGGGGTCGTGGTAGGCGGTGACGGTGATCGCATCGACGCCGGCGGCCTCTGTCATTCTGGCTGTCGCCTTGGCATCGGCCAGTGAAATACCCTCACTCTTGCCGAACTCCTCAGAATCGAGTTTGCACCAGATCGGATACTCTCGCCCCACCCTCGCCCGAATGGCGGTAATAATCTCGAGTAACAACCGGGCTCGGTTGCCTAAACATCCGCCGTATTGGTCGTCACGACAATTAGTCAACGGCGATAGGAACTCCGAAATAATATAGCCGTGGCCGGCATGAATCTCACAGCCATCCAGCCCCGCCTTTTTCGCCCTCTCGGCAGCATCGGCAAATTGTGCCACCAGCGTATTAATATCATCCTGGGTCATCACATGTAACTGTGGTGGCGGTGCATCCGGATCATGAAAGACTGCAATTTCAGTTTCTAACATGCCGTCAAAAAGGTCACTGCTCGACTTTTCAGGGTATGACGGTACCCAGATTGGCCGCCCCTCCTTACTATCTTGGGCGGCAACCAAGCCACCGTGGTGCAACTGACAAGCAACCTTGGCACCGTGACGATGAACAGCCTCGGCCATGGCCGTTAGGCCGGGTAAAAACCTATCGTCGGAAATAGCAATTTGTCGCGGCAGATTGCCACCGTGCGGCCAAGCTACACCGGTGACACCGAGAATAATCAGACCGGCACCGCCCTCGGCTTGACGTTCATGAAAGGCAATAATCTGTTCACCGCAGTGGCCATCGGGCTCGGCCAGGTTAACCCCCATCGCCGTCACGATCATGCGGTTTTTCACCGTCATCGAACCAATCCGACCCGACTGGATTAACTGTGGGAAATTGCTCGCCATACTACCCTCACCTTGCACGCCTACTGTTGTTACTGTTCAGTAAAACACAGTCTGTTGGCGAAGTGGCATGACGGGGAAAATAAGCGGGGGAGATTACCGAAGTTTAAGCTTGCTGAAAGTGCGCTATGGCCGAGACTGGGCGGCTATTTTCTCGGCCTGTGTCGCCAGTGAATTATCGACCAGCGCCAAACCACGCTCGATACGCGGCCGGTATAAATATTCTATCAACCAGGCCAACGGCCCCTGCATCACCTCATGGTGAATCAGCTCGGTGCCGCCACCGGCGGTCTTGCTCAACCAGCGGCAGCGGATACCGTTGGCTAAGAAGCCATACCAATCGGCGGAGCCCCAGCACAGTTCTCGCTGTGGCTCTATTGATAACACATAGTTTTGCACACGCCGCACCTCGTTATCGAGGTGCGCCTCCACCCAGACCACTTCACCGACAGCAAGGTTGCCCTCCACCGAGGGGGAGTAACGGTTCCACTGCGCATAGCCTGGCAAGTCGATTAACAACTGCCAGACAATGTCGGGACTGGCATCTATGTCCACCCGATGTTGCACCTCCCAATCACTGTCAACCAACACCGATAGTGCGATAACAGCAGCCAGCAGGCTGATCAGTCCCTTCAACCATAAGAGCAAAATTAGCTCGCTTCAGCATCCGCCTTGAGCACTTCGACGGCAAATATTTTAGTCTTGGTCACCACCACGGCATCACCGATATTGGCTCGCAACAGATTGGCTGGATCCTTGGCGGTAAATTGCTTAATACCACCCTCGATATTCTTTAATTTAAACGTATTATTCTCTAAATCGATGGCTTCAACGGTATAGACTGTGACGGTTTTCTCGGCCTCAATAATGCCTGGCATCTCGCCTTCTTTGGCACTGTTCAGGGTATCAACAGTGGTCTCCTCCGGTAAAAACTTCTGACCATTGGCTGCCACCAACTCGATGCTAACGCGGTGAGCGAAGCGAGCCTTAACGGTATCACCTGGGTTAATCTGCGCCAGATTTTTGACCTCATCACCGGCGACAAAATCGAAGGTTTTACCCTCGACATCAACCAGCGATACATCACGAGTGGTCAGATCAACAGCCACAACCTTGGCACTGAGGGTTTCAATTTCGGTGGTCGCAGCGAAGGCAGTTTTGGCGTTTTCATTTGAGGTTTCAACAATTTTTGTCGCCTCAATCCCCCCCTCTTGTACTGTCATCCGCTCAGTTTCAATCCCCGGCACAGACTCTGTTGCCGGTGTTGCCGTCTCGACGGGGGCTGGCTCAACAGGCTCTGCTGATTTTTCACAACCAACAAGCACTACCACGGCTGCCGCTAACAAAGTGGTTTTGACGGATACATTCATAGTTATTCCCTAACGTTTATTTATTGATGTTTGTAAGTATTAATGTCATTAAGCCATAGTTTCCCCAGCGAATCACTATGCCGGTGGCGACAACCGCTGGTAATAGTCAACAATCCGGTTAAAATGCTGGGTATTCGTTAGGGAGTAAATCATGGACACGTTAAAACAGCGCATTATTGCTGAGATGAAAGTACAGCCATCGATCGACATCGCACAACAGGTGCGTCTTCGCATCGACTTTATTAAACAACAATTACTCGGCGCGGGTCTTAAAAGCTTAGTCCTCGGTATCAGCGGTGGCGTCGATTCATCCACCTGTGGCCGGCTGTGTCAATTGGCTGTCGAAGAACTCAACCAACAGGGAGACGGCTATCAATTTATGGCCGTCCGTCTACCGTATTCTGTTCAGGCCGACGAGGAGGATGCCCAGCTAGCCCTGCAATTCATTAAGCCTATGCACTCGTTGGTAATCAATATTGAGGCAGGGACGGACGGCATGCATCAAGAGGTATTGCGCTCTGTCTCCGCTGCCGGGCTGGCCGACACCACCGCGTTCAACCAAGATTTCAACAAGGGTAATGTCAAGGCTCGCATGCGCATGGCTGCGCAGTATGAGGTCGCCGGCCTCTATCAAGGCCTGGTTCCCGGCACCGACCACAGCGCCGAAAACATTTCTGGTTTTTACACCAAGCACGGTGATGGCGCCTGCGACTTGGCGCCATTGTTTGGTCTCAACAAACGTCAAGTACGCGCCCTGGCCAAGCATCTTGGTGCCCCTGTTTCGGTTTATCAAAAAATCCCGACGGCCGATCTTGAAGAGGGACGTCCGCAGCTTGAAGACGAAATCGCTCTGGGTGTGACTTATGACCAAATCGATGACTTCCTCGAAGGAAAAACTATCGACGCCAAGGCTGAAGAAAAAATTATTAGCACCTATCTGAAGACCTGCCACAAACGCGACCCCATCCCAACGCCCGTCTAAGGCGCATCGGTAAAACACAAAAAAAGCCCTGTTAAGTCAACTTAACAGGGCTTTTTATCACAGTCTATATCGGTGGATTACTTTGTAACCGTCAACAAATATTCGGCAATAGCCATTTGAGTTTCTTCATCAAGGTAATTTTGCGGTGGCATCTCTGGGAAGTCTGGACGCTTTTTCACCGGTGCATTGATGTAGTCAACAATACCCTGGGGGTTATCCATATACATTGCCTGAATAATCTGCGTTGGCGGACCAATCATGCGAACACTGTAGGCATGGCAGCCGGCGCAAATACCAAAGTAACCACGCTCACCCAACTGCTCTTTGGGCACCTTACGTGGCGCGACTGGCTCGGCCAAAAGTTTGGTACGAATATGATGGGTGTTGTAAGGCTCACACTGGGCGTAATCAGGACCGAGGTTAATCGAAGTGATCGCTCCCCAGTTGGCCGCACACTTATTTTCACCCTTACCGGTGTCGGCAAGATCTGGCCCCTTATCGGTAAACGTAGCAGCCAGAATAACCTTCAATTCACCGACCGGGTTATTACCATTATTGAACATCATATTATTTAACAGCTTAATGCCATCGGGGTTGGGCTCAGAATCTGGATCGTTAGCAACATTGGCCGCCATGCTTAAATCGGTAATAGTAATACCGGCATTATCGTTACCGCTGATAATATTATCCTCGATAACAACGTCGTCCGCAGCCATCACCAGAATACCTGTACCGGCTGGAATACCGGCGACAATTGAACCCGGCGCACCAAAGTTTTCGTGATTGTTATTGACCACAAAGTTTTTACGCACAATCACATCGTATGTTGTTTTGATTGGCAGGCCTGGGGTAATAAAAATTAAAATACCGCCGGTGTTGTTATGGGTATAGTTGTTTTCCACCAATGCATGGCGAGTATTCTCGATTTCAATGCCAGCAACGCTGTCGAACACTTCGTTGTTACGCACATCGATGTTATCGCACATGCCGACATAAATAGCCGCATCTTCGATGCCACTAAGCACATTGCGCTCAATTAAACCGTTCTTACCATACTGCGGGAAGATGCCATAGACACCGGTATCTATTACCCAGTTATTCCGAATAATAAAATTATTACCAGCCTGCCCCATAATAGCATTGCCTTTATAATGAATAATTTTAAAATTCTCAATGGTGACACTATTGCCTGAATATAGAATCGCATCATTGCGCTGATGCTCGCCATCGAGGACCGGCCACTCTCCGTTTTTAATCACACCTAACAGTCGAATATTGTCCTTGTCGATATAGACAATTTGTTTATAGGTTCCCGGCATGACGGCCACAGTATCGCCAGGCTCAGCCAGCTCTATCGCATCCTGTATAGACTCGCCATCATTGACAAAATGTGTCTGCCCATCATAGACATTGCTGATTTGCGCCGCCGCCTCATCGGGGCTGAAGTCATCGCCAACAATGGCCGCCGCTTGGCTCACCGGCGCAATAACCACCGCCGAAGACCCTGCACCCATCTGTCGCCCTGCGACGACACCCAGTGCAATCAACACTATGACTAACACAATTTTTAAAATAGCTTTCATTTCAACTCCAACAAGAACATTGTTATTTTTATCATCCAATTAATTTAAATCTTATCATCAAGTACATTGTTTTTTAATGGGCAAGTTGCAAACCCGACGGCAACTGCTGCGGAACCACTGGTTTAAATGATTCATCGGTTAGGGTATGCAAGAAATCGACGACACGATCAAGCTCTTGATCCGTTAACTTAGGCTCCCAAATATGCCAATGAATACTGAGTTCCTCCCCTGCTGGCACAGCATGGCCACGCCCCTTGGTATAAAACTCTGCCGCCTCTCGCAGGGTAGCAAAGCGTCCGGAGTGCATGTACGGCGCGGTCAAGGCGATATTACGCAGTGAGGGGACTTTGAAACTTGCCCGTTGACTACGATCACCGGTGACACCTTCTGCTCCGAGATCTCTGGCCATACCCTCTGGCTCTGGGGTACCGATAACAGCCATCTGCTGATTGGTAAACAAGGGGGGCGTGTGGCATTCGCCGCAGCGAGCAACAAACGAGCGAAAAACATTCAATCCGGCTTTTTCATCCTCATTCAACGCCTCGGAATATCCGTGGGCATATTGATCGTAACGACTATTTAATGAAATCAGCGTCGACTGAAACGCTGTTAATGCCGTTACAATCTGATCCAACGTAATCGTCGTGCCCTGGCCATAAACCTGCCTGAACAGCCCCCGATAGGCGGCATTATCATTAATTGTTTCCAGCAACCGAATCGGATTATTAGCCATTTCACGAGGATCAAACAGCGGGCCAACAGCCTGCTCTTCCAGCGTTTTAGAACGACCATCCCAGAAAAACTTATCATAGAATGCAACATTCCATAGCGACGGTGCTGAACGATCCAACGGTTCACCATTAGAGCCTAAACTACGCCCTAGGCCGTCGCTAAAGCCCTTGTCGGGGTCGTGGCAGGTGGCGCATGACATTTTTCCATCTGGCGACAGAATGGGGTCGAAAAATAAATAGCGACCGAGATCGATCAACACTGGGCTAAAGCCATCGCGATACGCCGGCGGCAGCGCAATTTTCAAGCCGCCTAAACCTTGATTTTTAAGCGAGTCATAGTTTTGGTAAAGACTGCGAAACAGACACTGTTGATTGACCAACTGAAACCCCGGCGGACAAAAGTTGTTTAATACAACCTCTGCTTGGCCAGGATTGTTACTCTTGGTATGACTGACCGATACAGACCAACTCAACATAGAAAGTAAGGCAAGGGCAAAAATGCTAACCAAACTATAACTGAATTTTAATTCGCGAGACATTGCCACCCCCTACTGCCCTAACGACTCGATATAACTGACCACATCAACCACAGCCTCTTCATTGGGCAGGGTTGCCGCCATAAAGACCATCGGCTTGCCAAATTTATCATTGGGGTGCATGCCGCGTTTCTTGAGCTTAAAGTTATCAATTTGGCGATAGATGTACTCTCCTCCAAGACCGACTAGGTTAGGCGCATTTAGGGCCTGGTTACCGACCGCTGCGGTACCATGGCAGGCGCCACATTTTTGATTAAAATAGTTTTCACCGTTTTTAATATTTCCCTGGTACTTAGCGATCACTGGCGTCTTGGGCAGAGCCGCAATATAGTTTGCCATCGCCGTCACAGCGGCATCATCCACCAGCGACGCAGCCATGGGTTTCATCGTCTTGGCCAATGCATCTTCATCGCCACGAATGCCATTACGGTAGTTATTGAGCTGACGCTCAATATACCAGGCAGATAACTGATTGAGGCCGGGGCTGCCAGCAGTGGCACCGCCCTCGGCATTGGCGCCATGACAGCTGGCGCACAATTGATAAGCAGCCTCGTCGGCATGACTGCTGATAGCCAGCAATACAAGTGGTAATAACACAACAGAGAGTAAAGTACGCATCAACAGTCCTCGTGGCAGTATCGGCAGCTAAAGACCAGGTTGAGCTGGCTAATCGCATGACGATATGCAAATTTATTATTATACTGGCACTATCGTACCATTAAAAAATGCGCTGTGAATCTTTATTTGCCTGTTGTGCTGATATTTATCGAAACAATTCAATTAATTGTTGCGAATGATTATCAATTGCAATATAGTGTTTTCCATCCGCTGCCGTTCTGCTAACAGGTCTAACGTGCAGCTAGAGCCTTTATCGCTCATGGATATTCTCTATCCTGCTAGATTTAAGGGGGAGACAACTCCCCCTCTTTTTTTAGCTATATTTCTCCAGTTCCAAACGCTGCTTAATCGATGGTATAACATCATTTGCATGATGATTAACATATAAAACCGTTGTACCTCTCGCCTCACAGACACGCTCAATCAGCGTCAATATCAGGCCACGATTCCATTCGTCCAGGCCCTGACAAGGCTCATCTAAAATCAGCAGGGCCGGATGCTTAACCAATGCACGTGCGATTAATAACAACCGCTGCTGACCATAGGATAACGATTGGAACGGCTGATTCGCCAACGCCGTCATTCCCAGCAACCCCAGCCACTGCTGCGCACAATGATGCTCAGCTTCGGTAATCTGCTGATAAATACCGATGGTATCGTGAAAGCCTGAGACAATGACGTTGATCGCACTGATCGACACACGGTATTGCCATTGCAACGACGCTGAGACATAACCAATATATTGTTTAATCTGCCAAATCGTCTCACCACTTCCCCGGCGAAAGCCAAAAACATCAATGGTATTGCTGTAACACTGCGGGTGGTCACCGTTGATCAAGTTTAACAGCGTCGTCTTGCCACTGCCGTTTGGCCCACTCAGCTGCCAGTGCTGGCCTGGAGCAATCGTCCAATTGAAGCCGTCGAAGACGGTTTCATCACGGTATTGAACATGAATATTGTGTAGCTTTACCAGCGGCAGTTCAGGCTTCAATGCTGGCGGTGGTGGATTCACCGCGGCAGGGACCTCAAAGTCGACAGTGGCAAGGTGGTACTGCTGGCCAATCAGTGCATCAGCATCGGCCCGCGAACACTGGCTGACAATACCATTGTCGATACTGGCGATGTGACTAATGAAGTCGGCAACCTCATCATAACGGTTACACACCATGACACACTGACAATAGGCGCTGAGCTGGGTCAACAGCGTTGTTAGCATCGCTGCGCTCTCGGTATCGAGGCCATCATAGACCTCATCGAGCACCAGCAAGTCTGGTTTTTGTAGCAGCGCACGGACAATCAACAGCTTTCGCGTCTGCCCCGTCGATAACTTACGAAAGCCCCGCGACAACAGCGGCTGCAATGAGAATTGTTCGATTAACTGTAGTCGGTATTCACTGTCATCACTGACTATTAATTCATCGACGCTACGCCCGCCGTTGAGTTCTGCCACACTGTCGGCATCATCAAGTAAGTATTGTTGCTCAATCAACTGGCGCTGCTGCTCCAACGAAACCGACGCAATGTTGAGCTCACACAGCCCGGATACCTCACCGCTGACTAATTCACCCTCACCCTCAAACAAGGCTGCCAGGGCCGATTTACCGCTGCCGTTGGCGCCGATAATCGCCCAATGCTGGCCTGAATCTATAGACCAATTGTCGATGGAGAGGTGAAAATCACCGTCAAAAACTGCCTCAATCTGCTTAAAACCTATCACTGTTACCACACTCAACTATTGTTATTTAGTCCAGTGTAATAGCCCTTGCAGTAATTCTCTAGCACCAATCAATGCTGCGATTTAACAAAGGTCACGGTATCAATAATCAGCGGTGTACAACTGCCGCTGTCAATCAACTGAGCCTCTATCAGATAGTGACTGCCCACCACCGGCACGATACTAAAACGCGACAGCTGGATTTTGGCATCGATAAAGCGATCGATATCAAAATAGGCAAAATCACGGTCGACTTTTTTAGTTTCACACTCGCCACTGAACGGACTGTAGCTACAGTTTCCACCTATCTTCATTCACTTTCTCCTGCTCTAAATCGCTATTACTGCTGCATAGACAATGCTGGATATCGTTGTGACAATAAATAAAAAGCCATAGCCAACGCCAGCAAGCCGAATAGCATCATGGCAAGCGAAGAGGCAACAACGACACCCGGCGCTCCCCACAGTGTAGCCCCGACAGAACAGAACAACCATGTTGCAACAGTGGCGCGCACAACATTAAAGCCGGTAGACCACAATGGCTTACCGCAATTGTTGAAAATCGTATTCGATAACGCCAGCAAACCCAGACCAGAGGCCAGCGGCACTTGATAGTAACAAAAGGTGATTATCATCTGTGCTGCCAGGCCATCGACAGCGTATAAACGGATAATCAACGGCGCCATGAACACCAGGGTTAACCACACCAACAGGGTATAAGACAACACAACCATCATGCCACTGCGCAGCACCATCAATACACGCTCAGGCTTGTTGGCGCCGATATTTTGTCCGATTATCGGGCCCGCAGCACCGGAGAGAGAGAAGTACACCGAAAACAACAATGGTGCCAAACTACCTACCAGGGCATTACCCGCCACCGCCTCGCTGCCGAACGGCGCTAAATATAACATGACAATAATGCCACCAATCGGCGTTGCCAAATTAGTAATAAGTGCAGGAGCGGCAATACGCAATGCCGGCATAATAATGGCTTTTAAATTTGGCCACCTCACCACAATAAACAGCTGGTGATGCCGCTGAATCAGCCAAATCGCCACGAAAAAACAGCCGACCCTTGCCGCCACGGTTGCCCAGGCTGCACCCTCAAGCCCCATATCCAACACAAAAATAAACAGTGGGTCGAGTACAATATTAATCACCGAGCCAAGCAGCGAGACCCGCATCGCCCGCATCGGGTCGGCCACTGAGCGCAGCGAAGCGCTGAAGACCATGGCCAGGGTTGCCAATGGCATGGTCGGCAAGACTATCATCATATAACGCATCGCCTGATCCGCGGCAGCATCCGAGGCGCCCAACATCTGCAGAATAGGCAGCAAAACAGGGTATAACAGCATCGTCAGTAAGAATGACAGCGCCACGGCAATCGCCACAATCGTGGTAAAGTAGGTCGCGCCCTCTTCCTTGCCTCCGCGGCCGACAGCCTGAGACAACAACACACCGGTGGCCACCGAAAAGCCAATACCAACAGAGCCGGTGATAAACAGCACCGAGCCTGCAAAGCCAATGCCGGCCAAAATATCGATATCGTTTAATAGGCTTAGAAAATACATGTCGACAAGGGCGACACTGAACATGCTCAACATGCCGATAACAGAAGAAAATGTCATCGTAATTAAGGCTTTGTTGATAGAGCCTTCGGTAAATGATCTGGTCATTAAAACCTCAAAAAAAAACCCAGACAGGACGCTGTCTGGGTTTGAAAATTATAATTTAGTGATTAACTGGCAGCGCTGACGCGGGGCTTATGGCCATCACGTAGATGCTCAATACTCTCACCAGCCAGTGTTTTTCCGGCTATGGTAAAGGCCTTACCGAAATCTTTGACATAACGGCCGCCGAGTGGCGTTAATTTAAATAAATTGAAATCGGTCATCTGACGAAGGTTATGAATTCTGTCGCCCTGCTTATTAAACAAACAGGCAATACCTTGATCGTAATCGGCACCTGATTCAAAGGCAATATGCTCTGCACTAACCTGGTAGTTAACCCGGATGCGGGCAAAAATTGTCTGCGCCTCGGATTCATCCTCAACGATTAAAACCGCCGCCTTGTTATTATTTTTTAAATTGACACCATGAATCGCGATATCGCTAAGTAATACATAAATACAGTCATTGGCGATAGCAAAAGGGGCGTAGGAAGCATAGGGGTGGCCGTCCTCGTCGAGGGTCGACAAATTAAGCGTTTTTCTGGTATTGAGAAACTCTAATAGCTCATCGCCTAATCGAACTTCCATTGCTTTATTTTTCATGGTATTTACCCTTGTTGGTACTGTTGTTTCATATCTAAGTAAGCTGTTTTTTGCTCCGCGTGTAACACCCCAGCGGCATCACGACCAAGAAACACCTTAAAAACGCACTCACCATCCTTGTTTTCAAAGACGAAGGCATGGCTTTCTTGACCACGGTGATCCTTACTCTGAAAACTAATCGCGGCAACCTTGGCCAGGTTTAAATGCCCTTCAAAACCCGTGCCGGCCTTGAGGTTGTAAAACCCATGAGCCATTTCACCCGGTGGAAACACCCCCTTGAACTCAAACACCGAGCCGCCATGAAGAATAATCGTGGTGGTGTTTTCCCACTGACTAAACATCTGCAATAACGGCATCGCTTGCTCTGCCGGCATTTTTTTTTGCGTTTGCTCTAACACTATGTACCTCTCTGACTAAAACACCGGCTGGTTAACCCAGCCGGTATGACAAAAATTAAAAACTGTATTGGGCCGAAACACGGACTGATCGGCCAATCTCGTAGACTGAGGCCCAGGCGTTGCGATAATTGGTATCGAAGGCGTTGGCCACGGTCAAATCAACCTTGACGCCTTCAAGCGACTCACCGGTAGGTTCCCATGTTGCATAGAAGTCAGCGGTGGTATAACCCTCGTAAGGCCCCTGAGTATCATCGCTCGGCACGTGGTTCTGATCACTGGTTTTTATCGCACGGACGCCCAACTTGGTATCGATATCCCAAAAACCATAATCAAGCGATGCGACCCACTTATCGGCGGGAATACCCGATAAGTATTCGCCGCTGTCGGCATCCTCACCACGAGTCTGACCGTAGGATAACGCTGCCGTTAACGCATCAATTTGATAGACCGCACCCAACTCAAAACCCTTTAGGCGAGCGTTGGCTATATTGTCCGAGGTTGAGGTGCCGGCACAGCCTTCACCCATACCAGGAATAAAACATGTGGGCGGCATATTTTCTGGTACATAGACACTTAACTCGATAAAGTCTTCAACCTTGTTATCAAACACAGCGGCGGTGAAACTCAGACTGTCATCGGCAAAAACATTTTCAAACTCAAAGTTACCTTTTAGCTCGACGTTTTTTGATTTCTCTGGCTTCAGCTCTGGGTTGGGCACAAATACGTTACTCGGGCCACCGGGATAAAAGGCGAAGTGAGTGCCATCCATATACAGTTCGTAGACATCAGGGGCGCGGAATGCCTCATCATAACGTAACGACCATGCCATCCAATCTGTCGCCTGCCAGGTCACCGCCAACGAGGGCGACAGTGCCGATTCTTCACTATTGTCGAAGCCTTCCGCCTCTGATTTAAAGGTGTCATAACGAACACCGGCCTCTAATACCACAGACTCTAGCAGCTGATAATTGGCATAGACAAAACCGCCCAGAGTCGTGGTCTTAGCATCGGCCGGCGGATTGGGTCGGCCATCACCACCGCCAGAGCCTGGACGCTCGGTATCAAAGCCATCCTCGTAGCCATCGAGACCGGTGAAGATATTAAAATCGCCAATCTCTGACTTATTGGTGAGCGAGAAACCCAGGGTTTCAATATCACTAACATCAAGACCATTATTGATATTTGTTTCTTCGATTCGAGTTTTATTCTGATACAACTTCGAATCTAAATTAATTAAATCACTGCCGGGGTTAAACTGATAACTCACCGCCAGATGCTCATCATCGGTGGTGCGGTCAATCAAGTTGTCCGAGGCATTGAGCTGATCGTCGGCACTGCCGACCACCGGCGGGTGGCCATCGTTGGTGCTCGTACGATAGTTAATACCCACCTTGTTAGCATCGTTTATTTGCCAGTTGATCTTGGCCAAGGCAGTGCTATTTTTCGTCTCACTGCCCCATAACGTGTCACCGTTGCCCTGCTCCATGGTATCGCTGTCAAGATAGGTGCCCGCTAACAGCCAATCGACATCACCCTGCTTACCGGCAACACCAGCAGTCGTCGACCACTGCTCACCATTACTGTTATAACCCCCTTTGACAAAGCCACCAATAGACTCACCGTCATCGACTAAATCATCGGCACTGATTGTCTGCTGGGCAACAACACCACCAATAGCGCCTGACCCCCAGAGAGAGCTGACCGGCCCCTTCACCACATCGATAGAGCTGAGCAACGCAGGATCAAGAAAATATGAAGGGCGGTGGCTGAAGTTGGTATTCACCCGGGTGCCATCGACAACCTGCAACACCTTGTTACCAGACATACCGCGAATATTCACTGACTGATTACCGGGGACAGGGCCACCAGCGACACTGACGTTGGGTTCATACTTAACAGCCTCGGCAACGGAGTTTGCCTGTATTTCATCTAGCGCTTGCTTGTCGACACTGTCAATACTTCGACTGGCCTGCTCTGTTGTTTGATCCATCCGCGAGGCTGAAACCACCACCTTCTTCATGGTGGTAACAGCGGGCTGCTGACTTTCAGCATAAGCCGGTTGCAGCACGACCAAAGAACAGAAGCCTCCAATGGCCAGGCTTGGAAATACGTTTTTCATGACAAACTCCAACTTCTACAAATCATCACTGGGCGATTTTTTATTAAACGGTTATTCAACGAGACGGCGAGAATAAAACAATAAAAACCAAATGTAAACGCTAAACATTCTCATTTGCATTACGAATAGTGAATTGCTAGACTTCTGCTACTCACATCGCCACTGATGATTTTCGTTGTAATGAAATTAGTTAGAACAGCCTGTATTTTCAGCGCCATCGCTATCCATGGCCTGCTATTGGCCTCGATTCCTGAGCCACTGTCCGATGTCACCCTCGACACCGGTGGCGGCGCATCCTCCCCTATGGCGGTCTCTGTTGGCTTTCAGCAAACAGCGGCCGCCAAGGCCGTGACAAAAGAAAACAGTGACCCGGTTGAGCAGGAAGTCGCTACCCCGGTGCAGCCACCAGTAAAGCAAGATAAGCCTGAGCAAGAGTTGGCAAAAAACGGCTCGGTTATGACCAACAAGCCTGAGCCTTTAATAGAGCCAGAGCCGCAGCAGATACCACAACCAACAGAGCCTGTAGCCGACACCATAGAGGAGCCGGATACCACAGAGCAGCAACCTGCACCGGAGGCAGCCCTGGCCAGCAGTCAGACCATTGCCAGCGGCATCCATCACAACATTATTACCGAGCCACTGTTTGCCAGCAGCCCAACCCCACCCAGCTACCCAACCATTGCCCGTAAACGTGGCCAACAAGGCGTGGTGTGGTTGGACATTAAGCTCGATAAACACGGTGAACAAACCGGGGTGGAAGTGTTTCAAAGCTCAGGCGTTCGGTCACTCGATCGCGCCGCCTTAAAAGCCGTCAAGCAATGGCAGTTCCTGGCCCATAAGGTAGGCAACCTGACCGTCGCCTCCCACATTCGTATACCTGTAGAATTTTCACTGGATTAAACCATTATGCCGCTGTACCAACACCTACACGATCAATTGGGCTACCTCACCCTACCCCTGCTACTGTGCTCTTTATTGGCCCTTGCCCTGATCATAGAAAAAGTCTTTGTGCTGACTCTGCAATCCTTAAAAAAAACCAAGGTCACTGCCAGTGCCGCGGCCTTTAGCAATCAGAAACAGCCACCACTGGTGGCTAAGGGGCTGGGGTTATTAGCCATCCATGGCCAGGAAAAAAAATCGATGCGCGAGGAAGTTGCCGCCATCTGGTTGAATGCTCAGCGCCGCAAATTATCCAGCGGCATACGCCTGCTACAGGTCATCGCCCTGCTGACACCACTGCTTGGCCTGTTAGGTACTGTACTTGGTTTAATCCAGGTCTTTAGTGACCTCGGCGACCACCAGGGCCCTATCGAACCCTCACTATTGGCCGACGGGCTTGGGCTGGCCATGTACACCACCGCCGCCGGTTTAATCATTGCGCTTCCGGCACTGGCCGGCGCGCACGGTTTTCAGATCTGGATCGACAGAATCATCAACCGGGCTGAACACACCATGAATCAGGTGAATCTATTAATGGACGGCGTCGACATGGATAAGTGCCATGATTAATAGCCGCAGCGAGCAGGACAGCGGTGTTTTTGGCGCACCCGAATTAACGCCACTGATCGACATCGTTTTTATCGTCATTGTCTTTTTGTTGCTGACCGCAAATTCGCCACTGCTGAAACTGCCGATCGATATTCCCGAGAGCAGCGAAGAGACAACACTGGCGGCATCCGACGCCCCGGTAATAACCGTTGCCATCGCCGCCGAAAAACCCTATTGGCGTATTGAAGAGCAACCTTTTACCGACTGGGTCATCTTTAAAGAAAGCCTGCTGGAGCAAATGGCAACAGCCGATCAAACCATCACTATCGCCGCCGACAAGGCCGCACCGACGGAACCCTTATTACAGTTGTTGGCCTTTTTACATCAAAACAATATCACCAACACACAGATTATCATGGAACAACCGAGTTCATCATTATGAAAAAAATACTTTCCTCTTATCGCCTGCCCTTTGCCGCCTCTATTTTTGCCTCCGCCGTGTTGCTCAGCAACCCATTACAGGCAGACCGTATTATCAGTACTGACGCTGGCAGCACCGATATTTTATTGGCCTTGGACGAGGGCAACGATCTGGTTGGCGTTGATGTCACCAGCGTCGTCCCCGCAGAATTATCAGTGGCTAAATTAGGCTATCACCGCATGTTAGCCACCGAGGGCATTTTAAGCCTCAACCCTGGGCTTATTATTGGCAGCGAGCACATGGGGCCACCGGAGACTATCGCGGCGATAGAAAAAAGTCAGATTGAATTATTGCAATTGCCCGCAGCCACAAACGCAGATTCACTAAAATTAAACATTAAAAAGATCAGCACCGCCGTGGACAAACAACAACAGGCGCAGCCACTGCTGGCACATATTGATAAGCAAATGCTATCGATCAACCAACAACAGCTGGCCGCCGATACTAAAGTCGCCTTTCTTTTACAAATGGATGGACGCAGCCTGCGCTTAGCCGGTGAAAACACCACCGGTAACGATATTATTAGGCTGCTTGGCGGTGAAAACTTATCGCAGCTGCCCGGCTACCAGTCAATCTCAGCAGAGGCGCTGATCAGCCTTGAGCCAGAGGTAATTATTATTGCCAGCCGAGACATGTCTAAACCGCCAGTAGAAGCCCTGCTTAAGGACAATCCTCTGTTAGTCCATACCCCTGCCGGCCAGCAGCAGAAGATTATTGCGGTCGATGGTCGCAACCTCATCGCCGGCATCAGCCTCACGGCCATCGATAGCCTGGCCGATATTGCCGACACACTGGCTCAGGCTCAGCGATGAACCGTTTCGCCTTTTCCAAACTGGCGCCGCTGACGCTACTGTTAATTGCCACCGCGATGACGCTGTCATTGACCCGTGGCGCCATGCAACTGCCGACGAGTGCCAGTCTGTTATCACTTTGGGACGGTCTCTGGGGAACACAGTACAGTGGCCTCGAGCACTACCAGCAACTAGTGATCTTAGATCTGCGCCTGCCCCGGACACTCTTAGCTCTGGCCGTCGGTACCATTCTTGCTCAGTGTGGCGCAGTCATGCAGGGGTTGTTTCGCAACCCGCTGGCAGACCCGGGTATTATTGGTGCCTCATCTGGCGCGGCACTGGGTGCCGCCATTGCCATTATTCTTTTACCAACGGCGCTACAATCGGTGACGACCCCCTTGGCCGCCTTTATCGGCGCTCTGGTCACCACACTGTTGGTCTTTAAGCTGGCTCAGAGTAGCAATGGCACCTCGGTGGTGATGCTGCTGCTTGCCGGGGTTGCAGTTGCCGCCTTTGGCGGAGCCATGATGGGTTTTTTAAATTACATTGCTGACGATCAAGCACTGCGCGATATCACGCTTTGGCAAATGGGCTCAGTCGCCCATACCGACAGCACAACACTGCTACTGTGTACTATGGCGGCAATCATTTTAGCCCTTTATTTCCAGCGTCATGCCCAGTCTTTAAATGCATTATTGCTGGGTGAGTCGGAAGCCAGACACCTGGGAATTGACATCGAAAAGCTTAAGATCAAACTGATTATTGTCGCCACCATTGGTATCGGCATCAGTGTTTCAGCCGCCGGTATTATTGGTTTTATTGGCCTGGTGATTCCCCACTTAGTCCGTATGTTAGCGGGGCCAGATCATCGTAGCTTACTGCCACTGTCTGCCCTGCTAGGTGCCCTGCTTTTACTGCTGGCCGATATCGGCGCCCGCTTGCTGATGGCACCGGCTGAGCTCCCCGTCGGCTTAGTGACGGCAATTATTGGTGCGCCATTCTTTACTTTTTTATTGATCAAACAACGGAAGAACTTTCTCTAACATGCTTAATATTTCTGATTTAACCGTCACCGTTGATGATAAAACCTTACTCTCTGTCGATCAGTTATCGCTGATTGAAGGAGAGATGTTTGGTGTACTGGGTAAAAACGGTGCCGGTAAATCTACCTTTTTTAAGGCTATTAGCAACGACATGCCTAGCCGAGGTCGTCGACTTTTCCATCAGCAGGACATGAGCCAGTGGCCGAAACAGGCACTGGCCAAACACCTGGCGGTACTGCCTCAAAGCAGTCAGCTGAACTTTCCCTTCAGTGCCGAAGAGGTGGTCAGCCTGGGTTTGATACCCCTGTCGATCAGCCAGCGCGGTGGCCGCGCCCTGGTCAAAAAAATGATGGGGGCCACCGATACCGCCGCCTTTGCCGGCCGCCTTTATACCAGTCTCTCCGGCGGCGAACGCCAGCGAATTCATTTGGCGCGGGTGCTGGTACAACTGTCACAGGCCGAACAGGCACCGCTGCTATTACTCGACGAGCCAACCTCAGCGCAAGATTTGGCACAACAACACCATATTCTTCAATTGGCCCAGCAGTTTTGTCGCCAACAAAAATACACCGCCCTGGTCATTCTCCACGATATTAACCTCAGCCTACGCTATTGCGACCGTGTTGCCATGCTGGAACAGGGTAAACTGACCCAATGTGGCCCTCCGAAGCAGATACTCAACTGCGAGGAAATTGAAAAACAATGGGGATACCAAGCCCAACAACTGACTAGCGATTCAGGCCAAATTGTTTTTATATAGTTTATGTCATTGTTTTTTAATGGTTAATTAATCATCGTATCATTATGACAAAAAATACTTATATCACCGAAGGGAGACAGGCTACGATATACATATCGGATGATCGATAGACGGGGATAATAATAATGACTACCGCAAAGATCGTAGAGAATGACAGCTATTTAACCGCTCCGGACAATACCCAGCTCGACCATATCCCCGGAGACTATGGCATGCCCATATTCGGCAAGGCCTTCAATTTCATCAAGGATCCACAGGCCGTTGCCCTTGATCACTACCGCCGTTTTGGCTCTGTTTCCAGTATTCGGCTGGGCAATGAATATTCTGTTTTAGCACTGGGACCCGAGAATACCCAGGCTATTTATCTTGATGCCGATAAAAACTTTTCCTCCAAGAAAGGCTTTAGCCGATTCGACAGTTACTTAGGCAACAGCCTGATTATGCGAGACTTCGGCGACCATAAGATTCAGCGCCGTTTAATGCAGGGCGCCTTTAAAACGCCGGCAATTAAAGGGTATATTAATGGTATCAATCAGGTCTGCGCCAGCAATATACAACGCATGGCCGGCTATGACCGCTTTACCTTTTTCCCTGAAATCAAGGCCACGTTGCTGGAGATTGCCACCAAGGTTTTTACCGGTGTTGATCACCAGGTCGGCGGCGAGAATGACCTATTATCTAAGCGTTTTCTCGATTTCGTCGAAAGCTTTGTCTATCTCTTTCCGGTCAACCTACCCGGCTTTAATTATTACCGGGGACTGAGAGCCAAAGACGATATCGCCGCCTTTATTGGCCCGTTGATCGAGCAACGCCGACAGGGCAATGGCGTCGATATGTTGTCACATTTTTGTCGTGAGAAAGATGATGATGGCAACTATTTTAGCAATGACACAATTATCGATAACTTCATATTACTGCTTTTTGCCGCCCAAGATACCACCACGGCTTCGCTGACCAACACCTTGATGGAACTCGGCAAGCACCCCCAGTGGCAACAGCAACTCCGGGAAGAGTCCGCTGCCATTGGTAAGGATCAATTAGACTACGATGATTTCGAAAAACTGCCCAGTTATACCCTGGTGTTTAACGAGATACAGCGGCTGCACCCATCAGTGCCAATGATTCCCCGGCGGACTATCCGCGACTGCCAACTCTCAGGCATCGACATCCCAGCCAATACCGTGGTCAGCAACTATGCGGTTTTCAATCACCGCATGCCGCAATGGTGGAGCAATCCAAACGACTTTGACCCGCTGCGTTTCGAACGTGGTGAACATAAACAACACCCGTTTATGTTCCACCCTTTCGGTGGTGGAGCCCATAAATGCATCGGTATGCACTTTGCGCAGTATGTCTATAAAACATTCTTACACCAATTGCTCAGCCAATATGAAATAATATTGCCTGACAACTATCAGCCGAGTATGCAATGTGTACCGATGCCCAAACCCCGCGACAACCTACCACTGAGCTTTATTCCACTGGCCAGGTAGAACTATGAGCGGCCCAGACCTGTTCTCGGCCGCGGAACCGATTGTGGTCAATACCGTCGATGGCTTAATTTATTGCTGGCTTGATGTATTGCCCCTGGATCAGGCGGATGCATTATTCCACCAATTATCGCGGCAATCTGCTTGGCAGCAGGAATCCATTCGGCTGTATGGCAAGTCCTTAGCCCAGCCGCGTCTCTCATGCTGGTTTGGTAAGCACGGAGTCAGTGCTGCCAGCGGCTATAACAACTTCAGCCCAGCGCAACCTTACACCCAATCATTGACGGCATTAAAAACAACCATCGAACAGCTCACCGGCTACCACTACAACAGCACCTTGGCCAACCTCTATCGCGATGGTCAAGACAGTGTTGGCTACCATGCCGATGACGAGCCGGTTTTGGGAAAGCAACCCGTCATCGCCTCGTTCAGCCTAGGCAGTACGCGCCGTTTTTTGGTCAAACACAATGCCAAACAACAAAACACCATCAAAATGGATCTACCGCACAATTCACTGGTGTTAATGGCCGGTGACTTACAACAACACTGGCAGCATGCAATCGGGAAAACGACCAAGCCCGTCGGCCCCCGTATCAATCTCACCTTTCGCTATCTCAACAAAACTTAATTCACAGCGAGGGCATTCCGTAGCTCGGTAAGCATTTTTGCGAATAGTTTTATCATGATAGAAATCTATACTGACACCATATTTCAGTCAGCTAGAACCCCAGCCCATGACCAAGCCTATCAGCGAACAAGCGATACAAGCCCTCTTCAGCGACTTGACCACGATTGAAAAATACCTCTATTCTGGTGACTTAGAAGGTGCTTTAATTCATCTCAGCCACGCTAAAAAAGTGGCCGAGCAAAACATCAACCGCCTAGCGGTGGAAGAACGTTTTAACGCACTATTTGACAGTCACTCAACCTAGAGCTTGCCTATGGCCAATTTCGAGCAAATCACCCACATTATTCAGTTGGCCGTCGCCCCCGTTTTTTTACTCACCGGTGTCGCCGCCCTACTCGGTGTTCTTACCACTCGCTTCGGTCGTATTACCGACAGAGCTCGACTGCTAGAAAAGCACTACAACTTCATCAAAGACACTCCGGATGGCGAGCTGATTAAGGTCTCACTGCGCAGCATGTGGAAACGGGCGCGTTTGATTAACGGTGCCATAGGGCTCTGCGTCGGAGGTGCCTTGATGATTTGCCTGGTCGTCATCTGCCTGTTTCTCGGCGAGTTCCTCAAGGTGAATCTTGGTACCGTGATAGCGTGCCTGTTTATTTTTGCGATGGTACTGCTCAGCCTCGGCCTGATTTACCTGTTCCGTGAGATTCACATTACCACTGACAGCCTAAAACTCGGCCTAACCATTGCCGACGATGGTGTCAAACGTATCGACCGAGTGCTGAAAAACTAAAGTACTCTATGCTAGTCGGTTTCAAACGAATAAATAATGTCCAGCGCGCTGGTTGCCCCCTGCATCGCCTCAAGGAACAGCTTTGGCCTAAGGCGGTAGCGTAGCGTAATCGTGTTGACGTTCTCAAAAACACTGACGCCGTATTTCAAATACAAATCCGGTCGCAGATAACCGCTGATTTGCACCTCTGTTCCCGATTCACCACTGCCTGTGGTTAGCTGGAAGCCCTGAATCCCTAGGCGATCTGCCACGGTACCCACCCTGCCCTGGGTTCTCGACACCGCCATTGCTATTGCCGCATTACTCAAGGCGCCGCCGGAGCCTTCGCTCTCAGGGCCGTAGCCAGTCAATAGGTATTGCATGGCAGTATTCTCGTCCATACCCGGCTCAGAGAATACCGTCACTTCTGGCTCCTCGGCCCGGCCGCGCACACGCAGGCCGACAATAATATTCTCTGCAGTAATGTCCCTGATTGCCTCCAGGCGAATATCGGGGCTGGAAATAGGGCCGTTGAACACAAACCGCCCTTTGCGCACAGAAAGGTCTTGGCCATAGGCTTTATATTCACCCTCGGCAATGCGAATTTCCCCCAACCCCTGTAATATGCCCTCGCCATCGACGCTGGCCCGTAGGCCGCCAGTGAAACGTAAATCAGCACCAAAGCCACGGAATCTAACATCATCGCCAAGTCGTAGATCAACATCTATATCGTACTGCCACTTTGAGTCTGTCTTGCCCTCTTCATCGATATACACGGTATCACCACTTTCACTGATAGCCGACTGGGGTAATTCTTTTATCGCGATCAGCGCCTGTGGGATGTCAACTTCACCACTGAGCGAAATATAACGATCACGGGCCAACAGAGTCAGGTGCGGTGAAACCGTCATATCAACCTCCGGTGGCAGCTGGATACGAATGTTATCGCTGTCGAGCTGAAAGGCAACCTGCCATTGATTATTAGGCCAGGTCAGTTCACCGCTGTAATCGGTATAGCTACCACTGCTGACCTCCTTAAAACGACCACTCAAATTGGCATCATTATCATTGAACTCAGCCCTAAACTGCCAATCGCTGATCGATATTGGTAGATTTTTACCGGCCACTTTGCCATCGGTCAGAGTTAATTCGCCGTTGAGGCTGGGGTCATCAAGCTGCCCGGCCAGAGTAATATTGGCGTTAATATTGGCATCATATGTTTCGATGTCTGGCACCAGCCAAATCAATGGAGACAAATCCAACTGATGGATATTCAGCTGCCCTGTCAAATCCCGCGCAGCCTCTAGATCTAACACCTCCGCTTTTGCTTGCGCACGCCCAAACTCATCACTGACAAAATTGAAATCGAAGTAGGCATTATTTTCTTTCACTAGAAATGCCGCATCCAGCTGATCGGCAACAAAATCAACCACCGTTGAGCCATTGTCCCAGCGAGCGGCGCCACCGAGTACGGCAAGCTGTGCATCCACGGTTAAGCCCCGCTGCGGCAGTGCAATATCGGCAGAAAAATCCACCTTGCCATCAAGTACCACTGCATCATCGATAAATTGATTGAGCAGAGACAACTCAATACCCAGCACCTGTATGGTCATCGGTGCTAACTCCGCCTTGGCATACTGCACCGGGGTCAAGCAGATTTTTGCCTGCTGGTGGCGAAAACAAAAATCGCCAAGGCTGACCGATGGCTGCTTGTCGTCGTTGACAAAATCCACCGACAGTGGCGACTGTAGCGACCAGCGCTGAACCGTAGTCATTAAACCATGGCCAATATCAAGCTGCTGGCACTGCCCGCGCCAGTCAAAGCCCTCACTCAATGCGCCGCGACAGCGTATTTTCGCATCCGCCATCAAATTACCGCTATACCTTCCCTGCTCTTGTTCTACCGCCTGTCTGTCGGTAGATTTTAGCAGCTTACTGTATAACGCAATCTTATGTGCCGCCCAGTTTCCGTCGACGCTAAGCTGCACTGTCTCCAGCACCTGTTGGTCGAGGTTGAGCTGATCTATTGTCAATGAAAACTGACTGTCGCCCACTTTTGCCAATTGCTGAATGTCACTACTGACAATCGCCTTAGCAAACGAAAAATCTCTAAAAGCCACTGCCTCGGCGCTCACCTTCGTCACCAGACTCGGTTCAGTCACAGCACCGGAAAAATGAATATCTCCGCTCAAGCGCCCTGCAATATCGGGATATAACTGCGAGGCGTTAGAGATTAACAGGCCGATATCCAGCGCTGTATCCGTCGCCTCTAGGTCTAACACATTAACTTTACCTACTAGATCAATACGGTTTTCACCTTGCTCTATATAGCCCGGGGCAATGACCAAGGCTCCCTCTCTGCCCTGAGTTACAGCAAGCTGCCATTGGCTTGGCAGGCGATTAAAATAACTGTTGTTACTGCTCGACTCGACGCTGAAACGAAGCCCTTGCTCATATCTTCCGTGACTGTCGATATCAAAATTAAGCTTTCCCTGATAGGGCTGGGTATATCTAACAGGATTGATATCGTGCGCAACGGCCTGCAGCTGCCAACCGACGCCCTTCTGGTAATCGATCTCGCCTAAAATATCGGCAGTGCCATCCGCACTGCCGACACTGAGTTGCTCTATGACTATTTTTTCTTCGGCGAGTCGCCAGGCTGCGGCACCATCGATGTTGGCATCAGCCCAATACGGAGTGATTAAATGCCCGATAGTAGCCTTGGCAGCAACCTGTTGAAGATCCCCCGCAGCACTGATCTTACCCCCTTTTAGCGCAATGGCTGGCAGCGTTAGATTAAAATCCTCAGCCAATGTTGCCAGCTCAAACTCATCAATATCAGCATCGAATGCAAAGGGCACGTCGGTGGTCAGTGGCTGAAGATCGCCGCTGGCCGATAAGGCATATCGCCCTGTGGTATCGAGTACTAACTGTAGGTCATCAACACTGCCATGGGCCTGAAGCTCAGCCGCCGTCTTTATCGGGTTGTTGTCTGTAATTAACAACGTGGCATCGAGGGGGTAACCTGCTCGTAGACTTATATTACCGGCAACGGAAAACGGGTATTGCCAAGCCTCCACATCGAAATGATCGATGTTCACGGTATACCCGAACCACGTGGCTGCGCCGTCGATCCGATTAAACTGCAGGCCGAGATCATTGACGTTCAAGTCGAACTGGCCCACCGATAGCTGTGATAAATTAATTGGAATCGGCGTCAAAATCGCCGGCAGTGTCAGTGTTTCACCTACCAAACGAGCTTGCTCTGGCTCATCACTTGGCTCTGTTACCACCGCCACCAATAGGTAATCAGCGGTGAGTTGCTGCGCATGAAATTGGCCTTTAATCAGCGAGGGTAGGCTCCACTCGAAAAACACATCTTTTACCATCACCTGCACGCCACCGACCTGCAGATTAAAGTAGGCAATACTCAGCTTATTACTCAGCCGACCGCTGACACCGTTAATAGTCAAGCCATCCACGCTCTCTTCCGCCAGCCAAAAAGCAAACCGACTGCCCAGATCCGTCGTCACCAAACCGGTGACAAAAATCAACACGGCCAATAACGCATAAAGCAACCAACGGCCTGCGCTCTGGGTTAATTTTCTCAGCTTTGACAGCATTGTACGAACAGTCACAGGCATCATAATGGCGGCCCCATCGAGATGTGGATCATATAATTTTGATCCACCTCATCAGACAAGGGTATGGCTAAGTCGAACCGAATTTGACCAATTGGCGACAGCCAGCGAATACCACCACCGACGCCGGTACTAAAAGGCTCATCACTATCGTTATAGGCTCGACCGGTATCGGCAAAGGCGGCGACCCGCCAATTTTCAAACAGTAAATAAGATAATTCGATACTGAATGTATTTAAATAGGCGCCGCCGGTAAGAATACCATCACTGTCGGTACTCGATACTGATTCGAAATTATAACCCCGGATGCTGTTATCACCACCGGCGAAAAAGCGGCGCGACACCGGTACCTGTAATATATCGTCGGTCTCGATAGCACCTAGTTCACCGCGCAGCAAAAGCAAGGTCTTGCGACTAAAGATAGGCGTTAGGTAGCGATAGCTGACATAGCTCTTTAAAAAGGCCACATCGGCACCTAAAGACTCGGTACTACCCCTCACATATGTTTCAAAACGATGACCGCGAGAGGGGTCTCGCACCTCAGAAAGATAGCTTTTAGACACACCAAAACCAGGCAAAATATATTGTGCCGTCGTCGCGGGCCCGCCACCCTGGCTATAGGTTTCAATGTCGCCTGTTAACGAGTAATTGAGCACCCAATCACTATCGTAGTGCCGGATGTAGGCCACCGAAGAGGTGAAGAGGTCTGTGGCGCTATCCTCAACATCTTTTAACTGATAACCACTCGAAATGTTGACAAATTTACGCAACGGGTCATCCCATGGAATGCGGTAATTGGCCTCCATTTCCTGTTTCGGTTGCGACAGTTCGGTTGAGAAATCGGCGGAGTGTCCTTTACTATTAAACAGGCTCTTGTTCCAGCCAAAGCGCACTCGTGGGCCATAATCGGTACTGTAGCCAGCACCCACCTCAAAACGGTTTTTATCGGAGTCATCGAGCAGCACCAGTAGATCCAGCGTCTTGGTATCCTTATTTATCTGACGTTGAATGTTGACCTCGTTAAAGTACTCGGTATCGAGTAGGTTTCGGTTGAGGTCGAGGAAGGTGTCACGGTCGACCAACCCACCTTTTTCGAACGGAATCAAAAAACGCAGAATACTTTCTTCGACACTACTGCCCTCAAAGCTCACTTCGCCGAAATGATAACGCTCACCAGAGTGAAGAATCAAAACAGGTTGGCCGGTATTATTCTGTCGATCGATGCGCAATTCATTCTTAGTGAATTTTGCATCGTAAAAGCCATATTCATTGGTTAGGGTGCGCAGTGTTTGTTTAAAATCATCGTAGCGGCCATGATCGAGCGGTTGCCGATCGACGGTGAGCGCTGTTTGTTGTAGCGCTATAAACTCCGGAAGTAGCGCCGCTTCACCATAGACCTCGACTATTGGGTCAATAAACTGAGCGCGAGGCCCAGAATCAATAGTGATACGCAGCTTTTTTTTCATCACCCGATAACTGTAGCTGGCATGATAATAACCAAGGGCAAAAGCGCCTTTTTCTACCGCTTTTTTAAGCTGATTATCCAAGGTTTGTCGTTGATCCAGTGACTCTTGGCTGACACTACCGATATGGATTTCGATATTCTCTGCCAGCGCAGGATCAATCGCCAATACTTCAACTTTCACCCTGGCGCTGGCAGGCGAAGACAACAACAACAATATTATTGTCGTCAGAATCGCTGCATACCGCTGAAGCCGTGTGAATTTGATCAAAAAATCAACAACCTGAATAAAAGTCTCCGATCGACCAATTATACTCAAGTTTGCCCACGAGGTAATCAAAACAGCTGAATAGGGGCAGATTAAACAGACGCCCAAGTACGGCTGACTCGCTAGCGGCTGAGCGCCAGCAAGTAGTGTTCAGGGAACGGTCCGGTGTCAAAATCCGGCTGCTTCAGCGGCTCAATATGCCGCAATAGCAACAGCGGTTTTATCATTTCAACCAGCATAATGTCGGCAATCTTATCGCCCAAACACAGGTGACTGCCGCTACCATAGATAAAATAATGGCCATCGGGGCGATCCAATCGGAATTGATTGGGCTCAGCCACAACATCCTCGTCCTTCATGGCAGAGCCAGTGCACAATAGCACTCGGCTACCGGCAGGTATGGTCACGGTCTTATTATTAACACCGACCATCGCATAATCTTCAGCACACTGACGAATTAATAAGGCATTCATTGGCCTTAGACGCAATAACTCACGGCAGAGTTTATGTAACAATGCATCACGATTAGCAGCAGCCGCCTCTCGCGCCATCAGCATAACATCCGGTCTTGCCAGCAGTTCCTGGAGTATGTTCACCAGTGAAAAAGAAGTGGTCTCAATTGCCCCTACTAACAAACCGGCAAGATCTGTTACCACCGACTCATCATCAAAGCCATTACCCTCCTCATTTTGGCAGCGCAATAATCGTGCGAGAATATCGTCCGACGCCGCAGCCTCCTGCTTTTTTCGTCGAGCAATTTCAGTGCGAATAGAGACTCTTATCGCCTGCCCCGCAGTGACACTGCGCTGATGGATATGCGTTTCACTGTCGCGATTATGAAAAATATCATGCTGCATCGCACGCGACCAAGACAGTAACTCATCATTTGTTGCCTGAGTGAAACCAAAGTAGCGTTTCACCAGTTGCATGGGAATATAACGGCTGTAGTCACTCACCATATCGACAGCAGTACGATTGCCGATGCCCGATAATTTCTCAACCGAGGCGTCGGTGACAATATCACGAATGCGCTGACTGTCATGGCGGCTGAGCAACCTTAGCAGCGCCGCTTTATGCTGTGCGTTTTCTGCATTATCATTGCCCAGCATAAAACAGCCAACCGCGGCATCGATGCGGGGGCCATAGCCCACCTTAAAAACATCACTATTCGCCAGGCAGGCTTCGACATCGTGAAATCGGGTGACCAACACGAGATTCGCCTTGGCCATCACTAACACAGGATTGCGACGACGCAAGACACGAAAGAATGCATCGGTTTTTTTGTCCAACAAATAGACAAAAGCCCGCTTAAATATCCGGCGCCCCAACGGCATTTTTTCACCGTCGGCACCCTGTACCACACCCGCCATAAATACCTCTTATAACATTTTTACATAGGCAAGAAGATCATCACACTGCCGGTCATTTAACAGCGGTCCGATAATGCCTTTGGGCTGCTGATAATAGGGCTTTTGATCATCATATTGCGACGAGAAGTGATGACCGCTATTGCTGTTGCCCTCAATCGAGGTATCAAGCAAAAAATACCCCTTTTCGTCATAATTCGACGCCGCCGTTTGACCAAGACTCTCTGGCTGACTCAAACCTATGTTAGCAATATCGTAGCCAAGATTGCCTAAACGAATTAATTCAGGGCGCTGCCCATTAGTAGGGCAAATCAAATCCCGCAGGCTGGCCACGGAGCCATTATGAAGATACGGTGGTGTCGCCCAAATACCGTTTAATGGCCTAGCCTTGTAGTGCAGGCCTGCCTGCAAACAGTTTGGCCGATTACCCGACAGCTCTGCCTGCATGACAGCGTTCAAGCCCAAACTCTGATAGCCCGCCTCAATTGATGCCTCAACAATTGCGCCCAAAGCCAGTGCAAAACTGATGTTTGCACCATCTTGTAGCCTTAATTCAATATTCTTTGCCTGCGATTGCTGCCACCATGGCTGACTCAATTGCTCTGCCATTAACAGGCTGGGATCAGGCGTACACAGCTGTTGATCCAAGCCAACTCGGCTAATATTATCAGCGCTATCCGCCGCCGTATTAACCGTTCGATTAAGCAATATCGATGCCTGCGCTGCATCGGTACCAACCTGTTCAATCGCAATATGCTTTAACTGCAGCACCTGATCTGTAGTGTGCTTTTTTATACCATCACGCCAGTATTCAATCGGCCCAAAATACCGTGACTGCCAAATCTCTGCGCTATTAAGTGCCGGTAAATGACAGTGAGAACAGTGCTGGCGATAGAGCTCCTCCCCTCTGTTTAGGCTATCTTCCTCCGGTCTAGCAAAAGGCCAGGCCGGCGCTAACAGACCGCCGAAACCCGTCTGTTCTGTTGGCTGTTGACCCGCTAGAAATCGCTCTATTTTGGTCAAATTAGCCAAGGGTATAGACGATTGAAATCGCCCCAACGCCGGCTCAGCAGTGATATTTTGATAGGCGCTAACCCCCAACGCCTCACCGGCATTACGCACCAACGGTTGCATAATAGAGCCGTCATACTGCACCCAATTAAACCAGGAGGCTGTCCATATATGCGGAAAATTTACCGGCGCGTTAATAGGCTGATAATTGTCAGGACGTTGCAAATTTCGGGAAAAAACTTGATTGCCTATACGATTTAATGCGTCGAGACGACCAAAACCTTCCGTTACCTCAATCACATCGGCTTTATCTTTTAGCACAATAATCATTGCCGATAGCTCATCGGCCAAGGCTTGCTTTGTCGCAGCCGAATACTGTTGACCAAGCACCCGACGCGCAAACCGATCAAAGCGACTGTTGAAAATGGGCAATTTACTGGCAATGGCCGTCTGACCTAACGCTGCCCCCAAGGCTTTCGTCAACTGTCCTAGATCAGTAGTCGCTGGGCCGCCCTCAATAATATATTCCGCCAGCCCCTGTTCCGTCTCGGCGACAAAATGGCCTGTATGGCAGGCGGCACAGGTAAAGCCAATCGCATCCGCTCTGACATTGACACCGTTGAGCTTCTGAGCCGGTGTTTTGGCAAAGCCGATGGGAAGACCATCTGGGTTTAACTCATCGTGCTGCGTGCTGCGAATAAAACCAAAGCGCAACAGATAACGATTGTCTTTGAACAGCACTTGTTCATCGAACAACGAAGCGATGGGGGACGCTGCAGGCGCCTCAAGGCTGACCAACCACTGATAAGGAATTGGCAGCGTCCGCGTGCCCTGGCTGAGGTGGTGATACTCTCGCGTTTGATCGCTGGCCTGATACTGACGGTTATCCCAGTTTTGATCAAGCCAGCGCTGCGCCAGCCATTGGCCACTCTGATCCTGGACCATCAGCTCGGGCAAAACCGGTGGCGTCAGAGCCGTATAAATAATTTTTACGGGTTCGCTATTCATCAACCGCCAGGCCACGACAACCATCAATAAAATCGATATCAGCCACCAATAGCTGCGCCATACATTGCGTACAAATTTCATCCAATGAACCCTAAACTGTTAACCATTAAAAATATTATTATATGAATTACAGACTCTTACAGCGCGCTGATTGTGATTGGTCTGGCGTCACATATCAAGTATGTTAGAAACAAGTCACTCCCGCCAGCAACAGGATTAACATCGCACGACAATAGGAAATAAACATCAAATAGACTACTATCTATAAAATTATTAGCATAATACATCAATATATCGGGATATTATGAAACTAGACAGAACCGACAAACGCATTCTTAAATTAATGCAACTGGATGGCCGCATCAGCAACCTAGAGTTGGCGGAAAAAGTAGGCCTCTCCCCCTCCCCCTGCTCAAGACGGGTAAAGCAACTCGAAGATGCCGGCTATATTGACCGCCATGTCACTATCTTAAACAGCAAGAAACTAGCATTAAGACTGACAGCAATGGTCAGCATCAGCATGGACAAACATACACCAGAGCGCTTTGAAAACTTTGAACGCCATATTGAGCAGTATCCCGAGGTCATTGAATGTGCCTTGATTACTGGCCAAACCGCCGATTACTTATTGAAGGTCGTAGTGCCAGACATGGATTATTATCAACAATTCCTACTCGGCAAACTGACCCGTATTGAAGGCGTTACCGGCGTTCAATCGAGCTTTATGCTGCGCAGTATTAAATCAACCACCGCGCTTCCCCTCGACTATGTCGGCCAGTAATACACTACCCCTCGGATAACAGAAAATGTGTCCGTGCCGTCGCGATAGGTTTATCCTGCGTATCCTGCCATGCAGTAATGCTGACATTGACAACCTTTCGGCCTTGGCGAACCAATACACACTGCGCATAACTGGCGACATTTTTTCCAGGGCGCAGATAATCTAGCGATAAGTCGACAACTTTCGGCACAAAAGGCGTCTCTACACGGTGCATCACTGTTAGCTGGGCAGCGACTTCCATAAAGCCACCAATAACACCGCCGTGAATTGCCGGCAGCATAGGGTTGCCAATATTATCGTCATTAGCCGGCAGGTGAAAGAGCATCTCATCGCCCAAAACTATCGCCTCTACACCTAACAGCTTGGCATAGGGCGAGGCCTGGATGAGTTTATTAATATCGCCCTCTTGTATAGCTGTTAGTATGGCTGTGTTTGCCTTGCTTAGCGGCTTCATTGCTGGCTCTCCTCGCTTGGCATCAACGGTTTCATATCTTGATAATTAACTCGCATAAATGTCGCCGTGGTATGCGCTATTGGACGATCCTTTTGCCCTGGGTGGTAGGCAATACCACGACAAAACAATAACTCGGAAGTATCGCGATAGACCTCTGCGTCGCCGATAATATCCAGACCCGGTGTAGCTGGCCCCATATAGTCAATACGCAAGTCGAGCGTCGGGCATACCGCCTCACCTTCAACGCCTAACATTGCAGCAAAGCCGCAAGCGCTATCCATCAGTGTTGTCAATGCACCGCCGTGGATAACACCACCCTGTGGGTCACCTACCATTGTTTCCAGGTAGGGCATGCGTAAAAGCAGACGACCAAAATCTGCATCTTCAACAGTCATACCCAGCACCATACAGTGCCGGATATTCGGGAAAGCGGTTTCTATTAATTGGCGATATTTGTTCATTACAGCCCCGTTTTACGGCAAATTTCTTTACCAAGGATAATGTTACTTCAATCCGATGTATACAGCTACAACATCGATTGAGAATCGATGATTGAAATATTTCAATCATTTAACCTACAATAAGTGCTTAAGCTCTCAACAAAGAATAATAATTTATGCCTTCGATCCAACAGCTCAAACGCCTTGGCCTGACCGTTGTCGTTATCTCCTCAATGATCGGCTGTGCAGATTATAGCTTCAGTGTGAACGAAAATGTCGTTTATACCCCTCCTGCTCTGCTCCAAGACTTTCAGGTCGAGGATAAAATGCTCGAAAACTGTCTTCAGGAAAATATTATCGATCAAAATGTCAGCGCTGCCGAACAACTCACCACGCTACATTGCAGCAATAGTAATATTCAGTCGCTGGCCGGCATCGGCGTATTTAGCAACCTGCAGCAGATAAACTTCAGCCACAACATGATTGAGGACTTAGCGCCTTTGATAGAATTGCCGGAACTTACCACCTTATTATTCAATAGCAATGAGATAACCTCATTAGACGCGGTTGCGGGCTTGGGTTTGGTCGAACGCGCCGAGTTCCTCGACAACCCTGCCCTACAATGCCCCGAGCAAGATATTTTTAACAATCGGGTTTGGCAGCTGCCCAAACACTGTCAACGTTAGAATCAAAACGAGCACCCATGGCAGATCACAGCATAAAGAAAACTCTATACAGCGTCATCTTCGGTACCAATACACCGGCGGGGAAACGGTTTGATGTCTTACTGATAGTCGTTATTATCGCCAGTGTGCTGCTGATCATGCTGGACAGTATTCAGACGATAAGCATCCAATACCATCGGGCATTGTATGTTGGCGAGTGGGTATTCACCCTATTTTTTCTACTCGAGTACCTGACGCGGATTTATTGCAGTCCAAAGAAAACTTCTTACATCTTCAGTTTTTATGGTTTGATCGACCTGATCAGTATTCTTCCAGCCTTTATTGGTTTGATTTTTCCAACAGCAAATCATCTCACCATTTTCAGACTGATTAGAGTACTGAGAATATTCCGTGTTTTAAAGCTGGTTCGCCATGTCGATGAGGCTAACATTTTGCTGGTTGCGCTGCTGCGCTCTCGCCGTAAGGTCTTTGTATTTTTCAGCTCGGTGTTAGTGATTACCGTTATCTTTGGCTCGATATTGTTTGTCGTCGAAGGCGAGGAGAACGGCTTCTCTTCGATACCCCACTCCATTTATTTCGCCATTGTGACCATTACCACCGTTGGCTATGGTGATATTTCACCACAGACACCGCTGGGGCAATTCATCTCGTCGATAATGATGCTGACAGGCTATGCCATTATCGCCGTACCCACGGGCATTTTGACCGCCGAGCTGCACCATGAGATGGGTATCCAACGTAGCAGTAGTATGTGCCCAAACTGTAACCGTTCAGGCCATGAGAACGACGCCAACTTCTGCAAGCACTGTGGGGGCGAACTCAACACTATCAGCAGCAAAGAGCATGGCTAACGGGCTAGTCGTCGCTTTTACGAATATAGTAAAAATATTTGCCGTCTTCAGCCCTGCTCTCTAATAATTCATGGCCGAGGAAGTTACAGAATTTGGGGATATCTCTCTCCGTCGACGGGTCTGTTGCGATGACTTCAAGCACCGTACCAGCGACAATATCTCGCACCTTATTGTGCAACATCATCACGGGTTCGGGGCAATAGAGGCCACAGGCATCCAAGGTTAAATCAACTTTCATAATCACTGTCTACACTCTGATCAAAATCTATTTCTGGCGCGTAAAAACTAGGCTCTTGTACCGCATTATCAGCCTGGGCTTGCTGGCGCTTCATTTCCTCAATCTCCCGCGGCGACAAGATGTTAACCGTCTCCGTTTCAGTATCGAAATAAACAGCCACTTTCTCACTCGTCAATGCCGACAGCAGCTGCTGTTTGCGCTGTTCTATTGAGGTTTCAATCGAACCATAGTCGGTACCATTTCGGCTGACGACCTCCTCAAGCAAGGCGTCTAGCGTGTCCGATGATAATTGCTGATACGGTATTTTCACCACCACCTCTAATTCATGGGTTCATCAGAAACGATTATAAGTGATATCAGTCGCCGATACGAACAGCAACAGCACGACTGTTAGGCCAGCGCCGCTGCATGGAAACGTAAATGTTGCTCGATAAAGGTGGCGACAAAGTTATAGCTATGGTCATAGCCAAATTGGCTTCGGTATTGGACATCAACAGATGACCGCTCACAGGCGGCCAAAAACTCGCTGGGGTCAAGTTCATCAATGAGAAATTGATCAGAGGCTCCCTGATCAATAAGCATAGGGATTTTCATCGAGCAGATCTCAAGCAGCGCCGTGGCATCATAACTCTTCCAGGCCTGCTGGTTGGCACCAAGATAGGCGGTAAATACATTCTGCCCCCAGCGGCTATTACTGGCCGACAATAATGGCGAGAAGGCAGAGACACTCTTAAAGCGTCCGGGGTTACGAAGGGCCACGACGATGGCGCCATGACCACCATCTGAATGCCCGGCTATCGACGCCTTGGCCGGATTAACAGCAAAATGCATATTAATTAACTGCGGCAGCTCAGCGGTAATATAGTCATACATATTAAAATGCCTAGACCAAGGCGCCTGAGTGGCGTTAATAAACATCCCTACCCCCTGGCCAATTTTCTGACTGCCGCAGTCATCTACGCCGCTGCCACGGGGACTGGTATCGCAGGCAACCAAGGCAATGCCCAGCTCACTCGCCACGCGCTGAGCCCCCGCCTGTTGACTGAACTCCAGATCAGAGCAACCAGAGCCTGACAGCCAGTAAAGCACCGGTACTTTTTTCAGTTTCGCCTGCGGTGGTAAATAGATTGAGAATGTCATCGCACAGTCACAAACCAGCGAATTATGTTGATAGCGACGCTGCCAGCCACCGAAGAGCAGGCTCTCTGATTGCATCTGTAAAAATGGGCCTGAACTCGCTGCGACCATGAAAACCACCTTGGCAATAAATGCTTTATTTTTCAGAATGCTATTATAGATTCAAAAACTAAAAAGGTCGACAGATCTGGGCTCTGACCTGCCAATACAGTGGTAAAAAATTCCTTTAAAACAAGCGTTAAGCTCGCCTCAAGCCGTGACCGGCCATCGATATAAGTCTATACTGAACCCTCAATTACATTCAGAGTGTTAGCAGATGATAGAGCAACTTGTATTTACCTTTGTCGGCAATGATAAACCCGGACTAGTCGAGCAACTCTCTACCACCGTTGTTGAGGGTGGCGGCAACTGGGAAGCCAGTCACCTGGCGCATATGGCGGGAAAATTCGCCGGTATTGTGAAGGTAAGCGCCAAAAAAGACACCATCGACGAACTCTGCAGCAAGCTGAAGACTCTCGAGCAACAGGGCTTTAATCTTACTATTGAACGTACCGTGCAAGCCGCCGAAGAGAGCGACAGTTACCGTAAAGACTTAAGCATTCTGGGCAACGACAGACCGGGCATCGTGTTGGAGATCTCGAAGGCCTTGGCTACACGGCACATTAATATCAGCGAATTCTCCAGCCACGTGACCAGTGCCCCTATGGCCGGCATCCCCTTGTTTGAGGCCATGCTCGATATCGAAATACCCAGCACCATTGCCATCGATGACCTCAACGACTGTCTCGATGAGATTGCCAATAATCTTGACTTAGAAATCACGTTAGAAAATCAGTAATATTGCGTGAGGAGGAGCCAAAAAGGCCTCCTCCTCTCCATCACCGATCGAACAATTTGCCCAACAACCGCTTAAGCACGGCCAAAACACCGGCCAGCACCACCACCACGGCGACCAGCGCGACACTCATCAGAAAAAACGACAACATCTCGTCCGCACTGACTTCCCACACACTGATCGATGCCCAGACAAAGGTTATCGCCGCCGTTATGGCCAATATCACTGTGCGCAAATTCCCTCTGCGTCGTTTTTTTCGTTTTTTACTCACCACATTAGCCACATTTTTCTGTGGCGCGGACTCGTTACGCTTCATGACACTTTAACTCAAAAAAATCATAGCAAAACAGCAAAAAGCCAATCAAAAGATTGGCTTTTACAAAGAATGAGAACACGGCCAGTTTACCCCGAACAGTAATAAACGGCACGGTCTAAATAGACTAACAGGCGAGAGTCTCCTGTGACCACTCGCAGCGCACCGCCATGTCGCCAGAGAACGGCTCGTGATACATTCGCTGCGACTCCCAAGTAAAGGTGTGCGTGCCAGAGAGTTCAGTCTCGAGGTGAACGGTTGCAGAGACCCAGTACATCTGACGCAACAGACTCTCAAACTCGGCTAACCATCGCTCCCACTCATACTCGATTGACTTATAACACGCACCGAAGTGCATTACTTCGGTGGAACCTGTGGTCTCGTCATTGTCGGTCACGGCAAACATATCGCGGGATATAATCGGAAAATCATCCTTGGTCGGCAGGGTTTTCATAGCAGAAAAATTAGTCCGCTGACGGGTCTGCCCCTCCTGGCTAACAGGGTCGACATTGATATCTTTAATACAGCCGTAAACAACCGATTCCTGATCCATAACACTCTCTGCTCTTATTTGATTTTTAGCAAAATTATGTATTTAACGACTTGCTGATCAAATCTTACATCAACTATAGGACTGTTGGTAAGAACAAAAAAAATAACCTCTTATTTTGTGACCGTTACGCTACACAGAATAAGAGGTTATTAACAAAACAGCCAGTTTTAACCACAGCTTAATCTGTGACAATCGGTGTGGAACAGTTTACCCCCCCGTTTTGACCACGCTGCCTTAGCATATGATCCATAATCACAATAGCTAGCATTGCCTCAGCTATCGGTGTCGCGCGAATACCGACACAGGGGTCGTGACGACCGGTGGTTATCACCTCTGCCTCATTGCCCTCCACATCGATCGAGCGGCCAGGAATCAAAATACTTGAGGTTGGCTTAAGTGCGATATGGCTGACAATGTCCTGACCAGAGGAGATACCGCCGAGAATGCCACCGGCATTGTTCGACAGAAAGCCAGCCGGAGTGATTTCATCCCGGTGCTCACTACCACGCTGCTCGACAACATCGAAACCACTGCCGATCTCCACCCCCTTAACCGCATTAATACCCATCATCGCATGGGCAATCTCAGCATCGAGGCGATCGAAAACAGGCTCGCCCAAACCCGGTGGTACGTTAGTCGCTACCACCGTTAACTTGGCACCTATCGAATCGCCGGTTTTACGCAGCTTATTCATAAACTCTTCCATTTCCGGCACCTTGCTGGCATCGGGACAGAAAAACGGGTTGTCATTGACAATAGACCAGTCGACAGTCTCTATTTTGATCGGGCCGAGCTGAGATAAGTAGCCTTTAATTTCGATACCGTGCTGCTGTTGCAGATACTTCTTAGCAATGGCACCGGCGGCAACGCGCATGGCGGTTTCACGGGCCGAGGAGCGGCCACCGCCGCGATAGTCACGGGTGCCATATTTTTGCTGGTAAGTGTAATCGGCGTGGGCAGGTCGGAACTGATCCTTTATTTTGCCGTAATCCTTTGATCGTTGATCGGTATTTTCGATCACCAGGCCAATCGAGGTGCCGGTGGTCTTGCCCTCAAAAACGCCGGACAGTATTTTCACCTGATCCGCTTCGCGTCGCTGAGTTGTAAACTTCGACGTCCCAGGCTTGCGTCGATCGAGATCAATCTGTAAATCTTGCTCATTGATTTCCAGACCCGGCGGACAGCCATCGACAATAGCGCCCAGGGCTAAACCGTGGCTTTCGCCAAAGGTGGTGACAGTAAACAGCTTACCTATGGTATTACCCGACATACTCTTTTTCCCAACTACGTATCAGCACAAGCCGACAATAATATATAATTTTATTGACTCTGACGACTATTATACACGTCTTCAAACATCGGTTTATAGGCCTCTAATTCGGCCGAATTCATCACAAACACACCAAAGCCACCACGCTCAAACTCTACCCAGTCAAAACTGATCGCGGGGAATAGCTCTTCTAGTTGCTCACCGCTGTTCCCTACCTCGACAACCAATATGCCATCGGCGGTTAAATAATCACTGGCTTGCGCCAAGATTTGCACCGTGATATCGAGACCATCGTCACCACTGCCTAGGGCCATTGCTGGCTCATGGTGATACTCCGCCGGCATCGAGGCAATGTCGGCCATGTCGACATAGGGCGGATTGGTAACAATGATATCGAAGCGGTCAATATCTGGCTGTAATGCTGAAAAGACATTTGACGAGTGAATAATGACCTGCTGCTGAAGATGGTGATGGGCAATATTTTTCTCAGCAATCTCAATCGCCTCATCGGACAACTCTAATAAATCGACCTGCGCCTCGGGAAAATGTGCGGCGCAAACCATACCGATACAGCCACTACCGGCACATAAATCGAGGATTCGCTCAACCTCAACCTCACCCAACCAGGGCTGGAACTGAGCCTCAATCATCTCGGCTATCGGCGAGCGGGGGACGATCACCCGAGCATCGACCAGAAATTCAATGCCAGCATAAACCGCCTTGCCGACCAAATAAGCGACGGGGATTCGCTCCTCAACTCGACGCTGATAGAGCGACAAAATCTGCTGACGCTCGACCATGGTCAGGGTGCAATCAAGAAACTCGACTGGCGCATGGGCCGGCAGATGCAAGGCATGGTAGGCCAGAATAGTCGCCTCTTCCCAGGGTGTTGGTATGCCTTGACCATAAAAAATACCGGCGGCCTCGAACTGGCTAGTGCCCCAGCGAATATAATCTTTTAACTGGCTTAATTGCTCTGCCACCTGTTGCAATTGCTGCACGAAATTGCCCTGCCTTATTTTACTGTGATTAACAAAAGACGATTGTAACATAGCCCATCGTGTCTCACCGATGAAATCAGTCTGACAAACACCGCAATCAGGCTTAAAACAAGACCGACTGGCACTGTCGTGTTCGCCGTTCATCCCCTATGGTTAGACAACAAAAGCCTAGGAAAGCATGCCATGGAAAAATCATTTGCTGACATTATCACCGCCATCGGTGAAGATTTAAGCCGTCCCGGCCTAAAAGACACACCCAAACGCGCCGCCAAGGCCTTTGAATTCCTCAACAAGGGCTATCATCAAGCGTTGGACGAGGTGATCAACAACGCGCTCTTTCCCTCCGATGCCAGTGAGATGGTCGTGGTCACCGATATTGAGCTGTACTCGATGTGCGAACACCACCTGCTACCCTTTATCGGTAAGGCCCATGTCGCCTATATACCTAATGGCAAGGTGCTGGGCTTATCAAAAATTGCCCGTATCGTCGACATGTTTGGCCGTCGACTACAAATTCAGGAGAATCTCACCACCGAGATCGCACAAACTATTGAGCAGGTTACCGGCGCCTCGGGGGTCGGCGTGGTTATTGAAGCACAACACTTGTGCATGATGATGCGTGGCGTCGAAAAACAAAACTCGTTCATGCGGACCTCATCGATGCAGGGATGCTTCCGTGATAATCAGGCCACCCGCAGCGAATTCTTATCCCTGATCAAAAAATGACGACAACAAAATGCAAGCAAAAAAAAAGCCACAACAACCGTGGCTTTTTTTTTGGCTTGAGCAGAATGCTAAGGCTTCTGCTGCATCTTCTTCTGCTGTTGCTGCTTCAATAACAGCTTATCCTCGCGACGCTTGGCGGTTGCTGCCTTGGCATCGGAACCAATATGTTCCTCACCGCGCTCCTTGGCCAGGCGTACCTGACGCTCACGTTCTTCAAACCGGCTACGCTGCTTGTCAGTCAGTGTATCGAAGCAATTAGGGCAGCTGATACCATGCTGGTATTTCTCGCTCAGCTTGTCCGCCTCGGTAATCGGCAATCGGCAACCACTACAGGCTTCGTACTGCCCCTTTTCTAAGTCATGATTCACCGAGACGCGATTATCGAAGACGAAGCACTCGCCCTGCCATAAGCTCTCTTGTGCCGGTACTTCCTCTAAGTATTTTAAGATGCCGCCCTCGAGGTGATAGACCTCATCAAAGCCCTGCTCCTTCAAATAGGCTGTCGATTTCTCACAGCGAATGCCACCGGTGCAAAACATCGCCACTTTTTTGTTCTTTGCCGGGTCGAGGTTTTTACTGACGTAGTCGGGGAACTGCCTAAATGATTCAGTTTCAGGGTCGAGGGCATGTTTAAAGGTACCGATACCGATTTCGTAGCTGTTGCGGGTGTCGACGACTGTCACCTCTGGATCGGCAATCAACGCATTCCAATCAGCGGGTTTAACATAGCTGCCAACTACCCGCTGCGGGTCGATACCCTCGACGCCCATGGTGACAATCTCTTTCTTCAGCTTTACCTTGGTGCGGTAAAACGGCATGTCGTCATCGAAGGATTCTTTCGATACGATATTTTCCAACCCCGGCGTGGCCTCAAACCAGTTCAGCAGCGCATCGATAGCAGTACGGCTTCCGGCGACAGTACCATTAATGCCCTCGTTAGCCAGCAATAGAGTACCGCGGATCTCATGCTTGGTGAGGACATCTAACAGCGGCTGCTGCAGGGCTTGGTAATTCTCTAAGCGCACAAACTTGTACAGTGCGCAGACGACGATCTGACTCATAATTCCTCGCTGGCCGGAACGTAAATCCGGGGCAATAAATAGTTGAAAAATGTTTAAGCGGCGGCTTTCTCGCCGAAGCGGCTGTCTAGGTAAGCGATAATTTCACTCGACTCATACATCCACTCACTGCCCTGCTCTGTTTGAATACGAAGACAGGGAACCTTGATGGCACCACCCCCTTCCAGCAGCGCTTCCCGGTGCTGCGCATCTGCCTTGGCGTCGCGCAACTCCAGCGGTAAATTCAATCGACGGGTCGCACGACGGGTCTTAACGCAAAATGGGCAGGCCTTGAATTGATACAGGGCCAAGTCTTGCACCTGTTGATCAACCTGACGCTGGGCGTGGGCTTCACGTTTCATCGGGCGTGGGCGACTAACAAAATCTCCGGCCAAAATAACCGTGCCAAGTACTTTTCGGATAATTGTAAAAAACATAGGTAACCTTGCTTCGCTATAGCTTAAGCAGTGCACGACGGGTGCCTGGGCCTGCTTGGGCGGCGATTCTAACCATTTATCACCATTGACGCTAGCTAACGACGTCGATTAACGCCCATTCCATTGAATTTCGTCAGCCTCGACCTGGCCTTCAATAAATTCGCTATGGAGATAAACCTTGCTGTTGCCACGGGTTATGGCATAGAGAACAATAAAGCGGCTGCGCTCCGAATCAACCGATGGCAGCTGGTACACGCCGTAGTGCTGGCCGCGATCAGGACCATAAAGGGTCGAAACACCAAAGACTTTGTTGGCCCAGTTGTTAGAGGCACCACAGCCTCTGGCGTGACACTGAAACAGCGGCGTGGCACCGAGCAACATCACCGCCGCATGCTGAGAGTCAAACCCCTCCTGCGCCGTATGCGTCACTGGCAATTGATAGCTGATACGTTCAACATCACCGATAATCAATCGCGCCTTTCGGGCACGCAAGGCGCCGTTGACTTGCTGTATGGCGCTCTCCAACAGCCAAATTTCGGCATTGGTCGCAGTACTATAATTGACAATCTGCGAACGAGGATAGCGATCCAGCAATGGATTATCACGGCTACCCTCAACATCACCAGCCTGGCCCAGGGCCGGCAGTAACATCAGGCATAGCCCGAGGCTAAACCACATTTTTTTGAATAAGTGCTGCAACTTCACTCGCCTGCTCCTCCATATGGCAGTGGTGGCCGCCATCAATAACAACATGATCAACATGTTCAATATGACTGAATACTGCCAAATAATCATCGACAGAGCCCATGCCCTGCTTGGCAATAATGACAAAAACCGGGCAACGAATCGCCTCCGAGATTGACTCTATATGCTGCGCAGTCAGTTTAAACGCTGAGGCCATCATAAGGCGAGGATCATTTCGCCATCTGTACAGACCGTCATCGTCACGCTTGTGCCCCCGCTTGACGATACGCACCGAGGCCGCGGCACTAAAGCCCGTCGCCTTGCAGCGAGCGGCAATCATATCGGCTAAGTTGTTGTAGCTTGGAATACGCTTTGTCGCAATACCGCGACTATCGTTGAGGTGATTTGCCAACTGCTGGGCGGCATCCTCAGGCTTGGCTGCCAACGGGATCAAACCATCAATGGCAATAAGTTGTTCTATACGCTCCGGCTGCGTGGCCGCCAACAGCCAACTAATCATCGCACCGCGGGAATGACCCAGCAGACTAAAGCCCTGCCATTCGAGGTGATCGGCCAGCGCCAGCACATCGAGCAAATCATCCCAGATATTGTAGGCCGCCGGGGCTGTTCGATGATCCGAATAGCCGTGTCCGATCTGATCCAATACCACTAAATCGATATCGTGTAACATCGGCGCAATGATTTCAAAACTGGCGGCGTTATCCAGCCAGCCGTGCAGAGCAATCACACGTCGACCCGTTCCATCACCCCAGCGCTGATAAACGATATTCTGACCACAGTGCTCAAACTCCCCCTCTTCGACGAGATTGGCAATGGTACTAAAACTGTCTATATCGTTGTTTGGCATGGCTGGTGTCTGCAAATTTACGCGTTGTTAAATGGATGATTAGAACTGACTTTGTGGGTTGGGATAATAGGCATCGAGCTCAAAGCAACCCGCTGCCAACACCTCCCCCGATAATGCCACCAACGTCGAAGGCATCATCACCGGCAACGGGCTGTCACCGGTTCGCGGGCCGCCCATGACTAACAGGCTGATCAATTCACTGATAAAAGGATTGTGGCTGACCAATAGCAGCGTCTTTAATTCGGGCTGCTGCTGGCAGTACTGATAGAGCCAATCGACGACCTGACGCGCATTACCCTCAGGTGTGATTAAATCGCTGCTGATGCGACGACAGCGGCCAACCACCGATTCTACAATATCACTGGTTTGCTGTGTCCGACGATAGGGACTGGCAATCAACTGCTGAGGCTTTTGATCGGTGAGACCAGCCTTGGCGACCTGCTCAGATAACCATTGACCTCGTTCGGTCAGTCGTCGCTCAGCATCGCTGGCGGCATCCCACGATGCCTCGCCATGTCGCATCAGGTAAAGCCTCATAGGCCAGCGTCACTCTCGTTGTTAGCGATAGCAAAGGCGACGTCGCCTTTTTGCTCCGCCGACATCATCGAGTCGATGACCGCCGCCACCGATTGGCCGCCGTGAATAACCGCATACAAGCCCTGAACCAACGGCATGTAAATGTCGAGTTCATCGGCTTTATACTTAACAATCTTCAGCGTATTCACTCCCTCGGCCACCTGGCCAAGTTCATCGACTATTTGCTGCAGGTTTTTACCCTCGCCCAAGGCATGACCAACACGATAGTTACGACTCAGCGGCGACATGCAGGTCACAATTAAATCGCCGACGCCGGCAAGGCCAATAAACGTCATCGGGTTGGCCCCCATGTTGACCGCAAAGCGGCTCATTTCTGCCAGCGCTCTTGTCAGCAATAAGCCAATGGTGTTTTGTCCCAAATTCATCGCCGCCGCCATACCCGACATAATGGCGTAAATATTCTTCAACGCACCGGCTAATTCGACACCGTATAAATCATCACCGCCGTAAACCCGGAAATAACCTGTGTGCAGCGCTTTTTGCACAATCTCCACCAGTTCGTTATCCTCGCTGGCAATCACCGTACCGGCAAGCTGGCGGTCGGCGATCTCCTTGGCCAGGTTGGGGCCACTCATGACACCGAGGCGCACATTGGGGATTTCCTGCTGCAGCACCTGACTCATCAAGACAAAACCATCAGCCTCGATACCTTTGGTGGTTGAAATCAACAGCGCGTTATCTTCGATCACCGGCGCCAACTGCTTGGCAACTTCTCGGCTAGAGCTACTGGGCACGGCCATAAAAATCAAATCGCAGTCCTTGACCGCCTCGGCGAGATCGGTACTGGCTCGGACGCGCTCAGACAGCTGACAATCGGGCAGATAGGCACTGTTAAAATGCTGTTCGTTGATTTCTTGCGCCCGCTCTTCGCTGCGTAGCCAGATAGTGGCTAAATGGCCATTCTCCGCCACCATATTGGCAATGGCAGTGCCGAAGCTACCGCCACCGATGACGGCGATATTATGTTTTTGCGCAAATGTTTTACTCATGGTACGTCTCTTCAATTTACTGCCTGGGCAGCGGTGCAGCATTATCACTGGCTATCGTTACCTATCATCATAGCTCAGGGAAACAACGAATTGATTATGCAGAAAAAAGGGGAGCCAAGCTCCCCTTTTTCCGCTCACCAATATTATCGGTGATTACTTACTTAACTCAAGCAATAGTTTGTTCAGACGACGGACATAAGCGGCCGGATCTTCCAAGCTACCGCCCTCAGCCAGCTGCGCCTGATCAAACAGGATAGCTGTCAGCTCAGCAAAACGGTCCTCATCTTGCTCAACATCCAACTTAGCCACCAGCGGGTGCTCTGGGTTAACCTCGAAGATTGGCTTGCTTTCGGGTACTGCTTGGCCGGCCTGCTCTAACAAGCGACGCATTTGCGCGCCCATATCACCCTGACCAACCACCAAACACGCCGGAGAGTCAGTCAGACGATTGGTGACACGAACTTCCTCAACCTGCTCAGCCATCACAGCCTTAATACGCTCAACCAGGCCTTCGTTGGCGGTGGCTAATTCGTCGGCAGCTTTCTTCTCTTCTTCGGTATCGAGTTCGCCGAGGTCAAGAGAGCCCTTACCCACATCTTCAAATTGCTTGGAGTCAAACTCCATCAGGTGACCCATCAGCCACTCATCGACACGGTCGGTCAGCAGTAGCACTTCGATACCCTTCTTGCGGAAAACTTCTAGGTGCGGGCTGTTCTTGGCTGTGACGAGGTTTTCGGCGGCGACATAATACACCTTGTTCTGGCCTTCTTTCATGCGCTCAACATAGCCTTCTAAGCTTTGATCTTGCGCAGTGCCTTCGCTGGCAGTAGTTGAAAAACGGAACAACTTAGCGATTTTATCGCGATTGTTAAAGTCTTCTGCCGGGCCTTCTTTCAGTACCTGACCAAATTCAAGCCAGAATTTCGCATAAGCTTCCTCGTCATTCTTAGCCATCTTGGCCAGCATATCCAAGACACGCTTGGTCAGTGCTGACTTCATGCTGTCGACAGCCGGGTCTTGCTGCAGGATTTCACGGGAAACGTTCAGCGACAAATCGTTTGAATCGACCACACCCTTAATGAAACGCAGGTACATCGGCAGGAACTGCTCGGCCTCATCCATAATAAAGGTGCGCTGAACATACAGCTTTAAACCGCGATCGGCATCTCTGTTATACATGTCGAATGGCGCCTTCGCTGGCACGTACAGCAGGCTGTTATATTCCAACTTACCTTCGACACGGTTGTGGCTCCACTTCAGTGGCTCCTGGAAGTCATGGCTGATCAGCTTATAGAATTCGTTATATTCCTCATCGCTGATGTCGCTGCGTGAACGAGTCCATAGAGCCGTGGCGTTGTTAACCACCTCATCGACTGGCTCAGCAGTCACTTCCTTGGCGTTACCTTCCTCGTCATACTCCGGCATCGGTTGACTTTTCATCACCACGGGAATGGCGATGTGGTCGGAATACTTTTTGATGATATTACGAATTCGCGCGTCTTCAGAGAACTCTTTGGCATCGTCTTTGAGGTGAAGCACAATCTGGGTACCGCGACCAGCCTTCTCAACAGTTTCGATACTGAAATCCGCCTCGCCAGTTGATTCCCAGTGCACGCCTTCGCTGACATCACTACCGGCACGACGACTATAAACATCGACCTTGTCGGCTACGATAAAGGCTGAGTAGAAGCCAACACCGAACTGGCCGATTAATTGTGAGTCCTTGCTCTCGTCACCACTGAGTTTGCTGATAAAATCGGCGGTGCCTGACTTGGCGATAGTACCGAGGTTGGTAATCACCTCGTCCTTGGTCATACCAATGCCATTATCACTGATAGTAATAGTATTGGCTTCGCTATCGTGATCGATACGAATTTGAATCTCGCCTTCGCCATCGAGTAGAGCGCTATTTTTTAACGACTCAAAACGCAGCTTATCGGCGGCGTCAGAGGCGTTAGAAATAAGCTCACGTAAAAAGATCTCTCGATTTGAATAAAGAGAGTGAATCATTAGCTGAAGCAGTTGTTTTGCCTCGGTTTGAAAGCCTAACGTCTCTTTAGTGGCTTCTGTCATTGGGTGACTCCGTAATCTAAATAAAAAATAATGTTGGCTGTCAGCTTAAGCAAAGCCGCACTACAGCATGGGTTAGAAGTTATATGGGGGAGTGTTGCAACAATTCAACCGCTAGATTGAAAGTATTCACCCAGATTAGGCACAGGTATCTGTGCATACTTTGCTAATATAGCCGTCATAGTTAAGAAGCAGCACCTGTTGCACACCACAACAAGCAGGTTGGTCATAATAATTAAACAGCGGTTATAAGCCTTTGACGTCAATTGAACACAGCAATATCAGCAAGGCCGTTATCGTCTGCCTAGGCACCGTACTGCTCGGCTCTCTCGGTGCTGCAGCCTCTAAATATATTGCCCCCACCACCGGCGCCGCGGCAATTGCCACCGTACAGTATGTTTGCTGCCTGGTGCTCACCCTGCCCTCAATTCTCCGCCATGGTAAAGCCTCGCTTCGCACCCAGCGGCCAGCACTACACCTGTTCCGGGGGCTCAGTGGCGCACTGTGCTTCTACACCTACTTTGTCGCCCTCGAGCACATTCCCTTGGTCGATGCGACATTGCTACGAAATTCCGCCCCCTTGGTCGTGCCGATTCTGATGCTTTTACTGATGGGGCAACCTATTAATAATGGCCGCTGGCTGCCTTTAATCATCGGCTTTATTGGTATTGCCATCGTGCTACGCCCCAGTGAGGGCGAACTCAATATCTATCACTTTCTGGGTTTTTTATCCGCCGTTGGCTTAGCTGTCTCCATGGTAACCACCCAGATGTTATCGTCGACCGAACCCAGCCATCGCATCTTATTTTATTATTTTACCATCTCTCTGGTCACCATCTTGCCTCTCAGCTTGGGGCAGTGGCAGAACATCCCGCTATCCGCCTGGCCCTGGCTGATATTCATCGGGCTCTCAATGTATTTTGCCTTCCGCCTCTACACCTATGCCTATAGCATTGCCGACGCCACTATTATCTCCCCTATCAACTACTTCGCCGTTGTGTTCTCCGGTATTATCGGCTGGCTGGTCTGGGATCATCAACCTGACATCTGGACCTACGTCGGTACCGCGTTGATTTGTGCCGGCGGTATTAGCATTGTCATAATGGGCAAGAAAAAACCAGCCGATCTCAGTGATGCCGAGGCGAATTAAGACGTCCTATGTTTAGCGTTTGAGCACTGTTTTGTAGTAGTCTGGAATAATAAATAGAATAATGCGGCCGGGCGCCTCTGCCCTGTCGCCGACAACATGACGGTCTCGGTATGAAAACACTGCTTCCTTTTTTTGCCCTGCCCTTTATTCTGGCAGCCAGCTATGGCGTCCATACGTTTTACTACCATAGCAATGGCAATAGTTTGGCGCTGGAGAAATCATTGCAACGTGCCGACCTACTGGTGATACAGCAAGATTTTAGCGGCGCAGTACAACAGCTCAGCGTGATCGCCAGCCAACAATCCAGCACCGCTATAACAGCACAGCAACGTATTATTTCGCTCTGCCAAGACGACCGCCTCGCAGCGCTGGAGATACGCTCTTTTCAACAGTTTATTCAAACATTGCTACGTCAAAAAGGCGACATCAGACCGTTGATTCAGCAGCAACTATGGCAGCAAGGCAACAGTGACGAGCTCTCGCTACAACAGCGCTTTATTATCACCCAAAGTATGGCCAACGAGGCCGATGGGTTAACCACAATAGCGCTGGATGAACACGATGTAACCCTGCGTCTGATTTCTTTATACCAGCAATGGCTGGCACTGCACCCTGCTGACCATCAGGCCGCACAAGAACTGGCCGTACTGTATTTTAAACAGCGCCGAATCAACGAAATGGTGGCCTTGTTACAGCCTCATCAACAACATCTCGGCAGCAGCGAGGCCGCCTCTATTCTCGGACAACTGTATTATTCAGCCAAGAACTATAACGCCGCTGAAAAGTTTTTAATCGACTACAGCCTGCCGAGACTGCAAGCTATAGAACAGCTCAAACAGCACATCACCCATACTGAGGACACGGTCACCTCGGTAGGGGCTGCAGGCCAGTCGACAAAAAAGCCTCAGCCGAGAGAGCAAACACAACGAATCGCTACGCTGCAGCAACAATTGACAGCCATCAGCCCAGTAGCCGAACAACTGGCTTCGCTATTAGTTTTTCTTGCCAACAGCAACAAACAACCCCAACATCGACAGCAGCGCCTCGACAGAGCTGATTGGATATTGACGACGCTGCAGCCTCTGGAGATTGCCAACGAATAGCCCGCTGGCCTTTGGCGACAGCAATAAAAAAGCCACATCAACCGAGGTTGATGTGGCTTTTTAAATCGCGCTAACGATTACAGAATGTCGAGTAGCTCAACATCAAAGACCAGTGCCGCACCGGGTGGAATTGACGCACCGGCACCACGCTCACCATAGGCAAGCTCAGTCGGAATGTGCAGACGCCACTTTGAACCCACAGGCATCATCTGTAGCGCTTCAGTCCAGCCTGCGATTACGCCGTTAACAGGAAATTCAGCGGGCTCGCCACGATCAACAGAGCTGTCAAAAACAGTGCCGTCAATCAGCATGCCGTGGTAGTGAGTACGAACTGTAGACTCAGCCTTTGGCTTGTCGCCCTCACCTTCGACTAAGATTTCATATTGAAGACCGCTGGCAGTAACCTTGATTTCGTTACGTTTGGCATTTTTTTCTAGGTACTCGATGCCGGCACCGGCAGCCTGCTCGGCTTTCTCGCGGGCAACAACCTGAAGCTTGGCTTGAATTGCTTCAAATGCGGCATTTAAATCAGTATCAGCAAGAACACTGCCTTCGCCGTGAAAAGCCTGTTCCAGACCCGCAATCGCAGCTTCTAAATCAAGACCTTCAATTTGGGTTTTAATCAAATGGTCGCCAAACTGTCGGCCTAGACCGTAACTTACTTTTTGCTCATCGGTTGCCAATGAAAGCTGGTTCTCTGTCGCCATTACAGGTGATCCCTTCTATTAATCAATTGATGCTTATCGTCGTAAAACCATTAAAGAAACGATAATTTGCGCGAACAATACCAGAATGTGAGTTTCGGCGCTACGGCTAAGCTCTTCAATTTAGCGCCTGAAATGGATATACATATGTTTCATACAGTTAGCGCTGGTTATATGTCGTATTGTTAACAATAATCAGCGACAAACACCGGCATTTACAGAATGGCATACCTAAATCAATGCTCACCGTCACAACGATTGTGGTCGAAAATCCACTCTATCGCTGCACAGGCCTCATCACCTTCTGACGCACACACTGCCGCCATCGCAGTTAATTGCCGCTTTAGATTCTCTAACCGCCGCAGCTTTTGCTCAATATTAGCCAGCTGCTGATCGATGAGATCGCCGGCACAGTGCGGTTCAGAGGGCTCGGCTGCCGCTAAAGCCACCAGAGTGCGTATCGATGCCTGTGAAAAGCCCAGTTCTCGGCAGTGCACAATAAAGCGCAGCTGCTTCAGTTGCTGACGATTATAGCGCCGTTGATTACCCTCGGTGCGCAGCGGTGGCGGCAACAGATCAATCGACTCGTAATAGCGGATGGTTGTCACCTTGCAGTTGGCCAAGCGGCTCAACTGACCAATCGAATAAAATTCACTCATCCCACTTGAACCTATAGTCACTGGAGGTTTTATAGTACTCGCCAGAGCTACCCAATAACAACAGTACGGCGCCAACCAGACGCTACACTTATCGACGAAGGAGGCATCATGTCCAACTGCTGCCAGCAACAACCGGTATTCGACGGCGCTTCCAGCGCCTACAAAAAAGCACTGTGGTGGGTGATTGTCATCAACGCCAGCTTATTTATTATCGAGGTTATTGCCGGCATAGCCGCCAGCAGCCAGGCACTGCAAGCCGACGCACTCGACTTTTTAGCCGATTCAGTGACCTATGCTATCAGCCTGTGGGCCATCGGCAAGGCCATCCATGTTCGCTCCAATGCCGCCTTATTTAAGGGCTACAGCCTGTTGATTCTTGGTCTCTGGGTCTTTGGCTCTACTCTTTATCGCGTCTTCGTCGGTGCCACTCCCGAGCCCGTGACCATGGGCAGTATCGGCTTCCTCGCCCTGGCCGCCAATGTGGTGTCGGTGCTGATTCTGCTGCGCTTTAAAGACGGTGACGCCAATGTCCGCTCGGTGTGGCTGTGCAGCCGCAACGATGCCATCGGTAATATTGCCGTAATCATCGCCGCCATGGCGGTACGGGGCAGCCAATCCCGCTGGCCCGACTTATTGGTCGCCGGCATTATGGCCGGCTTATTTCTCAGTTCTGCCTGGCAGATCATTGGTCAGGCCAATAACGAGAAAAAAGCTGCCCAGGTTCACCAGCACACATAGAGTCACCGGCTGTATTGCGCAAAACAATGGATCTAGCGGCTGATCGGCTCTCGCCACATCAAGTACATGGTGGGTGAGCCCTTCAGCGGTTGAAACTCCCGGATCACCTTAAAGCCATGGCCTTGATAAAAAGCCAAATTCTTGCTTTTTGAATTCTCTAGATAACAGCCTATACCGGCCTCATCCGCCTGCCTTAATGTTTTTTGCATCAACGCCGAGCCAATACCAGAGCCTCGCGCATCAACAGCGGTGGCAATGGCAAATAAATAATAGTGTGGTTTATTCGGATGTTGCTTCGACAACACCGCATCCACTCGTAATAATTTGATTAAGGTACCGAGTCCAAAACGCTTCAAGCCTCGCCATATCGCCTTAAACTCAACCGCCTCTTTGACATGCTGCCCCGGCCCCTGCCATAGGGTTGCACCGCCGCCAGCACGATCAACACAACTGCATTGCAAGTCGATGTAATTTTGCGTCGTCATCTCAAACACGAAGCGGGCAAAATCTGGCTTAGGGCTTAAAAACTGAAACATTGGGTCATCGGCAAAGCCGCGGCCAAAGATATCAACCATGGTTTCAGTGTTCGCTGTCTCCGCCTGAATAATGTCTCTTGTCACCACAAACTCACTTTTAAATTATTGTTAATACCGCCACAATATCACAGCTAATCCGTTTTATTGCATTTCTTTGTGACACAAAAAAACCCGCTAAAGAGCGGGTTTTTTTATCGCTAAAGACTAGAAATTAAATTTCGAAGTTATAGGCGAATGATAGACCGATGGTACGCTCTGGAATCATAACAGCCTTGCGATAGTCTGTCTCGACATTACCAACAGCTCCAGCAGTAAATTCAGGCGCTGATGAACGAGCCAACTGCGCTTCATCGGTCAGATTTTTGGCCCAAACAGACACATCCCACTGGCCGTCGGCGGCACGAATACCTGTATAAAGGTTAAAAATACCGTAGGCACCGATATCGCCATCTTCTAGCAATTCATACTTACGCTCACCCTGGTATTTATACAGACCACGAACATACATATCACCGAAGTCACCGACGGCGAAGCTGTACTCAGAGTTCAAGCTAACAGACCATAACGGTTCCGGCGCCAGTTTATTACCACTGACATCACACTGAGCTACAGAGCCGGTAACAGCCCCTACTGCAAAGCCCGTATCATCAGAACAAGGCCCTTCGGCCCCCTCATCGAATGTTGCTTCGACTATCGACATATTACCACCGATAAACCAGCCCTCAGTGGCGACAAAGTTGAAGTCACCCTCAAAGCCAATCACCGTCGCATCGCCGTTAAAGGTCACGCCGCCCTTCACATTGTCAGGGTCACCGTTTTCATTAATCCAGCGGACACTATCATTATAGGCTTGGAAACCATCGAACATTTGATAGAAGGCTGAACCGTTTAACTGCATACGACCATCCATCAGCGTTGTCTTGGCACCAATTTCGAAGGTATCTGACAGTTCTTCATCAAACAATAAGTCATCGGTATTTAACGCATCGGGGGTTACCGTAATGCCGCCTGGGCGGTATGCACGGTTATAGGCACCGTACAACATCACATCTTCTGTCAGGTGATGAGATAAACGTAATGTTCCTGTAAGCGCATCATAATCCTTGACTTCGAACTCCTCGGGAACCAAGACAATAGTACCACCCTGGGCTTCAGTCGATGCTTTTTGATCACGCGTACCGTCCTGATAACGCAGACCAATCTCTAAATCGGTGCTATCGGTAAAGTGAAGAGTGTTATGGGTAAATATCGCATAGGTCTCGGAGATAATTGGAATCTGAGTATCTGCAACCAAACCATTAACAAATGGCTCGTATTTTAAATATTTCTTGGAAAATGTTTGTGCGTCATTCTTGTCGTAGTATGCGCCAACAATATAATCCCAGAACTCACCGTTGGTATTAGAGAAACGCAATTCCTGCGTCATAGTGTCGTAGTCACTATTTACATTATTATAAAAATAGTTGTTGTCTACGCCGCCGGTACCGGCCGGGTTGTCGTCGCGCCAGTCATTCTGTTTATTGTTTTGCACACCGGTAACTGAGGTTAACAGGTGGTTTTCAAATTCGTAGTTCATCTCTAACGAGGCGATACGGTTCAGCGTGGTAGTGGTCACATCGGTGTTACCAATGGCAAGACGGTCTTCCTTATCGATCGCTGGGAAACCGCCAGAAGTCATACCGTCACCATTCAGACTGCCAAAGACCGCTTCAGGCTGCTGGTGCTTGGTATCGACATAGTCATAGCTTAGTGTCGCATCGAAGTTGTCGGTAGGCTGTAGCTTGATACCGATACGGCCACCGGAACTGCGGTGCATTTCGTCCTGACCGGTATAGATATTCTTAATACCCTGACCTTCGTTTTCGTCGTAAATACCGGCCACACGTATCGCCAATACATCGCTCTCGATCGGTAGATTCATGGCGAACTGGGTATTGCTGCCGCCGTTGTCGCTGAAGGTCTGCTGGAAGCGGCCGTCAGTGACGCCAAATTCTGGTTTCTTAGAATAAATATGGATGGCACCGCCGGGAGATGTACGACCCTGTAGCGTACCCTGTGGGCCGCGTAGGATTTCCATCCGTTCGATATCGTAGACCGACTGGAAGGCGACGTTGGTACGTACCGAGGTATCATTCCAGTAAACGTCGATCGGCGCCGCTGAGGTGGAGTTAGAGTCAACGGTGATACCACGAAGCGCAATAGACTGCTTGCGTGAATCCGCTTTATCGAGTGTTAGGCCCGTGGTGAGTTCTTGAATTTGCGAGAAATCAGTAATGATCTGATCTTCAAGGGCTGATGAAGATATAGCGCTGACGCTACCGGCAGTGTCTTGTATGCTCTGGGCACGCTTTTGGCCCGTTACGATGACCTCCTCCAAAACTAAGTCCTGCGCCATCGCCTGCTGGCTGCCAGCAAAGATGACACAACCCATGCTAACGGACATCGCCAATAGCGTTTTTTGGAACTGCTTCTTATTGCTTTTTATCATTATTATCCCAACTTATAACAGTAGTTATCTACTAACACCCAGAGTTACTGCCTAAATCGATTGTCGTTACTTTTTTAGTGTTTTATTACTGCTAACCACTAAACAATGCTTGAACAAAATCGTTTCATCTCAGCACAGCGGGTAATTCTTATTATGTAAGTTATACGCCTATCTATTTTTTGTTCTAGTTAATACACGCCACTTAAACGTAACAATCCCCCTGATAGATTGCAACGCTTTAATGGAAGTTTTTTCGACTACCCAAACGTACAAAAGGCTCGTACACCAGACGGTGCCGAGCCTTCAGCAAATTCAATTTTTTATGTCAAAGATTATGACAAAACAAGCGCTTATGACGCTAACCCAGCACCTCCTCCATAAAATCCATACTGGCCTGATGCACGATGGTTCGGCGATGATGAGCCCACAACTCGCCAATTTTCTCGACATTCAACCGCTGTCTATCGACAAACACCTGTGTTTGTAATTCACCGGATAAATTTGCCACCGGACACTTGGCAAAGACAAACTGGTTGCTCAGAATATTCATATAAGCACCGGCCTTGCTCGACGGCATAACGAAAATTAACTGCAGCCCTAGCTGTTCTGTCAAATAGTTTATCACCTCACGCGAACGGGTCTCATCCATCCGCGAAAAAGCCTCGTCGACCAGCACCATGCGAAGATGATTGCTGCCTTCGCGGAAGCGAAAGGCTGAGGTCACCGCCGCCGAACGGATAATATAGAATGGCGTCTCAGACTGGCCACCAGAGCCAGTACCATATTGACTCAAGGCAATCGGCTCCTTGCCCTCGGGGTTCTTATAAATCTCGTATTGACGGTAATTACGATAGTCTGAGATGCGAGCCAGCTCATTCATCGCCTTCTGCTCGTCCTCGGCCAACAACATGTCAACCAAGCGCTGCAACACTGTGCGACTCTTGTCGCTGAGCTGCAGCTGATCCAGATCAACACCATCGCCAAGCTGAGGCTGCTCGATAATCTCACGGAAAAAACGATAATACTCTTCAAACTCTGGCAGCCATTTCCAGTCGAATTGATAATACTCTCGGTCGGCACCAAAACGATGCCCCAACAACTCACTATTGAGCCGCTCTAATACCTGCTCACCGTCGCGTACCGCCTGATAGATAGCATGACAGAGATTGGTGACAAAGGTGGTATTAAAGCTGGCCTTTATACCGGTTAACTGATCGAACTTTTCAACCAGCACATTGTTTTTCAAACGGTTTTTTTGTTCATCGAGGGTCTTGCTCATCGCGACCACACGACCAAACAGCTGAATACCATGGCTCTGGCTGTGATCAGTCTCAAACAGTACCGCCTCACTCGGCGGTGCAGCACTGTTCTGCTCACCGATACTGCGTTCAATATTAGCCAGACTTTGATTCAGTGAAATCGTATCCTGCTCAAGCTTTTGTTCAATAATAGCCAGATCGATATCCTTGGCCTGCTGTTCAGCATCATCCAATACGGCATTAAAATCAAAGTCGGGCCAGATCGAAGTGATCGATTCCAACGCCTGCTCGCACTGATCAGCCAACAGCTCAGCACTCTCTTGATTTTTATCGTATTGCAGTAAGGTTTTATCAAGCTTGCTTAGGCGCTCCTCCAAGCCGCCAGCCTGCTGCAACAAGGTATCCGCCTGTCGACGGATTTCCACGCGCTGCTCTTCTACCCTGCTCAGCTGCTCCTCTAAATCATTGCACTGAGACAGGTCAAGATTGGCGAGTTCAACTTCAACGTGATTAAGCTGACGCTGACAATCAAGCAACTCTGCCACCACCTCTCCATAACGATGGGTTTTAATGCTATCTAGCATCACCAACAAGTCCTTGGCTTGGCGATAATCGGCATCGAGACCAGAGAGTTCGGTCAACATTGTGGCCGACTCATTTTTCAACGCTAAAACCGCACGCTCTCGCGCACCGAGACCAAAGACCAGATCAGCATCATTGATATCACAGCGGAACATCGCGTAATTACCACTGGCCATTCCATCCTGAGTAATACCTCGGCGAGTTTTCTTCAGTGCAGATTCGTCACTGACCCGCTCCACCGTAGAATAACTGGCAGTGATGTAATACTCGGCAATTTTATGCTGAAAACGCATATTGTGAACAATTGAATTTTTATTGAGCTTACCCAGGCGCTGGAAATCAGCCTGGACCCGCTCACCTTGAATCACCTTGGCGTTATTGCGACGCCCCGGCAGCGAGCGAATAATACGAATCGCCTCAGCCTCATAGCCAAGTTCGACGATAATGCCAAAACGGTTGCCGCCAATATAGCCTTCAATTGCCGACTGCCAGCGTTCATCCGTCACCTCAATATAATCGCACAATACTCTGGCATCAGCGTCTGGGCAGTATTTCTGAATGGCCGCCAAGGCTTGCACCACATATTCCGGGTAGCTCACCTGCGCCGCCAACAAGCGATCAACCTGCTGCACCTTGCGCTGATACTGCTGGTTTTTTGATTCGACAGCCTGTTGACGACGAATCATTAACTGCTGACCTTGATCGCGAATAGTGTGACCGACCTTGCTGTCGGCACCGTCGCGATGCAAGGCCTTAATCAGGGCAAAATGACTGCCATCGGCCTCTAATGCTAGATCTAAATGCTGTTCAAGACTGTCGAGACCCACCCAATCACGAGCCACCAAACCGTGAATATCTATGTCGAGCAGCGATTTGCTTTGACCCACAGCCAACAAGTTTTCGGTCACTGCACCGCCCGTCATCGCCGGTATCGACAGCGCCAACGATGACTGCTGCATCAACTTGCTGAGTTGATCACAGGCCGTGATATTGGCGCGCAGCTGATGATCTTGCTGGATTAGCTCCGAAGCCAAGCGGCCCAGGTCATCGACTATATCTTTTTGTTTCAGTTCGCACTGATCTTTGTCGCGCAGTACATCGACACCCATTCGTCGGGCATTTAGCTCATCAATCTGTTGCTGAATATCACGCTGGCGGCTGTCAAACACCTGCTGTTGCTTTTGATTGCCAGCAATCTCAGACCGCAGCTTGGACTGATTATCCTTGGCCGCCACATAAACAGATTGCTCTTGGTTATATTTACTTTTTGCCTGAATGTAGCCGTGGGTTTTCTCGTCAACCCAATGGCCAATATAAGCCTTACCAAACTGGTCCGCACGATCTAACAGATCAACACGGTGATTGAGCTTAGCCGCCTCAGCCTCCATCGCATGAATATTTTTCATCAGGCTGGATACCGAGCGCAGTGCCTCACCCTGATCCTTAGGTTCTAATATCTCATTAGCCACAAACTGATGAATACCACGACGCTCAGGCTTGTAAGCCATGAAACCGGAAAAAGCCTTGGCGGCGGCAAAAGCTTCATCTTTGGTGACGGCATCCGCTCTACCACGCAGCGCGCCATAAAGCCGGCAAAGATACGCACGTTTAGAATCATATTTCTCAATAACATCGCCGCCATAGGCATTCGCCAGCTTCTTATTGAGGTTGGTGAGCTGAATAATATGCTCGCCATCAGTGTGGTTTTCATAAAAATCACTAAGCTGTAACTCTGTTTGCGTGGCAATATAAAAATTACTGTCTATCAACCGCGCTTGGCGAGCAACACCGGCACCATCAACAGTGGCACGGACACCGATAATCGCGGTAAATGGCGAGGCCGACTCCCCCTTGGTCGGATGAAAAACAGCAGCAATATAGCCATCGCAGCTCCATGGGCGAGCATAACTGCCATCATCACACCCAAGCACGTACGAGGCCAACGTCCGCATCTGTTTACCACCGCGACCGCGCTGGCTGGTCTCTTCCTGACCGGGGTTGTAGGAATACAGATTGTCATAGGCCGCCGTCATAATGGTTTGCAAGGCATCGGCAGCGGTGGTTTTGCCAGAGCCATTGCCGCCGGTCAGCAAATTGACCGGCCCCATATCAAACTGTTGATTGGGAATACCGCCCCAGTTTACAAAAATAAAACGCTTTAAAAACACGGCTATTCTCCCTCGTTAGGTTCGGCATTAAATAATGAGGATGCCGTTTCAAATTGTTCGAAACCACTGCTTAATGTCGACTTTTCAATGGCGACACCGTCATCTTCTGACTGCTCTTCGCCATCAGCCACATCATCGTTTTTAGCCTTTAAAGCAACACGGTCCTGCTGCTGCAACTGTTCAATCTGCTGATCTCCAACGTGCTGTAAATCATCGACAATGCTATCCAGTACCGCCTCACTGACAAAGCTAACAATCAAAGGCCTTATTTTGATCCAACTATCAGCTTGCTCGCCCTCATCTAACAATTTAATCAAGCGCATATTGCGCAGGCGATTAAATAGCTTCTTTCGCTCGAGGATGTTCTCGGGCAGACTGCGATTAAGCAAATTTTTCATGGTAATGCTGACAGCCTCCATCGGAACAGATACCTGGCCAGTCTCATCGATTTGACCCTCGCGCAACGACTTGTCGTACTCAGCACGTAGCACTAAAACCAATGCGACCTCGGCCTGGTTTAATCGCACTTTCAGCCCCTGTAGCGGCCGGTCACTGTCATCGGCGAGACCCGGCACTTCCGAACCCGGCGGAAAAGCCAGCAAATAATGGAACTGGTCATCGTGCAACAGGCGAACCCCCAATACTGACAAATACTCTTCCAGCAATAGTTTGACTCGAAGGTAGCGGTCATAGAGTTCTCGTTCAACCTGACTATCATCACGGTAGATAACACCTCGGTCCAATATCCGAACGACCAGTTCAGAAAAATCACGTTGACTCAGGTTCACAGTTTCAAGCTGATTATTAATCGCGTCTAACACGGCTTATCCCTTGTTGATTAACTCTAAATAAAAACGTCCCTGACGGCCTATATAGCCTTGTAACGCATTAAAATCTTGTGCTTGGTCATCATCATCTTGATAGCCAATAGAAAACTGAAAATCGCTGCTCAGATCATTCACCCCAGCCACCTCAATGGCCCGCATTGCATTGAGTAAGCTACGGGCATCCTCTGTCACGGGAAGCTCTGATAAATCGACCCGGTTACCACTCGACAAGGCATCGACAACATAACGCCGTATATCCTTATTATCGACGGCAAAAGCCTGATCTAACATCTGTGTTATATACAGTTCACGCATATCATCAACACTGGCCTCGACACTATCACTCACCTCGGTATGTAATGCTTGCCGCTGAGCAACTTGGCGCAATTTTACATCGGCGGGGTCGACCATGGCGCAATCTAATGGCGCAAATTTATCACTCAAGCCGTTAAAAATCTTATATTGGTAATGTTGATCCAATGCACCTAACTCTTGGCATAAGGCGGCACAATCATTACCACTTTGTTGATTCATATAGCTTAGCTGGCGAATGATAATATCCGCTCGACGAGTAAAGCTTTGCAACGCCTGACGCAGCGCAGGTAGCATGACGGCGCAGGCTCGATCCAACCGGCCGCTGATAGTCTCGAGCAGGTAAAATAACCACGAGGTATTTTCATCAGTGGTATCTGGCGGCAGCAATTGGCGTAGCCGTTTTTCAGCCGCAGCCTTAAAACTGTTATCCCGCTGTTTAATCGACTCAATCAGTCCGGCTATTTCCTCTCGGTATTTCTCCACATTATCGGCCGATAAACGTACAGCGATATCAGGCTGAAAGCGACTCTCCATAAAATCAAAGAACTCCCCGGCGGCACTATCAAGCATCGACTGTGCCTCAACGTCACGCACCAGCTGCCGCTTTCTATCGTCGAGTTCGGCAATAATGTCGGTAAAATCACTGATAATACGCTCTGAATACTGCAGAGCATCTAACAGGTCGTGTATGTCTCCAGCGTCGGAAAATGCTTTCAAGGTATTACGGGTGTTTCGCGTATTGCGGTGATGTGTACGTAATCGCTCGCTGTCAGAGTCGACAAAGGGCTGGGTAAACTGTCGCCCCTCACGAGTAAAAGCATAACTTGACTGCATCGTCGCCTCATCGAGCTGCTTTTGTAACCAGCCGCAATCGAGTAGTTGATTCACCACCCAATTAGCTTGCTCTCGTGCAGTCTTGAAACGACCACCCTGATCGTCACCGGTGTCTAACAGCGGTGCCCGTGCGGCGGCCTCCTGAAAAACATCAACCAGTAATTCCCGGTTTATCACCTGTCCGTAGTCGGCCAAACTGCCGTAAAGCCTTTGATAGAGGAGTTTGACACACTCGACAACCACCTCACGGTACTTACTGGTTAGGGGGCGAAAAAAATCCAACCGTTGCTGATCAAAAAACATACATACCTATTATTACTAGGGCAAAGTCTATTGATGCTATCGCCGCTTCAATCGCTTGTCTAGCGGTGTTGTATAAGAAGCTAACAGTCAGGTTGGGGGAAACATAGGAATGACAGAAATACAGCGGAGAAAAACTGAACACAAGGAGTAAGATAGAGCCAGCAGTGGCCGCCGGCTAGCCCGGCGGCGACCATTATTTCAGGCATCAAATAATTTACAGACGCTCTAGGATCAACGGTAAATCATCGGCAGGCTTGGGCAGTGGAATGCTCTGCAGCGCCGGATTGAAGTTTTCGGTAAACTTAAAGCGATAACTCTTTAAGAAATGGAACAAAAACACCTTGGTTTGCATCAGAGCAAAGTGCATACCGATACACTTGTGGCCGCCACCACCAAAGCCCATGTAGTTAAAGCTATGACGCTTATGTTCTTTGCGCTCATCACCGAATCGGTCTGGATCGAATGTCTCAGGCTCATCCCACCACTCTGGCATCATATGGCTATACATAGGCGCTATCATTAAAACGGTATTAGCCGGCACACGGTAACCACCGATATCTGTCTCGCGAATCGTTCGGCGCTGCATCATCATTACCGATGGATGCATGCGCAAGGCTTCCTTTACTGCCTGGTCAACCAACGGCAGTTTGTCGAGATCATCGTATTCAATATCATCCTTATCCAGTGACAATATTTCATCCCGCAGGCGCTGCTGCCATTGGGGTGACTTGCCAATTTCATATAATACATGGCTGAGAGCACTGGTGGTGGTATCGTGGGCAGCAAATAACAGGAAGCTAATGTGGCGACGAACCTCATCATTAGAAAACAAGTTGCCGTCAGCATCCGGTTCCTGACAGAAATAGGTCAGCATATCGTTGCCTTCCGCCGTTCTGCGATCGGGGATTAGGCTGTCAAAGAAATCTGACAAATAACGCTCCCCCGCCTTACCACGAGCAAATTTTGTGCCGGGAATCTCTCTTTTGATCAAGCCCATCAAGCCGTCACCAACATCAAGAAAGGCCTTATTAACTTTCTCTGCCACCGGCCCCTGCCCTTCAATCCCAATAAAGGTACGGCAGGCGACATCCAACAACAGACTCTTTACCTCTGGAAAGAAGTGAAAGTTATTTATTCCTCCCCATTGATCCGTAGTGCTCTTAATCAAGGGACTCATCACCTTTAAGTAACCCTTCATCGCCGGTGTCTTAAAAGCTGTTTGCATAATTCGACGCTGGAAACGGTGCTCATCACCGTCCTGCAGCAACAATGAGCCACCATAGAAATGTGCCAGCGAATTGTTATAACCCATTCTAGATGAGAAATTTTTCTCGGTGTCGATATAAATCTGCTTATAGTACTCCGGACCCACAACCAACAGACCTCGCGTGCCCCCGAAACCGATACGGGAAATGGGGCCAAACTTCTTATAATGCTGATCAATCGTGCCGTAAAAATCTTTGACGATCGACAGTGTTTTACCGACGATTGGTAAGCCAAATTCACCGGGGATATGGCCAAGATCGGTATTATCTGGCTCTAACTGGTAGGCATTTTTATCGGCTGTCTGTTCCACGTTGATCACCTTGTTATTATCGACGATTGCATTCGTCCAATGAGTTTTCCACGCAGCAAATACCATGACACATGCCGCGTATTATTTGACCACAATCTAAACATATCATACGTTCGAAATGCAATACATATCGAACGCATGATATGTTTAAATAGACGCAACCGCCCTGCTGTGACAAAATAACATCCACTCAACCCACTATCTTGCTTGGCCTGTCACAACCAAGCATGGAGCTCACGCGTGAAAAAAGTCGACCACGACGCCAGAAGACAAGAAGTTGCTATAGCCGCCGCACATATCATTGCCGAACAAGGGCTTGAGGCCTTAACCACCCGCAACCTTGCCAAAACAATGAACTGCTCAATCGGCGTCCTGTCACACTACTTCGCCAACAAGAATGACATCGTAATGGCGGCACTGTGCTGGGCTGATATCCGCATTGACGAACGACTCAACTACGCTATTGCCGACAACGCCACCCTCGACCAATACGCCAACGTCATTCTCAGCTCGCTGCCGCTGACCAAAGAAAGTGACCTGGAGTGGCGGGTCCGCCTCAATCTGGCGGCCTACTCACTGACCCACCCTGAATTAAAAGAGTCGCAACGATTACTATTGGAGCAGCGCGAGCAAAAAATCCTGTCACTGATCACCGCGCTACAACAGAACGAGCTGGTCCGCAGCGACTTATCCGCCCACATGATTACTCGCAACGCCATCGATTTCGTCACCGGTATTGCCTACAACTTACTGCAACAACCGCTTGCCGAACGGCACTCTCGCGTCGACTTTGTAGTCGAATATATTAATGCTTTACAGGGCTAACCGTTGCTCGTATGGTCACTGCTAAATGTGATCAATTAGGGGCAGTCTGTGAAATTACAATTACTGTTAACCGGCGATGAATTACTTACCGGTGACGTCGTCGACACCAACTCTTGCTGGCTGGCAGACCGGCTCAAAGAGCAGGGCATCAACATTAACCGTAAAACCACTGTTGGCGATGACCTGACAACCCTGGTGAATGAACTCACCAACCTCAGCCAACAATGCGATGTATTAATCGTCAATGGCGGCCTCGGACCTACCATTGATGACTTAACCGCCGAGGCACTGTCCCTGGCCAGTGGCCAACCACTGAAACAGCATCCACAAGCCGTCGCGCATCTTGAGCAGTGGTTTCAAAAGCGCACCATCGAACTCAACAGCGCTAATTTAAAACAAGCACTGCTGCCCGCCGATGTTAACTTGATTCATAACCCCACTGGCACCGCCCCCGGCTTTAGCAGCATCATCAATGACTGCTTGATTATCTGTACTCCTGGCGTGCCCAGTGAACTTAAACGAATGTATGACGATTCGATTGCCGACACACTGAATATACTGCAGCAGGGCGACTGTTACAGTACTGAGCGGATGCTGGTATTCGGTATCGGCGAGGCCGAGCTGCAACAGCTGATCAGCGACAACCTACCCGATTGGCCACCGGCATTAAACCTTGGCTTTCGCGCCCAAATGCCGACACTCGAACTTAAAGTCAGTGGCAGTGACCCAGCGCTGAAGCAAGTCTGGCTCGACAAACTCAAACAATTACTCGGTGATAATATCGTCGGTCCCGGCGACAGTAATCTTGCCTTGGAAGTGATTAAGCAGCTCAGTCAGCAGGGCAAAACTGTCGCCACCGCAGAATCCTGTACCGGCGGCATGATCGGCGCCCAAATCACCAGTAATGCCGGTTCTTCAGCAGCCTATAGTCACGGTTTCATCACCTATAGCAACCAAGCCAAACAGGATATGTTGGCTGTCAGTGCCGACACTCTCGAACAATATGGCGCCGTCAGCGAACAGGTCGTTCAGGAAATGGCCAGAGGTGCTCTGTCCGTGAGCGGCAGCGACTTAGCCGTTGCCGTATCCGGTGTTGCCGGCCCCGACGGCGGCAGTGATGACAAGCCTGTCGGCACCGTCTGGATTGCCTGGGGGAACAGCGAAAAAATTAAAACAAAAAAACTATTTTTACCCGCATCACGATATTATTTTCAAAATATTATCTGCAGTGTCTGCCTTGATTTGATCAGACGAGAGCTGATTGGCAGCGAGCAGAGGCCAAATTATTTTAATCGTTATCAAGCAAAATAAAATCGGCCTTATTCACTGAAAAAAGCAAACCATACTGAGCGCTACGCCTTATTGGCAATACCAAACGGCACGTGAACCATTGCGGTCTCCACCACCTCAGACTGCAGGTGACCGCTTTGATCATCGAAGAATATATCGGGCTTTAGCACCGACAAAATTCTCCCCTTATCCATACCGCCGAGGAAAAACGTGGTATTGGCCTCCACCCCCCAGCTTTCTAACGTGGTAATCACTCGTTCATGGGTGGGCGCGCTGCGGGCGGTAATGATAGCCGTCGTCAAACAGCGTTGGTAGTCGGGGTCTTGGGCGATAACATCGTTTTCTAACTGCTGCAACAAGGCCAACTTGGTAAACAGCGACGACAGTGGCCCGGGCTGATGAGGTATATGCTGTTTCTCAACCTCGTGTTCAACAAAACCGCTCAGCGCCTCCTGCTTATAAACAGTTTCAGACTCATCGCTGGCAATAACCCCATCAAAGTCAAAAGCAATGGTTAATGGTTTGTTATCACTACGATTATTATCACTGCCAGAGACAACAAAACCGGCCGGGTATCCCGCATCGATGGCGCGCTCGACGTCGCCGCGATTGGCGGATAAAAACAGCGCCACATTGAAGGCAGGCAGATATTCGAAGGCCGACTGCCCTTCCATAAACGCCGCGCGCACAATATCCAGTCCATAGTGTTTTATCGAGCGGAAAACCCGTTTACCCGTGGCCGCTGAATTGCGTGATAACAACACCACCTCAATGGGGCGCTCATCAGGATAGCGTTTATTGAGCGTCAGCAAACGCTCGATAAAGGTAAAGGCGCTCCCCTTCGGCAGAATGTCATCGACATGTTGCTGTTGATATTGTTTGTATTTCTTTGCCCCCTGTTCGACATAGACCTGATCACCGGCGGTCAAATCAAACAAGGCGCTGGAGGCGATCGCAACCACCAGTTTTTGCTCTATCGGAAAACGGATAACAGACTCCTTGGGCATTCATCGGCAGCACGTTATAAGGCAACAACTTAGCTGAAAAGACAACACATAATGTCGCTGCTACTACACAGATTGTTTGACAATAGTACTGAGTAATTTTCTTATCCAGGCATTGGCCTGATCCTGGTCGGCGGATTTAGACCAGTACAGACTCCAATTAAGTGCCTCACTGGCAAAGGGCAATTCGAAAATCTTTAGCGGGTATCGCCTGGCCATATTGTAGGGAATGGTCAGTAACATATCGGTCTGTTCGACCAGGCTGGCCGCTACTTGATAATGCGGCATTCTCACCTTAACCTGTCGTTTTAAACCCAGTCGATTTAATGCCACATCCTCAAAACTCGGCCCCTGACGCCGGCTCGACACCTGAATATGATCCAACGACAGATACTCATCGAGACTAATTTCGCTGCCTAAGGTTGAGTGTTGCTGTCGTGCGACACAGACAAAACGGTGACGATTTAACGGCTCGATACAAATCTGCGGCCCTGCCACCATCGGCACATCCAACGCCAGGTCAATTGTGCCTGCGGCCAGTTCACGCTCTATTTCATTGCGTCCGACATAGTATGCCTCAAGCCCAATATGCGGCGCCTGTTCGGCTAACACGGTTAACAGCGGAGGCAACAACGTCGCCTCAGCCAGCTGATTCATACTCAGACGAAAAACCTTATCACTCTTGGCCGGATCAAAAACAGCAGTCTCGTTAATACTGGCATTCAATAATTGCAGTGCCTCCTGCACCCGAGCGACAATAGATTCCGCCATCGGTGTCGGCTTAACCCCACCCACACAGCGAACAAATAGCTGGTCATCCAGCGAGCGACGCAGTCGACTCAGGGCGTTACTCACCGCAGGCTGTGACATACACAACACCTCTGAGGCGCGGGTCAAATTCCGCTGCTGATAAATCGCATCAAAGACAACAAACAAATTAAGATCGACAGTATTGAGAGACACGTTATTCACCAACCAAATAATATTATATCACTATAATAAATTACTAATATATTAGCAAAAATCGTATTCTGCTATCTCTCTCTACTATCTAACAAAGCACGACTATGGCTGAAATCTACTTAGTACGACACGGACAAGCCTCTCTTGGCAGCCACAATTACGATCAACTGTCCGCCAATGGCATCCAGCAGGCCCAGTGGCTCGGTCAATACTTTCGCCAACAACAACTCAGCTTCGACCACGTCATCTCCGGCACACTCAGTCGACATCGCCAAACTGTGCAAGGTATTGCTCAGGGACTGCAGCAACCCATAGAGTGTGTAGAAGAGCTTATTGGAATCAATGAGTTTGACTTCCAGCAAATCAGTCACCGGTTTGTAGAGCATCACCCCGAGCAAGCACTGAATAAAGAGGCGTCGCCTCGTGACTTTTTTAGATTATTAAAAAAAGCGCTCTATGCTTGGTCTGAGAATGACTTCGATCATGGCGACCTCGAAAGCTGGCAGCAATTTAATCAGCGCGTCAGCGACGCATTAACGCATGTTAAGCGCCAGCATCACGGCAAGAAAGTATTGATGGTTAGCTCCGGCGGCGTCATTGCCAGCATGGTTGCGCAAACCCTAAACGCCGGTGCTGCCAGCGTGATCGAACTCAACTTGCAAACCAAGAATACCGGTTTGAGCCAGTTTATTTTCAATCGAAAACACCTTCGGTTGAGTAGTTTTAATAACACCCCCCACCTGGATGCTCCAGAGCGCAAACAACAACGTACTTTTGCCTAGGATAATACAATGAACTTTGAATACAGTGAAAAAGTCAGCCAACTTCTCGAGCAAGTTAAATCCTTTATGGAAGAGCATGTCTACCCTAATGAGGAGACTTACCATCAGCAAATAGCTGAGCAGCAGTGGCAAACACCGCCAGTTCTTGAAGAGCTCAAGGCCAAGGCTAAAGCACTGGGCCTGTGGAATTTCTTCCTACCACTGAGTTATGGCCAATACAGCGGTGGCCTCACCAACCTCGAGTACGCACCTTTAGCGGAAGAAATGGGCAAGGTTTACTGGGCGCCGGAGATTTTTAACTGCGCCGCCCCAGACACCGGTAATATGGAAGTGTTGGCAAAGTACGGCAATGATGAGCAAAAAAAGCAGTGGCTTGAACCATTGCTGGCCGGCAAGATTCGCTCTGCCTTTGCCATGACCGAACCTGAGGTCGCCTCCAGTGATGCCACTAATATTGCGACCTCAATCGTCCGTGATGGCGACGAGTACGTGATTAACGGTCGTAAGTTTTATATTAGCGGTGCCTGTCGTGAAAGCTGTGAAATAATGATCGTCATGGGCAAGACCGACCCCGATAATCCCAGCCGCCACCTACAGCAATCCCAGGTGTTAGTGCCAATGAAGACACCCGGGGTCACCGTGGTTCGTCCGATGACCGTGTTTGGTTATAACGATGCACCCGAGGGCCATGCCGAAGTAACCTTCGAGAATGTTCGTGTACCGGTCGGCAATATTATTCTGGGTGAGGGCCGTGGCTTTGAAGTTGCTCAGGGCCGCTTAGGCCCAGGCCGCATCCATCACTGCATGCGCTCTGTTGGTGCCGCTCAACGCGCACTAGAGATGATGTGCAAACGCGCTAACGAGCGTGTCGTCTTCGGTCAACCACTAAGCAAAAATCAGTCGGTACGTGAAGACATTGCAAAGTCCGCCTGTCAAATTGAGCAATCACGTTTGATGACGCTCAAGGCCGCGCAAAAGATGGATACCCACGGCAACAAGGTGGCGCAGGATTTAATCGCGATGATTAAAATCACCGCCCCTAACATGGCCCTCGATGTGATCGACCGCGCCATTCAACTTCACGGCGCCGCTGGCGTAGGACAAGACACCCCATTAGCCCATATGTTTGCCGGCCAACGCTCTCTTCGCCTCGCCGATGGGCCCGATCAAGTGCATATGATGCAGCTGGGACGTAACCTCGCTAAAACATACGGCTAACAATTCATCAGAGCGATACAACAATAATTATTGGAAATCACTTATGTCACAAATTGATACCCTTGATATCGACACGCTAACCGGCTACTTGGAGGCTCATGTCGAGGGCTTTAAAGGCCCGCTGACTGCCAGTAAATTCTCTGGTGGCCAGTCTAACCCGACATTTAAGATTGAAGCAGCCTCCGGCGACTATGTTCTGCGTCGTCAACCACCGGGCAAGTTGCTCAAGTCGGCCCACGCCGTCGACCGTGAATACCGCGTACTCAACGCCTTGGCCGACACCGATGTTCCCGTGGCCAAGGTCTTTCATCTGTGCGAAGACAGCAGCGTCATTGGCTCGATGTTTTATCTGATGGAATTCTGCGATGGCAACGTTCACTGGGCAGCGCGCCTCAAGGAAATCGATAGCCCGGAACAACGCGCCGCCATGTACGATGAAATGGCTGGCACTCTGGCCGCTATTCACCGTGTCGATATCGACAAGGTAGGCCTGGGTGATTACGGCAAGCCTGGCAATTACTTTCAGCGCCAACTAGACCGCTGGACGACGCAATATCGCGCATCAGAGCTAAAAACCATTGCTGCGATGGACCAGCTGATCGATTGGGTGGCCGACAACCTGCCCGCCGATGACGGCAAGGTGTCTCTCGCCCACGGTGACTATCGCCTCGACAACCTGATGTTCGACCCACACAACAACAAGGTTATTGCTGTGCTGGACTGGGAGCTTTCAACACTGGGTCACCCCTATGCCGACCTCGCTTATCAATGTATGGGCCTGCGACTACCCGTTAACGAAAAGCCGAACAGCCTATCCGGTCTGATGGGGGTCGACCGTGAGGCCCTGGGTATTCCAAGCGAGCAAGCCTATGTCGCCCGATACTGTCAGCACATGGGTATCGATAAAATAGACAATTGGACGTTTTATCTCGCCTTCAGCTTCTTTCGACTCGCCGCCATCGCTCAAGGTGTGGCCAAGCGAGCAGCCGACGGCAATGCATCGAGCAAATCCGCAATAGAGGCGGGGTCAATGGTAGAGGCGCTGGCTAAGATGGCGCTACAAATCATCACCGAACAAGGCGCCGAGTAATCAGCTGCACCGGCAATCGGGCAGTATTAAGCCGTTTTAAACGCGGCTAATGCAGCCTGATTAATAAGCTCAATAATCAATGCCGGCGCCAGCTTTTGATGGCTGTATAAACGATCAAAAAATTCAAAAGAAATGACAGCATCGACAGTTTCTAATCGTTGAGGTGTTGTTTTCAGCTCCGGTAACCATTGCAACAAATCTTTGCGTAACGCCAGCTGATTAGCGGCATAGCCTTTTCTGAAATACTCAGAACGCCATAGAATAGCCGCCGTGGCTTTTTGTAATGGTAACAAATCGACATAGGCGCCAACGCGTGTTTCAACCAAGGTTAATATGCGCTCTTTCAAGCTACCAGTCTTCTCAGCGGAGACAAAGCACTCGGTATATGCTGGCCGCAGCACCTCATCAATCTCGGCATAAAGCTTTTCCATCTCGGAAAAATGACGGAAAACGGTTCTAATTGAGATACCCGCTTGATCCGCGACCTGCTGGGCAGTGGGGATATAAACACCCTCTTCGATCAACGCTATCATGGCATCAATAATCACTTTTCGGCTACGCTCACTGCGCTGCACACGACCATCGGTTTTAACTTGACTCACACTACGTCCTTTTCAACGATAAAACTCTATTCAATATCTAATGCAACCAATCCACCTACTTCTGTGGCGCAATAATAACGCCTTTTGCTGCTGCTACCAACTCCATATAGGTGACAGAAAAACACAAAAGCCAATTCATAATAGCCAACTGAATTGATGACTTATCACTGCTTTGAAGTTCAGTCAAAATATGAGTGATCGAGTTTGCCGGTGACAGCCTGAAACAACATCACATAATCAGCAACAAAGCTGTAAAGAGGGTAAGTAAATGTCGCTGGCCTATTTTTCTCAACAAAGAAATGCCCTACCCAGGCAAAGCCATAACCCAACACTGGTAGCATCAAAAAAATCCCAAATGATGCCGTGATCAGTGCCGAAAACAGGCAGACAAGCACCAAGGTTGAGCCTATATAATGCAGTTTCCTCGTCATCAACTGCGAATGTTGATTAAGATAGAAGGGGTAAAATTGCGCAAAGGATTGATACTCTTTTGTCATTGTTAAACCCTCTAAAGAGGAGCAAAACGCCCCTCTTATCATCGAACTATATTAAATCGTTAAGCCGCCATCAACCACAATACACTCACCGGTGGTATAACTCGAGGCATCGGAGACCAAATACAATACCGTCGCCGCCATCTCTTCCGGATTGGCGTGGCGTTGCATCGGGATATTCTCAATTGCCTTTTGATAAATCTCATCCTGGCTAAACAGAGCGCCGGCAAACTTGGTCTTGGTCAAGCCTGGTAATAGCGCGTTGACCCGAATATTGTGCGGCGCACACTCCTTGGCAAAGGCCTGCGTCATATTCACCACCGCCGCCTTAGAGATTGAATAAATGCCCTGCATCACACCGGGCTGTAAGGCATTGACCGACGCGGTATTGACAATGGCACCACCGCCATTCTCTCGCATCAAACGCCCACCCTCGACCGACATAAAGAAGTAGCCCCGAATATTGACATCAACCGTCTTATTATAAGCAGCTAAATCCGTGTCGAGAATATGGCCAAAGTACGGGTTAGTAGCAGCATTATTAACCAGTATATCCAACTTACCGTGGTTCGCTTTAATATGACTAAAGACTGCCGAAATCTGTTCCAAATCACCCACATGGCAGGCAAACGCCTCGGCGCTGCCGCCGGCGGCAGTAATCTTATCCGCCACCTCTTGGCAGCCATCGAGCTTGCGGCTTGATACGATCACATGGGCGCCCTGCTCCGCCAGTAACTTGGCTATCTCTTCACCAATACCTCGGCTTGCACCGGTCACTAGAGCGACCTTGCCGGTTAAATCAAAAAGTTGTGTTGCCATTTTCATCTCCTGAATCTATGTATTATTCTTCGCCGCGCCCAGTGTAATTAAAGCTGAAAGCGAGACAATTTAAAAAAATTAAAAAGCTGAGACACCACCATCAACGGCAATACACTGACCATGCAGGTAACTATTATCTGGAGAGATAATACCCAGCATAGCATTGACGATTTCTGCCGGCTCAGCCAGACGTTTCATTGGGCAGGCACCGGATAGAAACGGCTCCAGATTCGCCTCAACCAGGGTTTCGATCATCGGTGTGTGAGTAAAGAAAGGGCAGATGGCATTGATACGAATATTCTTGGCGCCAAACTCTACCGCCGCCGTTTTTGTCAATCCGATAACCGCGTGTTTGGCAGCAGAGTATGGCGCTAATTTTGGCGCCCCACCCAGGCCAGCCATGGAGGCAACATTCAAAATACAGCCCCCCTCTGCCAACATATGTGGAATCTGATGTTTCATACCAAAAAGTACACTCTTCGCATTGACGGCAAAGTTAATATCCATCTCTTTTTCTGTCACCTCGAGCAGACTTTTCATCTCGGTCGAAATACCGGCATTATTCACCGCGATATCTAATCGACCAAAACGTTCAACACAGCCATCGGCCAATGCTTTCATCTGATCTTCATTGGCCACATTGCAGGTCATGGCCCAGGCATTTTCGCCCAATTCATCAGCCAGCGCCGATACGCCCTGCGCGTTCAAATCCGCCAGAGCCAGCTTTGCCCCCATCTCAGACAAACGCTCTGCCAACAATTTGCCAAAACCACTGGCGGCACCGGTTATCAATACTACTTTATCTGTAAACACGTTATAAACTCTCTTTTTTATTAGTTAAATAGGTTGCACTAAGCGGGCAATATCACCTGTCTGCACCGCCGCCAAAAACTCTTCGCCTAACACTAGGCTCTGGTCTCTCACCTGCGTCCAACGACGGACTCGCTCATTGTCGTCGTGTCGAAAACGGTAAAAATCTTGTCGCTCTGGTATCCGCCCACCGGGCAGCGAGGCGACAAAGGACTCACTCGGGGCAATCAACACCGTATTGTCTAACTGCGCAGCACTGACGCGACGCCAGGGCCAAAACTTATCGAACCAGCCCTCTTTCAAATAACTATAAAAATGTGGATACAACACCAGCCCGTGATCAATTTTGCTGACGTTGCTGGGCACAGCGTGATAATCGAGCAGGCCACCATCACGGTACATGCCGGCAGGCGCATCGGTAATCGCATCGACCCCGGGCATCACGACAGGAATAGAGCCTGACGATAAAATTGCCTGGCGAAAATTAGTGGTCGACAAGGGTAGTCTCTGGGTCGGATAACCATCGTAGCCATCGAATGAGTGGGCCGCCTGCGGCGCGTGAAAAATCACCCGTTCAAATAAATTCTGTTGCCATTGTTTACCTAATAACGACTGACCAAAGCCCTTTACCATGGCAAGCTTTTGTCGCGTTAAGCTTGGACTGGCGAGATTAGCCTGGGTCAGCACCGCACCACATTGATAGTTAAAGCGAGAGCTGGTGAGTATTTCAGACACGGCTTGAGGCGACAAAAAGGCATCGAGTATCTTCTTTGTTTCGATCACCACCTGCTCACTGGTTTCCTTGCCGACATAATCCTGGCCAATATAGGCATTGGCCAACGCCAGCAGTGCATCGCCGGGGTTATCCTGCGCACAGGCCGCCAATTTAAAGGCGCCGACGGAGGTGCCAAAGAGGTCGATAGGATGGCTGGCAGTGGCTAGAAACCGATCAAAAACAGCCCGATCTAGCCCGTAGATAGTCAGCCATTTAGCGGCACCAGAGGCACCAAATACTGCCGCAATATCATTCGCGGACAGGCCGTTTTGTTGAATATGCCGATAAGCCTTGTGACCCGCTAAGATTTTTATGGCGGACATTGTTACTCTCTCTTCATCGATTAGGCGAGGTGCAGCTAAACTGCTTCGTCAGCCTGACAGTAGTCATAAAGATCACCCTTCATGAACAGTCATAGATCATGACAATATATCGCTCGTAATACAAGCCGATAACAATGACAGCCTAATGGACAATTTCACACCCACAATTATTTCTATCTCACCCAATAGCTTTCAATATCTGGCATCTGGCTGACTCTCTGTCTATTGCTCAACAGTAAGGGGTTTCCCAATATATTGGTAATTTATTATAGTGATATAATATTATTCGCTTGATGAATAAGCCCAGCTATCTACCCATCGATTGCCACGTGGCAGCTTACAGTTGTCTTTGCATGTATCGTCACATATAGTGACAACATATCCACACAATAATAATCGGGCCACCCTATGACACAACTCATCGAACTCAACGTTCATCGAAATAACATTCGAGACAGTAAAATTGTGCAAAGTCCCTTGCCCAGCCTCAACCAAGACGAGGTGCTGGTGGCCATCGATAAGTTCGGCCTGACCGCCAACAACGTCAGTTACGCGATCTCCGGTGGTAGTCTGGGCTATTGGGATTACTACCCTGGCGAGGGTGACTGGGGTAACGTCCCGGTCTGGGGCTGCGCTAATGTGATTGCCTCTAATAATGACGATATTGTCGTCGGTGAGCGCCTGTGGGGTTTTTTCCCGATGGCAAGCCATACTGTCCTGACCCCAGGCAGAATCTCTGCCGAGCAATTTACCGATCAAACCGATTACCGCCAAGCATTACCCAGACTTTACAACACCTATCGTCGTACCCAGGCAGAGCCGGCCATTGTCCAGCAATATGAAAATGAACGCTGCTTGTTGGTGCCGTTATTCACCACTTCTTATGTGATTTATGACTACTTACTGTTTAATGACCTGTTTGGTGCTGAACAAGTTGTCATTGGTTCGGTGTCGTCAAAAACCGGTTTCGGCCTGGCTAAAATGCTGCACGATGACCCTCAGGTTAACGCTAAGATAGTGGGCATTACCTCGACGGCTAACCAGGCCTTTGTCGACAGCCTCGACTGCTGTGACGAGGTTGTTCTGTACGGCGACGAACACCAGATCGATAACACATTGGCTACCGCCTATATTGATATGTCGGGCAACATCGGACTCACCACCACACTGCATCAACACATCGGTGAGAATATCGTCGACAGCGCCATGGTCGGCGCCAGTCACTGGGAAGCTGGCGGCAAAGCGCCACAACTGCCCGGCGCCAAACCCACGTTCTTCTTCGCCCCAACGCATATCGGCAAACGCGATGCCGAGTGGGGCGCAGGGGCGACGATGAAGAAAGGCATGGAGCACAGTATAAAACTCACGATAGAGCTCAACAAGCTGATGAATATTGAATGGATACAGGGGGCCGATAATTTACAGAAAATATGGCTTGAGCTACTCGACAATCAGGTTGCCGCTAACCGAGGTTTGATGGTTGCCCTGCACAATAACCATGGCTAACGTTATCAACACGGTTTACAAATAGCTCAATTGGATACCTCGAATGAAACCACTGCAACAACTGATTGAACGCCTACAAGTAACTCACGATGTAGGCCAGCAATTTATCGGACAAGCCAGCGCCAGTGACGTGCATGTATACGGCGGACTGATTCTCACACAAGCCATTGATGCCGCCAAACACTGCTGCCCAGACAATTACTCACTGCAATCACTACACGGGCAATTTCTTCGGCCCGGCATTGTTAAGGAGGCAATTAATATTCGTGTTGAAGACCTGAAAGATGGCCGGCGCTTTAAGGTCTACAATGTGTATTGCCAGCAACAGGGCAAGACCATCTTCTTTGCCACCGTCACCTTCCACCTGCCCGAAGACAGTTTTCAACACACTCAACCAGCACCGCCACTGACCTTACCCGCAGACGATAAGGCACACTTGTTTATCGATCGAACCACGCCGCTAACGGCAGAACAAAGTCGCAAAGATGCGGCATTAGAAGTGCGCATCGATAGTCCCAACCAACTCGACCAACCGTTAGAGCCCGAACAAGTTACCTGGTTTAAAACCAGCCACGATAGCACCGAAGCCGCTTCTTTAACCGACTGGCAGCAAACCTTATTATTGGCCTATTGCAGTGATTGGAACATGCCGACCGTGGCTATCAGACCCCATCTTATCAAGCCTCAACAGCGCCTTAAGATTGCCAGTTTGGATCACAGCATCTGGTTTTATCAACAGGCAAGCCTCGACAACTGGGCCGCCTGCATCCAACAAAGCCCCGCAGCATCCGGTGGCCGAGGCCACACCCGCGGCCTGTTTTACTCAGAGAACGGAGAGCTACTGGCCAGTGTTAATCAGGAATCATTTATGGTGACTGAGGATAAACCCTTAACAACGGCCATCATCGACCGCTAACCGCCCCTCAGAGAGAATGTTGTGCTAACAATAATAATCAATATTACCGCTAAAATTTTGCGCATTACCCTAACAGCTTTGTCATTGTGGTTACCCACGGTGTTGCAAGCAGAAGAGCCGGTTACCATCGCCAGCAGCGAACGCCCTAATATTTTGCTGATCCTCGCCGACGACTTAGGTTATTCCGATATTGCCTCATACGGCAGCGAAATCAGTACACCGAACCTCGATGAGTTGGCCCAGCAGGGCCTTCGCTTTAGCCGCTATTACACTACCGCCAGTTGCGCCCCCACCCGCGCCATGCTGCTAACCGGTGTCGATAGCCACCGCGCAGGGGTTGCCAATATCGCCGAGGCGCTAACCCCCGAACAATCACAATCACCGTTTTATCGCGGCACTCTCAACCATAATGTGGTCACCATTGCGACGCTACTGAAAGAGGCGGGTTATCACACCAACCTAGCGGGCAAGTGGCATTTGGGCTATGAGGATAAATCCTTAATGCCCAGCCGTCGTGGTTTTGAGCAAACCGTGATGATGCCTTTTTCCGGCGGCGACAACTGGACCGATCAATCCTATCTGCCGCTCTACCGAAAAACACTGTGGTTCGAAAATGGCGAAGAAATCACCCTGCCGAAGGACTTTTATTCGTCTCAATTTATCGTCGACAAGGCCATCGCTCAAATCGAAAAAAATCGCGGCGATGATCAACCCTTTTTTTCCTATATAGCCTTTCAAGCCGTCCATATACCGGTACAGGCACCTCGAGAATATACTGAAAAATACCTCGAGACTTACCAGGCGGGGTGGAGCGTGTTGCGCCAACGGCGTCAGCAGGCGGTGAAAGACCTCGGCCTGATAGCCGCCGATGCGCCGGTAAAGACCATGAATAGCACACAGGATTGGGATGGCTTATCAGCTCAGGAGCAACGCTTCAATAGCAAGCGTATGGCTGTTTATGCTGGCATGGTCGACGCGATGGATTTTAATATTGGCCGCCTACTCGACTATTTAAAATCGATCGATGAATACGATAACACCATGATTATCTTCACCTCGGATAACGGCCCGGAGCCCTCCGACCCCTATGCGATGAACCCGGCATTCCCTCTTCTGATGGGTGCTCTTCTAGGCCACAACAATGATTACGACACCCTGGGGGAACGCTATAGTTACAACAGTATTGGCGTCAGTTTTGCCAGTGCAGCAGCAGCCCCCTTTGGCCACTATAAGTTTCATGCTGGCGAAGGCGGCATGCGCGTACCAATGATCATCAGCGGCCCGTCAGTGGCGGCCTCGCATCGAGGATCGATCAGTGACAGCAAAGCCTTCGTTAAAGACCTGGCCTCGACCATTCTGGCAATGACCGATACCGAGCATCCTGGCACACGCTACGAGGGTAAGACTATTGAGCCGGCTACTGGTAAAAACCTGCTGCCGCTGATCACTGGCGTTAGTAAAGAAATTTACGGTGAGGACGATATTATTGCCTATGAGATTGGCGGCAATGCCGCGTTAATCAAAGGCGATTATAAAATAGTACTCAACCGCGGTGAATTTAATGACAGCCAATGGCACCTATACAACATCGCCAAAGACCCCGGTGAAACGGACGCGATTGAAGCCAGCGAAGCACTGATTTTTGCCGACCTAGTCGATGAATACGCGCGTTATGCGCAAGAAAACGGCGTTATTGCCGTGCCTGAAAATTATCGCCAGGTTAGACAGGTTAGCCTCAACGGTATGAAAATACGACTGGGGTTTATCTGGCAAGACCATGGTGGCAGCATTATCGCCAGCCTACTGCTCATTGTCACCGCCGTCATCTTATTATTACGCAGACGAAAAATAACTGCGTAGAAATTCAATGCTATCCCTCTAGTAATAAAGACGCGGTCACATCGTCGATGGATCGGTTTTAGCAAATAAAAGGCTTTACCCATGAAAAATCAATACCGGCTATATGCCTGGCAAAAATCTTTCTTTGCCGGCAAGCTACGTGCCTATCTAAATTACAAAGGCGTGGACTACCAGGGAAAAACGATCAACGCCTATGATATGAAGGTGACATTGCCGAAGAAAATTGGCGCCTCAGCCATGCCAGCTCTCGAAACCCGCGAGGGCGAGTGGCTGTCCGATACCCCGGAGATTATCGCTGAACTGGAAAAGCGCCACCCCACCCGCCCGATTATGCCGCCATCCCCACGGCAAGCCATTGCCGCACTGCTGTTTGAAAATTGGGTAGACGATTCGTGGTTGGTCATCGCCATTCATACACGCTGGTCCTACGCTGAAAACTATGACTCTTTACTGCGCGAGGAAGGCGGCAAAAATTTACTGCCCTTTGCACCGCGATTCATTCGCAATCGCGTGGTTGATAAGGCCTTTGCAGGCAGGATTCGCTCGTATATGCCAAGCCAGGGAATCACCGGCCAGCAGATTCCACTGATCGAGCGCTGGTCCGTCGGCTTGCTGGATTTACTCGAAACACACTTCGCCCAACAGCCCTACTTATTCGGTAACAAGCCCTGCATTGCAGATTACGGTTTAGTGGGGGCTTTTTATGGCCACCTGAATCGCGATCCGTGGCCAAAACGTGAATGGCTGGACCCTCGCCCCCACTGTCAAAGCTGGACAGAGCGGACCCATCGCGGCGACCGGGCTACTGGTGAATGGCTAGGGGACGATAAAATCCCCAGCACACTGCAACCGCTGCTTGAGATCATCTTTAAAGAGTTTTTTCCGATGTTAGAGAAAACCACTCGAGCACTGCGCGATTATATCGATCAGCGCCAGCTAAAGCCCGGTGACTCGTTGCCGCGTACGATGGGCGGCATCAGCTTCCCCATGGCCGACGATGAATTTACCCGCAGCACCTTTACCTACACGCTGTGGCGAATGCAACGGATACAAGCCTTTTATCGGTCGCTGCCCAGCGACGACCAAGACAGTGCTGCCCGTTGGTTTACCGAGATGGGCCAGCCTGATTTTTTATCCATGGATTTCGGACCCGCGCTCGAAAGAAATAGCTTAAGTACCCGCTTGGCTAGTTAACACAGCGCTCTAGTACGATAATAATCGCTTTATTTCACGGGCAAATAACCACAGGCGGTCCTGCCCCCAGAGCGCCAACACCTGATCGCCATTGCTATCTAAAAGACGGTAGCTTGGCACCCCCCATAAACCCATCTCGTACATTGCCTGACGGTTGCTCTCCAGCAAGGCTTGCCACGCCGTATCGCCCACTAACGGTTGTGCTTGGCTCCAGGATAAGCCGGCCCGCTCGACAACATAGCGCAGGCCTTTATCGCTGTTGGTATTCACCCCTTCGGTAAAAGCGGCAGCGAGGAAGGAGGAGAGCAATTCATTGCCCTTACCCTGTTCGCAGGCCCAGGGATATAGCGAATAGCATCGCCGCACCGGCTCTCCGATGGGGTCGGCAATATTGCCAAACGGTACCTTGGCCGCACGGGCCTCACGGCCAGTATCAAATAGGATATAGAGACCTTTTTCCCGCGATACCGGGACACCGCGCATCACCATGGGAATGACTGGCTTTACCACCAGTTTAACCCCGCTGTCTTTGGCTAACTGCACCGTGCGATCAAAGGCAATCGCGGTATAAGGACTACGAAGCGACGGGTATATCTCCAACGTCAGGCTACCGTTATCTTTGACATCACCCACATCGATCTGCGGGCGTGGCACCAGCAGCGGTTGACCAGGGGTTTTATCGCCCCCTAAGCCTGCCAATCGTTGCTCCAGATGGTACAGCCTATCAACCCCCCAATACCATTCACCGGCGTAGTAAAACATCGCGCCGGAGTAATGTTTTAACTGTTGCTGACGTTGATCGCCGGCCTCCATTTTTTTCGCCGTTTCAGTCGTCGATACAGTGCCTAGGGTCGCGGCCAAATCGTCCAGTGCCGATGTGTTACTCGACCACAAAGCCGAGCCAACCTCTACCAGGCAAGCCGGTAAGGCCTCCGGCGGCTGAGCGGCCAATACCGAGCAAGCCAAACTCACCTGAGCCGCCGTCGGCGGTACACGCTCAACGGGGAAATTCAACTGATAATGGGGGGCGACGATAGCCGCATCGTATTGCGCCAGCTGTAACAGTAAATCCTGGTCGGGCGAATTATCACCCGACGGACCCGAGACTAAATGACACACCAACTCAATGTCATAGCGTGCCAACAATGGTTGCAGTACTTGGGCGGCAAGATGACTATAACCATCATCGACCTGATGGAAATATTCCACCACATGGGGGCGATTGTGTTTCAGCCGGAGCTGCTCGGCCTTGGAGCGCTGTTTTGCCAACCGTTTGGGGCTGGACATCACTGACATCACCTTCGAGGTCAGCCAACGACGAAGTCTACCAGGGTCCATAGTGGCTGTCCCACCCTGCTCTTTAAACGTTGACTGATCCGGCAATGGCATAATCATACCTGTCATTTTTGCAGTAAATTCTCTGCTTGTGAGTAAACTCTTTCTCATTTATCCCGTTTTATAATCTACCAAGGCATAGAATGGCACTTCTATGCCTTTATTCACCGTATTCAAAAATGGGGAAATCACCGGCATCACGATCGACAATCGCTGGCATAAGAACGCTGAGTGTCGATGCCTTGTGCAGATTGATCGTATTGTTATCCCCTAACGATTAAAGTAGTCATCAATGGCCACAATGAATAAATCGGCAAAATCTAGTGGGCACAGAAAACAACCCGCTTGGACTCACGCAGCTTATTGTGACATAATTTATGACAAAGAGTAAATATGCGGACAACTCACAAATAGAACACATTAAAATCATGCCTTAACAAAGAAAACAACATGAAGGAAAGTTTTTATGATAACACTCTATGGCGCATCCCTATCGCCCTATGTCCGCAAAACACTGGTCGCGCTAGCGATTAAAAATCTGCCCTTCGAGCAGATTCAGCAAATGCCTTTTGCCAAGGATGCAGAGTACCAAAAGATCAGCCCTCTCGGTAAGATTCCAGCACTCAAAGACGGCGATTTCACCATCAGCGACTCCGCCGTCATCTGTCAGTACTTAGACGATAGCTACCCAGAACTTGCACTCTACCCCAGCGACCCGCAGGATAAAGCCAGGGCGCGTTGGTATGAAGAATTAGGCGATAGCCAGATTGGCGAGTACGCTTCGGGTATTTTCTTTCAGCGCTTTATGCGCCCCTTTGCCTTCAAACAGGACCCCGACGAAGAGCTGGTCGAGAAACTGATCAATAAAAAGCTGCCCCCCATTTTGGATTATTTAGAAACCGAAGTGCCGGCACAGGGATTTATGTTTGGCGAGCAACTGATGATTGCCGATATCGCCCTGTGTTCCTCCTTTTTTAACGCCGGTTATGCAGGTTATGAAGTAGACAGCACACTCTGGCCCGGCGTATCGGCCTTTATTGCCCGGGTTAAATCACACCCTGCGGTGGCACCCTTGCTCGCCGCTGAAGCTAAAACGCTAGGTCTATAAAACGTGAAGCCACACCGACGCAACAACATCTAGCCAGTGTTACGTCGGTGCGCTAATCTTAACAAAATAAAATGTCATAGATAGTGACTATTTAATTTCGGTGGGCTAGTCTACTCAACATAATAATAAAAAAAGAGAGGACCTAACAATGACCCTCAAGAGATATAACATGGAAAAAATATTAAAAATAATAACCGGCCTGGCTGGCGCACTGTTTGCCTTGATCGGCCTTGGCTGGGTTATTAAGCCCGCCGCCATCGCCGCAGAAATGGGCCTGCCTTTATTAGAAGGTACGGCACTCAATACCCAAATTGGCGATATGGGTGCGTTCTTCTTTGCTGGCGGCGTCATCACCCTACTCGGCGTACTGACCGGTAAACGTCAATGGTATTATGCCGCGGCACTGTTAATCGGCACTGCCGGCGTGTTTCGTGTCTTGGCTTTTACCGTACAGGGCGCCACTCTGCCTATCGATAAATTAATCGTCGAGATCGTCGTGCTCGGGATATTACTCGCCAGCGCAAAACTCACGTCGGTGCCACAGTAAGGCATCGCTATTGTTGATCAGCTCACTACCATCAGCCTTGCCATTGTCGGGTCTGTAATACCATGCCAACACAGAGTTAACTATCGATGAAAAAATTATTCACCCTCTTGCTCGCCATCACCATCGCTGCCTTTATTGGCTGGCAAAACCGTATCGAACTGGTGGTCTGGGGTGCCCCTATAGCGGCCAAGATACTCCGCCCCGTTGGCCCTAACGTTCCGACCCAGTGGCAACAGGGCCCGGCCACCGCCAGTGTTGAGCCCAACCAGCGACCTCCCAATATCATTGTTATTCTCACCGACGACATGGGCTTTAATGACATCTCGCTGTACAACGGCGGCGCCGCTGATGGCAGCGTGATGACACCCAATATCGATGCCATTGCCCAACAGGGTGTGCGCTTTGATAAGGGCTATGCGGCCAATGCTATTTGCGCCCCCTCACGCGCGACATTACTCACCGGCCGCTATTCCACCCGCTTTGGTTTTGAGTACACCCCTATCTTCAAATTGGGGCCCAGAATATTTAGCTGGATGGATGAACTCGAGCCCCGGTCGCTGCCCTTAATTATTGATACCGACACGGCAGCGACCCTGCCACCGGTGGAAGACCTTGGTATGCCGGCCAGTGAAATCACCATCGCAGAAGTTCTACAACAACAGGACTATTACACCGCCCACATCGGTAAATGGCATGTCGGCTCGCTCAAGGGCATGCGCCCAGAAGATCAGGGCTTCGATGACAGCCTCTATATGAAGGGCACGCTGTATTTACCAGAAAACCACCCCGATGTGGTTAACGCAAAAATAGAGGGCGACGCGATTGACCGTATGATTTGGGCAGCTGGCGGCTATGCCGCCCAATTTAATGGTGGCGAACCCTTTGAGCCGCAGGGCTATTTAACCGACTATTACACCGACGAAGCGGTTAAGGTCATTGAGGCCAATCGTAATCGGCCGTTTTTCTTGTACTTGGCGCACTGGGGGCTGCACAACCCTATTCAGGCGACCCGTGCAGACTATGATGCCTTCCCCTTGATAGAAGACCATACCTTGAGAGTCTATGCCGGCATGATGAGAGCACTCGATCGCAGCATCGAAAAAATAACCTCGACACTTGAGGCTAATGGCTTGGCCGATAATACCCTGGTGATCTTTACCAGCGATAACGGCGGTGCCGGCTATATTGGTCTGCCCGATATCAACAAGCCCTATCGTGGCTGGAAGCTGACCCACTTTGAAGGCGGCACCCATGTGCCGTTCATGGCCAAATGGCCGAATACTATTCCAGCAGGCACACAATACACTGAGGCGATTCACCAAATCGACCTATTTAGTACTATCGCCGCAGCGGCGGGAGCTGAAGTGCCCACAGACCGCATCATCGATGGCGTCAATCTGATGCCTTATATCCTAGGAGAAAGTACCGGGGTCCCACACAAGACATTGTTTTGGCGCCAGGGTCATCAGCAAACCGTGCTGCATGAAGGCTGGAAATTAATACGCGCTGACCAACCTGAGCAAGCCGAACCGTCGCAGAAGAAGTTTTTATTCCACCTAGCGGCAGACCCCACGGAGCAGGTTAACCTACTGCAACAGCGGCCAGATAAAGTCGCCCAACTTGAAGCCCTGTTAGCGACACATAATGCCGAGCAGGCAGCACCGGCGTGGCCCAGCGTGTTACAGGCGCCGCAGTTGATCGACAAAACCACCAATGCAGACATCGAGCCCGATGACGTTTATCTGTACTGGCCTAATTAACCTGCTGCGTTAGCCGAGCACTGCCCATTCAGGCCTAAAACAAGGGCCTATTTGGGGCAGGCCAAATTGATCCTGCGTTGAGACGCCCCACTGAACTGGTATTTGATATGATCCGCAAAAGCATTGTTATCCCCCTACTATTTATCCTGCTCTTTATCCTCCTTTACAGTCAGCGGGGGCCGCTGGTGATGGCGCTGATGGAGAAAAACCTGCCCTCAGTCCTGGCCAGCAATACCATTGATGAACTTGACGAGGGCCTGCATATTGCCGTCTGTGGTGCCGGTGGCCCAATGCCCGACCCGAAACGCTCCGGCGCTTGTCTGTTAGTCATTGCCGGCGACAACCTATTAATGATCGACGCCGGTTCCGGTGGCGCCCGCAATATTAACCGCATGGGCATGAATATCGGCGATGTCGATGCGGTACTGCTGACCCACTTTCACTCCGACCATATCGATGGCCTCGGAGAAGTTGCTACCCTGCGCTGGGCAAGCAATGCCAATACCTCACCACTGCCGGTAATCGCGCCGACCGGTGTCGCGCGCATCGTCGATGGTTTTAACCTCGCCTATAGCTTTGACCACCGATACCGTCATGAACATCATGGCGATACCGTCGCGCCACTCTCCGGCCGCGGTATGATCGCCAACCCCTTTACGCCCCCCCCTGAAGGTGACGGCATGATGGTCTGGAATCAACACGGCCTGACCGTGACCGCCTTTAAAGTCAGTCACAATCCGGTGGAGCCGGCGGTCGGTTATCGCTTCGACTATCTTGGCCGCAGCATTGTGATCAGCGGTGACACTAAGCGATCAGCTAATCTCGAGGCTTTCGCTCAGGGTGCCGATCTATTGCTGCACGAAGCCTTGAACAAAGAAATGGTCGCGATGATGCATCGCGCGGCGCAACAGATCGACAACCCAGTCATTGCCAAGGTTATGGATGATATCCACGACTACCACACCAGCCCAACAGAGGCTGCAGCCTCGGCACAGGCGGCCGGCGTCGGTCATCTCGCGTTGTATCATATTGTTCCGCCGGTTATATTCCCCGGTCAAGATAAGGCCTTCCTCGCCGGCGTCGACGACCACTTCGATGGCCCCACCACACTGACTGAAAATGGCGTTTTGTTTTCTCTTCCCACTAACAGCACAGCAGTGCTGGTCAAACGCAGCTTATAACGAGGGGGCTCAACCCCCTAGAGCGCCACGCTGTACTGACTTCACCAGTCCGGTGCTGCCTCGCTTCGTTATATTAATTGGTGGCAGCGATGATAACCCTGCCATTAAGCCAGCCTTCCCCCTCGCGACAATTTTCAATCCAAACTTCGACGAATGCTGAAATTGAGCCCGATGATGTGTATATGTACTGGCCTAATTAAAACATCGACCTAACCGCCACCCTATAGAGGTCTTCGCCATAACCTCTATGGGCTACCCTCCTTTTAAAGCACCCCATGCTATACCGTTGTCGTCAAGTAAAGCTGGCCACGGCTTAGTCGCTAATCCAGTACTGTTTAACAGTGGTCATTTTAAAAAAGATACTGCTTTTGCCATGGCAGATAAAGCGGTAGAATAATTTTCTATAAGAAGGTTTACCCCCAAAAAAATGGCAACGACAACACCCTGCACTTGCCTTGGCACCAACTCAAATTTGACTCTCTATTAAAATTAGAAAAAGTTTGATTAGCACTCTTTGCTTGCGAGTGTGTTATCGTCAGTTTAACAATAATAAAAAAGGCACGTTGAAGTTTAATGAACCTTATTGATATCATTATCGGCATCGGCGTTGTACAGGGAACTGTCATTGCAGGTGTATTGCTATATGTTCGCTCCGGTCATCGGCTGGCCAATAGATTTATTGCTGCACTGGTGCTAGCTACGGCAGCCCTGCTATTACAGAGATTACTTATTCGATGGGGTGTGTTTAACGATTACCCTCAGTTTTCACTCCTGCTCCAGCCGCTGCGTTTTACCTGGGCTCCCTTGCTCTATCTTTATGCGTTAAGCATTACCGGGGTAAAACTGAATGGTCGTCAGGCTTGGCATTTTCTACCGGCGGTTTTATTTTTTGCCTTAGCCAACCTTAAATTTTGGCAGTTGGATGCTGATCAGCAACGTCTTTTTACCACACATTTATGGAGTTTTTTGGGGAGCAGCCCCTCAAGTGAAAATATAATCTGGGGCTTTATGGGTAGCTTTTGGCGCCTATTGATAGAGTTCCACGTTCATATGACATTTTTTACCATTCAGTCGGTTACTTATTGCTTTCTGGTACTCAAATTAATTAAGAGTCATAACCGGCGGTTAGAGCAACATTTTTCTTCGATGGAGAAAATGAATCTGCGTTGGTTACGGTTGCTGACCATTTCCTTTCTTGTATTTCTTGTTCTTCTGCTAGTGTTTAACCGTATTCCTCTGTTGTTAAATCTTTATGATACGACAGCTCCCCTCGCGAATGCCTATGCGGTACTGCTCGTTATTCTATTCTATGGTATCGCGATAAGCGCCCTGCTTCAGCCCAGCTTGATTAGCGGTGTGGTTCAGGCCAGGGAAAGTGAACCTTCATGGGCAAAAAAATCAAAGAACCACTCACCTGCGTCGAATACTGAGCCCACTAAATCAAACGATGATCTACCCGCCGCTGCCCATGCCACTCCGGAAATGGTTGAGAACGATAGGAGGGAGTCTAACAGCAAGGCAGAGCCCCTTAAATCAAACGATGACCTACCCGCCGCCGCCCATACCATTGCTGAGATTGTTGAAGAGGATGTTGTTGAGCCTAACAGTAAGTATAAGCGATCCAGAATGAGTAGCGAGGACGGCCAGCGCTACAGGCTTAAACTGATGAAGGTTATTCAAGAGCAGGAGCTGTATCTTAACCCTGAGTTAACCTTGCCTGAACTGGCGGAAGCGGCAGGCTTGACGGCACCACAGGCATCGCAAGTGCTAAATGGCCAGATGAACCAGAATTTCTTCAGCTTCGTCAATAGCTACCGTATTGACTTGGCTAGGAACATGCTAATTGACCCTGATACCGCGGACATCCCCATCGTTGAGCTGGCAGTTGAAGTTGGCTTCAAATCGAAATCATCCTTCTATGATGCATTCAAGCGTGTCACGGGCATGACGCCAACCCAATTTAAGCGGGCAGTGGAAGTATAGTCAGGTACCGTCGCCGGCAAGCCATCCTCGGAATCCGACCATACATTTAACCAGCCTGGTTGGTCTGTGTGCTCTCATTGCTCCAGCTTTCGCTGGGTCTGGCCAATACCAAAATTCAGCCAACCCGTCTCATTCAAGTTACCTGATTCTTTTCTCAGCTGCTGCAGTGCCGCTAGGCGCAACTCCAGAGCGGAGCGGTTGTGTGGCTCCGACGACAATGCAGCCTCCGCTAGAAGCAGTGCCTTGACCGGTTTGCCCTGTTCGAGCAGGGGCAGGGCTTTTTCTATTACTTTATCGCCCCCCCCAGCCATGGCTACCAGATCGGGATATACCGATTCGGGAGACTCAGCGTACATGCTCACCGGATTGGCATCGAACCAGCCCACGTAGCCTTCATAGATACCGCGTACCGACCAAGATATCCAACCATATCCTTCGCCCACATCGAGCTTTTTCGGTAACTTGATTTCCCGCATCAGAGAATAAACATCCTTGCCCTGATTCATCCCGATGACGGTCTGATCGTGAACATACTGGATGGCATCGCGATACTGGGTAAGGGTGGCACTAATATTATCCCAGCCCTTGATGGGCTCACCGTGGCTCGGCAGTAACAACTCCGGTTTCAATGCCAGAACGCGGTTTAGTGAGTCAACGTAGTCCAGCGCCCAGCGAGGCTTGGTGCCCCGCAGGGTGTACATATTGGGGAATGAGCGATAGTAAAGATCACCGACGAAAGCGGCCTTGTGTTGGGGCATCCATACCGTCAGGGCATCGTAGGTTTCCGCAGGTGTGTGCAGTATCTGGAATTGCTGCTCCCCGAGAGAGAAAGTGTAATCCTTATCGAACAGGGTGTTGGGTAGAATATTTGCGCCAAAATTGTCCACGGTGGAAGGGTGCGCTTGCTTAGCGTTTAGCTCGAATCCGAACTGGGCTTGATTGCGCTGATCGAACATCGCTGACAGGCGGTGCTGGTAATGTAAGAACTCCACCATGTTTTCCTGGGCAATGACTTGGGTTTTTGGTTCACGCCACAGCTCTACACCACCGATATGATCCCCATGACCGTGGGTAATAATGATCGAGTGGATCGGGCCATCACTGACCGTGGTAAGCAGCTTTTTATGATGAGGTGCCATGCTCTCTAGTGAGGTATCGATAATGACATTGCCCTGCTCTGTGACCACCATAAAGGTATTGCCGAAGCCGGTGGCCTTGTAGATCACCTCGTTGACCTTTTGTGCCTCAGTCTGGGTGCTGCCCTGTCGCAAGTGCAGGCTAGGGTCGGCACGTCCGCTCTTTTCGACAGCATGCTCGCCGGCCATGGCAACGCTGACTGTTGCCATAAGTGCGGCTGCCAGCCATGCTTTTGTAAAAACCACTTTTACTCCCGAGTATAATAAATCGCTGATTTCTCTTGGCCCTGTAACATGGCTTATATGTTTAGATAATGGTGTCTTACTGAATTGTATATCTGCTTTCATCGTCTTTCTCCAGTTTGGCTATGTTATAAAATTGTTACTTCCCTGTGCTTTAGGCTTTTAATTCACGGCGCAGAATTTTACCCACTGCGGACTTGGGCAGCTCATCAAGAAACTCCACATATCTTGGCACCTTATAAGCCGTTAACTGTTCGCGGCAAAAACCTTTAATGTCATCTTCTGCCAACGTCTTGTTGAGGGTGGTTAAGAACAGCTTCACCGCCTCACCGGATTTTTCATCGGGCACCCCCACAACCGCACATTCAACCACGTCCGGATGCCTGCAAACCGCATCCTCAATTTCATTGGGGTAGACATTGAAGCCCGAGACCAGAATCATATCTTTAAGGCGATCCACAATACGGACAAAGTCATCCTCTTCGATAACGCCAACATCACCGGTACGGAACCAGCCATCTTTATCAATGGATTCTGCCGTGGCTTCAGGGCGCTGCCAGTAGCCCTGCATCACCTGTGCGCCCCGGATTAGGAGTTCCCCCTCCTGCCCTTTTCCCAGGTCATTGCCCTCTTTGTCCACCACTTTTATTTCCATGCCGATCAAGGGTTTGCCGGCTGTGCCCAACTGACGATACGTCTTGGTATTAAGGGTGCCCATGGAGGCCGTTTCAGAAAGACCCCAGCCTTCATAGATATCACTCCCCGTGCGCTGCTGCCACCGCTCTGCAACAGACTTCACCATGGCGGCGCCACCGGCTATAGAGTATTGCAGGTGGGAAAAGTCCACCTCATCAAAGTCAGGGTGCATCATCAACGCGGTATAGAGAGTGTTGACGCCCGCCATAGCGGTAAAGGAATATTGCTTCATAGTCTGCACAAAACTGTTGATATCCCGTGGATCTGGGATCAATACCGACAGCCCACCCTGGACCGCAAACAGCACAATATTGGTGGTAAAACCATAGATATGATAAAGCGGCATAGGCGCAAGCATCACTTCCAGCTTATCCGGCTCTGGAGGCATTGCTGTAACAGATTGATGCATAGCGGCAAACAGGTTGCCATGGCTAAGCATACTGCCCTTGGCAACGCCGGTGGTCCCACCGGTGTACTGCAATAGCGCCAAATCATCCATGTCGATATCCACAGCTGGCAGGGTTAGATCTTCACCTCGACACAGAGCCTCCGGTAGGGAAACCGGCTTTAATATTTCACTTTCTATACAGGGCTGCTGCTCCAGCATATCAAAGACATTGGTGGAGACGACAAATTCAATAGCTGTCTGTGGCACCACCTTTTCCATCACCGCCTGGTTGTCCGATAGCATGATCAAGGCACGGGCACCTGAGTCCTTAAGCTGGTGTAATAACTCATACTCGGTATACAGAGGATTGGTGTTTACAACAATTAAACCCGCCCGCAGCGCCCCCCATGCCACTACCGGGTATTGGATCAGGTTGGGCAACTGTATGGCTATGCGATCCCCCTTCTGCAGCCCCAAGCCATTGACGAGGAAGGCTGCAAATTGACGGCTCATGTGACCAAGATCAGCAAAGCTGATGCTCTGTCCCATGCAGGCGTAAACCGGTTTTTCAGCGTTCAGCCGACAAGACTGCTCAAACAGAGGGATAAGACTGCTGTGTCCCTCAGGGTTGGTTTTAGCTAACTGTTGTTTTGCATATTCAGTAGACATAAGGCTTTCTTTCTCTTGATATAGTGATGTTAAAGCAACTCTTCACTATCGGTAGTAATGACTCCAAAGCTAGCAAGCCTTTGGGTTTTGAATAAAAAAGGGCCTGAGTCCCCAAGCACTGACATAAAATAGATGGCAACATTTTATCGACGGCGCACACTCAGCTCCGGTATTTCCCTTGGCATAACCTCGTGCAAAAAACGATCGAAATAGCTGCGCTTTTCGCTATCCAAATTGAAGTGAGACTCGAAAAAGCTGTAGATAGTCAACACCGTCGACATTTGTTGCCGCAGCGGGTTCATACCCATGGGTAACGGTGTACTTTGGCAGGGTAAGGGAACCTTCTGATAGAGTATTCCCTGCTCCCGCGTGCCCACCAATTCATGCCAGGGCTCTTCCTCTGTATCGATATTCTTCATGATTGAATCACACGCGATCGAATCAGCATTATTTAGCCAGCGAAAAATACCAGCATACGAAGCGAAGCCTAAGTGAGTGCCTCCTGTTATAGTGACCAAGCTGGATCGAGGCACCCTATCCAGCACTGGTAATGCATGTACGTCATAGGGGACTAGCGCGTCGATATCCGCGGCCAGCATCAAAAAAGGGATGTCGGCATTGTCGTAAAACGACGTCGAAAACGAACTGCTCGGTCCTGCGATGGAGGCAGCGGCTTTAATTCTCGGGTCGCGACGCGTCGGGTGATAACTGACTAGGGTTGTTGTCAGCCCGCCGAGAGAAATGCCTGTCACACCAATGCGGTTCGCATCGATATGACCGTATAAAACATGAGACCCATCTAGCGACCAAGTAATAGCACTATTAATTAAGAACGTTACATCGCCAGGTTGGTTGACGACATCTTTCAACTCAGGCCCCCCTAGTGCACGCCTGTTAGTCAAGGGGAAGTCTGTTGCAATGACGATATAGCCATTACTGGCAAGGTATTCGCCTAAATGCTCACCGCTATCTCGGCTGGAATTAAAACCATGGGAATAAACCACTAGGGGATGCTTTCCCTCTGGGACTTCACCACGAATATTGACGGGATACCAATAAGACGTCTCAAGCGTGCGATTGTCTGTACCCTCAAAATCATTGTTGGTTTGCGTCGGTCGGCCGCCATCCACTAAACGTACATCTTGTCGGACAAAACCATAGCGGTGACTGGCCAAAAGACTCTCACTTTCACTCCCCTCAATCAGAGGCTCAGGCTGTTTTCCGAGGGAAAGAATGCCAACGCCGACAACTAACACGAGAACTATTACAGCAATAATTTTTTTTATCATTAGCACATTTTCTTTCTTAACATAACTGACGACAGCATATCTGCCACATAGATAAAACAGGGAACAGGCATCGACCGGGCGAAGCACTTTTTCATAGCGGCACACGGCCGGTCGATTAACGAGACTCTAGCGCTCTAGTGCTCGTAACTCAGGGTTTTCACCCGTGACTTCTTGACCTCAAGCTTCGACACGGAGCCGTTCTTGAGGTAGGCATCAAAAAACGAAACATGGTAGTAGTTCATCTCGCTATGGAATCGGCTTGACAGCCTTCCATCGGTCCACGCCGAATGACCTGCGCGATCAAATACCTGGCCGTACTTTGAAGGCCAGGTCTGCTGGTAGGTGCCGCCGGGCTGGTTCAGCTCAGATGTGATCGGGTTATCCAAGGTACCGCCCTGATAAAGGGTTTTGACATTAGTCATATTGCTGACCTGGTTTTGTACCATCAATGGCCTGTGCCACGGTGACAGCGCCGCCACCGCGACGATCTCGTTGCGCTTCCAACTACTCCAGGCGCCTGCAACACCCATGCAGGTGTAGCCACCCATGGAATGTCCCATGCAACCAATGCTGGCAAAGTCTTCAACGTACTGGGCATAAGTACTTGATGGCAAGGCGTCGAGAACAGCATGGATGTCATCTGAGCGATCAACATTACTTTGGTCGTTCCAGTTCTCTGGTTCAGCCCACGGGACATCAGGTGTTGTACTGCCCGTTAGGCAGTCATTGTGTTTCGGAGCGACCACAATATAGCCTGCGTCGGCGAGACGGCTTTGAATACCATCGGTACTACCGGGGCAGCTCCCCATCCCGTGGGAGAACATGACCAGCGGATAAACCCCGTTGCCCGCCCGGCGAATCTCAACGTCCACTCCACCAATATTCGCGGTGGTCATAATATCTGCGACCGCCGATGCCACTGGAAATAACGCCAGCGCCAGGAGCATACAGGTTTGTTTTAAGCCTTTACCGCAAAAAGCAGTAGTAAAGGCCACAAAGCGAAAAACATCTTTAGCATGGATTAGCATCTTCATTATTATTTTTCCTGATATTTTATTGTTTGATGGCCGCAGTGCCGACAAGGCATAGACAAGCCATCGCTAAGATCAAAAAAACCGGCACGCCTTACTCGAACGACTGATAATTGCGAAAACACCATGTAGTGGGCTTCATAATTGTCCGCGAGCTAATCATTCTGGTCTCTCTACAACTAACCCCGCCCCAAAACTTTTTTGTTATAGCCATACAACTACAATAAGCTTCGACTCGGGGGGTGATCTATTGGGTTAACCAGCTGTTCACGAACTTGAGACTTGGCAATAAAGGAAGAACCCCAGATGAAGCAAGGGATCGTCAATAAAGACAAAAGGTCAGTCACTAGTAAGGACCAGGTGAGTGAGTTTTCTATCCCTACGCCCTGGAGAAAATCACTAACTACCCCCGTTATAACCGCCCCCATCCCCAGGCCAATCAGGTTACAGGCAATCAACAAAATGGCTGTCATACGCGCTCTCATTTTTGCGGGCGATAAATCCTGTATCGTTGAGAATGCCGGGCCATAGAATGCCGACATTAAGAAAAAACCCGCACACATACCGATATAAAAAAAGGAAGATGACGGATCAGCCAGGCGATAGCCCAGCAATAGTGGCGTCAATACCAGCATAAGAAAAACCAGGAAGCGAATCCTGCCACCCTTGTAGCGTGCGTGGTACCAATCCCCGAGCACGCCACCTAACAAGGTGCCAAGTGTTCCAAATAGTAGAAACAAAATGCCATAGAGAGTTGCGATCTCCGACGCTTCAAAGCCCCGCTCCCTAACCAGCCAAAGCTGTGCAAAGTTAGCGGCGCCAACCGGAATATGTAAAAAAATGGCGCCAAGCATAGTGAGCATTAATGCTGGACGATGCTTTAGTGTGGTCAATAAATGTCGCCAACTTTCGTTATTGATATCATTATCAACAATCGTATCTTTTGCTCCGCGCTGAGGGTCTTTTATAAGCAACAGGGGGAGCACTAGCACCAAACCAATAAACCCCATAATCAGGAAACAATTTCGCCAACCTAATTGCGGCCCCAGCACACCGGCAACAATAAAACTCGCACCGGCACCAAGGGGCACACCAAGATAAAAAATGGCGGAGATCAAACCTCGTTTTTGGGGTGGGTACAGATCCGATAATAACGACATCGATGTCGGAGAAAGGCAGGATTCACCCACACCAATAAATACACGTGCGGTCGCCATTTGTAGAAAATTTTTGGCCATACCTGAGTAAGCGGTTAGTACACTCCACATCACAAGACCGACAGCAATCAACCGTGGACGATGATAACGATCGGCAAAAAATCCCATCACAAGCCCCATAATGGAATAGAAAAAAACAAAAATAACACCCGTCAGTAGACCAAACTCACTATCACTCAAGTTAAGGTCTGCAACCACTTGCGGCCCAAAACTAGCGAGTAAGTTTCTATCTACCATGTTGAGTGTATTCAGTAGCAGCAAAAAACCTAGAATAAGTCCCGGATTGCTTACAATGACTGATTTACTGGAAACTGTGCTCATAAACATATTCTCTATCAATCCCTGAAAACCGCTTATACGAAAAATGTATACGCGGTTTCAGTTAACGCATGGTAAGTCCCTTAGAATCTGTATCGACCTTGAAGAGAAACAGTCCGCGGTGATTCCGGCACACCGTAGTAACTGTTGGAATTAGTTACCGGTAGGTCGCCTTTCCAAAGATACGTCTTTTCATCAGTCAGGTTTTTTCCTACCAAAGCCAGTGTCCAGCTATCCTCAGTACTGGCCAACGCTATACGCGCATTGATGATGGTGGTAGCGTCGTGTTTGGTATTCGGGTCAAGATCCAGCGATGAGAAATACTCATCGCTATAGTTGATATCTAGACCGTTGATCAACTCCATGCTACTACCCACGGGAACAACATACTGAGCAAAAAAGCTGGCACTCCACTCCGGCGCAAATACCAGGGTTTCGTCACTCAGATTCTGGCCCCCTTGCTGGCCCGCTGAGACGATATTGCTGCCATCTTCGAGTAGGCAGCCGGGATTATTCGCCGGGTCCATGGCTTGCGGGGTGGTACAGGTGGCACCTTCAAAGTCTTCATAGTAGGCATCGAGGTAAGCCATTGCACCGCCAACAGTCAGGCGCTCAGACAGCATTATGCGACCACCCAGCTCCACACCCTGACTAACCGCCTCACCGGCATTACCCACACGAAATACATCCCCGACCAGGGAGCTGGTCTGCAGGTTCTCGTACTCCATCCGAAACATAGCGAGGTTCAATTCTGCAGTCCCATCGAGCAGACTCATTTTCGCACCCAGTTCATAAGCGAGAACTTCTTCGTCTTCAACCTCGAGTATCGAGGAATCGTTACCCGCTATAGGGTCACCGACCGGTGCATTTGTAATGGGATTCACCAGACGAATTTCGTATCCGGCGCCGCTGTAGGCCTCATCGAAACCACCCCCCTTGAAACCGGTGCTAACACTGGCGTAGAGCATGGTGTTGTCACTAACATCCCACTGGACGTTACTGGAGAAAGTTACTTTCTCTTCCTCGCGACTCAAGCCAGTAAAGTTGTGCTGGCGGAGATCGGCAATTGAGTAAAAGTTGGCAGGGTTGGAATAAACAAGGAGATCGGGGTTACTGCCGGCCCTGACCTGCAGCCCTTCGGAGTCTGTGCTTTTGTCCAGGCGCTTGCTCTCCTGGTTATAGCGCAGACCCAGCGTCAAGCGCAGGGCATCAGTGGCATTCCAAGTGCCTTGGGCGAACACTGCCCAGCTTTCACCTTCCTGATCAAAGACACTGGGCACACCAGCATCTGGTTGATATAACGCGCTGGTGCTCAAGGGGCCCGACTGTAGGAAATCCACGGTTTCGAGACGGCGGCTAATATCCAGCTCGCTCTGCTGATAATAGGCGCCAGCAATCCAGTCGATCGCTTCTCCACCAGGTGATACCAAACGCAGCTCCTGGCTGTACTGTTCGTAGTCTTCCCATCGTGTCCGGTGGAGAGAGGGTGTGGCGACGAGATCGGTATTGCCCGTAGACTCGAGTTCGTAGGCCGAATAGGCTGAAATTGACGTTAAGGTAGCAAAATCCAGGTTCCAATCGACCGTTAGCGCAAACACGTCTGTGCCGGTCGATTTGCGAGTTCCCACATCCCCAGCGCCCTTGTCTCGATCCGAGATGACTGGGATTGGCACTGCGCCGTCAAAGTTCTGCTGGCCGGCGAAGTCCGACTGGTAAACTACCGACGGGGTATTTTCACTTTGGAAATCTCCGTATTCGTACTTGGCATTGATCTCCAGGTTATCGCTTGCTTCCCAACGCAGACTGCCGCGTGCATACCAGGTGTCAAACCCGGGACCCTTGTCTCCGGTAGCAACATTTTCCCACCAGCCATCTCCCGGCTCATTATGGCGCACCGCTAGGCGACCAGACAGACCGTCGGTCAGGGGCCCGGAGAGCATAAGGTCGTATTGCTGTGCACCGCGCTCAAGTTCGTACATGGTCTCAACCATTCCCTCGAACTCATCGGTGGGCTTGGCGGTAGTCGTATTGATCGCACCGGCAATAGTATTCTTACCAAACAAAATACCTTGGGGGCCTTTGAGAACCTCAACCCGCTCAAGATCCATGGTGGTTGGAACCGCCGCCAACGGTCCACGCCCAGCGTATACACCATCTATATACATACCCACAGACTGCTCAAAGCCCTGGTTAGTGCCAGAACCAATGCCGCGAATAAAAAGGTTCGGTGTACCCGAGCCGGCATTAACGGTGACATTAGGCATATATTGGGTTAACTCCTGCAGCGAAGTGATACCCCTATCATCGATTTTTCCACCACTCATGGTCGCTATTGAGATGGGGACATCCATCAAGCTCTCGGTGCGCTTTTGCGCTGTAACGACAACCTCTTCGAGTTTAAGACTCTCCGCATTTACGCCGACAGCACCAGCAAGGCTAAGACCGGCAATAACGCCCGCCAGCACTGTTTTTTTATAAACAGTTTTCTTATCATTCATGATCAAGTTCCATATTATTATTTATCTTAAGGTTTATTTTTGATTATTATTTAAGCTTTTCGTGCCGCGTCGTTGTTATCTTTACTGTGAATGACAACGACTATCTTCAAGCGCTGCCTGCGCCGGTGAATCATCGCCTATACCCGAGGCGCGCAGCAGCATGATCCCGCGCGCCGTTGGGGATTGAATAACTTCTCCGTGATAGTCTTCCGGGTCGGCATCAGGGCCAATCAGGGTCACCTCAACCTGGGTTCCAACACGAAATTGTTCATCGCGCTGGTTAGTGATACCGGCGAAGTTATCGGTATTCATCTGGTAAAACTGCATGGACCAGTAACGCTCGGGCACCGAGGCGCTAACCTTTACTGGCTCCTGCTCCAGGTTGTACGCACAAAGTGCGTAGAACAGATCCGGGCTTGGACGCACCACATCTCGCGAGGTCTCATCGGGCCGAGACCCCACCGCTATCTGGTTGTAGCCCACACGCTCTCCGCCCTTACTGTATAGGCGCTCCATAATCAGGTTCGGCACCAGCATGGCCAAGGGGTACTGCCCCAGCCAGCCACACACTAAAATTGCGGCTGTCCAACGTAACCAACTCATGAGCATCCCTCCAAAGCAACTACCGGTAGCGATGCTGTTGCTGGTTGTTGCAGATAAGCATCACCTGGGGTGTAAAGACGTAACAACAGATCAAAGTCGTTCTTGCTAGATTTACTCGCGACAGGCGCTCCAGACGGACCAACCGGCAGCCAGTTGCCATCGGCTTGTTCGGCGCTTAAATGAATCACCCAACTACCGTCATCACCGCGAATAATGTTCTCGTTATTGAACGAGTAGCGTTTTTCCTGATTGGGGATCAGATAGTAATCCCAGCCATAGGCAGTAATGCTCCACCAGTCAGCATCGTAGTCGTCGCCCTCAATGCGGTAGCGACAGTTCAAGCTCAAAGGCTGCCCCCCCACCGATTTCAGGTGGTAGTACATCGAGTCCTCACGGGTAGAAGCCAGCAATCCGCTTATGGCAATAACCGCCCTGACCATTACATCAGCATCGGCTGAACCAATACTCTCACTGGTATACCAGTCACCATTTTTCAGGGAGCTTTTTCCCAGCCCGTGTTTGATGGTAAGGAACAAAAAAAGAACCGAGACGGCTAGGACAAGTAGCACTGCCAGCGGCCAGCGAAATGCGCGCAGTTTGTTCATGATCGTAATTTCCCTGAATTCATATTTACGTTACTCCTGATGTCGATGGCTATCTGTTGACCAATCTAGCGATATTTTCGGCTCCGTGCGTCCGAGCAAATGTGTCCGGACGTCGAATTTCAAAAAAATTTTCTAATCTCGCTCGATTTGAAGGCTAGCGAGGGTCGGAACACAATAACTTTTACTCTCCCTGTTCTTCAGTGAGCGCTTGCGTCTCAATGGCCAATTAAAGTGATAAGCAGAAGCAAACAGAAAGTACCGTCAAGCTGGCTTTTCGACAGTAGAAAAAAAGCGCGACCGCCGATACAGACGTTTCATGATGAAGCTTCCTCATTATAATTGTTGTTGTTTTTTTTCTTATCTATGCGATTAACTTGTTGCCGATTGCCCGTGTGCTGTACCTCCTGCTCTTGTGCTCTACAGCGACTGTTTTCAAGAGACGCCTGCGCCTGGGAGTCATCGCCAATAGCCGAGGCGCGCAGCAGCATGACACCACGCGTCGTGGGTGATTGAATCACTTCGCCCTGACCTTCACTCAAGAATTCAGCCGGGTTGGCATCGGGGCCAACCAGAGTCACTTCAACATTTTTACCAGCTCGAAAACTTTGCTCACGCTGATTACTGATACCGGCGAAGTTATCGGTATTCATCTGGTAAAGCTGCATGGACCAGTAACGCTCGGGCACCGAGGCGCTAATTGTCACCGGCCCTTGTTCTAGGTTGTAGATGCAACTGGCGTACAACAGATCCGGGCTTGGACGCACCACATCTCGCGAGGTCTCATCGGGCCGAGAACGCATCGCTATCTGGTTGTAGCCCACTCTCTCTACGCCCTTACTGTATAAGCGCTCCATAATCATGTTCGGCACCAGCATGGCCAAGGGGTACTGCCCCAGCCAGCCACACACTAAAATTGCGGCGGTCCAACGTAACCAACTCATGAACAGCTCTCCACAGTAACAACAGGTAGCGGTGCCGATTCAGGGTTCTTTAGGTAGGCATCGCCAGGGGTATAAAGGCGTAACGAAAGATCAAAGTCGTAATCGCTAGACTGATCCGCGGCGGCCGCTCCGGACGGCCCAACAGGCAACCAGTTACCATCGGCTTGTTCGACGCTTAAATGAATCACCCAACTACCGTCATCACCGCGAATAATGTTCTCGCTATTGAACGAGTAGCGTTTTTCCTGATTGGGGATCAGAAAGTAATCCCAACCATAGGCGGTGATGCTCCACCAGTTGGCGTCGTAGTTATTGCCTTCTATTCGATAGCGGCAGTTCAAGCGCAAAGGTTCGCCGTCGACGGCGTTAAGCTTGTAATACATGGAGTTTTCGCGGGTGGAGGCCAGCAATCCGCTTATGGCAACAGTCGCCCTGACCATTACATCAGCATCGGCTGAACCACTACTCTCACGGGTGTACCAGTCACCATTTGTCAGGGAGCCGTTCCCTAGGCCCTGTTTGATGCTCAGAACCAAAAAAAGAACCGAGACGGCTAGGACAAGTAGCACGGCCACGGGCCAGCGAAATGCGCGCAGTTTGTTCATGTTCGTAATTTCCCTGAATATCATGCGTGCCACACTGGCGAGGCATCGCAAAAAGCCGCCCATACCCGTGTCGATTTGAGACTTGATGAGTCCATGGTTTTTTGGGATTCATATTTACGTTAGCTCCAGTGTCGGTGGCTAACTGTTGACCAATCTAGCGATGTTTTCGGCTCCGTGCGTCCGAGCAAATGTGTTCGGACGTCGAATTTCAAAAATATTTCTAATCTCGCGAGTACCGGCGGCCCACCGAAAGTCTGGGCATAGACGGTCTGGCACGGAGTACCGCGCGGTCATTTACGATCGAGTAGGAATCTGGTATCGACTGGGGTTCACTGCTGATATTGAGGGTATTTGTGTAATTCTAGCAGGCCATCAACGGACATAAACCCCGATACTAGGCGATAACTAGGGGCCGCTTTGTGGTTTGCCCCCTATTTTACGGACCACCTAATTAGCGCGATACTATGCGTGGAGGTGTGTAGAGGTACAACGAAGGTTTAAGCTACAGGCACTGAGGCTGGTTTTTCGGTTAGTTGGCCTGTGTTAGATAGACCTCTGCAAACTTCCTCCCCACCATTCGTATGCCCTCAGGTGTATGATGGGTTTCGTCTGCGCCTTTAGGAATATCGCGGTCAATCACTGGATAGATGAAAGGCCGCTCGAACTGCACCATCCACTGCTGGTGGATCACATGCAAGAGGAATGGTCTGCTAGGGTCCGGTGGCGAGACACTGTCGGGGTCTAAGTCAGTGATATCATCCGGGAAGGCATCGATATCGGCAGTGCCCCGGGTTGTGCCTACTAAAAACGGGAGAGTATTGGGGGTAATCCCGTTGTTGCGAAAGGCGTCCACAATCGATAGGAAATTCTCGCCCCAAACCTCCGCCGTGACACGCCGCCTACCATCAGCGGCGCCCTGCTTGTAGAGAAAGCCTTCGAAGGTGATGTCAGGATGCGCCTGGATGGCTGCCGTAATATTGGAGACCAGAACTGCAGCGTTTTCTCCTCCGGGAACCCAGGTACTGATCAGGCTTCCGCCCACCGCATACTTGACGATGCCGATCGTGGAGTCCGGGCACGCGGCGTGCAGTGTCCAGGCAAAGGCGAGCTCCGGCCCGTACCGGGGCCCATGATCAGCGTTTTCGGTGCTCAAACCCAGACGCTTCCAACTCCCCTCGTCCCACATCTGGAGCTGATCAGTACCCGTTTCGTAAGCTGTGGGCAGTGTGCCGGGGCGGCCATAGGCAGACACCATATTTGACTGACCTGCAGCGAGAAATACGTGCATGGTGGGGTCGCTCTCGTCCCAAGGGCACTCCAGTGTGGCACCGAGAAACGCTTCTTGTAGTACCACATTCACAGTCCGTGTAACGGTTGTAGCAGCATTACCAGCTGCATCGGACACGTTATAACTTAGTGTGTAGGTATCAGTTGTTGCAGTGTCGACCGCTCCAGTAACAATCGTAGTTAATCCTGTATCGACATCATCAGACACCGACGAACCCGGGTCAGTAAAGGTTGAGCCTGCCTCTATTGTCATCGGGTTATCACCCATTAAGGTAATAACCGGTGGCGTGGTATCAGATTTACCGCCACCGCTACCGCCACAGGCTGATAGTAATGAGAACGCTAATACGACTAACAAATAACAGATTTTCATTTTTCTGTACCCTATAAACAGCGTCTTTAATTATTAATGGCCGCTCTATCCCATAACTCTCGAACGGGGAAAGTGTTCTTATCTGACAGGTATTTTCCAGCTTTTTGACGGCCAATGTATCCGGGCAAACTTGCCCGTACCTTATTTATCAATATTTTCTCTATATCTGGACTCCGTCCGGAAAACAAACCGCAGAATAGAGCAGCCACCATTAAAAGGTGAGCCTAGTCATCGCTGACTTGGCACGACCGCTTAAAAAACGTACAGAAAACTCGGGTTATTTTACGCCGTCATCCGCGGCAGAGGATTGTTCCATCCCTCGCTTGAACTGGGTGGGCGTCATATTGGTGGCACGTTTGAAAGCGTCATAGAAGCTGGATTTCGACTTGAAACCCACTTCAATGGCCAGTTCTACGATGGGCATATTCGAAGTGTCGGGATCCAGCAATATACGGCGAGCCGCCTCTATCCGATAGTTATTGACGAAACTGAGCCTTTGGGCATACACCAGATTTTCGCAGAATTTTTAACTCTTCAAGTTTTACCCGAGCTTCAGCCAAACTGAAGCTGGAGATAGTTCCCTATTTTCAACTGAGTCAGCTTTTCAGTCTCAGGGCTTCTGTAACGATAGAAAAATGTCTTAGTACACCCGTTCGCACATTTCACCCACAATCCAGTATTTTCTCAAGAATCCAACATGACCGGACTGCCAGGTTTCATGGTCTCAATCGCTCTTGCTGATAGTGGTTTAATCATTGGTCTGATATTCTTAAAGGTTATCGAATCAACAGTGTCTGAGTGGCCATCCTTACGACACATCTACACTCTATACGCAGCAAGGATTTCAGCAAAAAAGTGTAACTTTTTAGCCCCCCCATTGGACCACTTTGAGTTCAGCCGGACTCACAAAAAACCTAACCAACTGTTTTTAAATACTTATATGGAAAAAATGAAAAGAACGCCAACAAAAACAAAGGCATCAGAAAGCACTCACACCCCCATGATGCAACAGTATTTACGCATCAAGGCACAGCACCCTGACGATCTGGTGTTTTATCGCATGGGGGATTTCTATGAGCTTTTTCACGATGACGCGAAAAAAGCGGCGGAATTACTCGATATCACGTTGACCGCACGCGGCAAGGCCAATGGCGAGCCAATCCCCATGTGCGGCATCCCATTCCACAGTGCCGACGGCTATCTTGCCAAGCTGGTTAAAGTCGGGGTCTCGGTCGCTCTGTGCGAACAGATTGGCGACCCCGCCACCAGCAAAGGCCCTGTTGAACGCCAGGTCGTGCGCGTCATTACCCCTGGTACTATCAGCGACGAGGCGTTATTGGAAGAGCGCCGTGAAAGCTTATTGGCGGCGATCGATTTCGCCAACGATAAATACGGTATCGCCGTGCTCGACATAGGCAGCGGCCGTTTCCAATTGACCGAGGTCTCTAGCGAGGAAACCCTCAAAAGCGAGCTACAGCGTTTAGCACCGGCGGAGACACTCTATAACGAGGCCAACGTCAACGCTGAGTTACTCGCTGGCTGCGGTGGCCTGCGGCGGCGTGCCCCGTGGGAGTTCGAACCCGAAACCTGCTTTGAAACCCTGATCAAACAATTTAAAACCAAGGACTTAAATGGCTTTGGCTGCCAACATCTAACCACGGCGATCAGTGCCGCCGGCTGTTTGTTTGACTACGCCAAAGACACTCAACGCTCTGCCCTACCTCATATTCAATCGCTGACCGTCGAGCAACCGGAAGACAGTGTCAGCCTCGATGCTGCCACCCGCCGCAACCTAGAGATCGACACCAATCTTAGCGGTGGCCGCGACAATACCTTAATGGCCGTTATGGACAGCTGTAAAACAGCCATGGGCAGTCGACTGCTGCAGCGCTGGCTCAATCGGCCGCTGACCAGTATTGAGCAACTCGAAAATCGCCAAGATGCGATTACTGCGCTGCTGACTGATTACCACTTTGAGCCACTGCAGCAGGAACTCAAGTGTATCGGCGATATGGAGCGGATTCTTGCCCGTGTCGCCCTGCGGTCAGCCCGCCCACGTGATTTATCACGGCTGAAAATGTCGTTACAAACCCTGCCAGCCATCGAACAACAACTCAGCCAGCTGAACAGCTCGCTGATCAGTGAGCTAGCCAAGCAAGCACAGCCGCTGCCGGAGATCAGCACGCTATTAAGTGAAGCGATTATCGACAACCCGCCCTCGGTGATTCGCGACGGTGGCGTCATTGCCCCCGGTTACGACGCAGAACTCGACGAATTGCGCGATATCAGTACCAACGCCGGCGACTACCTGGTTCAGCTGGAGACTCGGGAGCGTGAAAAGACAGGGATCAGCACTCTTAAAGTGGGTTTTAATCGAGTACACGGTTACTACATAGAGATAAGCCGTAGTCAGTCTGACAAGGCACCGGTTGAATACCTTCGCCGACAGACACTGAAAAATGCCGAACGCTTTATCACCCCTGAGTTAAAAGAGTTTGAGGACAAGGCCCTCAGTGCCAAGAGCCGTGCCCTGGCGCGAGAAAAGTCGCTCTATGACGACATCATCGAGACATTGAATCAACAGCTGATTACCCTGCAGCAGTGCTCACAGGCGATTTCTCAGCTCGATGTGCTCACCAACTTTGCCGAGCGCAGCGAAACCCTGCGCTTGATTAAACCGGCGCTGAGCCCAGAGCCCGGCATCGATATCGAACAGGGGCGGCACTTAGTGGTCGAACAGGTGCTCACAGAGCCCTTTATCGCCAACGACTTAAGTTTCAACGACGACCGTCGGATGCTGATTATTACCGGCCCGAATATGGGCGGTAAATCGACCTATATGCGCCAGGCGGCACTGATTACCCTGCTTGCCCATGTCGGCAGCTTTGTACCCGCGGCCTCAGCCACCATTGGTATTGTCGACCAAATATTTACTCGTATTGGCTCGGCCGATGATTTGGCCGGCGGCCGCTCGACGTTTATGGTCGAGATGACAGAAACCGCCAATATATTGAACAACGCCACAGCAAAAAGCCTGGTCTTGATGGATGAGGTGGGACGTGGCACCAGCACCTTCGATGGTTTATCGCTGGCCTGGGCCTGCGCCAACTATCTCGCCAGTCGTAGCAGCGCTTTTACTCTGTTTGCCACTCACTATTTCGAACTGACGGTACTTGACGAGCAAATCCCCAGCGTCCACAACATTCACCTCGACGCCACCGAATTTAACGATCACATTGTCTTCCTGCACAGCATTCAAGAGGGCCCCGCCAGTAAAAGCTATGGCCTGCAGGTGGCAAAACTTGCCGGCATCCCCCAGGATGTTATCGCCCAAGCGGGGGAAAAACTTCAACAGCTTGAAAACGGTGAGGCGACAAAGCCAAGTTCTCATGTTATAAATGAGCCTGTTATTGTAATACCGCCGATAAAGAGCAGTACACCAATACAAAACGATCTTTTTAATAGCTACGAACCCCATCCAGCTGTTGATCAGATCGCCGACCTTGATATTGACGGGCTTTCGCCTCGAGAAGCTTTGTCGTTGTTATATCAACTTCAAGATCAGGTCAAACAATCGTAAACAGGAATAATAATTCCTGACGGTATTTTTTACGACCAAGAAATGGCGCTGCTTGTCAAAACTGTGTAACATAGCGCGCAAAATTAGCTCAGCTAAGTTGGAGAGAGGCTAACAAATGACATTCATTGTCGGCGAGAACTGTATTAAGTGTAAGCATACTGATTGCGTAGAAGTATGCCCTGTAGATTGTTTTTATGAAGGCCCGAACTTTTTGGTCATTCATCCAGACGAATGTATCGATTGTGCATTGTGTGAACCAGAATGCCCGGTAGATGCTATTTATTCTGAGGATGAATTACCCGAAGATCAGCAAGTCTTCTTGGAACTCAATGCTGAATTAGCAGACGTGTGGCCTAACATCACTGAGATGAAGGAAGCCCCTGCAGATGCCGAAGAATGGGCTGGAGTGGCTGATAAGCTGCAACACCTAGAACGATAAAATCGACGCCATCCCTATATCATTGGTTGGCGGCGTTTATCAGGCATAAAAAAACCGAGTTATACTCGGTTTTTTTGTGCCCAAACGCTTTCTATTCAACTAAAGATCGAATGCCCCGATAAGCCCTGTGTTTCGAGGATATCGCGCAATCGTTTCAAGGCTTCAACTTGAATTTGACGCACTCGCTCACGGGTTAAACCAATTTCACGCCCCACCTCTTCAAGAGTACTGCACTCATACCCCCGCAGGCCAAAGCGGCGAGCTAAAACCTCACGCTGCTTCTCACTCAACTCATCCAACCAATCACCAATACTATTCTTAATATCAGTGTCTTGCAGCAACTCGGCAGGATCAGAAACGTGAGCATCGGGAATCGTATCCAACAATGAGGTATCCGAATCCTGGCTCAGCGGCGTGTCGATAGAGGCCACACGCTCATTCAATCCCAGCATTCGCTTAACATCGGCAACCGGCTTATCAAGTAGATCTGCAATCTCATCGGCAGAAGGCTCATGGTCAAGCTTCTGGGTCAGCTCGCGAGCTGCACGCAAATAGACATTCAACTCCTTCACAACATGTATCGGCAGGCGAATCGTTCGGGTTTGATTCATAATGGCCCGCTCAATAGTCTGTCTAATCCACCAAGTCGCATACGTCGAGAAACGGAAACCGCGCTCAGGATCAAACTTTTCTACTGCTCGAATTAAACCAAGATTACCCTCTTCGATTAAATCTAATAGGGTTAGACCTCTATTGACATAGCGACGCGATATTTTAACAACCAAACGCAAATTACTCTCAATCATACGCTTTCGACCAGCCTCTTCGCCTCGCAGCGCCATACGCGCATACTTAACCTCTTCTTCCGGGGTTAGCAGGGGGGAGAAACCAATTTCATTAAGGTATAACTGAGTAGCATCGAGTGACTTATCAGCGCGAGCCTTCGGTGTGGTCGGCTTGGCCGCCGCCGGCTTGATGGCCGCTGTCTTTTTCTTGGCCGCGGTCGTTGCCTTCTTGGCTGCTTTCTTCACGACTTTCTTGACGGCCTTAGGCTTAGTCGCGACAGCTGTTTTTTTGGCGACCTTAGCAGTACCGGTTGTTTTCTTCGCTTTTACCTTACGCTTGGTCGTTTCAGCAACTGCCAGCATGGCATCGAATTGCTTATCATCTACAGTGTTAGTTCCTTGTAATTCCATAGCCCTAATCCTTAATAAATTTAATTTTTGGATTTTCCACTTCCTGTGGCGCTTGAAAAACATACTGCTTTTTATAATGCTTTTTTTATTCTTCTTTCTTATTGTTGTCCAAGCCTAATTAACGCTTTGGTAGTTTATAGAGCGGGTTTACCGGTTTCCCGTTGCTTCTTATTTCAAAATGCAACCGCACTGCACCACCTGCACTCGCACCTGCCTCTGCTATTTTCTGCCCTTTTTTAACCGACTGCCCCTCTTTGACAAGAAGTCGACTATTATAGCCATAAGCACTGAGGTAAATATCATCATGCTTAACAATGATTAGATTGCCATATCCTCTAAGGCTATTACCTGCATAAACAACAGTTCCTGATCGAGCTGCAGTTACAGAATCCCCCATTGCCGCCTTAATATCAACACCCTTGTGTGGAGGGTTTTTTGTCGAGTAGCTTTTTAAGATACCTCCTTTAATTGGCCAACCCCAGTGATCTTCAACTTTCACAACGGAATATTTTTTCGCCGCTCCGGCCTTAGTCGTTTTTTTACTGGCAACAGAGGCTGATTTTTTAACCGCGGTAGGTGACTTATTGACCGTCGACTTTGACGCTGTATTTACGTTTCTTATACGGAGTTTTTGACCGGGATAAATAACGTAATCGGTGTCGATATTATTAGCAGTTGCCAGTTGTTTAAAGCTTAAATTATAGCGAAAAGCGATGGCATACAAGGTCTCACCGCGGTGCACAACATGGTAGCTTGACGAGGGTTGTTTTGAAAAAGATTTGTTATAAACAGGGACGATTGCTGAGTTGCCCAGGCAGCCACTCAGTAGGAAAATCAACCCTGTGACACCGATCAATCGTAACGCCATCACAGTGTTATATTTAACTCGACAGATGATAAATAGATCACAATTTTTCGCCAATCGCCTCCGATTAAATACCCAACTGCAATATGAAACTCAGAAAAATAGATGAAATCGTTCTAGCGCGTGAGACTTATCCTACGCTAAAGTTCTACTTTTACCCAACTTGAGAATCGGTACTCTGCTCATCACTCTCATTATATTGATCACCAAGCTTTTCAAGCACCACCACAAAAACTACAGCAACCACAATAAGGGCAATACAACCAACGAGTTGCGACGACTGCCCTGTGGCTAGCTCATACTCAAAGGGGGTGACGAGTTGCTGCACCAATGGTTTCTCGCTACCACTACTACTGGTGTAAGTACTGACCACCTGTTTCCAAGGCCACACCATTACCAACGAACCAGTGACAAAACCCATCAACACAGAGAGCACTGGCTGATAAAAACGATCAAGCAACCAATTGAGAAGTTTCACAAAACTTAACAGTCCGATAATACAACCAGACATAAAGTACAGTAATAACGTCAGATCGAAGGTCTTTACCGCCCCCAGCACTTGGCCGTATACACCAAGCAATAGCAGAATAAAACTGCCCGATATGCCGGGTAGTATCATCGCAGTGATTGCGATGGCCCCGGCAATAAAAATAAACCCCATACACGCCTGCACTTCAACTGGGCGCAGTTGAGAAATGACAATCGCAACAACAATACCTGTAAAGGCCAATATAATATTCGCAGCACTCCAGCGTGTTATTTGCCGGGCGATAAATAGGCTGGAGGCCAGTATCAAACCAAAGAAGAAAGACCAGAGCAACAGCGGCTGATGCTCCATCATATAGCTGATGAATCGGGCGAGAGATAATATGCTGATACCAATGCCGGAGAACAACGCCAACAGAAAACCACCGTTAATATACTGCCAAGCTGCCTTGATACCTTGCAGGCGGACAATAGACACTAACTGTAGATCGAACCGACTCAGACTCTGCAGTAGCTTTGGGTAAATTCCAGTAATGAAAGCGATTGTGCCGCCAGAAACGCCTGGCACGACATCAGCAGCACCCATTGCCATGCCTCGTAAAAGCGTCAACAAAGTGTCTCTCATACTTCCCATTCCTCGACGCTAGCTCAGCACACCGGCTAATAACGGTACAAAACGCACGGCCTCAACAACCTGCTGTTCCAGGCCATCCTCTGTACGTTCAATCATAATTAATTGCTGTGTTTGCTGGTCACCCACCGGCATTAACAACCGCCCACCAACAGCCAGTTGGTTGGTTAACTCTTCCGGCACAGCCTCTGGTGCCGCTGCCGACAAGATAGCATCGTAGGGGCCGTTTTCCTGCCAACCAAAGCCCCCATCAGCGTGCTTAAAACGAACATTGTGCAACTTCAATAAATTGAGCCTCTGCCTCGCCTTCTGTTGTAATGGTCTTATACGCTCAACACTGAAGACTTGGTCGGCAAGCTGCGCCAATACAGCACACTGATAACCCGAGCCTGTGCCAATCTCCAACACTTTTTTCGGCCGACCTCGCTCAAGCAGTAATTCGGTCATTCTCGCGACAATATAAGGCTGGGATAAGGTCTGACTAAAACCGATAGGCAATGCCGTATCCTCATAGGCCCTGTGAGCCAGCGCCTCATCGAGAAAAATATGTCGTGGCGTGTTCCGTATCACATCGAGCACAGCCTCATCGCTAATTCCCCGCTCCATCAAACGGCCTATCAGCCGCTCACGTGTACGCTGCGATGTCATACCAATACCGGTTAAATCCAACAGAGCTATACTCCCTAAACTATTATTTTTATCTACAGTGGTTTAGCTGAAACCAACAGCTCTCGTATCAAGGCGGTCGCGAAGCAGCCCGATTCAAGACTAAACGATAAAGTTAGATCCTGCCCCTCTATCGACCATGTGAGCTGTTGAGCAACCATAGTCATTGCGCGACGCTGCTGTTCAAGGCCTATTTTTTCTAACCCCGCTGTCAACAAACCATAAGGAGCCACAACCGCTTGCTCCCACTCTGCCACCTTACCACTGGCGGGGTTGCTACCGCGCCCCCACAGCGGTGCAGACAACTCAACATCATGGCTGTCAAGCCGCGCTAAAAGAGTATCATCTAGCCGCTCGGGAACAAAGAAACTGTTAGAACCTGCCAGCGATGCTACATCCCCATCCTGCCACTGACGCCAATTATTCAAACGAACTCGCTCACTGAGCACCAAATTAAAGAGATACGAACGGGCCGATGAAATAGCCAACGAGCGCAATCTACGCTTAAGTTTCTTGCCGGCAAATAAGTCCACCGCCAAAGGCAAATTACCACGATCGCGACCAAAACGCTGGGCACCAAAATAATTCGGAACACCGCAATTAGCAATGGTCGATAACTGTTGCTCCAGCCGCACCAAATCACCACTGATGTTGCGAAGGCGAATAATGAAACGATTACACTGATGGGCGCCTATTCGAAGTTTTTTATTGTGCCGCCTCGCCTTTAGTATCGCAGTATCATCGTCTGCGAAATGGCTTAAATCAACATCATATTTACCCGGCAGATGAATACCAAACCACTGCCTAGTCACCGCATGACGGTCTTTTAAGCCACAATAACTCACCTGTTTCTCAGGCACCGAGAAGTATTCCGCTAAACGTTGCTGTAAGAAGCCAGTGTTTTGATTGCGCTTTTGAATATATAAATATAAATGCTCTCCCTCGCCACTGAGTTCATAACCGAGCTCCTCTTCGACGATAAAATCTTCAAACGTCGATTTGAAATCACCGTTTATCGAGGGCCCACCATAGGCAAATTCAAATGCTTGGCTAAAATCAATGAGCGGATTATCCATGCCTCGAAACCTTGTTAATCAACACCACGCTGTGAGCTGCTATACCCTCTTTACGCCCCGCAAAACCGAGCTTCTCTGTGGTGGTTGCCTTTACATTAATATTTTCGATTTCGGTATTGAGGTCTTCCGCCAAACAACGGCGCATCATCTCAATATGAGGCGACATCTTGGGCGTCTGCGCCACAATTGTCATATCAGCATTGCCTAGTACAAACCCTTTATTTGCTAATAGCTGACAGACGTGGCGTAGCAGCTCGCGGCTATCCACCCCGCTGTAGTTTGGATCGGTATCGGGGAAATGCTTACCAATATCACCCATTGCTGCAGCACCCAGCAGGGCGTCACACAGAGCGTGTATCAATACATCGCCATCCGAGTGCGCCTCCAATGATTGATTATGGGGAATAGCAACGCCGCCAATAATTACCTGATCGCCATGACAAAAGCGATGGACATCGTAGCCATGGCCAATTCTCATTGTCATTCAGCCTCTCCCCGGTTTAAATAGTATGCCGCCAACGATAGATCCGCCGGACGAGTAATCTTAATATTGCAGCCATCACCCTCAACCAATATGGATTTTTCACCACTGTATTCTATCGCTGATGCCTCATCGGTAATAACCTCACCTGCACTGACAGCCTGTTCCATAGCCTGCTTTAACAGCCCATAACGGAACATCTGAGGGGTCTGAGCCGCCCATAAACCACGTCGATCAACCGTATTTTCAACGGTCTGATTATCCCCTGCTTTCTTCAAGGTATCAGCAACAGGAACAGCCAAAAGACCACCGACTTTGTTCCCCGCCAGCTGATTCGCTAGCCTGCCTAGCGACAGCTGTGAAATACAGGGCCTGGCAGCATCATGCACCAAGACCCAATCGTTATAGCTGGCACGATATTGCAGGGCAATCAGTGCGTTTAAAACAGAATCGGCACGTTCGTCCCCGCCTTCGACGGTAATAACCCTTGGGTCACTGGCAATGGCTAAACTTGGCCACCAGTGATCGCCCTTAGCCACTGCAACCAGCACCGATGCCTCCGGCTGAAAAGTTAACAGCGCCGATATGCTGTGTTCAATAACTGTTTGGCCGTTTATCTTACAATATTGCTTAGGTATTTCTGCACCAAAGCGACTGCCTACTCCAGCAGCGGGTATGACAAACCAAAAACCTTGCATTGTCGAAGAGTGTTCATCAGATAAGGTGTGAGACATGTTTAATTACTTCTTGCTGTCGACGAACCAATAAAACGTTTCGCCTTGTTTGATCATCCCCAGTTCCATTCGCGCTTTTTCTTCCACTGTATTAAGCCCTGTCTTCAGCCCCTTGATCTGCGCAGACATCAACCTATTACGCTCTTGATGACGTAGATTAACCACTGACATTTGACCTATTTGCTCTTCTAAAACAGACACCTGGGCAAGACTACCCGGACCGACCCAAAGTCGATACTGGAGCATCACAGCAATAACGAATAAAACGAGCAATAAGAAACGCATGAGAAATGCAAAAAGTTCCTACAAAAAGAATGAAAAGAAGAGTATTTCTAATGTAGCAAACTAGGAGGGAAAAACATACCGACACACAGCGGTGTGTCGGTAAAACAAGCCTAAATTACGACTTGAATTCAGCGCGACCACGATAGCTAACCTTGTCACCAAGCTCAGCTTCAATACGCAGCAAACGATTATACTTAGCAACGCGGTCTGAGCGGCACAGTGAACCGGTCTTGATTTGACCTGCACTGGTGGCCACAGCCAAATCAGCAATAGTCGTATCTTCCGTCTCTCCCGAGCGATGTGAAATCACAGCGGTATAGCCAGCAGCCTGAGCAAGGCTGATTGCATCCAAGGTTTCAGACAGCGAACCAATCTGATTAAACTTAATCAAGATTGAGTTGGCAATATTCTGATCAATGCCTCGCTGCAAAATCTTGGTATTGGTCACGAACAAGTCATCACCCACCAACTGCGTCTTATGGCCGGATAAGCGGGTGTGCTCAGCCCAGCCTTCCCAGTCACTCTCATCCATACCATCTTCAACCGATAGAATGGGGTATTTATCGACCAACTGATCTAGGTAAACGGCAAACTCAGCTGGCGTGAATTTCTTGCCTTCACCGGCCAAATCATAATTTCCATCTTTATAGAACTCAGATGAAGCACAGTCCAGCGCCAACGTGATGTCGGTGCCCAACTTATAACCCGCGTTAGCAACGGCTTCGGCAATAGCCTCAAGCGCCGCTTCGTTTGAAGGCAGGTTCGGTGCGAAACCACCCTCATCACCAACAGCGGTATTTAAACCACGAGCTGACAAGACCTTTTTCAAGGCGTGGAATATTTCAGCACCCTGACGCAGTGCTTCGGCAAAGCTACCGGCAGACACGGGCTGAATCATAAACTCTTGGATATCGACGTTGTTATCGGCGTGCTCACCGCCGTTGATGATATTCATCATCGGCACCGGCATGGTGTAGCTGCCTTCGCTGCCATTAACCTGAGCAATATACTGATAGAGAGGAATGCCCTTATCAGCGGCAACCGCCTTGGCTAAGGCCAAGGAAACGGCCAGAATAGCGTTGGCGCCTAATACTTCTTTGTTTTCGGTGCCATCGGCATCGATCATCAACTGATCCAGCTCGCGCTGATTTTCAGCCTCTTTGCCAACCAACAGTGATTTGATGGTGGTATTAATGTTGGCAACGGCCTTTAAAACACCCTTACCCAAATAGCGAGACTTGTCGCCATCACGCAATTCTAACGCTTCACGCGAACCGGTCGATGCACCGGAGGGAGCGCAGGCGCTACCAATAGCACCACTAGAAAGAATAACATCCGCTTCAACAGTCGGGTTACCGCGAGAATCCAAAACCTCAAAGGCCTTGATATCGGCAATTGTGCTCATCAAAGTACTCCACTTAAGTGAGTTTTTATAATAAACGCGCCTGATGGCGCGCCCTATTTGTTAATTTATTACTCGATAATCAGCGGCTCAAAGCCCTTAACTAATTCATCGACAGCCTTCATCTGGGCCAGGAATGGCTCCAACTTATCCAGCGGCAGGGCACAGGGGCCATCGCACTTGGCAACACTGGGGTCAGGGTGAGCCTCAAGGAAGAGACCGGCCAAGCCTTGGCTCATACCCGCCTTACCCAACTCAACAACCTGCTGGCGACGACCGCCGGCACTGTCTGCTCGCCCACCGGGGGTCTGCAAGGCATGGGTGACATCGAAAAATACCGGGAAGCCCGTCGCCTTCATCTGGCTAAAGCCCAACATATCGACAATCAAATTGTTGTAACCAAAGCAGCTGCCACGCTCGCAGATAATAAGATCATCATTACCCGCCTCAACACACTTAGTTACAATGTGCTGCATTTCATGGGGCGCCAAAAACTGCGCCTTCTTAATATTAATAACCGCATTGGTATTGGCCATCGCCTGCACTAAATCAGTCTGGCGGGACAAGAAAGCAGGTAATTGGATAATATCGCAGACCTCGGCAACAGGGGCTGCCTGATGAGGCTCATGAACATCGGTGATAATGGGGACATTGAAGGTTTTTTTTATCTCTTCAAATATCTTTAAACCCTCTTCCATACCCGGGCCGCGATAAGAATTAATCGATGACCGGTTAGCCTTATCAAACGAGGCCTTAAAAACATAGGGAATATTGAGTTTTGCACAGACCTCAACATAGTGTTCAGCAATCTGCATTGCCAAATCACGAGACTCTAATACATTCATGCCGCCAAAAAGAACAAAAGGCAGTTCGTTGGATATCTTAATATCACCAACTTCAATCACACGCTGTTGCTGTAACATATTTGAACTCCCCACCGTTATTTAGCCTGCTTTACTGCGGCACCGATAAAGCCCTCAAACAACGGATGGCCGTCGCGGGGTGTCGATGTAAACTCAGGGTGAAATTGACAGGCAACAAACCATGGATGATCGGGTACTTCAACAATTTCAACCAAGCTATCATCGGCAGACCAACCGCCGATACGTAAACCTGCCTTCTGCAGACGATCGACAAAGTTATTGTTCACCTCATAGCGGTGACGGTGACGTTCAAGAATAAGGTCTTTGCCATAGGTCTCTTGTGACAGTGAGCCATTGGCCAAACGGCATTCCTGCCCACCTAGACGCATCGTGCCGCCAAGGTCAGAGTTTTCATCGCGGGTTTCGGTGGCGCCATCGTTATTCACCCACTCGGTAATCATGGCGACAACAGGATGCGGCGTCTTAACATCAAATTCTGTACTGTGAGCGCCGTCAAGTCCCACCACATTTCGGGCAAACTCAATAACCGCCGACTGCATGCCAAGGCAAATGCCGAGGTAGGGAATTTTGTTTTCGCGGGCAAACTGCACGGTGCGGATCTTACCTTCGACACCACGGTCACCAAAGCCACCGGGGACCAGAATCGCATCCTTACCCTCTAATGCAGCGGTACCGTCACGTTCAATAGATTCTGAGTCAATATAGTCTATGTTAACCTTCACTCGGTGCTTAATACCCGCATGCTTAATCGCCTCAATCAGCGACTTATATGCATCGAGTAATTCCATATACTTGCCGACCATGGCAATAGTCACCTCACCCTCAGGGTTCAGTTCAGCCTCGACAACCGCATCCCACTCAGAGAAATCAGGGATGCCACACTCGAGTCCAAATTTCTCGACAACAATCGCATCCAAGCCTGATTCAGAAAGCGTACGAGGAATGCTGTGAATGGTTTTGGCGTCGGCCATTGAGATAACAGCACGCTCTTCGACGTTGGTAAACAAAGCGATCTTACGACGGGAAGCCTCATCGATCTCCACCTCAGAGCGACAGACAAGAATGTCGGGCTGAATACCGATAGAGCGCATCTCTTTGACAGAGTGCTGCGTTGGTTTGGTCTTGGTTTCACCGGCGGTCTTAATATAGGGCACCAGCGTCAGGTGCATAAACAGAGCACGGTTAGAGCCGAGCTCAACCTTTAGTTGACGAATGGCCTCAAGAAATGGCTGTGATTCAATATCACCGACAGTACCACCAATTTCGACCAGAGCAACATCAGCCCCAGCAGCGCCTTCAATAACACGACGCTTGATTTCATCGGTGATGTGAGGAATAACCTGTACCGTCCCACCCAAATAATCACCACGACGCTCTTTACGCAACACGGTCTCGTAGACGCGGCCGGTGGTAAAGTTATTACGACGGGTCATGGTGGTGCGAATAAAACGTTCGTAGTGCCCCAGATCGAGGTCGGTTTCAGCGCCATCATCGGTGACAAAAACCTCACCGTGCTGGATAGGGCTCATCGTACCGGGGTCTACGTTGATATAAGGGTCTAACTTTAGCATCGTTACATTGAGGCCACGGGCCTCAAGTACGGCAGCAAGAGAGGCGGAAGCCACACCCTTACCCAGAGAAGAAACAACACCGCCAGTAACAAAAATATAATGGGTCATGCAAAGCCTTTTCAGCGAAAAAAAACCGAGGAAAGAGGCCAAATATGGCCCAGTAAATATGGGCGTGCAGTCTACCAGAAAGCAATCCCATGCTCAAATAGGTAATACCGTCTATTACGACTCGTAAAACGGCGAGAAACTCGCCGGTTGCCAGCGAACAACAAAGGCTGAATCGGCTGGCAAGTCATGTTCACACGCAACACAGTCGGCAACAGCAACCACCTGATTGGCAGCATAGATCATCGGAAGGGTTTGTCGATACCAATTGGGTACTTTATGCTCCTGCAACACCTTTTTGACACTGCGACTGCCGCCACGCCCTATCGGCCTGACAGACTGACCGAGGTCGCGCCCCGCCACCCGCAACGGCAACGGTGCCGCAACAAGCAAGCCCTCCTCAACATCATCACTGGGTTCGGTAAATACCAGCCGACCACCAGGCGTTTCCAACGTCATCGGCAAGCAGTCGACGCCGTAGCTATAATCAACGCACTCACTATCATTTCGATCAACAAGATACAGCTTATCGGCAAACGCCATCAACCTATAGTCACCACGATAAAGCTCTGCTCCACTCTTTACCCTTGCAAGCTGAGCTACGATAGCGTCGAATTCCACCGCCGAGGATAATCGACAATTATGGCCTGCCAACCAGTAGCGCAATACCGTTTTTTGCCTGACCTGCGACATCTCGATCAGTGGCGACAACAGAAGATACCCCCCCCAGCGATCCTTACCGGCCAGCACCTGCAAGTCTTGCTGGCTATATTCCTGAAGCGCATGGTCTGCCTCAGACAACCACTGAACAGCCCTATCAACAGCAGCACGATATCTCGGCCATCTATTACTCAGCAATGGCAACACTTGGTGACGAAGAAAATTACGGTCAAAACGCGGGTCGTTATTGCTCTCATCGTCCACCCACTCAAGCTGATGATGGCAGGCATAGTCTTCGATATCCGCCCTCGGCACCGACAACAACAACCGTACCACCCTGCAACCAAATACAACACCATCACGCTTTACACCCTGCAAGCCTAATAGACCTGCGCCCCGCATCAACCTTAGAAACAAGGTTTCAACCTGATCATCCAAGTGGTGACCGGTAAACACAACGTCCTCAGCGGCCAAATGTTGCGCTATCGCCCGATAGCGCTGCGCCCTTGCCTCGGCCTCAACACCCTTGCCTTGATTAATGACATCGACTCTTTCTATCACCAGATCGCAGCCCAGCTGGCGACAAAAATCGGCGCACTCTTGCTGCCACTGACTGGCGTTAGCACTTAAACCGTGATTGATATGGATGGCGACTAAGCGGGGTTTTGTTTGCTGAGGGCTCAGCTGTAGAAATAGAGCGAGAGAGTGAAGCAAGGCGACGGAATCGACTCCGCCGCTGAGCGCTACCCACCAGGTGGGCGCGTCAATCAACTGCTGACATTGTTGTTCAATATCATCCGTCAGCAGTTGATTCATCGAAGTACCGTTACTAATCGTTGCCGTAGGACATCAGACGGGTATAGCGATCTTCAAGCAATTGCTCGAGTGGCTTTTGTTGCAACAGTGCCAACTGATCAACCAGATACTGCTTAATATTGCCGGCCATCTGCTCCAGGTCACGGTGAGCGCCACCTAATGGCTCCGGGATGGTTGCATCGACAATACCCAGCTCTTCTAGAATACTGGAGGTTAAACCCATTGCCTCGGCAGCCAATGGCGCCTTCTCTGAGGTTTTCCAGATGATGTTAGCGCAACCTTCAGGCGAGATAACAAAATAGGTGGCGTATTGCAGCATAACTAAATGATCACCAACGCCGATACCCAAAGCGCCACCTGAACTGCCTTCACCGATGACCACGTTAATAATTGGCGTACCCAAATCGGACATCATTTCCAAGTTTTTGGCAATGGCCTCACTGATACCACGTTCTTCAGAATCGATACCGGGATAGGCGCCCGGGGTATCGATAAAGGTAATCACCGGCAATTTGAAACGCTCGGCCATTTCCATCAAACGCAGCGCCTTGCGATAACCTTCAGGCTTGGGCATGCCGAAATTACGGGCAACCTTATCCTTAACACTACGGCCTTTCTCCTGACCAATAACAACAACAGGGAGGCCATCGATACGGGCTAAACCACCAATAATAGACTTGTCGTCACCGAAGTGTCGATCGCCATGAAGCTCGTCAAAATCTTCGAAAATCAACGGGATATAATCATTGGTATAAGGGCGCTGCGGATGACGCGCGACCTTGACGATATCCCAGGGGGTCAACTTAGAATAAATGTCTTTGGTGAGCTTATCGCTCTCAGCCTTCAGCGCATTGATCTGTTCGCTGATATTGATATCGTGATCGGCACCGACGAGACTGAGCTCGTCAATTTTCACTTCTAGCTCAGCAATCGGCTGCTCAAAATCTAAATAATTTGGATTCATCGTATTTCTTTCTACTGTCTAACGTTGGTCACAGAGGTGAAAACACTCTATGACAGCCAAAATTTGTGATGCTAACCATACGGCAATAACCCTGCCTAGTCGATAGTAAAACACCGCCGGCACAGGGATTTTTTGTCGTTTTTGTGCTCGCTCACATGTGTTCATAGAACACAAACAACACTCCCAAGACTAGCTTACATTTCACCTAGAGTTAACTTTTATCGAGCAGGATTAGCCATAGTAAAGACTGACATTATCCATACCAAAGCGCTCGCCAAGCCGCAACATCGTGGCATCGTCCGGGATGACTTTCCACGTATCAGCCAAGGACAAACGTGCCTGAGCACCGCTCTGATGATAATCAATAAACACCGGGCTGCCATCTGTCGAGGACTGACCATCCTCACGATGACTCAGAATACCCTCTAGCTCACTGCTAAAGCCTGGGTGGAAGTCTTGTCCGTCACATTGAATCAGTACGCCTTTAGCGTATTGCTGTCGTGCCTCGAAAAAGGTTGTCACCGATTTAGCCTGGACTTTTTGCGACTCAGAATAGTCGTCATACTTAACATTACCCTCAATCACGACAATGCTGTCCTTGACCAACTTTTCGCGATAATCGGCAAAGCACTCGGCGAATACCGCCACCTCGATTCGGGCGCTGCGATCATCGAGCACAACAAAGGCAATATTGTCGCCTCTCTTACTCCGCATTGTTCGCACGTCGACGATCAAGCCAGCAATAAACTGCGGGTGTTTTTCAGGCCTTAAATCGACGATTCGCTGACGTACAAACTGACGAATTTCTTTTTCATAATCGTCAATTGGGTGACCGGTAACATACAGGCCCAAGGTATCCCGCTCACCATCCAAGCGCTCACGGCCAGTCCAACGGCGGACATTACGGAAATCGCCATAGGGATCATCGGTGGTCGAGCTGCTGACAACATCACCAAACAAGTCCATCATGCCGGCATCGCTATTGTTTCTGCTCTGCTCAGCCGCTTTGACCGCCTCGGGTAACGCAGCCATCAATACTGGACGATCGACACCCAGCTGATCGAAAGCACCGGAGCGCACCAATGCTTCCAGTGCCCGCTTATTTACTTTACGCAAATCAACTCGCGAGCAAAAATCGAACAAGTCCTTAAACGGCCCGTCTTTTCTCGCCTCCAGCAGGCTCTCGACAGGCCCCTCGCCCAGACCTTTAATAGCGCCAAGGCCATAGACGATTCGTCCCTCTAAATCGACGGTAAACATATAATCGCCGAGGTTGACGTCAGGCAAAATCAACGCCTGATTCATCCGCCGACACTCTTCGACGAAGATAACGATTTTATCGGTGTTCTGTAATTCCGAACTCATCGTAGCCGCCATAAACTCTGACGGGTGATGTGTTTTCAACCAGCAGGTTTGATATGACACCAGAGCATAAGCGGCAGAGTGCGATTTGTTGAAACCGTAGCCGGCAAATTTTTCTACCAGATCAAATATCTTCATCGCCAGGTGGCCATCGATCTCTTTCTTTACAGCGCCCTCCTCAAAAATTGCGCGCTGCTTTGCCATCTCCTCTGGCTTTTTCTTACCCATGGCTCGACGCAACATATCGGCGCCACCAAGGCTGTAACCAGCCAGTTCCTGAGCGATCTGCATAACCTGCTCTTGATACAGGATAATGCCATAGGTCGGTCGTAGTATTGGCTCCAGACACTCGTGCTGATACTGCACATCAGGAAAGGATATCTCCTCCCGCCCATGCTTACGGTTGATGAAGTTATCCACCATTCCTGACTGCAATGGACCGGGGCGAAACAGCGCCACCAAGGCGATAATATCCTCGAAGCAATCGGGTAACAAACGCTTAATCAAATCTTTCATACCGCGGGATTCTAGCTGGAATACCGCCGTCGTCTCAGCTCGCATCAACAACTCAAACGTGTCTTTATCCTCGAGCGGTATCGCCATGATATCGAGGGGGTCTTTGCCCTCTCTCGCCAATTTTGGGTCGATCATCTTCACCGCCCAATCGACTATCGTCAGCGTCCGCAAACCGAGGAAGTCAAACTTGACCAGACCGGCGTCTTCTACATCACCCTTGTCATATTGCGTGACCAGGCCATTGCCATCTTCATCACAGTAAAGTGGCGAAAAATCAGTCAATTTCGTCGGCGCAATAACCACGCCACCAGCGTGTTTACCGACACCGCGTATGGTTCCCTCAAGCTGCTTAGCCATCGACCATATTTCGCCAGCTGAGCTATCGGTATCGACAAAATCCCGCAGCGATTCCTCTTGCTCAAATGCCTTGCTTAGCGTCATCCCCACTTCAAAGGGAATAAGCTTTGATAGCTTATCCGCCAAGCCATAGGGCTTGCCCTGAATTCGCGCCACATCTCGCACCACGGCCTTAGCCGCCATCGTGCCAAAGGTAATAATCTGGCTGACCGCGTTACGGCCATAGTTATCGGCCACGTATGAGATAACCTTGTCGCGGTTATCCATACAAAAATCGACATCGAAATCGGGCATCGATACCCGTTCAGGGTTCAAGAATCGCTCAAACAGCAATTCATATTCCAGGGGGTCCAAATCGGTAATCTTTAACGCGTAAGCCACTAATGAACCGGCACCAGAACCCCGCCCAGGGCCAACCGGAATACCATGGTCTTTACCCCATTGAATGAAGTCCATAACAATTAAGAAATAACCGGGAAAGCCCATCTGCAGAATAATATCGAGCTCGAAACGCAGCCGCTCTTCATACTTAAGCCGGGTTTTGTCAAAGCCCTCAACCGAGGTATCAAATAGAAACTCTAAACGCTCCTCCAAACCCTCGTAACAAATTTTGCGGAAGAAGGTATCGGTGGCATCCCCTCTTGGAATCGGATACTCCGGCAAAAAGTAGGTGCCGAGCGCCGCCTCGGCCGTACAGCGCTTGGCAATCTCGACAGAGTTAGTAATAGCGCTGGGAATATCGGCAAACAAAGCCTGCATCTCTTCAGCGCTACGTAAATACTGTTCGGCACTATACAGACGCTCACGCTTCGGATCTTCTATTTGCACCTGGTCATAAATACAGACTCTGGACTCGTGTGCCTCAAAGTCATCCGCATCAATAAAGCGCACATCGTTGGTAGCCACCACAGGAATACCGTTAGCACGAGCAAGCTCAACCGCACCATGAACATGCTCCTCGTCACCGGCGCGCCCGGTGCGATGGAGTTCTAGGTAATAGCTATCCGGGTATAAGTTTTGCCAGTAGCGAGCCTGCTGTGCTGCCAACTCAAGATCGCCGGCCAGGATCGAGCGACCGACATCGCCGAAACGACTACCACTCAAGGCAATAATCCCCTCGTGATAAAACTCCAGCCATTCACGCTCAATAACGGCAATATCACGGTCCTGACCCTGCTGATAGGCCAGCGAGATAAGTTCGGTGATGTTACGATAACCCGTGTTATTACGAGCAAACAGTGTGAGCAAACTCGGTTCGCTGCCATCCGGCGAGCGAACATAAAAATCACAGCCATAAATCGGCTTAACGCCGCTTGCTTGAGCCGCCTTTTGAAACTTTACCAGGCAGTAAAAATTACAATGATCAGTAACGGCAACCGCCGGCATGCCCATTTGCGCCACCTTGGCGACCAGGGGTTTTAAGCGGACTAATCCGTCGATCAGAGAGTATTCTGTATGTAGTCGAAGATGAACAAACTGGGTCATTAACCGTTCCGGTGTTAACTGTTTTGAAGAGCCCGTTGAACAGGGCCAAATGAGCGACGATGCTCTACCAATACACCATGATCGGCAATCGCTTGCAAATGCTGTTTTGTCGGATACCCCTTGTGGCCGGCAAAACCGTACTCAGGGTGGCGACGATCAAGCGCGACCATCTCTCGGTCTCGCGTCACCTTGGCTATAATAGAAGCAGCGCTGATTTCAGCCACTTTGCCATCGCCTTTTACAATCGCCTCGCTATCATAACGCCATACTGGCGTACGATTACCGTCGACCAGCACCTTGCCTGGTTCAATGGCCAAACCCTCTACCGCTCTGGTCATCGCCAGCATTGTTGCCTGCAAAATATTCAGTTGATCAATCTCGGCAACCGAGGCTCGACCTACCGACCAGCATAAAGCCTTTTGCTGAATCTCATCGAACAGCGATTCGCGCTTTTTTTCAGTGAGCTTCTTGGAGTCATTAAGACCGACTATTGGCTTGGCAGGGTCAAGAATAACCGCTGCGGTGACCACATCACCTGCCAGTGGTCCTCGCCCTACCTCATCAACACCGGCGATCAACACACCGCCACCTTGAGCGACAACAGATTCAAACAAGTCAGATTGCATTTTCTAGCCTTCAATAAGGGCCAGAAGAGCGGTTGCTGCTTTTTCACTGGCCTGTTGTTTTAGCTGCTGATGGTAGTCAGTAAACTCTGCCGCCAAAATATCAACATCCATTGAACCATCCAATCGTTGCAGGGTTAGCTGGGTAAGGTTTTCGACATTGGCATCATCTTGGATGGCCTCAGGGACTAACATTTTATTAGCCAGCAAATTAGGCAGCGAGAAATAATCCAATTTAATCATACGACTGAACAGAGCGTATGAATATTTCCCCAGACGGTAGCTTACCACCATCGGCTTCTTCAGTAGCATCGCTTCCAGAGCGGTAGTACCAGAGGCCAGCAAGACGGCATCCGATGCCTCCATAGCGGTATGAGAGTCTCCGTCTAATAACAGTAACATCTCGTTGATTCGCTGTTTCTCAGCCTCGTCAAGACCATCAATGATTGCTATCAACTGTTCTTTTCGTGCCGCATTTGCCGTCGGCAAGACCAATTTCAATGCCGGTATTTGCTGCTGAATACGCAGCGCAACCTGCAAAAACAGCGGCCCCAAATGCTTAATTTCAGAACCGCGACTGCCTGGCATTAGGCATAACACTCGGGCACTGTCGTCGAGCGACAACCGTGCCCTGGCGCCGCTGGTGTCTGGCTGCATAGGCAGCTGATCCGCCAAAGGGTGGCCAACAAAAGTCACCGGTATTTCAAAGCGCCGGTAAAAATCTGCCTCGAAAGGTAGCAGTGTTAGCATCATATCGACTGCTTTCTTGACCTTAAAGACGCGTTTCTGGCGCCACGCCCAAATAGAGGGGCTGACATAGTGAGCCGTTTTAATACCGGCCTCACGCAGTTTCAATTCGATGGTAAGATTAAAATCCGGCGCATCGATGCCAAGAAACAAATCTGGGGGCGTGTTTTTAAAGTGTCTGATAATACCTGAGCGCATCGATATTAACTCAGGTAATCGCTTGAGAGGCTCGACTATTCCCATCACCGACAAACGGTCCATTTGATAGTGTGAGTTAAAGCCCTCTGCAATCATCAGAGGGCCACCGATGCCCTCAAACTCAATGTTGCCATATTGCTTTTTCAATTGTTTGATCAGGCTGGCACCAAGAATATCTCCAGATGCCTCGCCAACCACCATACCAATTCGCAATGGCGCAAGCTGCTGTTCCATTAGCGAACAATACCGCGGGTAGAACTCTCTAACGACTCGATGTAGACATTCACCTCGGGGGCGTCCTCGGCTAAAATACGTAGCTGCACCAACGCCTCTTCCACTGTCAGCCCTTGGCGATAGATAATCTTATAGGCCTTCTTAATGGCCGAGATTGATTCTTTGCTATAACCACGGCGACGCAAACCTTCCGAGTTTATCCCCTTGGCATCGGCAGGCGTTCCCTGCACCGTGGTATACGCTGGCACATCCTTGGCAATACCACTGCCCATACCGACAAAGCTGTGGGCGCCGATACGACAGAATTGATGAATCAACGAATAGCCAGAAATAATCGCCCAGTCATCGACGATGACATGGCCGGCTAAAGAGGCATTATTAATTAATATAGTGTTATTACCCACGACACTGTCGTGGCCGATATGAACATAGGCCATCAACAGGTTATCGTTACCAATAGTGGTCTCAGAACGGTCTTGGATGGTTCCCCGGTGAATCGTCACACCCTCACGAATCACGTTATTATCGCCAATGACCAAGCGCGTCGGCTCGCCGTTATACTTCAAATCGGGGGTTTCATCACCGATGGTGGAAAACTGGAAAATTCGGTTGTTACGACCGATTTTAGTGGGGCCTTTAATCACCACATGCGACGAAATAACACAGCCTTCGTCAATTTCAACATCCGGGCCTACCAGTGTCCAGGGGCCTATTTCTACGTTTTCGGCAATTTTAGCCGAAGGGTCAATTATTGCTGTTGGATCAATCACTGCTACTTCTTCCGGTCCGCACAAATAATAGAGGCTGAACAAGCCAACTCATCGCCAACATAGGCCTGGCAATCAAACTTCCAGATACCTCTCTTCTGAGAGACAATTTGCGCCTTTAGCGTCAGACAATCACCGGGCACCACTTGACGCTTAAAACGTACTTTGTCGGCACCGGCAAATAAATAAAGCGAGCCATCAGCGGAGGTTTTATTCATGGTTTTAAAACCTAAAATACCCGCAGCCTGTCCCATGGCTTCGATAATCATCACACCCGGCATGATCGGGGTGTCAGGGAAATGGCCATTAAAATAGGGTTCATTGACCGTGACGTTTTTATAGGCAGTAATGCACTTACCTTCTTCGACCTCAACCACGCGATCTACCATTAAAAAGGGGTAGCGCTGAGGCAGGTGCTCACGTATTTCTGCAATCGTCATCATAGCGATATCTAACTCAAATAATAAAGCTTAGTATTTATAGGGGGAATGGCAATTTTCGTAGCTGACTAGTATACAGCTATTTTTTCAATAGTTTTTCGATCTTCTTCACTCGCTCGAATAATTTATCGAGCTGACTCACTCGCACAGCGCTGCGACGCCAAGCAGAGGTCTCAAGCATTGGCGAACCGGAGGAGAAAGAACCCGATTGCTTAATCGATTTTGACACCACGGTACGACCACTGACCTGAACGCCGTCAGCAATCGTCAGATGACCCGAAATTCCAACGCCACCGGCGATAATACATCGCCTACCGATGGTTACACTGCCTGCAATACCTGCACAACCAGCAATGGCAGTACCTTCGCCAATGCTGCAATTATGACCTATATGAACCAGGTTATCGATAATCACATGATCGTGTATTTCGGTACTCCCTAAGGCACCCCGATCAATGGTTGAGTTACAACCGATAGAAACATGATTGCCAATAACCACACCACCCAGCTGGGCAATGCGATGCCAGCCCTCAGCTGTTGGCGCAAAACCGAAGCCGTCGGCTCCAATGACAGAGCCACTGTGAAGCGTACAATGCTGACCTACAACCACTTTATGATATAGCGTCACATTAGCATGCAACAGGGTATTAGCCCCTATTTCACAGCCTTCAGACACCACACAACCCGCGCCTACGACAACATTATCAGCCAGCACGACACCGGCCTCAATGACTGCATTAGCACCGATCGACACATTGTCACCCAGACTGGCGGTGGCATCGACGATTGATGACGCAGCAACGCCAGGCTGGCGAACAGGCGCATCATCAAACAGCACCGAAGCCTTGGCAAAGGCAAGATAAGGGTTTTTCACCAACAGCCGAGCACCGGCATAATAATCAGTGTGCTCAGCCTTCATAATAACTGCCGCAGCCTGACTTTGAGACAGGTCAGCCAGATACTTTTCATCCGAGATAAAGGTTATCTGACAAGCCTGCGCCTGCCCAGGATTGGCTAAACCGGTAGCAACAATGGCGCCATCACCGATTAATTCAGCCTCTAGTAAGCCAGCTAACTCTGCCAGCGTGTAGTGCCTGACAGACATTAATTAGCTTCGTTCAAACGCTGAGTGACCAACGTAGTAATGTCGAAGGCTGGGTCGACATGAATGGCCGCTTGACGATCCAATAACAAGCCAATTTTTTGCTCTTTTACAACCACAGCCATCACTTCACGTACCTTTGGCTCCATTGCGCGCAGTACTTTGCCGTAGATTTCCTGACCCATCTTTTTCAGCTTATTTTCTTCATACTGGATATCGGCCAACTTACCTTTGAATTCGTTCTGCAGCGATTCCTTCTCAGCAGTACTCATGGTAGCACCGTCTTTCTTGAACTTTTCTTCTAACGCTGTTGCTTCGCCAGAAAGCTTTTTCAGCGCGTCGGTACCGCTTTTATATTCAGGGATGGACTGCATTTTTTTCATCTGACTCTTAGCCGTCTCAGTTTCGAAAATAGCTTTTTCAATATTAACAACGGCAATCTTACCCTCGGCCGCAGCAACAGTAGAGAAGCTGAGCAAACTAAACATTGCGGCAAACACTGCCAAACTTACTTTCATCGATTTCAACATGGGTATTACTCCAATTTTAATAATGGGTTTTTTGTTTATTTAAAATGCCTGACCAAGAGAGAACTGGAATACCTCGGTATCATCGTTCTCGCCTTCATTAAATGGCTTGGCCAAACTGAAGGTTAACGGGCCGAAACCAGTAATCCAGGTTAAGCCAACACCAACGGAATAACGCAATTCAGCGGCATCCGGCTTATAGCAATCTTGCTGGTCTTCATAACAGTCGGTGCTGAATACATTACCCGCATCCAAGAAAAAGGCGGTACGCAGTGAGCGCTTATCTTTGACAAACGGCGCCGGGAAGATCAATTCGATACTACCCTCGACCAAGACGTTACCACCGAACGGGTCTGAGCTATCCAGCGGATTTGATACATAGGTGCCGGTTTCGGGGTCATAGACATAGCCACAGGTGCTCGAATCACTCTGGTCGACACAATTGACCTGATAAGATTGCGCAGGCGTCGACTGCGGTCCAAGGGTATTACTCTTAAACCCCCTGACCGAGCCATAGCCGCCGGCATAGAAGTTTTCGAAGAATGGCAGATGCTCGATATCGCCATAACCATCGCCATAGCCCAGCTCGCCACGGAAACGCAACGTCAGCGACTTGGTGAGTGGCATAAAGTACTGACCATTATAAGTTAGCTTGTAATAGGTTAAGTCTGAACCCGGCACCGCCATATCGATGGCAACAGACTGGGAATAACCCCGAGTGGCCAATTGGCCGCGGTTCAGCGTCGACTGGGTCCAGCTGGCAGACATCTTAAACAGGTTGTAGCGATCACCGTAGACATCAATAAAGCCACCCTGATCGAAGGTCTGAAAATAATCATCGTTAACCGGGTCGAGGCTGCCGCTGGTATCGATGGTGCCATCGGGGTTCAGCGTCCAAGAGCCATCAATCCAGCCTTGCTCAAGCGGTGAGCGGGTAATCTCCTGCACGGCATATTCACCGGTGGTAATGTGGGTGTTCTGGTAGCCGAGGCTGAAGCCGAGACGCTCGGTTTCCTTGATCGGATAACCAAAGTTCATCGCCGCACCGTAGCTGTTGGTGCTGTAACTGGCAACGTTGACCTCTTCCAAATTAGTTTCACGATAATAGACGCTGAAACCACGGCTGACGCCATCCTCGGTATAGTAAGGGTTAACATAGCTGTAACTGGCTGTGCGCTGATAACTACTGAAGTTAACACCGACACCGACACGGTTACCGGTGCCCATAAAGTTATTCTGTTGTATATTGGCACCCAAAATCATACCGGTACCCTGTGCATAACCAACACTGGCGCCGATACTGCCCGAGGGTTGCTCTTCAACCGTATACTCGACGTCAACCAGGTCATCGGTACCGGCTACCTCACGGGTATCAACACTGACGCCCTTGAAGAAACCTAGCCTCTCGAGACGGACTCGGCCCTGTTCGATACTGGATGTCGAGGCGGTAGCCGCCTCCATCTGACGCATCTCTCGGCGCAGGACATCATCGCGGGTCTTGGTATTACCTCTGAAAGCAATACGGCGGACATAAGCACGTTTGCCCGGGTCGACAAAGAACTTCAACGAAACTGTATTGTCCTCTTCATTGATTTCAGGACGCCCCACCACCTTGGCAAAGGTATAGCCGGCGTTACCCAACCGCTGCGTAACATACTCCTCAGAGCGGGTGACAAACGTCTGCGAAAAAGTTTGCCCTGTTTGCACGATCAAAAACTTACTCAATTCTTCCTCTGGCACGACCAAATCACCGGATAGTTCGACATCAGAGACGATAAATTCTTCACCCTCGTTGACGTTAATGGTGATATAGACCGACTCACGGTCAGGAGTAATAGAGACCTGCGACGATTCTAAGCGATAATTGATATAACCGCGGTCGAGGTAATAGGATTGAAGCTTTTCAATATCACCCTGCAGCTTTTCTTTAGAGTATTTATCGTCACCACTGATCCAAGAAAACATGCCGGTGCTACGCAACTCGAAGTTATCGAGCAACTCTTTATTATCGTAAACAGAGTTACCCACAATATTGACGTTGCGAATGCGCGCCACATTACCTTCGTTAACATTAATATTAACAGCGACACGGTTACGTGGTTCCTGTTGCACCTCGGTATCGATAGACGCGTCATAACGCCCCTGAGAAACGTACTGACGCTGAAGCTCTAAACGCATGCCCTCAAGGGTCGAACGTTTAAGTACCTTGCCTTCAGCGAGGCCGGCCCCCTTCAAACCCTCTAACAGGGCATCGGTTTCAATCGCCTTATTACCCTCAATATTAATCTCACTGATAGAGGGCCGCTCCAGCACCTGAATCACAAGCACATCGCCATCGCGGCCAATTTGAATATCATCAAAATTACCAGTACTGAATAACGTCTTAGCCGAGTGGCGTAACATTGATGCATCAACGTTGTCATTGACACTCAGGGGGAGAGCCGAAAAGACGCTACCAGCAGAGATACGCTGCAAGCCCTCTACTCGAATGTCAGAAACCACAAACTGCTCTGCCCAAGCAGGCAGCGAAAATGCCGCAGCTAAAAGCCCGGCTATGTAAAACTTCTTTTTAATGTATAACATGTTACAAAAAATCAACCCAACATCTATGCATGCGAACAGGCAAAAAAAGCCTATAAGCGCATAATATCATTATAGAAAGCCAAAATCATGACCCCGAGTACTACGGCCAAACCAAGCTGCGTGCCTACTAATTGCACTTTCTCTGGTACCGGTTTACCAGTGACAGCTTCAATACTGTAATAGAGCAAATGACCACCATCCAAAACGGGTATCGGCAGTAAATTCAAAACGCCCAAACTAATACTTAATAATGCCAAAACCCCAATATATTGCTCGAAGCCGGACTGTACAGAAGTAGACGCCACTTTAGCAATGGTAATAGGTCCACTCAAGTTTTTTGATGAAATCCGACCCGTTATCAACTTACCCATAGCCGAAAGCGTGAAAACAGACATATCCCATGTCTTTTCTGACGCCTTCACCAAGGCGCCAAAGATAGAGTAATGATATCGTCTTAAGTAGTCCTCTGGAATTTTAGGTGAAACACCAACCTGACCAACAACGCCCCCTTCTTTTAAGCTTATCGGCTTGGGCACTATCACCAAAATATTCTCAACACCATTACGTTCGACCGTTAGATCGAGCTTTTTATCCGCACTGGCCCTAATTAATTCCACCCAAGCAACCCAACTCTCTACAGTCTCTCCATCGACAGCAAGCACTTTATCGCCAGTAATCAGCCCGGCCTCGACCGCAGCCGAACCCTCAACCACCCGGTCAATCACCACAGGGAAATCCGGCCCACCCAGCTGCAAACCAATATTGGCCAATAGATCGGGCTCCTCATTACCGCTCAACCAGCGCTCGATAGGTAATTGCAGCTGATCGACCAAATCAGAGCCCGGTACGGTGACCGACAACGCTATAGTACCCGTGTCACCTATTCTAAAGAGCAATTGCTGCATCACAGCCTGCCAGGTCGCGGTTGACTCCCCATCAATCGCGACAATCTCCTGCCCCGGCTTAAGGCCAGCCTCTGCTGCCAACGACATCGGCTCCACCGCCTTAACCATCGGCGCAACACCCGTCACCCCCATACCGAAAACAAACCAGTAAGCCGCGATCGCCAAGATAAAATTAGCTAACGGCCCCGCTGCAACAATAGCGATACGAGACCAGACAGACTGACGATTAAAGGCATAGGGTAGATCGGCCTCCGCCACACCCCCCTCACGCTCGTCGATCATGCGAACGTAGCCGCCAAGCGGAATAGCCGCAATAGTGTATTCAGTCCCCTGCTTATCCTTCCAGCTGATTAAACTCTTACCAAAACCTATCGAAAAGCAGACCACCTTGACACCACAGCGCCTAGCCACCCAAAAGTGGCCAAACTCATGAATAGTCACCAAAATACCAAAGGTGATTACTCCCATTAGAATTATTTGCAAGGTCTCAAACACGAATCATTCTCTGTTTCATTAAACTCAAGACACCAAGGGTAACATGCTAAGCGCCAAGTCTCGCGCTCTGACATCGGCGGCCAATAAAACCTGTAAACTTTCCGCCCCAGTATCGGGCAATTGGTTGAGCACCCGCTCGATCACCTCTGGAATTTGATCGAAGCCTAAATCGCCCTCTAAAAAGGCAGCCACTGCAACCTCATTGGCCGCATTGAGCACGCAGGGCGATGAACCGCCACGCGAATATGCCTCCGCAGCTAAACGCAGACAGGGAAAACGCTCGATATCTGGCGATTCAAAATCCAACCGGGCTGTGGCAACAAGATCCAGCGGGGAGACTCCTGAGCTGATACGCTCTGGCCAGGCCAGACCATAGGCTATCGGCGTCCGCATATCCGGATTACCCATCTGAGCAATCACTGAGCCATCAACATACTGCACCATCGAATGAATAACGCTCTGCGGATGAACCACGACATCGACCTGTTCGGGCTCAACGCCAAACAACCAACAGGCTTCGATCAGCTCCAACCCCTTGTTCATTAACGTCGCTGAGTCGACTGAAATTTTACGGCCCATTGACCAATTGGGGTGCGCACAGGCCTGCTCTACCGTCACCGCAGCTAAACGAGATTTATCCCAGGTCCGAAATGGCCCTCCTGATGCGGTCAACAGAATTTTATCAACACCACTATTCTGCAATGCACCCCGGCGAAAGCCGGCAGGCAGCGACTGAAAAATAGCGTTATGTTCACTATCAATCGGCAGCAAAACACAGCTGTTTTGCGCCACAGCATCCATAAACAATTGACCGGCAACCACCAGCGACTCTTTATTGGCCAGTAACAGGCGCTTACCCGCCTCTGCCGCAGCCAATGCCGGAGCAAGACCGGCAGCCCCCACAATGGCTGCCATCACCACATCCACATCGCCGTGGGACGCAACCATTGCCAATGCCTCCACACCGACCAAGACCTCTGTGCGCAGCCCCTTGCCCTGCAACAGCGCTGCTAGCTTTGCCGCTGCAGACTCGCCCGTCATGACGGCGTAACGCGGATTGAATTGCACGCACTGAGCCGCTAGCACCGCCGACTGCGTGTGACCGGTCAAGGCAAAAACTTGATATTGATCAGGATGCTGGGCAACAACATCCAGTGTACTCACACCGATCGAGCCGGTGGCACCCAAGATAGTCAACTGCTGCATTTTTTCACCCGCTGTCATAGCGACACCTTTTTAAACTGCAAGCTGCTGCAAAACCAACATCAAACCGAGCACAAACACTGGCGCTCCTGCACTGATACCGTCCATCCTATCCGCAATACCACCATGACCGGGTAAAATATTACCGCTGTCTTTAATGCCGCGGTGTCGCTTAACCATACTCTCCAGCAAATCCCCCAGAGCCGATGCCAGCGCCGATACCAATGCCAAAATAAGCCAGACAGCGAGAGACATGCCTGCAACCACATCGAATCCATAGGCAATGGCAGCAATTGCCACACTCGACAGCATACCACCAACAAAGCCCTCCAGGGTCTTACCTGGACTCACAGCAGGCGCCAATTTGTGGCGACCAAACTTCTTACCCGTGAAATAAGCCCCGGTGTCCGCCGCCGCAATCATCGCGATCAAATACAGCGTCAGCGCTACGGAATGCGTTTCATAGGTTAAAATCGCCAGCGATAACCAGCCACCGACCACAACGACCAACCCCATCAAGCCACGAGTAATCTTCGCCCCCCAGATTACCTTACTGGCCGGATAACCCAGCACCCATAGTAGCGCCAAGGCCCAGAAAACAACCACCCAAGATAGCACCTGTAGGCCGCGCTCTGAGGCCAAGCCCAGCTGCGGCTCGGCATATTGCGCGCAGACAAAAATAAGCATCGCAGCAATAGCAACATAGAGGCCACGCAACAACTGCGAAGAGAAGCCAGATAAATCACTCCACTCCCAGGCCGCTATCAACACCACCCCCGCAAACACCAGCGCCAGATAATCCGAGGGCAGAAACAACGCCCCCACAAACAATATCGCCATCACTACAGCACTAATTATACGTTGCTTAAGCACGCATCCTCCTGCTCAATTTGTTCACTAGTCTTACCAAAACGACGCTGCCTGCCCGCAAACTCTGCAATTGCTTGACGCAGTGCTTGCTCACCAAAATCAGGCCAATAGGTTTCAGTAAAATAAAATTCCGAATAGGCGCACTGCCACAACAAATAATTACTAATGCGCATTTCACCGCCAGTACGAATCAACAAGTCCGGGGCTATCAAATCCGATAGACTCATTCGCTGCGCCAGCATCGATTCATCGATACTGTCAGCGGACAGCAGACCGGCCTCGACATCTTTTGCCAAACTCTTGGCCGCCGACGCCACATCCCACTTACCACCATAATCAGCGGCAATGACCAGGGTTCTACCACTGTTATCGACGGTCAACTGCTCCGCCTGGACAATCTGTTGGCACAACTTTGATGAAAAACGATCCCGGCGACCAACCACCCGTAGACGTACGTTATTTTTATGTAATTCAGGTACTTCTTTTTTCAAATAGGACGAAAAAAGGCTCATCAGAGCTGACACTTCGTGCTTGGGTCGCAGCCAGTTCTCACTGCTAAAAGCAAACAAGGTCAGTACATCAACATCAAACTTATCACAGGCATTTAGTACACCGCGTATAGCCTCAACTCCGGCCTTATGACCCGCTGCCGCCTTTAATATGCCCTGCTTCTTCGCCCAGCGATTATTGCCATCCATAATGATAGCGATGTGCTTCGGCACATTTTTCACCTGCTCAGGCGATAATATCTCGACAGTGCCCGCCATAATTAAACTTCCAACTCAGATACAAAAACCGCCATTAACCTATCGATTAATGGCGGCAACACTCTACAGCCAACGCGTCTTAACGATTCGTTGGTTAGATCTGCATTAAAGCAGTTTCTTTCTCAGCCAATGCCTTGTCAACACGACCAACAAAACCGTCGGTAATTTTCTGAACATCGTCTTGAATCTTACGATCCTGATCCTCGGTGATTTCTTTCTCTTTGAGCAATTCTTTAACATCATTGAGAACATCACGACGAATACTGCGCACAGAGACACGTGCGTTTTCAGCTTCTGCACGAGCCTGACGGATATAAGTCTTACGCGTCTCCTCTGTCAAAGCTGGCATTGGAATGCGAATAAGATCACCATTTGTCGCCGGATTAACACCCAGATCAGACTTCATGATAGCCTTTTCAACCTCAACTACCATGGGCTTTTCCCAGGGTGATACCGTCAGCGTACGTGCATCTTCGACGGAAATATTAGCCACCTGCGACAACGGCGTCGGCACACCGTAATAGTTCACAGTAATACCATCGAGAATACTCGGGTGTGCACGACCAGTGCGAATCTTATTGAATGCCGATGCCAGCGCCGTGACGCTTTTTTCCATCCGCTCTTGAGCATCCTGTTTGAGATCATCGATCACAAAATTTCCCCTTTAAAACAGCTTGTAACAAATTAATGGCATCAATAATAACGAGGCGAGGGCGAATACACCACCCCCTATAGCCCAATAACGACTATTTTTCCTCGCTGATCAACGTACCCTCTTCACCACCAACAACAATATTTAGCAGCGCACCGGATTTATCCATTTTAAAGACTCGAATTGGCATTTTATGATCGGAACACAACACGATGGCCGTTAGATCCATTACCTCAAGTTTGTTCTCAATAACTTCGTCATAACTCAGCCAGTCATACTTGGTTGCCGAGGGATCCTTAACAGGATCGGCAGAATAAACCCCGTCCACCTTGGTCGCCTTCAGCACCAACTCAGCATTCACCTCGATGCCACGCAAACAAGCAGCTGAATCCGTTGTAAAAAATGGGTTACCGGTACCGGCAGAGAAAATGACAACATCACCCTGCTCCATATAGCGCATCGCTGTACGGCGGTCGTAATGCTCAACAACACCACTCATCGGAATCGCAGACATGACACGGCTAGAAATATTCGAACGCTCAAGCGCATCGCGAAGCGCCAAAGCATTCATCACCGTCGCCAACATGCCCATATGATCGCCGGTAACACGATCCAAACCAGCCTTACTCAGCGCCGCACCACGGAACAAATTACCGCCGCCGACCACCAAACCAACCTGCACCCCAATACCTACCAGCTGACCTATTTCTAAGGCCATACGATCGAGCACAACAGGATCAATACCAAACCCCTGCTCACCCATTAAAGCCTCACCACTGAGCTTTAATAAAATACGTTTGTATTTCCTATCTCCGACCGGACTTTGACTCATACCGACTCCTATATTGGGTTTTAATGATGTGGTTTTTACAGACAAAAAAATAGGCGGCTAAGCCGCCTATTGAAGGTCTTACTTAGAAGCTGCTAACTGCTCAGCAACCTCGGCAGCGAAATCGACTTCTTCGACCTCAATACCCTCGCCAACCTCAAAACGGACAAAACCAACAACTTCAGCACCGGCCTGAGCAGCAAGCTTAGCAACGGTGAACTCAGGGTTCTTAACGAACGCCTGCTCAGTCAAGCTGATTTCAGCCAAGAACTTCTTAATACGACCGCCAATCATTTTCTCGACGATGTTCTCTGGCTTGCCTTCCATATCAGGCTGAGCCTTGATGATGTCAGATTCCTTGTCGATAACGTCCTGCGACACATCGGCAGGAGATACAAACTGAGGATTAACAGCGGCAACATGCATCGCGATATCTTTCGCCAGCTCAACATCACCACCTTTCAAGGTAACCAATGCTGCAATCTTGTTAGTTGAGTGAACATAGCCACCAACAACATCACCGGAAGAGTCAGCGGCGCGACGAACACCAATGTTCTCGCCAATCTTCTGAACCAAAGCCTCACGAGCAGCCTCAAGGTCGCCCGCCATGATAGCAGCAACATCAACTTGCTTCTCAGCAAATGCCTTATCAGCAACAGTATCCACGAAAGCCAGGAAGCTATCATCACGAGCAACAAAATCTGTCTCGCTGTTCACTTCGATTACCTGACCGTAGCTTGCATCGTCAGCAACACGGATAGCAACCACACCATCAGCCGCAGTACGACCAGCTTTCTTAGCCGCTTTCATGCCGCTAGACTTACGCAGGTTTTCAATCGCCTGCTCGATATCACCACCTGTTTCTTTAAGCGCCTTTTTACAGTCTAGTAAGCCCAGACCAGTACGCTCACGAAGTTCTTTAACCATTGCTGCAGAAATTGCTGCCATCAACCTATCCTCGATAAAGAGTTTTAATACTCCCGCCCACTATTCACTGGGGCGAAAGCCAAGTATTCGATTCAAAAAGGGGGGCTAAGCCCCCCTTCTTAGTCGCAAATTAATAAGGGCAAGCCTTATTAGCCTGCTTTTTCTTCGCTAGAAGTTTCTTCTACGAATTCGTTCTTAGCGGCTTCGCCAGCTTCGCTCTCACCCTTGCCTGCAGTCACTGCATCGGCAATAGTTTTCACGTACAAACGGACAGCGCGGATAGCATCATCGTTTGCAGGGATAACGTAATCAACGCCATCTGGGTTTGAGTTAGTATCAACGATACCGATAACTGGGATGTTCAATTTGTTAGCTTCAGCAATCGCGATACGCTCGTGATCAACATCGACAACAAAAAGTGCGTCAGGTAGACCGCCCATATCCTTGATACCACCGATAGAACGCTCAAGCTTATCCATCAAGCGAGTACGCATCAGAGCTTCTTTCTTAGTCAACTTGTCGAAAGTACCATCCTGCGCCTGAGCTTCGAATTCACGAAGACGACGGATAGACTGACGAATAGTCTTGTAGTTAGTCAGCATACCACCCAACCAACGATGACTAACGAAAGGCATGCTAACGCGAGAAGCTTCTTCACGGATAGCCTTGCCCGCTGCACGCTTAGTACCAACGAACAATACTTTATTGCCGTTAGAAGCCAAGTTTTCAACCAGCGCAAGGGCTTCGTTGAAAGCAGGAACAGTGTGCTCTAGGTTAATGATATGAATCTTGTTACGTGCGCCAAAGATGTATTTACCCATCTTTGGGTTCCAGTAACGGGTCTGGTGACCGAAGTGTGCGCCAGATTGAAGCAAAGCGCGCATGCTAATAGTAGTAGCCATAGTTTTACCTAATATATATTACGGGTTATTCCTCCACGTGCCCCATCTTTAAACCCTTACGGGCACCCAAAAAGAATGTGACGACACGTGTGTGACGTTTACCGTTCAATGACGGCGTGCGCTTTATACCACAGCGGCGGCAAAACTGAAAGGCAAAATCGCTGCCACAGCCCACACAGTACCTGACTGTTTTTATCAACTTTCGCCTTTTTCGCTAAAAAATAGGGTACAATGCCGCCATTCGTATTTCTGTCACAGCCTCTGCCGGACGGCCTCAAGCATTCTTCGCCGCCTCCATACAACGCAACAGGCCAACGACTAAAGACCAGTATTATCGGCAGATTGCCGAGGGAATTCATTGGAACCACATATGACTGTTAGCATCAAAACCCCCGAACAAATCCAAAAAATGCGTGTAGCCGGCAAGCTCGCTGCCGATGTCCTTGAAATGATCGAACCCTATGTCAAGGTCGGCGTCACCACCGGCGAACTCGATCGCATCTGTCATGAATACATTACCAAGGAGCGCGATGCCATTCCCGCACCGCTCAACTACCATGGCTTTCCCAAATCTATTTGCACCTCAATCAACCATGTGATCTGCCACGGCATTCCCTCCGACAGCAAAAAACTGAAAGAGGGTGACATTCTCAACATCGACATTACCGTGATCAAAGATGGTTTCCACGGCGACACCAGCAAGATGTTCTATCTCGGTAATGTACCGAACTATATGAAAAAATTGGCCGAGCGCTCACAATTCTGCCTGTATAAAGCACTTGAGATTGTCAAGCCCGGCACCACGCTTGGCGACATCGGCGCAATTATTCAAAAACATGCCGAGAAGAAAGACGCCAATGGTGTCAGCTATAGCATTGTTCAGGAGTACTGCGGCCACGGTATTGGCGAAGTATTCCATGAGGAGCCTCAGGTCTTACACTACGGTGTAGCCGGACAGGGCTTGGCGCTAAAAGAGGGAATGACCTTTACCATCGAGCCGATGCTCAATGCTGGCAAGCGCCACACCAAACTTAACAACAAAGACGGCTGGACCGTCACAACCAAAGACGGAAAGCCGTCCGCCCAGTGGGAACACACCATTGTGGTCACCGCCGACGGCTGTGAGATTCTCACCGCCCGCCAAGAAGAGCTGGAGGCCTTTAGTGGCTGCGCCATCTTCCGCAAAGACTAGCACTCGACATCCGCCCAGCCTTTGCGCTGGGCAATCGGCCAGCAAATTAGCCAGCCCCTCCCAAACATAAATAATGACGGCGATATGACGACCACGTTAATAGATATCTACCAAGTCACCGAGCAACTCATCGACAATCCAACGCCTCAGCTGCCGCTGAAGGCCGCGATAAAAGAAGGCTCCGAGTTACTCAACCAGCAATTTTTAGAGGGTAGAAACGTCACCGAGTTGGTAAGAGAACGCGCCGTACTCATTGACGCTATTATCGACCTCTGCTGGAAAAACTGTCAACTACTCGGCCAACAGATGACCCTAGTGGCTGTTGGCGGCTACGGCCGCGGGGAACTTCACCCCTTCTCCGATATCGACATTCTGGTGCTACTAAAAACCGAGCCCGACGCCGAAGCTCAGGCATCACTGGAAAAGTTTATCACCCTGCTGTGGGATCTCGGTCTGGATATCGGTCACAGTGTTCGCACCAGCGACGAGTGCGTGGCCGAGGCCAGTAAAGATATCACCATTGCCACCGCGCTGATGGAATCTCGAGTACTCAGTGGCAATTGCGAACTGCACGAGCAAATGAAACAAGCCACAGATCCGAGCAACGTCTGGGACAGTCGGGAGTTCTTCCAGGCCAAATGCCAGGAGCAGCAAAATCGACACGATAAGTTTGCCAACACCGAATACAATCTTGAGCCCAATGTGAAGTCATCACCGGGGGGCTTGCGCGATATACAGGTCATCGACTGGGTGACCAAACGCCACTTTGCCACCAGCGATCGCTCGCAATTGGTCAGCAATCAATTCCTCACCGATGAAGAATTCAAAATAATTGAAGATGGTCGCAATTTTATGTGGCAGGTCCGCTGGGCACTTCACATGGTGGCCAACCGAGCTGAAGATAGGCTGCTGTTCGACTATCAGCGCCAGCTTTCCGAAATCTTTGGTTTTACCGACGGCGACGAGCGCCATAACATTGAGCAATTTATGCAACGCTTTTACCGTTGGGCTATTGCGCTATCGGAGCTCAACGATCTAATTATTCAGCACTTCAACGAGGCAATTATTCAGGCCTGCGAGCCCGAAGAAGTAATGGAGATCAACACCCGCTTCCGCATTCGCAACAATCTCATTGAAGCGGCTAACGAAACTGTTTTTCAAAAACACCCCTCGGCCCTGCTTGAGGTGTTCGTACTGCTCGCCAACAACCCCCACATCGAAGGCGTAAGAGCAGCGACTATTCGATTGATACGCGATGGCCGTCACCTGATTGATGACGCCTTTCGCGAGAACCCTAAGAACCGACAACTATTTGCCGAATTACTGCGCGGCAATCACTTGCTGGCCACCTCACTACACCGAATGAAACGCTACGGCATCCTCGGCAACTACCTGCCAGAATTTGGCAAAATTATCGGCCAGATGCAGCACGACCTCTTTCATATTTACACCGTTGACGCCCACACCATTCAAGTAGTGCGCAATATGCGGCATTTTGGCTATGATGAGTATCGCGAGAAGTTTCCCCTCGCCTCCTCTATCCACAACAGAATGGACAAGGTTGAGCTGCTCTATACCGCCGGTCTCTATCATGATATTGCCAAGGGTCGCGGTGGCGATCACAGCGAACTCGGCCAGGAGGACGCCAGACAATTTTGCATCAACCACGGCTATAGCAAATCTGATACCAACCTCGTCGTCTGGATGGTCAAGCATCATCTCACCATGTCGAGTATTGCCCAACGCAAAGACATTTCCGACCCCGAAGTCATCCGCGACTTTGCCAACCTGGTCGGCGATCAACGCCACCTCGATTATCTCTACGCTCTGACAGTCGCCGATATCAACGCCACCAATCCAACACTGTGGACAAGTTGGCGAGCAGCGCTGATGCGTCAATTATATTTAGAGACCAAGCGCGCGTTGCGACGCGGCCTAGAAAACCACGTCGACAAAGAAGAATTGGTTGCCGACATTAAAGAGCGGGCCATCCGGCTATTAGAAGACAAGGGCTTTGATGCTGAAGACGTTCTAAACTTCTGGGACAACCCCGGTGACGAGTATTTTCTGCGTCACTCACCGCGCGAAATTGCCTGGCATACCGAGGCAACCGCCGGCCATGGCGATAGCACTAAACCGCTGATTTTGATTGAAGACACCCTCGATAAACTTTACGAGGGAGCCACCCACATTTTTATTCGCACCACAGAACATAAGTACCTGTTCGCCAATGTCGCCGCCTGTTTCGAGCAGCTCAACCTCAGCATTCAAGATGCCCGTATCATTACCACAGAATCAGGCCTGTGTATGGACACCTTTATCGTTCTTGACGCCAACGGGGAAGCCATCGGCACCTCGCCTCAACGTCTCAAAACCATCCGCAAAAAACTCAACGAATACCTCAGCACGCAACAGCAGGTAATCGATAACGTGTCGCGCTTTATCCCGCGTCAATTGAAGCACTTCAACAACCCAACCAATGTCACCATCATTACCGACACACAAAAAGAACAGACCATTATCGAAGTGATAACACCAGACAGACCTGGGTTACTGGCTCTGGTCGGTTTAATTTTTGCCGAGAACCAATTGATGTTGCAAAACGCCAAGATATCGACGCTCGGTGAGCGAGTAGAGGATGTATTCTTTATCACTGACAACAATGGCAAAGCGATAGAAGATGCCGATGTCAGCGAGAGAATTTGCCAGCAACTGCGCCTTCAGCTCGACCAGAATGTCAACGATCAATAATTTAACCATCGATACTAAACTGCTATGAATAACGACTTACAACATCTGCACCGCTACCCCTTCGAAAAATTGGCTGCGCTCAAAGCCCAGGTAACGGCACCGAATCATCTTGAGCACATAGCCCTGTCGATCGGCGAGCCAAAGCATGCGCCACCTCAATTTGTGCTTGAAAACCTGACTAACAATCTCGATAAAATATCTGGCTACCCGACGACTGCCGGTATTTTACCACTGCGCCAGGCCATCGCTGACTGGGCCACAAGCCGCTTTCAATTAGCACCGCAATCTCTGACTGCGCAATCTCATGTATTGCCGGTCAATGGCACCCGTGAAGCACTTTTTGCCTTGACACAGGCCGTCGTCAACAGAGCCGACAAACCTTTAGTACTGATGCCCAATCCTTTCTACCAGATTTACGAAGGCGCGGCGACGCTGGCCGGGGCAGAACCCTATTACCTCAACTGCCTTGCCAGCAATAATTTTCAACCAGACTACGATACAATCCCCGCCGACGTATGGCAGCGAACACAGCTGTTGTTTCTGTGCAGCCCGGGCAACCCAACAGGAGCAGTCACTGATGCAGAGACGCTTAAAAAGCTTATCGTACTAGCCGATCAGTATGATTTCATCATCGCCAGCGACGAATGCTATTCAGAACTCTACTTCGACGAGCAGCAACCCCCTATGGGTTTATTGCAGGCCTGCGCCGAATTAGATCGTAACGATTTTAAGCGCTGCGTTGTCTTTCACTCGCTGTCCAAACGTTCGAACCTGCCCGGTCTACGTTCGGGTTTCGTAGCCGGTGATGCCGACATCATCCAACCATTTCTGCTCTACCGCACCTACCATGGTTGTGCCATGCCGCTGCATCACCAACACGCCAGCATTCAAGCATGGGGAGACGAAACCCATGTCAAACTGAACCGCGATTACTATCGCCAAAAATTTGACGCGGTCATCGATATTCTGCAAGACGTCATCGATATCGAGCAGCCTGAGGCTGGCTTCTATCTCTGGCTCAACGTCGATGGCAGCGACAGCGAATTTGCCCAGCAGCTGTTTGCCGAGCAAAACATCACCGCGCTACCCGGCAGCTTCTTAGGCCGTGAAGCCAATGGTGTCAACCCTGGCGCAGGCAGAGTAAGAATGGCGCTGGTGGCGGAGCTGGCGCAATGTATAGAGGCGGCACAACGCATCAAAGCTTTTCTCACGCGGCGACAGCAGCCATGACCTGCGCCAAAAAAAATATGCTTAAGGGTGAGCGGGTCAATTATATCTTGCGGCGACTACAAAGCCTCTATCCCAATCCGCCTGTCCCCCTCGACCACAAAGATCCTTACACCTTGTTAGTCGCGGTTTTATTATCGGCACAGTGCACCGATGCACGAGTCAACCTGGTCACACCGGCGCTATTCGACCGTGCCGACAACCCCTTCGATATGGCCAAGGTTCCCGTCGAAGAAATCAAGGCTATTATTCGTCCCTGTGGGCTATCTCCGCAAAAATCAAAGGCAATATCGGTACTGTCACAGATGCTGGTCGATCAATACGATGGCGAGGTACCGGCAGATATGGCAGCACTGGAAGAGCTCCCCGGAGTAGGCCACAAAACCGCCAGCGTCGTCATGTCGCAGGCTTTCGATATCCCCGCCTTTGCTGTCGATACCCACATCCATCGGCTGGCCCAGCGCTGGGGGCTGACCAATGGCAAAAATGTCCAACAAACTGAAAAAGACCTTAAGCGCCTGTTTCCTAAAGAAAGCTGGAACCAGCTTCACCTGCAAATCATCTATTATGCCCGCGAATTTTGCTCAGCCCGTGGCTGTGACGGCCGAATCTGTGAAATCTGTAGCACCTGTTACCCGCAGCGTAAACACCCCAAAAAAGTGTTAAAGCCTTGATCAACAATAGCCTCTAACGCTATGCTTGCCCTTTTTAAATGACCGCGACGATGACTATGACAATACTGTTCGGTATCAACAACTGCGACACCGTCAAAAAAGCCAGAAAATGGTTTGATAGCAACAGCCTAGATCACAGCTATCACGATTTCAGAAATGACGGACTGACAGAGAATCAACTCCAGCAATGGATTGACGCTATCGGCTATGAAACACTGGTCAACAAGCGCTCTACCACGTGGAAACAGCTCGGCGATGACGCCAAGCAGAGCCTTGATGGCGACAGCGCAAAAGCACTGATGCTGGCCAATCCAACACTGATCAAACGCCCTGTTGTTATCGATGACACCGGCGTGGTCAGCGTTGGCTTCAAAGAAGCTGACTTTCAGCAACGCTTTTTATCACTCGATTAACTATTTCACCAGGACTCACCCATGACAAATTCAGTATTCAGCCTCGGCCTCGGTGTCGGCACCCAGAACAATAAAGGCGAGTGGTTAGAAGTGTTTTACGCCCAACCGCTACTTCAGCCCAGCGAGCAGCTCGTCGGCCTTATCGCTGAAGCCGTGGGCTACGAAGGCGGCAACCAAGCCATTACCGTCGCCAAGGCTCAGCTGCAAAAGCTGGCCGGCCTATTGTTTGATGCCGAAGAAAAATCACAGGCTAAAATCGCTGCGACACTGGCAGAAGGCAACCAGCCTGCAGTTATTACCATCTTAGCCAGTGATGCAGCACCGGAAACTGTAGCCGAGTGCTACCTCAAGCTGCACCTACTGTCCCATACTCTGGTCAAGCCACACGGCGTCAACCTCACCGGTATGTTTGGTGTATTGCCTAACGTCGCCTGGACAAACAAAGGCGCCATTGATCTTGCTGAGCTTGACGATGCTCAACTCAAGGCACGCTGCAACGGTGAAATCATCGATGTATTGTCCGTCGATAAATTCCCTAAGATGCTTAACTATGTTGTCCCTGCCGGCACCCGTGTTGGCGACGCCTCTCGCGTCCGCCTAGGTGCTTATCTCGGCGAGGGTACCACCATTATGCACGAGGGTTTTGTCAACTTTAATGCGGGCACAGAGGGTCCCGGTATGATTGAAGGTCGCATCTCTGCCGGCGTTTTTGTCGGCAAAGGGTCTGACCTTGGCGGTGGCTGTTCAACCATGGGCACCCTCTCTGGCGGCAACTCAGTGGTCATCAGCGTTGGTGAAGAATGCCTAATCGGTGCCAATGCTGGTATCGGCTTACCGCTGGGCGACCGCTGCACCGTGGAAGCGGGCCTCTATATCACCGCAGGCTCAAAGCTCAACCTGCTCGATGAGGATCGCAATGTGGTTGAAGTCGTCAAGGCACGTGATCTCGCCGGTAAATCTGATCTGCTGTTCCGTCGCAACTCAATCTCAGGCGCTCTCGAAGTACTGAGCAACAAATCAGCAATCGCATTAAATGCTGAGCTTCACAGCAACAACTAAACCCGTTGTTTTTAGGGGAGAGGCGACAGAGCTCGCCTCCCCCCCCCTATCCCCCCCTCCGGTGTTTTCTCTACAATGACTTTCTTCGAATAAAACAACAGTTATTTTGCACCCGCTATACTGAGCTAATGCGATAGTAAAAAAGGCATTTAGCATAGTGAATATGCAGTCAGATGATGACGACACAATACAGCAACCGCTGACAAGCAAACTGATTAAGTCTGACCTGTATATCATGCTGATCGCAGTCATGACTGCGGCCGTCATCTTTGCCTTTATCGCCAGAATTGAACACTATCAAGAAGAACAAAATTTCAACCGCCAATCAGTCAATATCTATAACGCGATCAGCTATCAATTCCAACGTAACCTCGACGCATTATATTCAGTTTCCGATTACATCAGTAACTCTCAACACGTGAGCCGAGAGGAATTTTCTCGCTTTGGGCTGGCAACACTGGCGCGCTATCATGGGATAAAAGCACTGTCGTGGAATCCTGTTGTAGCGGGAGAAGAGCGTGAGGTATTTATTGAAAACGCGCGCGAGGACGGCCACGACGATTTCGATATTACCGCGCGCAACCATCAGGGAGACTTAATCTCTGCCCCTACCAGCCAACAGCATGTGCCTGTGCTTTACATCGAACCTCTAGCCGAAAACAAGCCCGCCCTTGGCTATGATATAGCGTCCCAGAAAAATCGCCTATCGGCAATCGAGCTCGCCTTCAACAGCGGCCAAACCGTCAGCACCACCCGCATAAAACTCGTGCAAAATAGCGATGAGCAGTTTGGCGTCTTGATATTAAGCCCGGTCTTCTATCCCGCGGCCAACGGCAGCAGTCTTAGCGCCACCCCAAAAGGCGTTGCCGTCGAAGTGTTAAGAATTGGCGACGCCATCAAAAACGCAACGTCAGATTTTGATACCTCTGCCTTAATCATTCAGCTAATCGACCTCGACGCCAAGCCCGAGCAACAATTACTCTTTGCCAACCGCGACCGGGTAAATCATAGTTTGTCGTGGCAACAGGACTTTCAGTTCTCTCAGCGCCAATGGCGTATCTTGGTTGCAAAGGCGACGTCTCCGCCATTCCAGCATATACATGTATTTGCCATCCTCAGTGCGATTACTACCTTGCTGGCATTCTACCCGTTAATTATTTATCGGGTTAAAAGCCGGCGTTATATTGAACATATCGAACACCGGGTTGAACGCCGCACCTGCGAACTGGCCTCCGCTAAAGAGACGGCTGAAGCCGCCAACATGGCCAAAAGCCAATTTCTAGCCAATATGAGTCACGAGATTCGCACCCCTATGAACGGCGTGTTAGGTATGTCTGAAATGCTAGAAGAAACTGTACTCGATGAGGAGCAGCGACAATATTTAAGTATTATTCAGGGCTCGAGTAAATTACTGCTGACAGTACTTAACGACATTCTCGATTTATCTAAAATTGAGGCCGGGAAATTCAACATTGAGCGAAAATCATTTAACCTCAAACAGCTCATCAGTGAATCACTATCCCCCTTTCTTATTACCAAGAATAACGATATCGAGCTGTTGTCCAGCATCGCAGTCAACTGCCCGCTATTTTTAATCGGCGATAAAATTCGCATCCAACAAATCATCACCAACCTACTCAGCAATGCGGTTAAATTCACTCACCAGGGCGAAGTAATGCTATCGGTTCGATGTCTATATAGCAAAGCAGGGATCGCCTATGTAGAGTTCGCAATCCGGGACACCGGCATCGGTATCAGCCCGAACAATCAGGCGCGACTATTTCAAGCCTTCAGCCAAATAGATGGCGGCCACAACTTAGGCGGCACCGGTTTAGGGCTAACCATTTGCCAAAATTTAGTCGAATTGATGGACGGAGAAATACACCTCAAGAGCGACAAAGAAACCGGCACCACGGTTTCTTTTATCCTGCCTCTGCAAATTGATTTAGCACCAAGATCGAGTAATAAAAATATTATTCTTGATTTTAAGCAATCACTACGGGTATTAGTCGTAGAAGATAATAAGGTGAACAGATTGGTGGCGGAAGGCCTATTAAAACAGCTGAACGTCATCTGTGACACAGCCATCGATGGACAGCAAGCAATCGATCTAATTTGCCACCAGCAGCAACGATATGACCTGGTGTTGATGGACTGCGACATGCCGATTGTCGACGGCTATACCGCCAGTAAGAAAATCAGAGACTGGGAGACGCTCAATCAGTCTCCCGCCACCAGTATTTACGCCCTCAGTGCCCATGTATTGTCCGAGCAGTTAGAGAAGTGCTACGACTCGGGAATGAACGGACACCTCGCCAAGCCAATCACTCTTAACATACTCAGCCAAACACTGACTGATCTCTGCCGCTAAAGTGCGTTTAGATATGCCTTCATAGAGGTTAGCCGTACCGTGGCTGCGCCAATGATATCGATAAAGCCAAACAATGGATGGGGCTTTGTCGCAGATACCCAACCCGCGCCCGTGGCGCCGATAGGCACGGTCATCCCCTCGGGTTCCTCAAATTCCAGCACTATTGTACGGCCATGCGAGCCCATATTTTGACCAACATGCTGCCTGACCTGCTGCTCACCGGCAAGCCTTCTAACCTGTGCTTCACCGGTACCGGTAGTCAACGAATGCACCTTGCCGCGAAATACATGACCGGGATAAGCATCGACGTAGAATTCAGCAAACTGCCCTACCTCAATATAGTTATAGGCCTGATCAGGAATACGCATTTCTACAAATTTCTTACTGGTATCGTAGATCTGCATATTACCCACCCGGGTACCCTTGGCAATATTAACAATTGAGATTTGACCGTCAAACGGCGCTCTGATTTCCCGCCTGCTACTCTCCCACACAGCCACATCCTTATCCGCCTGCAGGGCAGATATATCCGCATGCAACTTGGCGATATCGGCCTCGTTTTGCTCGACCTCGGCCCCGAGATCATCACGCTCTTTTTGGCTGGAGAACTGATCGAGCTCGGTCTGACGCTGGAAGTTTAACTGGTTATTCGACATCTTCGTTTCTAACGACAAAATAGATTGTTGATTGGCGAAGATCTTGGCATCGATAGAGTCAATCTTACCCTGGCTGTCGACATCGACCAGGGTGTAGATCAACTCGCCCTTCTTTACCTCTTGGTTGTGATTAACGTAAACATTGTCAATCTCTTGCAAGAAAGCCGGGGATAAAACCGCATGCGGTGCCTTTACCGTCGTTGAGTTGCTCAAGTCAGCGGGGGAATAGAAGCGATGGCTGGTAAACAGCATAAACGACAAGAAGACACCAATGGCCACCGACCAGAAGCCTGACTTCATATTCCACTTAATGACACCAAACTTAACCAACAGCCAAATAATGAGAATATAGGGAATCATAATTTCTTTCATTTGCTCACCTCATCGTTGTTGTTGCCCTTGCGAATACCCTGTGAAATCATGTCACTGATTTGTTGCGATATAATATCCCAGCGTGTGAAAGCAATGACAATCGCCAACACCCACCATGTTTTGTTGATAAATAATCCACACAACGACAGGGCAAAGACCAAGGTGGTTTGCGCCGACTCAGCGGCCATCGCCTTGTGAGTGGCGACCTCATGCAAATCCCACAGCAGCTTTATCACATAAATAATAATAAACAGAGTGACGACGCTGATGACCCCCATAAACAATTCAGAGTTCAACAACCCCAAAATACTGGGCATCGGGCCCGAGAAATACTCAGGTGCCAATTCGACGCCATGAATATGTGCGCCTTGGCTAAAAAACCACGACAGAGCAACAAATAATACGACAAACATCAGTCGCGTCATTATCGTCGCCAGTAAACTTTTTTGCTTAGCCTGCATAGACAAAACTCTCCCCGCCAATAAAAGATCTGTATCGATGATATGTCTCAGCACAAATACCCACAAACTACTTGTGGACATACCACTCATGCATGAAAGTCATAATCAACTGAAATGTATTAGTCACTGTATATACTAGTATTAAACAAGCAGACTAACGTACTTATACGTATACTATCGCAGATAATTTCGAGTAACCTTGAAAGATTATTAACGCTGGTTATCAACGGAAGATTCAACAATGAAAAAAAACAACAAAACTAAAGACCTTTTTACCAGCCTTGATCTCAATTTACTGCGCGTTTTTTTAATCCTCTCACAGGAACTCAATACACGAAAAACAGCAGAACGGCTGCATGTCAGCCAACCCGCAATCAGCCGCTCTCTTCAGAAATTAAGAAACCACTTTGGCGATGAACTCTTTGTCAAAAGCCTCAACGGTATGAAGCCGACAGGCAAGGGGGAGCAATTGATGCAGACCCTCCCCCCCATTCTCAACAGTCTGTCTGATATCGTTAATTACCATAATGACTTCAACCCCAGCGAGTTAACGGGAACGCTAAAAATAGCAATCCACCCACTGCTAAGCATTGCTATGGCCAATACATTATTTGAAGAGATTCAGAAGCAGGCGCCCAAGTTGTGTGTCAATTTCCTCAGCTGGAATAATCAAACGCCGGAACTGTTGATGAAGAACGAGGCCACCTGCGGCATCAATTACTTTCCCATCGACATTTCCAAAGAGATTATCCAGAAGCCTGTTGGCAACGATAATTTCTGTATTTATGTGGCCGAGGACCACCCGCTAAAAGGCCCTTACATATCGCCTCAAGATTTCATCAACTACCCACTGGCCACTATTATTATTCCAGGCTGGAACCAAGCATACCCTCTCGCCGAAGTCGTCCTGTCACGATATGGCATTACGCCGACGATAAAATTGCGCACAGAAGTCCCCAAAGTCGCCTTCGACATTCTTGCTCACAGCGATTTATTACTCCCTGCATCCAGCCTCATCAGCCCTGAGGACACCAAGGGACTGCGCAAACTTAAGATTTCAAAAGAAATTAATATGGAAGATATACCCAGTCAATTTGCCGTTTTTTACCACTACCGCAACCGCCAAAACCCTTATCATCTTTGGCTTACAAAGCTAATCGAGAACGAGCTACGAACCCTTGAGCAGGGTGCTTAGTCCTGACTGTCATCGCCGACCCGCTCCGCTAGTGAGCTGTTGCTTTGTTTGATCTCACCAGACTGCAGCAGCGCTTCAAAGCTATCGCCACTGGCACTGTTTTGATAGTCTTCCATCTGCTTAACCAATAATGATTCATACTGCACTTTGTCATTGCTGCGCTGCCAAAGCACATCGACGGCCTGCTCCTTTTCACGCTCAACAATACGTTTTATTCCACGCTGGCCGAGCACCACGCACCAAGATTTCAAGCTACTGCTCGTTTTGTTTTTCATTTTGACAACAAGAATGACATGGTGAACGCGCTGAGAACGTATTTTTACTGGTGTCAGGCGGCCCATCGCCCAAATATTGTCATCGCTGGGAACAATATTCCTGAGGAATTTTTCGATATTAAAAATATTAATATCGACCAACTGCCTTGGCAATTGCAATAAAAATCCTGAACGAAAGAACTGATTATTGACTGAAATTTTTCGTTTGTAGTGCATAATATTATGCTCTAACCCATAGTCAGCCATATCTCCGATACGACTTCTCTTTGCCATATCGAGTACCTCGCTCTCGCATTTTTCTCTCGCGATAAAGCGAGCCGATTGCCGGCTCTCACCCACTACCGCCCCCCGACCACCTCGCAGCAACTTGGTTCGATAATCACCAATTCGATACATCAAATTACTGTGGGCATAGCTTCGTGTCAGCTCCTTTAATCGATCTTTGAACACATAGGAAACAACCAGTGCAACGAAGAAAGCCTGACTGAAATCACCATATTTCTGTTGAGTGTAGAACGCGATGGTCGTCGCAAAGGTCATCGCCAAGCCCGCTGCCAAACCATATATTAATTGCTGTCGGTACTCGCCTACCTTAGCCGTTAGGTTGGTCATGTTTAATGGTTGTTCTGCAAAACGGCGCAGGCCTTTGAAGCGGTATATAAAGTATTCATTGATGCCATCAGTATCTGCAATAGAGCGATAGCCATGATTGATTCGGTCATAATGCAGGCGATTGACCAGCAACAACAAACAGTTTTGATTGCTCGGATTTTGCCCAAAATGAGACTGCAATAATTGATACGCCTCTTTCTCCGCAACTAAGTTGCAATACTCTCGCAACGAGTGCAGCTCTTCGAACTGACGTTTGCCGTCGGTATCACTATGCTGTGACTCCAACCGCTTCAATGAATTGGCGAAAACACGTAAAAAACAATCAACTTCATCGCTAAAGGCACCACAGCGCGTTTCATTCTCTTTTGGCTCACAATGAGACAGGTAGCGCACCGTCGACTGGACATAACGATGAAAGGCGCAGCTGAGCAATTTTGTTTCGATCAACCGCCTATCATTATCAATAATTTTTTCCGCATCTGTAATTGCATTGTACAAATACTGTGGCTTATCTAATGCTATGTGTGGTGCTCTTCGCCTAACGATACTGTCTAAGTTTCGATAGAAAATCGTTTTAGGATAGTGGTCTGCATCTATACCAAGCTGCTTAGGAATAAAAAAATAGTAATCTACCTCCACGCTATCTTTACGACTTTCATCGCTACGATATACAAACTTACTCTGTAAACGTCTCGGACCATTTAACGTTATACGTAACCAAAACGGTGAGGTTTTAGCCACTAGACGTTGCCGACGAAAGCGCTTAAAGCTCACTACAAAAACTCCTGAAAAAGAATCTAACTACCATTAGCATAGCTATGAATATTACTGACAAAGGTTTAATCATCTGAGCGAATTAAGAAAAATCGCGCCCCAATGACAAAGACCAGCAACAATACCGACACTGTTAACAACTCTTGTAGAAAGTGAACATGGGGCATAAAGACATAAAACACAGCCAGCACACTTATTGCTATAATAAATTGTGGAGAGAAAGTGATGACCTCCATACAATGGAGGCACTGCTGTCGCCAATTGAACAGAATCTTCACCGATAATCGTTCACCACAACAGGGGCAGCGGTACTGCATAGGTATATCCTTTAAAGAGAAATGGGACAATCTTCTACAGGGCTATTATTGATCACAGCACAGGTATAATAAGCCCACCAATACATCGCAACATTATACAGCATGACGACCACACATCTATGACCCAACTTAGCTCTCGATTCCTCAGTGTAATCTTTATTATTCTCCTGCCATTAGATGCCCTAGCGCAGGGCAGCTATCGCAACCTTGACCCTGAAGACCGCAGCGGTGAGCTCTCTCTGGGCTTTAGCTTACGACCCCAAACATCACCCTATCTAGGTGAAGACTATCGCCGCGACTGGCAACCCATGTTCATCTATACCGGCGAAACTTTTTTCTTCAACACCAATGAGGCCGGCTGGCATTTAATCGATAACGATGACTGGCAGCTTGATCTCTACGCCGGCTATTTTTATGGCGGCTATAACGAGCACAGCATATTTTGGAGCGAGACCGGACGTGACGACGACGATGCTCTCGATGGCATGAGCCGAAGAGATGCCTGGGAGTCGGGCTTTGCCCTCACCCGTAAAACCGATTATGGACGTTTTAAATTAGATCTCAACGCAGATATCAGTGGCGCCCACGAAGGCTATACAGCCTCTGCCGAGTGGTCAAAGGTGTTTCGCTTTAACCGCTGGCAGGTCGAACCATGGTTTGCCTATCAACTGTTTAATGATGACAAATCCAATTATTACTTTGGCGTAAGAGAGGATGAGGCAACCGATACCCGTAATGCCTACAAAATTGATGAGGCAACCGATAACTGGGAGATCGGCACCGCCTTCCGCTACCAAGCTGCTCAACACCATTATTTCGGACTAAACCTCTATTACACCATCTATGACAATAAAATCCTCGACAGCCCGATTGTAGAAGAGTCCACCATATTGACGGCTAATATAAACTACCGCTACGAATTTAACGACCTCTCCAACCCTGGACCCGATGGCGATGTTTACAACTTTTTCTTCAACAACCCCAACCCCTGGTCTATGCGTGTTGCATACGGATATACCACCGACAGCTCCTTTATGGATATTGTCCGCGGCGAATTCGAACGTAACGATGATGGTACCAGTATGGGCAGTGTTTTCCTAAGCCGGCAGCTCACCGAACGCTTCATGTGGCTGCCGATAGAGGGCTGGGCTCAAGCCGGTGTCGCACGGCGATTTGAAAATGATATTCAGGGCGATTTTAATGAATACGTCTTTGCCTTTAAGGCCTACTTCACTAAGTTCCCCTGGTCAAATACTGTAAAAACACGATTTGGCTTTGCTGAAGGGCTTTCATACGCGACCAAAGTCCCCGCAGTTGAACAACGACGCAATGATGACAGAGACAGAAACACCAGCCACTTATTAAACTATTTGGATTACAGCTGGGATGTCAGCATCGGTGATATTTTTCGACAAAAAGATCTAAAGGATTGTTTTTTTGGTTTCTCGATACACCATCGCTCTGGCATTTTCGCCAGCTCTGACCTCTATGGTAATGTCAACGGCGGCTCGAACGTTAACACTCTGTATGTCGAATGCATCAGAAGCTAATGATTACAGGGCGTCTATTGCGGTCGCCCTGTACTTTTCAGCATTAGCGGACAGTCTGTGAACCGGAGGCAATAGAGGGCTTGACTGACTTGGCCTTAACCTCAATTTGACGCTTACAATGCCAAGCATATCGACCACATGGGCTTGTTGCATAATTAGGGCTGCCATCACTGCTCAAATTTAGCGTCAACTGCATTTTCATTTTTTATCTCCAACACCGCTATCGGTAAAGTCTAGTAAGACCAAACAATCATCGTTTGCTTGAGATAAAAGTTACTGCAAGTAAGTCATAAATAAAAATTTAAAATATTTATAAAATCATCACCAGAAAAAATGATGATTAAAAACAGTAAGATATAGCACAACCTTTGTTTAACCCCTCAACAAAAGTTGACAAAATCACCTATTTCCAATGATATAGTTGAGCCCCAAAAGACTAAAACAGCCTGTTCACCCCGCTATATCCACCACAAACAGCGCACCAATATCTGGCACAAAAAACGCGGGCGCCAAGTTTTGGCACACATCGCCTCATCATCTTAAGGCCACTAAGCGCCGCCACAACCCATCAACTAACAACAGGGCGACCACGATACATTTTCTGTCTTCTCTGGGGCAGGCTCTCGGACAGCTGACCGGTACGTTCAGAAATTGATAAAGCGCCCAACTCCTGCTTGGACTGTTTCACCACACTTTGCCCCCGATAAGTGCCCGTCTTAGCCAGTTCTTCTTGGTCGAAGCTCACCCCGCGCATTTCCTCGATGTCAGCAACAATGGCCACGGTTTTCTCATCCACAGTAGTGTTCTTCACTCGCGTCAGTTGCTCAGCCAACTCATCGTCTTTAAACCGTAAGGTAAAACCAAACTCTGCTTTAACCCGCTTCCTCAACTGCTGCAATAAGTGCATTGCATTGGGTTTGAAAACCCAATTCGTTGCCAGCGTCATAGCCTATCTCCTATTATCGACGAATGTAAAAAATCATTCTTATAATAATCACTTAGGCAATTTGCAGGCCAACAACAGCACTGAAAAAATTCATTTTTATCAGGCATAAAAAAAGGCAGCCTAGGCTGCCTTTTTTATCCACCGTGTTTTATATAGCAACGTACTCTGGGCCTACACCCGCAGACCATACAATCACCGTGGCAACGCGAAGCGTCACCAGCATCACCAACGCCACCGTAATCACCGAGGATGAATACATAAAAGCCCTCTCCTCGGGGATGTTCATCAATATGGGCATGCCTCGGTAAATCAAGAACACCGAATAGGCACCAGCCACCAGCATTGCCGCGGCATTAAACCAGATAGAGGGAAATGCACCAGCGGCACCAGCCAGCATGATGGGCGTGGTGCTGTACACAGACAGCGCCATGCCGTGATGGCTGTTAATTTTTTCATCCGAATAAGTTTCAGCCATCCAGTTAATAAACATGCCAAAAACCCAGATACCGACGAGCGCCGCACCATAACTTAATACGCAAAGCACCATAGCGCTTTCACTCGACAGGCGAATAACTTCACCGCCTTCCGTCGCCGTCCAACCAACCTGACTAACGCCGTAGTAAAAACAAATGGTGGGAATGAGTACCAACAGCGGTACATGGGTTAAAAACTCGGCAAGCATTGAACGATCCTGCTTTCGTATTGCTGCCCACTCTTTATCAGGGTTGGTGAAAATACCAATTGTGTGATCCAAAATCATAGCTGACCTCCAGTCTTATAATATGCTGGGTAATTGTTGGAATATCCGACCATCAAATTCAGGCGATAGCTAATCGCTTAAATACTGGATCCATCATTACCAATCTTTGTCGCTGCTTATTCCTTGGTTATACGCCGCAGATGACCTGCGATAACCCAAAAGCCATCGTGGCTATGGGAACAAGAACCACCTCGAACAATGCTACTGATTGTAGTTGAGACTACAAATGGTGCGCTGTCACGAGATAACCTCTTACCTATAAATTACTCATGAATAAGGTCTTTTATCAACCTCTTTCTTATACGCAGAAAACAAGAGATTAGACTGCCAGAGCCTGAAAAATAAGCAAAAAGCTGTGATACCAAGGCTTTCAGAGCGGTTGCCACCGAATGAGACCATAAGCGCCGGAGGCTGTTATTCGCATTTATTCTAAAGATAGTCAGGACACCTCCGCCGTGGCGGGCTGAAGCCCGCCGAGTATAATCCTCGAAATCAATTACCGTAGCACCTACATTAAATTTCTGTATAGAACAGATCTGCATATTTTCAGTGACGCTATAACCTGTATTATATGAGCACAATCAAGCCTGTCTTGGCGTCACCGGCCCAACAGGCGAACACATAATAAGAACTGGCTCGGGCTACTGTTTTAACTAGCGATAGACCGGCAGCAACAGCAAGTTGGAGATTGACATGACGGCGCAAGAAACATTGCCTCCTATCGAGCAGGTATATAACCCCACCTCAAAAGAATACTGTGAGAACCCAGTACCGCAGTGCCTGGCTCTGGGTAACAGAGGCCCGTTAGTTTGGTATGAGCCTTGGCAGGCTTGGATTATGACCCAAATGCCTGACATCATGGCCTGCTGGAAGCAGGAATACCTGTCCTCCGATTTCTACGACTGGGAATTTGCCCCCGCCCGCCCGGCAGAAGAGTCCTGGGGGAATTTTGAGCGCGCTCTTATTGGCCACAGCCTGGTTGCCGACCACGACCACCATCGCCTGGTACGACGCGTTACCGCACCCGCCTTCTCGCGCAATGTTGTCGATGAGATACAACGTCGTATTGAGCCGGATATCCAAAAGTTATTTGATGATCTTGGTCAACCTGAAAGCTTCGATTATATCGAAGAAGTCGCCCAGCACATCCCCTTCATCTCGATTACTCGCATGGTCGGCATCCCCGAAAAATATTGGGAGGCCATCAAACCGGTTATCATGAATTTCACCGAGACCTGGAACCCAACGATTTCCGAAGAACGCCGTAACGCCGCCGTTGAACAGAGCAACCAGGCAATTGAGATACTCAAAACCATCATCGATGAACGTCGCAGCCAACCGGCAGAAAACGATTTTCTCAGTGTGCTACTGAAGATTGAAGAAGAGAACGATAAATTTGACGAATGGGATATTATCACGCTGATTCTTGCCTTGATTGGAGCCGGCGCAGATACCACCTTGGTCGGTCAACAGTGGACTATTTATTCGCTGCTGAAGCACAAAGATCAAATTGAAACGGCATTAGCCACCCCCGATGCCTTTGCCAATACCTTCAGTGAAGTCAGCCGTTGGGGCGTGATTTCCAAGATGGGGTTTGCCCGTTATGCACCTGAGACAATGGAAATTTTGGGGCAGCAAGTGCGCAAGGGGCAGATGGTACTGATGATGCCCCACCTCGACAGACACAACCCAGAGCTGTTCCCCGAACCGGAAAAATTCGACGTCACCCGTAAATTTGATCCCGACGTGCTATTCGGATACGGCCCCCGCTTCTGCGTCGGTGCCGCCCTCGCCAAGCGCCAACTCTATCTCACCGCTCAAGAGCTCCATAAGCGCTTCCCCAATGCTGAGCTAGCGTATGAGCCAGAGCGTGATGATACCGACCATAATGCCATTGTTTTTAAGAAGCTGATGATCAAGACTAACTGCTAATAATCATTCAACGATCAAAAGACCGGCTTCATGCCGGTTTTTTTATTGTCGCTGAATACTCAAAAAACCTTTTAACGTGTCGTGACACAAACCTGTTAGACTTAAGAATAAGCCTGAATAACACGGTATTCAGTCAACACCTTACTCTAATGCTTCGTTGTTTTTTGCCATGTTCAATTTTTTTGAAAAACTGATTAACCCGTTCCCCGCTGAGCACCCGACCGAGCCTCCCAAGGGGATGGTGGCTTTTTGCCGGCATTACAGTCGAGGCATGGAACCCTATCTGATTATCATGGCAGTGCTTACCGCCTTTACCGCCATCGGTGAGGCCATGTTATACGGTATTCTCGGCCAGTTGGTCGACTGGTTTAGCAGCCAAGATAAAGAAAACTTTATCGCCAACCAATGGCCACTACTGCTGACCATGGCCATTTTTGTCATGGTCGTCATGCCTATTGCCGTCATATTAAAATCAATGATTGTCCATCAAACACTGCTGGGCAATTACCCTATGCGCATACGCTGGCAAGCGCACCGCTATATGCTGAACCAGAGTTACAACTTCTTTCAACATGAATTTTCAGGCAGAATCGCCACCAAGGTCATGCAAACCGCCCTCGCCGTACGCGAGTCGGTGATGAAACTGCTCGATGTCATGCTATTTGCCATTATCTACTTAACCACCATGGTCATCTTGGTTGCCGCTGCCGACTGGCGACTCAGCATTCCGCTGCTTATCTGGCTGTTGGGCTATATCACCACGCTGCGTCATTTCTTACCCAAGTTGAAAGATATATCAACCACCCAGGCCGATGCTCGCTCGCTGATGACCGGCCGTATTGTCGACAGCTATACCAACATCCTCACCCTCAAGCTGTTTTCCCACCACCGCCGTGAGGCCGATTATGTGAAAGAAGGCATGAGGGGGTTTCTCGACACCGTCCACCCTCAAATGCGGCTGGTCACCAAGCTCAACGCCAGTGTTTGGATCCTCAATATGCTGTTAATTTCCTCAACCACGGCACTGGGTATCCATTTCTGGCTACAGGACCTGATCAGTGCCGGCGCCATTGCTATCGCGCTGAGCCTAGCGCTACGGCTGATGGGAATGTCAAACTGGATAATGTGGGAGGTGAGCAACTTATTCGAACAGATCGGCACCGTGCAAGACGGTATTAACACTTTGTCTCAGGGTAATGAAGTCAGCGATGCAGCCACTGCCAAAGCACTGAAGATCGACGCCGCGGCAATTGATTTCAATCGTGTTGATTTCGCCTATAACGAACAAAACATTGTCTTCAAGAGGCTTAACATAGCCATCGCTGGTGGAGAGAAAGTCGGTATTGTTGGGCGCTCCGGCGCGGGGAAATCCAGCCTGGTCAATCTGCTGCTACGGTTTTACGATATACATCAGGGCGAGATTTGTATCGATGGACAAAACATTGCCGAGGTACAACAGGAAAGCCTGCGCAGCCAGATCGCCATGGTCACCCAGGACACCTCACTGCTGCATCGTTCGGTGCGTGAAAACATATTATTCGGTCGCCCCTCTGCCAGCGAAGAAGAGATGATTGCCGCCGCCAAAAAAGCCGAGGCCCATGAGTTCATTCTCAGCCTCAGCGATAATGAAGGCCGTAGCGGCTATGATGCACAGGTTGGCGAGCGGGGTGTTACCCTTTCTGGCGGCCAGCGCCAGCGCATTGCCATCGCCAGAGTATTGCTCAAAAACGCGCCCATTTTGATCTTGGATGAAGCCACCTCGGCATTGGATTCCGAGGTTGAGAGCTTTATCCAGCACAACCTCAATCAGCTGATGGACGGGAAAACAGTGATTGCCATCGCGCATCGGCTCTCGACCATAGCCGCTATGGACCGACTCATTGTGTTCGATGATGGCGTGATTGTCGAACAGGGCAGCCACCAGGAGTTGATCGCACAACAGGGGATTTATGCCCAGCTGTGGGCCAAACAATCTGGTGGCTTTGTCTAGTTCTGTGACGGTGGTGTAATACAGAGAGCAGCCTCAGCCCTGCAAACTAATCTGTCTTGTTAGACTTATCAGCTTTCTTCTTCAAAATGATAGCAACAACAACCACACTGCCGATGGCAGCAACGGTCAGCCAATGGATAGGGTTTGAAAGCCAGTGACTGTGGTCGTGTCCGGGGTGAGCAAGTGCCAGCTGCGGCAAAGAAAATAGCGCCGCGGTGGCAGCAATCAATTTATTCATTATGTCGTCCTAAATATGAAACCAGCGACCAAACTAAAACCAGTCGTTAGCCTCTTCTATATGTAAGTGATAAAACTTGGCAATAAAGCCGTGCTGAAATATACCATATTGCAGATTAAATGGCGCAAATGCTCTAAAACCAGCCAATATGCTAACTACAAAAAAACTAATTTCATCTTTATTTCACTCTCCCGGGTATTTTTTGACAGCTGTAAAGCACTTTCAGCCCCCTCTATCTCAAGCGCTGAGAGGCAAATGCGATAAAGCAGGCTCGTTGTAGTTTTTTTACAAGCGAAATAACTGGCAAAACCCCCTTAGCGAGCTACCCCTTTTTGGGTATTCTAGGCGTCGATTAAAAAAATATAAGGCTTATAAAAAGTCAGTTTTTAACTGGGAAACACCGATTTTCGTTCGTTAAACACAATTAGGGCAGCACCAATGATAGTTGGAATACCAAGAGAAAATATCGCCGAAGAGACCCGGGTCCCAATGATACCTGATTCGGTTAAACGCCTTGTTAGCCAGGGGGCCAGCGTACAAATTGAAGCGGGCTTAGGCGACAGCCTCGGCATTACCGATGAGCAGTACACCAAAGCCGGTGCCACTGTTAGTGACAGCAGAGCAACACTGCTGGCCAACGCCGATATGGTATTGCGTATTCGCAAACCCGAACTGGATGAAGTACCACTACTGAAGAAAGGCTCTATTCACATCTCGTTCCTTGACCCATTCAATGAAAATGAATTAGTCGACGCCTTTGCCGCTAACAACATCACGGCAATCAGCATGGAAATGATTCCACGTACCACCCGTGCACAAAAAATGGATGCGCTGAGCTCTCAGGCCTCCCTGGCTGGTTACGCCATGGTTATTCTGGCAGCAGAACGCCTCGATAAGATTCTACCGATGATGATGACCCCAGCTGGTACTATCTCCCCCTCACGCGTCTTTATTATCGGAGCCGGTGTTGCAGGCCTTCAGGCTGTCGCCACTGCTAAGCGCTTGGGCGCAAGAGTCGATGCCTTCGATACCCGCCCTGTCGTTAAGGAGCAGGTTGAATCACTCGGCGGCAAGTTTGTTGAGATCGATCTCGGCGATACCGGCCAAACCGCCGGTGGTTATGCCAACGCACTGACCCCAGAACAGATCGAGTTACAGCGTCTTGGCCAGAAAAAAGTGATGGAACAAGCCGATATCGTTATCACCACAGCACAACTGTTTGGCCGCAAGGCACCCGTTGTTGTCACCAAAGACATGATCGAGGTGATGAAGCCTGGCTCTGTCATCATCGACCTAGCCGTTGAATCCGGCGGTAATGTCGAAGGCTCTGTAGCCGGTGAAGAAGTAGATATCAACGGCGTTAAAGTCATCGGCCTAAAAAACATGCCTGGCCGCGTCGCCAACAATGCCAGCCAGATGTACTCAGCCAACCTACACAACCTGGTACTCGATTACTGCAACAAAGAGACAGGCGACTTCGAACTCAACCTCGAAGACGACATTCTCAAGGGCTGTGTCATCACCCATGATGGCCAGCTGGTCAACGAAATGATTATTAATGCGAGGGCAAAATAATGGACGCCATCTATCTTATCTTTATCTTTGCATTGTCTATTTTCTTAGGCTTTGAACTTATTTCTAAGGTACCCGCAACACTGCACACACCGCTGATGTCTGGTTCGAACGCGATCTCAGGCATTACCGTTGTCGGCGCACTCGTCGCTGCCAACCAAGGTAGCAGCAGCATTGCTCTCTGGTTAGGTACTGCGGCTGTTGCACTCGCAACCATCAACGTTGTTGGCGGTTATATGGTTACCGATCGCATGCTTGGCATGTTTAAGAAGAAGAAATAAGGAACGCTCACATGAACGCAGCATTTGTAATCAACCTCGCCTACGTTTTATCGGCTGTCCTATTTATTATCGGCCTGAAAAAACTCAGCTCACCGGCCACCGCACGTCAGGGTAATTTAATCTCTGCCATCGGCATGCTTATCGCCATCGTCGCGACGCTAATCAGCGAACTTAAACTACCCTGGGCCAATATTATGATTGGCCTGGTTATCGGTAGCCTGATTGGTGGTATTGCCGCCAAGCGCGTACAGATGACCGGCATGCCTGAACTCGTCGCCGTCTTTAACGGCTTCGGTGGTGCAGCCTCACTATTAGTCGGCTGGGTTGCCCTCTTCCCCGCCACAGGCCTTGACGGCATAGTCGCAAGCGCACAGGGTATCTCTACCTTTACCGCCATTACCATCGTACTATCGATTCTGATTGGTGGCGTTACTTTAACAGGCTCGTTAGTTGCCTACGGCAAGCTGTCTGAGAAGATGAGCAGCGGCGCTATTCAGTTTGGTGGTCAACAAATCGTCAATGCCTTGATTGTCGCCGGCATTATTGGCTCGGCTATTATGCTCTGCCTGAACCCAAGCCACGACAGCATCTGGCTGTGGTCGGTACTGATACTTTCATTGATCTTCGGCATCATGGTTGTTATCCCCATCGGTGGCGCCGATATGCCCGTCGTTATTGCTCTGCTTAACTCGTACTCAGGCCTTGCCGCCTGTGCCGCCGGTTTCGTGCTCAACAACAACCTGCTGATTGTTGCCGGTTCACTGGTCGGCACCTCAGGTATCATCCTGACCAACATCATGTGTAAGGCAATGAACCGCTCATTGACCAACGTCTTGTTCTCAGGTTTTGCCGCCGCCAAGCAGTCAACCATGGTCATCGAAGGCGAAGTGAAGCCCATCGTTGCCGAAGATGCCTACTTGATTCTTGAAGCCGCTCAGCGCGTTGTAATCGTGCCTGGTTACGGCATGGCTGTTGCCCAGGCACAGCACGTGGTGAAAGAGTTGATGAATCACTTAGAGGCCAACGGTTGTGAGGTGCAGTTTGCCATCCACCCAGTCGCCGGTCGTATGCCTGGCCACATGAACGTATTGCTGGCCGAGGCCAACGTACCTTATGAGCAACTGGTAGAGATGGACGATATCAACCCACAGATGAGCAATATGGATATCGCCATTGTTATCGGCGCCAACGATGTTGTTAACCCGGCCGCTAACGAAGATGAAGGCAGCCCGCTTTACGGCATGCCAGTTATCAACGTGACCGAAGCGCGTACTGTATTCGTTCTTAAGCGTTCGATGGGGGCTGGTTTCTCCGGCGTTGAGAACCCATTATTCTTCGGTGAAAACAGCCGTATGTTGTTTGGTGATGCCAAGGAATCACTGGGCACCATTGTGACCGAGTTTAGCGATTAAGTTGTTAGTTCGATGAAAAAGGCCTGCTAACGCAGGCCTTTTTTTTGTCATTAAATAATCATTGCCACATCACCATAATGGCGGCAACGGCGATTAACACCAAGCCCAGTATATCCTTCACCTTTACCTTTTCTCCCAGCCACAATAACGAAATCAGCATAGTAAAAAAGATCTCCACCTGCCCTAACGTTTTAACATAGGGAACAGCCTGTAACGACATCGCACTGAACCAGCCGATAGAACCAAGACAACTGGCGATGCTGGTTAATAACGTCAGCTTAGGCCGCTGCCAAAGCGCCACGACCGAGGCCTTGTCTTTGAACGTTAAATACGCAAGCAACAACACCGTCTGCAAGCTGATCACTAACAACAGCACCCAGGCAGCACGATGAGGGAACGGTAAATCGAGATTGAGACTGGCCTCGCGCACCCACAGTGAAGTCAGCGCAAACGCCGTACCACTGGCCAAACCAATGGCAACAATATTGACCGACAAGCCCTTAAAACCATTGACGCTGCTGAGCATAAAGACGGCTACACCACCGATCATCACCCCGACCCAGCCCAACAGCGACAACTGGGTGCCAAAGAAAAACACCCCTAATATTGCCGCCACCAGCGCCTCGCTCTTGGCAAGGCCAGCACCGACAGCGTAGTTCTGATACTGAAACAACTTCACCATCAACGCTGTGGCCAATATTTGCATCAGCGAGGCCGAGACAATAAAGGCAAGAAATTTTGCGTTGAAATTCGGCAGAGCTGCCGGCTGCCATAGATATAAACCGATGAGATAACAGAGCGCTATTGGGCTGGCCCATAAGAAACGCGCCAGCGTCACACCTAGCGCACTAACATCCTTGCTTAACTTGCTTTGAAAGGCATTGCGCCAGGACTGCATAAAGGCAGCCAACACTGTAAATCCGACCCACAACATCGTTTATCCCCATCAGACTTGCTGGCCACCGCGGCCAAATCGAGCACAGCATAACGTTTTGCCAAGTCAATATCAGCGGCGACCAATTATACCGGCAATAAAAAAGGCGGAGCCAATGCCGGCTCCACCTCCAATGCGACTACCTGTTTTTGCAGGCGCCTATGACGAGGCGCCGCCAACATACTCCGAGTTGGACAGGTGCAGATAGTGCAGGTATTTCTCATACTGCGTCACTACATCAGCTAAGATTTGCTCCTCGGTAAAGCCCATCACATCGTAGTACTGACCGCCGTGCTCCAGGAACACCTCAACACGGTAGAACTCATCGTCATCACTGCTCTCCTGGGCCTCGGCACCACTGGCCATGCTAAAGGCGCGAACCCGCAGGCCATAGACAAAATCATCGTGCTCATCATTGGCGATAACAAAGCGTAAACGGCCTTCAAAATTAAGCAGCTCGGCGGAGATACCCCGTCTGACAAAGCTCTCACAGACCTTGGTCAGCGCCGGTTGCGCCACATCATCGAGAAAGCTTTGTGCCTGCTGCGGGCTGGGGTGAGAAATCAACACATCGAGGTGATCCTCCCAGCTGACATTAGTCTTACTGAACTGCACACTGGTATTGTGTGACTGCACACTGTTGATCTTCAACCAATCATCCTGCAGCGCTCTAAACAAACCAAAACACATCAGCAGCATCACTAACAAAAACGGTAAGGCACTGGCGATGGCAGCCGTTTGCAGTGCCTGCAGGCCTCCAGCCAACAGCAGCACTGCGGCCACGACACCCTCTAATACCGCCCAAAAAATCCGCTGCCAGACCGGCGCATCGAGGTCACCGCCAGAGGTAAGATTATCGATAACGAGCGAGCCCGAATCCGAGGAGGTGATAAAAAAGGTAGCCACCAAACACAGACCGATAGCGGATAACAGCGTCGACAGCGGCATATGCTCAAAGAAGACAAACAGCGCCACCGACACATCACTCGATACAGCATCGGAGAGATAAGTAGCGCCATGATGCATAATGGCATCGATGGCAGTATTACCAAATACCGTCATCCATAAGAAGGTAAAAGCCGCGGGTACGAACAACACTCCAACCAAAAACTCACGAATAGTCCGGCCACGGGAGATGCGGGCAATAAAGGTGCCGACAAAAGGAGACCACGAAATCCACCAACCCCAGTACAGCAATGTCCAGCCGCCCAGCCAATCGTTCTTGTTCTCATAGGCATAGAGATTAAATGTCTTGCCGACAATCTCACTAAAATAAGCACCGGTATTCTGCACAAACGACTGCAACAGCACCACCGTGGGGCCAAACACCAACACAAACAACATCAGCAGCATCGCCAAACCCAGGTTGACCTCGCTAAGCCGTTTAACGCCCTTATCCAGGCCAGAAAACACCGACAGCGTGGCGATCATGGTAATGACGATAATCAATGCCACCTGCACACCGGCGCCAACGGGAATATCCAACAGATAATTTAACCCGGCATTAAGCTGCAAAACGCCAAAGCCAAGAGACGTTGCCACACCAAACATCGTACCCAACACCGCAAAAGTATCGACAGCGTGGCCGATCGGCCCATAAATCCGTTCGCCAATCAGCGGATATAAACCACTGCGAGGCAACAACGGTAGCTTATGACGATAGGCAAAATAGGCCAAACTCAACGCCACCACAGCATAGATGGCCCAGGCATGAATGCCCCAGTGGAAAAAGGTAATCTTCATCGCCTCTTTCGCCGCCGCAATCGAGGCGGGGTCGGCATCGGGTGGCGCCATATAGTGCATCACCGGCTCGGCAACACCAAAAAACATTAACCCAATACCCATGCCGGCGGAAAACAGCATGGCAATCCAGCTTTTATAGCTGTAATCGGGCTCGGAATGATCCGGTCCCAGCTTAATATCACCAAAACGACTGACCATGACGAAGATAATAAAAATCAGGAAGACCGCCACGCCTAGGATATACAACCACCCCGCCTGAATCTCAAACCACGAGCGAATCGTTTGAAATAATGATTGGGTCTGCTGAGGCCAGATGGCGGCCACAAAAACCAGCAGTACGATAAGAAAAACAGAGGGGTAAAAGACAGCTGAGTTGATACTCGCTTTTTTTGACATATGACTCTCAGTAAGTGGTTGGCGTAGTCGGTTATCACTCTTTACCCAGCAATACACTGAAATACTGCGAAAGAACCGATCACAACCTTTGGCGAACAGTAGCCGATGCTTGGACGCTATAATACTCTCGATACCATAACACTTTTGCGACAGTATTGCTGACCCCCAAAAAATCACCAACGCAGGGACCACCCGCTCAGGGTCAGGTCTTTGATTTAGACCACCCGCTCAGGGTCAGGTCTTTGATTTATGATGCTTCACCAAGCCACTCACGGTGGAATAATGCAAACCAAAGTAATCACCGATGTTTTTTAGCGTATAACCGCCACTGCCATACGCTTCGACGATTGCCGAATTTCTGCTGTCGTTGGCCTCCTCATACTCACTGAGCGACTTCGGCGGCGCACGCCTTTGCGAGGACGGTATTTCACCGAGTGTTTTGTCACCGTCGATCAATGACTGCATGTTTTCAATAAACGGGTCGTCGCCTAGAAACACCTGATTACGTAAGGCGCCCCAAGGTGACGGCTGCCCCTTACCGGCGGCAACAAACACTTTATAGCGTGCTACTGCCGTTGCTTTACGCTTAGCAAAAGTCGATAAGATCCACTCAGTGTATAGGAAGGCGGGGCTCTGAATCTGCCCAACCATGGCTCGATAACTGCTCCAGCGCCAATCCCTGGCTGAACGCACCATGCCCGCTCGCACAGGATTAAGTACGATATAACGCGACAACGCCAACAGATAGCTCTGTTTTTCAACCAAAATAGCCTTATAGCGCCCCTGAAAAACATGCCCAACACGGCCATGTGTACGATTGAACGCTTGCGTATAGACGCCATTCAACTGCCGCATCCCCTTGGCCAGATTTGCCTCAGGGGTTTCGATCAAAAGATGGTAATGGTTGTCCATTAAACAGTAGCCATGACACAACCAATGATGCGCCTGACAGACATCAGCCAGTATCGACAAGAACGCCTTAAAATCAGCCGCCGACTCAAAAATATTCTCACGCCGATCACCGCGAGACGTAATATGATACAGCGCACCCGAGAACTCCAACCGCAGAGGCCTAGCCATGATTCATCACCTTAATATCACTCACATAACCTCAAGACTAGTAGAGCAAAATCATAAATCAAAGACCTGACCCTATTGATGACCTTGAAGCCGCCAGCGATAAGTATGACAAGAGAGCTTGGGCGTGCTTCCCGCCTAAAAGACTATGCAAAAGCCGAAAGATACGGTGCCCGCTATACCAAATTAACGGCAACAGGCAATCTGCAGGCAAATCACAGGCACAAAAAAGCCCACCATGAGGCGGGCTTCTAAGCGGTTGATTTAACAACCTAATTTGGTCGGAGTAGCAGGATTTGAACCTGCGACCACTACACCCCCAGTGTAGTGCGCTACCAGACTGCGCTATACCCCGATAACGTATTGTTAGAGCTTATCGGCTCAACCAAAACGTGGCGGCAACTATAACGCAGCAATGGCCTGTTGTGAAGTATTTTAAAGCGTTAAAGGGGGTTTTACGGATTTTTTTTACCATCGCCAACAACCATAAACAACAGTGGTTATTTATCGTCCAATATCGATAAAATAGACTCTAATTCGTCGATTAATTCACTGTTAGAAAAAGCATCCTCGCCGGCTGTCTTTTCAGACTTTTGCGCAGCCTTCTTATGCCCTCTTAGCCATTGTCGGGCACCACTGATGGTATAGCCTTGCTCATAGAGCAGCTGATAAATAGTACGAATGGTTTCAATGTCGTGCTGTTGGTAGTAACGGCGGTTGCCTCGACGCTGAATGTTGCTCAGCTGGGGGAACTCCTGTTCCCAGTAACGCAGAATATGAGGCTTAATATCACACAGGTCACTGGCTTCACCGATGGTAAAGTAGCGCCTGCATGGTATCTCAGGAAAAAGTCTAGCTGACTTCTGGTCCTTTATAGGTCTCAACACGTGCCTTTAGTTTTTGGCCCGGCTTAAAGGTGACTACACGACGTGCGGTAATCGGAATCTCTTCACCAGTTTTAGGATTACGACCGGGGCGTTCACTTTTATCGCGAAGATCGAAGTTGCCAAAGCCCGAGAGCTTGACCTGCTCGTTATCCTCTAACGATAAACGAACCTCCTCGAAAAATAACTCAACAATATCTTTAGACTCACGCTTGTTTAAGCCTAAGTCATCGAACAGCTTCTCAGCCATATCTGCTTTAGTTAATGCTCCAGCCATATTCATTTACCTTAACGATGCGCCAAACTTTTCAGCCAATGCGGTAACTACTTGATCAATAACGCCATTAATGTCGTCATCGTTAAGAGTGCGCGATGGATGCTGGAAGGTCAAGCCAATTGCCAAACTTTTCTGATTGGTTTCAACGCCTTTGCCCTGATAAACATCAAACAGAGTAAGGTCGACTAGGTTGTCACCCGCATGCTTATGCATCTCGGACAGAATATCTCTACTTTCAATACCCTGCTCAACAATAATAGCTAAATCTCGACGAACTTCCGGAAATTTAGACAATTCTTTGAAAGATGGCAGATTTGCGGCAAGAATAACGTCAAGCTCAACCTCAAAAACATAGGTTGGCTGGTCGATACCCAGGTCTTTAGCCAGGCTGGGGTGTAGCGCACCAATAAAGCCAATGCTTTGACCGTTTAACTCGATGGTCGCCGTTTGACCCGGATGCAATGCTGGGTGCTCACCACGGGAGAAACTGTAATCAGAAAGCTGACCGCCAAGCGACAATACCGCCTCCAAATCCCCTTTAAGGTCGTAGAAATCACTGACCTCACTGTCGCCAGACCATGATTCGGGGCTGCGGCTACCGGTGAGCAAGCCACCAAGGCTACGCGCCTGCCTCAAATCACCGTCGACCTGGGGTACGAAACACTGGCCAATTTCGAACAGACGAACCCGTGATTGCTGACGGTTCAGGTTATGTACTGCTGTGGAAAGCAGCCCTGCCAACAGTGTTGTGCGCATCACACTCATATCGGCAGAGATAGGATTGGTCAGCTTAACCGGGTCAATAGCTGGGGCAACCTTGGCCAACAACGACGGCTCGACAAAGCTATAGGTAATCGCTTCCTGGTAACCGTGATCCACTAACAGGTGACGGATTGTCGTCGCCGACAGCTTTTGCTCTGGCTTGGCCTTCAGCGGCAGGGCAACAGCAGGCGTACGCACAGGCAGGCGGTTATAACCGTAGATACGGGCAACCTCTTCCAGCAAATCGGCCTCTATTGCCATATCGAAACGGTAGCTTGGCGCCACTACTGACCAGCCCTCGGCCGTGGTCGTTACGTCGAAACCAAGGCGGACAAAGATTTCACTGACTTCCTCATCACCCATCTCCAGGCCTAATACCTGTGAGATGCGCGCCTTACGAAGCACAATAATCGCCGCCTTAGGCAGCGTCTCGTCGCTGCTGATTACCGTGGTCGGGCCGGCTTCGCCGCCGACAATCTCCAGTAATAGCTGGGTGGCTCGTTCAATAGCACGACTCTGACCAGCATAATCGACGCCGCGCTCAAAACGCAGTGATGACTCAGTATGCAAACCGTAAGAACGGGCGCGACCGGCAATCTTAACATTGTCGAAAAAAGCCGCCTCTAAGAAGATATCAGTGGTCTCAGCAGTCACCGAGGAGGCTTTGCCACCCATGATTCCGGCCAGCGCCTGCGCACCATTGCCGTCGGCAATAACCAACGAATTAGGCTTAAGAGTGACCTCACTATCGTCGAGCAATACCAGTTTTTCATCGGCGCGGCTTAAACGCACGTCGATGGCACCGCTGAGCTTGTTCAAATCGAAGGCATGCATGGGCTGACCCAGCTCAAGCAAGACATAGTTGGTCACATCGACGACGGCATCGATGCTGCGAATACCAGAACGGCGTAGCTTCTCTTGCATCCACAAAGGGCTGGGACGGCTGAGGTCAACACCTTTGATGACACGACCCGCATAGCGGGGACAATCGTCGATGGCGTTTAATTCAACATCAACAGTGTCGTCAATTGTTGCGGCGACATCATCAATAGCCGGCGTCGTTACCGCCACCTGATTAATCACGCCCACTTCACGTGCCACACCCATAATGCTGAAACAGTCACCACGGTTGGGCGTCAGATCAACGTCAATAATCTGATCATCAAGCTTTAGGTAGTCACGAAGATCGGCGCCAACAGGGGCATCGGCTGCCAGCTCGAAAATGCCCGGCGACTTCACGTCACTGAGGCCGAGCTCGTCATCAGCGCACAACATACCAAAGGACTCTACCCCCCGCAGCTTGGCTTTTTTAATCTTGAAATCGCCAGGCAATACAGCCTTAACCTTGGCAAAGGGAATCTTAATACCGACGCGAGCATTGGGTGCACCACAGACAACCTGAAACTGCTCGGCACCATCACTGACCTGACAGACCCGCAGTTTGTCTGCGTCTGGGTGCTGTTCACAGCCAACAATCTCGCCAACAACAACGCCACTGAAGGCAGCAGCAGCAGCTTCAAAGCCGTCAATTTCAAGGCCGGCCATGGTCAGCTGATCGCACATCTCTTGTGTTGCAACCGCTGGATTAACCCACTCACGTAACCACTGTTCACTTAATTTCATTTTCTATTCCGTCTGATTCGTTAATGTCTTTTAAAGGGATTTACTGACCGGGTTAATTAAATTGGCCGAGGAATCGTAAATCGTTTTCAAAGAACAGGCGTAAATCATTAACGCCATAACGCAACATTGCCAATCGCTCCACGCCCATACCGAAGGCGTAACCGCTGTATTTTTCGGTGTCGATACCGGATTTTTCGAAGACCTGGGGGTGAACCATGCCGCAGCCCATGACCTCTAACCAACCGGTGTGCGAGCAGACCCGACAGCCTTTACCGCTACACATCACACACTCGATATCGACTTCTGCCGACGGCTCGGTGAACGGGAAGTAGGATGGACGGAAGCGAACACCGAGGTTATCTTGCTCGAAAAACACCTGTAGAAACTGCTCAACAATACCCTTGAGTTCAGCAAAGCTGGTGTTTTCGGTCACGACCAAACCCTCTACCTGATGGAACATCGGGGTATGCGTTAAATCCGAATCACAGCGATAAACACGACCCGGACAGACGATACGAATTGGCGGCTCTGTCGATTCCATCACCCGCGCCTGTACCGGTGAGGTATGGGTTCTTAATACCGTTGATTCACCAATATAAAAAGTATCGTGCATGGCACGTGCCGGGTGATGGGCGGGAATGTTTAGCGCTTCGAAGTTATGGTAATCATCTTCAATTTCTGGCCCCTCAACCACATCGAAACCGACGGCGGCAAAAAAGCCCTCGATACGCTCGATGGTGCGAGTAACCGGGTGCAAGCCACCGACAGCCTGACCGCGACCTGGCAGCGATACATCGATGGTCTCCGCGGCCAATTTAGCATTGACGGCTGCAGTCTCCAGCGCTGATTTTTTATCATTCAACAGGGCCTGCACTTTCTGGCTGGCCTCATTAATCAACGCACCGGCAGCGGGGCGCTCTTGTGCCGACAGCTTGCCAAGAGTCTTGCGCAGCAGGTTGATCTCACCTTTCTTACCAAAGTATTGAACGCGAACCTGTTCCAGTGTTTGGCTATCTTCGGCATTTTCAATCGCCGAGATTGCGGCTTCGCAAATGGCATTAAGGTTTTCCATCTATCACTCCAACTGTCGGGGAGAACTCAATTAACGCCCGGCCAATAATTGCCGAGCATTATCCTAATTCGTATTTATTACAGTGGTAAATATTGTCAGCCGGTGGGGTACTCTTCAACACCGCTGTTTTACCACAAGGTATAACGCAAAAATGGGGAGAGAGCCGAAACCCTTTCCCCATTTCGGCCGACCGCTGGCGGCCGGCTGTACAAACGCTGTTAGCCCCCAATAACATTGGGAGCAACCAGCTTATAGTGCAGCTTTAGCTGCAGCTACGATTGCACTGAAAGCCGCTTTGTCATAGACAGCGATATCGGCAAGAACACGACGGTCCAATGCGATATCAGCCTTCTTAAGACCAGCAATCAATCGGCTGTAGTTCAGGCCGTTAGCACGTGAAGCCGCATTGATACGGGTAATCCACAGTGCGCGGAACTGACGCTTGCGCTGACGACGGTCACGATAGGCATATTGACCGGCTTTGATAACTGCTTGCTTAGCAACGCGGAATACACGTGAACGTGCTCCGTAGTAGCCTTTAGCTTGCTTAAGAATTTTCTTGTGACGACGATGGGCGGTAACACCACGTTTTACGCGAGGCATAATGCACTCCTTAACTTAAAATGATTAATCAGTCGATCTCTATTAAAGAGCGAATTAGATATTACGTAGCATTCTGTTGACAAGAACCATATCGGACTTGTGAACCATGCTACAACCGCGAAGCTGACGCTTACGCTTGGTGGTCATTTTGGTTAGGATGTGACTCTTATGAGCGCTTTTACGCTTGTAGCCAGAACCCGTCTTTTTAAAGCGCTTTGCAGCACCGCTGTGTGCTTTTAACTTAGGCATTTCTTACTCCAGTTTGAGTGGTTAATATCAAGTGTAAACACCCTTCGGTCCTAGGCAGCCTTAAGCCCAGGCCCGTCGGTTAAGCATTTACTTCTTTTTGCGGGGTGCTATCACCATAGTGAGTTGGCGGCCTTCCATTTTCGGAAACTGCTCAACACCACCAAGTTCGGCAAGATCTGTCTCAATGCGTTTAAGTAAATCCATACCTAATTGCTGGTGAGCCATCTCGCGGCCACGGAAACGTAGTGTTACCTTGACCTTATCCCCATGTTCCAAGAACTTCGTCAATGCCTTCAACTTAATGTTGTAGTCACCGATATCAGTACCAGGACGGAACTTCATTTCTTTGATCGTCGTACGTACCTGCTTGCGCTTGGCTTCTTTGGCACGCTTCTTCTTCTCAAAGTATTCTTTACCGTAATCCTGCAATTTGCAGACGGCTGGCTCATTATCGCTCATTTGAACGAGGTCTAAGCTGGCTTCTTCTGCAGCAGCTAACGCTTCACGGATTGACATTACGCCAAGCTTTTCGCCTTCCGCGCCGATCAACATGACTTGGTCGGCCTTAATGGAACCGTTTATCTTAGGGCGCTTATCGCCCTTTGCGTTATCTCTTTTAATCGTTTTTCTCCATAGAAACACGGCCACGACGAGCTACATCAGCTTGCAGATGAGCAATAAAGTCATCAACGCTCATTACACCGAGGTCTTCACCACCTCGCGCTCGAACAGCCACGGTCTGAGATTCAAGCTCTTTATCACCAATGACTAGCTGATAAGGAACCTTCTGAATTGTGTGCTGGCGAATTTTAAAGCCGATCTTCTCATTTCTCAAGTCCGCTTGGGCTCTAAATCCTAATTTATTTAATTTTTCTGCTAATTTGCTGCAATATTCGCTCTGAGAGTCGGTAATATTCAGTATTGACACCTGCTCTGGCGCTAGCCACGTTGGGAAAACACCCTCGTAGTGCTCGATCAGAATACCGATGAAGCGCTCAAACGAACCCAAAATGGCACGGTGTAACATCACCGGCGCCTTGCGCTGATCATCAACACCGACATATTTTGCATCTAAGCGACCCGGCATCGAGAAATCGACCTGAACCGTACCCAATTGCCAAATACGGCCGATACAATCTTTTAGTGAGAATTCAATCTTGGGACCATAGAACGCACCCTCGCCCGGCAACTCCTGCCAAGGCAGACCTTTGTTGTCCAGCGCATCGGCCAAGGCCTTCTCGGCGGCATCCCAATCCTCATCCGAACCCACACGATTCTCTGGGCGGGTTGATAGACGATAAATCACCTCATCAAAACCGAAGTCTTTATAAACATCGTGCAGGAAGTCGATGAAATCGGACACCTCTGGTTGGATCTGCTCCTCTGTACAGAAGATATGCGCATCATCCTGGGTGAAGCCACGCACGCGCATAATGCCGTGCAGCGAACCGGAGGGCTCGTTACGGTGACAGGAACCAAACTCAGCCAAACGCAAGGGCAGATCACGGTATGAGCGCAAACCCTGATTAAAGACTTGCACATGGCAGGGGCAGTTCATTGGCTTAACAGCAAACTGACGCTCATCACTGTTCAACATAAACATATCATCGCTGAACTTATCGGCATGACCCGAGCGCTCCCACAAGCTGAGGTCTACCAGCTGGGGCGTTTTTATCTCCTGGTAACCGTTCTGGCGCTGCTGCACCCGCATATAGCTTTCGATGGTGTTATAGACACTCCAACCCTTGGGATGCCAAAAGACCATGCCCGGCGCCTCTTCCTGCATATGGAAGAGATCCAGCTTCTTGCCGATTTTACGGTGATCACGCTTCTCAGCCTCTTCAATACGACGGACATACTGCTTAAGCTGCTTCTTATTAGCCCAGGCCGTGCCGTAAATACGCTGCAACATCTCGTTATTTGAATCGCCACGCCAGTAGGCACCGGCCACCTTGGTCAACTTAAACACCTGCAGCTTACCCGTGCTTGGTACGTGCGGGCCGCGACAAAGGTCCATCCAGTTGCCCTGTTTATAAACAGAGATCTCCTCACCTTCAGGCAGCTCATTAATAATATGAACCTTGTACTCTTCGCCCATCTCGGTAAAGGTCTCGATCGCTTGTTCGCGAGACATCACAACGCGTTCGATGGCCAGGTTTTGCTTGGCCAGTTCAGACATCCGCACCTCGATTTTCTCAAGATCTTCCGGCGTAAAGGGGCGTTCGAAGGCGAAATCATAAAAGAAACCGTCGTCGATAACGGGACCGATAGTCACCTGCGCACCGGGGAATATTTCCTGGGTTGCCATCGCCAATAAGTGGGCTGTTGAGTGACGAATTGCCTCGACACCCTCTTCGTCGCGATCGGTAATAATCGCCAAGGTCGAATCAGATTCGATAACAAATGAAGCGTCAACCAGCACATCGTTAACGCGGCCAGCCAGCGTCGCTTTCGCCAGGCCCGCACCAATATCGGCAGCAACCTCAAGCACAGTTAAAGGGGCGTCAAAGGAACGCTGAGAACCATCGGGAAGAGTAATAATAGGCATGATTTTTCCTTGGTCAGTGGTGACCCATACTAGAGGCCACTTGGACAAAAAATGTAGTGCTCACCCAAGCTTAAGAAGGGAGCAGATAAAATAAAGAGCGGGGATTATAAGCGACTTCAACTGAAGATCCAACAACCATCTATATTGAAGAGGACATGGGACAGTCAACTATCTATAGCATAGCCACAGACTGCCCAGAGGCTGACAATTAAAACAAAAAAACCCCGACATCGTGAGATATCGAGGCTTTTGAATTGGTACGACCGAGTGGATTCGAACCACCGACCCCCACCATGTCAAGGTGGTGCTCTAACCAACTGAGCTACGGTCGTAAAACACTTCTGCTATGCGCTGAAGTTGGTGGGCATTATATAGAGACTGCCCTTAGTGTCAACAGGTATTTATCGAGTTTTTTAGCTTATCGAATAAACGCTTTCGCCCTTAGTTTTTGCAGTTCATCTCGCAACGAGGCAGCCTCTTCAAACTCCAGGTCACGAGCATGCTGCATCATTTTTTCTTCCATTGCGGCAATGGCCTTGTTCAACTGCTGCGGCGTCATCTGCGTTGGCTCTATCGCACTACCCACTTCGGCTCGCTTACCGTCCTTGCCACGTCGCTTACCCCCCTTGCCTGGCGCCTGCCCCGCCTCTAGAATATCTTTCACCGACTTATTAAGCCCCGTCGGAGTGATATTATGCTCTTTGTTAAATAATTCCTGCGCCTGTCGGCGTCGCTCGGTTTCTTTCATTGCTCGATCCATCGAGCCAGTTATTTTGTCGGCGTAGAGTATCGCCTTGCCGTTGAGGTTACGGGCGGCACGACCAATAATCTGAATAAGCGCGCGATCAGAGCGTAAAAAACCCTCCTTATCCGCATCGAGTATTCCCACCAACGACACCTCGGGCATATCCAAACCCTCCCTCAGCAGGTTAATACCGACCAGCACATCAAACTCACCGAGGCGAAGATCACGAATGATTTCAACCCGCTCGACGGTGTCGATATCCGAGTGCATATAACGCACGCGGACGCCGTGCTCATCATAATAATCCGTTAAATCTTCGGCCATCCGCTTGGTCAGCGTCGTGACCAATACTCGCTCTTGCTTCGCTACACGCTGATGGATCTCCGACAGCAAATCATCTACCTGAGTCTGTGCCGAGCGCACCTCAATTACCGGATCCAACAAGCCCGTTGGCCGCACCAACTGCTCAACCACCGCCTGGGTATGGGCCTCCTCATACTTAGCCGGTGTCGCCGAGACATAAATCGCCTGCGGCACCTTCGACTCCCATTCCTCAAAACGCATCGGCCTGTTATCCAGTGCCGATGGCAGACGGAAGCCAAATTCAACCAGCGTCTCTTTGCGGGAGCGGTCGCCCTTATACATCGCCCCTATCTGCGGAATCGATACATGCGACTCATCGATGACGACCAGGGCGTTCTCAGGTAAATAGTCATAAAGGGTTGGTGGCGCCTCTCCGTTACCTCGCCCCGACAAATAGCGGGAGTAGTTTTCAATGCCGTTGCAATAACCCAGCTCACGAATCATCTCCAAGTCATATTTGGTGCGCTGCTCTAAACGCTGCGCCTCAACCAACTTATTGTTCTCTCGCAGCTGCTGTAGCCGGCCAATCAACTCTTCTTCAATATAATCAGTAGCCTTGAGCAATTTATCCCGTGGGGTCACATAGTGACTCTTAGGAAAAATGGTCACCCGTGGCAGCTTCTTTAATACCTCTCCGGTGAGCGGATCAAATAATGATAACTTCTCGATCTCCTCATCAAACAGCTCAACCCTTACCGCCTCCATCTCTGAATCGGCGGGATAAATATCGATGACATCGCCACGCACGCGATAGGTCGCTCGCCGGAAATCCATATCATTGCGGGTATACTGCAATTCCGCCAGTCGCCGGAGCAACTCACGCTGATCGATTAAGTCGCCACGATCAAGGTGCATCACCATGCCAAGAAAGGACTTCGGATCACCCAGACCATAAATCGCCGAGACGGTCGCCACAACAATCACATCCTGACGCTCTAATAACGCCTTGGTTGCCGACAAGCGCATCTGCTCGATATGCTCATTAACTGCCGCATCTTTTTCGATAAAGGTATCGGACGAGGGAACATAGGCCTCAGGCTGATAATAATCGTAATAGGAGACAAAGTACTCGACGGCATTATTGGGGAAGAAGTCTTTAAACTCACCGTATAACTGCGCCGCCAGTGTCTTATTATGCACCATGACAATAGTCGGCCGCTGAATCTTTTCGATGACATTAGCCACCGTAAACGTTTTACCCGAGCCCGTCACACCCAGCAAGGTCTGCGCCGTCAAGCCACTTTCGATGCCATCGACCAGCTCAGCAATCGCCTTCGGCTGGTCCCCCGCCGGCTGATAATCAGAAACCACTTTAAAGGGACGCCCTTTTAACTTTTTATTCTCTTGCTGGCTTTGCTGACCCGACATCGACACCCTACCTATCACACTGACTAGCGCTGCAGCACAGACTGCAATCCAATCACCCATGATACCACTGACTGGCGGCTAAATTGATGGCAAAACAACCAATTCACACACAATTTAACGAATCCTAAAAAAACAGTTGACCGCCCCCCTGCTTCTGCATAATATACGCCCCGCACACCGCAGCGCGGTAAGCCGTTCCGACTTAGCTCAGCGGTAGAGCAGTAGACTGTTAATCTATTGGTCGCTGGTTCGATCCCAGCAGTCGGAGCCATATTTAAAAACCAGCCTTTTGGCTGGTTTTTTTTCGCCTAAGATTTGTCACTACTGATGTGAATTAGTGCGAATTATAAAAAACACTATTTTTATAGCTTTTTCTTGAATCAGGGCTTGACCCACTTGCCACTTCTGCATAATATACGCCCCGCACACCGCAACGCGGTAAGCCGTTCCGACTTAGCTCAGCGGTAGAGCAGTAGACTGTTAATCTATTGGTCGCTGGTTCGATCCCAGCAGTCGGAGCCATATTTAAAAACCAGCCTTTTGGCTGGTTTTTTTTCGCCTGTCATTTTTCATTCTCGGCAAACCAACTTGCCTCAGCCAAAAAAAACGCCTGCAAAGGCAGGCGTTAATCAACAAGCATCTTTCGCCGCTATCAGAACGGCCAAATTAATGGCACCAAGCACACGGTCAATATACCAACCAGCAGCGTCAACGGCCCACCCATGCGCATAAAGTCGACAAACTTATACCCGCCCGGACCGTACACCATCAGATTGGTTTGATAGCCAATTGGCGTGGCAAAGCAAGTAGAGGCCGCCACCATCAGCGTGATCACAAATGGCGTCATATTAACTCCCAGGCTTTCACTCAAGGCTATCGAGACTGGAAACAGCAACACCGCAGCGGCAACATTGGAAATCAGCGCCGAGAAACCCGCTGTCAGCAGGAAAATAGCCGCCAAACTCAGATAGGTAGAGCCAGAAACCACATTAAACAGCGAGGCGGCCACAGCCGCAGCCAGGCCACTTTCATGCACCCCTGCGCCCAAGCCTATCGAGGCAGCAATCACTAACAGCACCTGAAAATCAATGCTGTTTCTGGCGTCAAACACAGACAAGCAGCCAGTCACTACCATCGCCGTCGCCGCGATAACAGCTGCCCCCAACATGCTGACACCAAAACCACTGACCGCAACAATCATTGCCACCATGATAGAGATAGCCCACCAGCGTTTACCGTGGCGCAACGGTTCGGAGTTGGCCACCTTGCTGACTAACAGAAAGTCCTTCGAGTAGGCATACTGATCAACAAAGTCATTGGCTGTTTCGAGCAGAATATTATCGCCGGCACGCAACTCAACATCACCCAGCCGCCCTTTAACCTTCTCACCCTCTCGTGAGATGGCAATAATCGCCGCTTGATAAGTCGCCCGAAAGCGGCCATCACGAATGGTTTTGCCAACCAGCGGGTTATTCTGCGAAATAACAACCTCTACCAGGCAGCGCTCATTATCGGCGTTATCCAGCTTAAATACTTGCTCTTCAGCACTGCGCAGACCGTGGATTTTCTTCAGATCAACCACCGCCTCAACATCACCGGCAAAAACCAAACGATCATCGGCATAGAGTATTTCAGAGGAGGCCACAGCCGGCATAACCCGGTTATTACGCACAATCTCAATCAAGAATAAACCCGGCAAATGGCGCAGCCCAGCCTGCTCGATATTTAAGCCGGCCAGCGGGCTAAAGCGCTCAACCACCATTTCGACCACATATTCTCGGCCACCCTCCAGTTTGGCCGTGACACCCCCGCTATCGGGCAAGAAGCGCTTGCTGAAGAGCAAAATATAGACAACGACCAAGATGACACAGGGCACGCCGATCCAGGCGATCTCAAACAACGACAGGCGAATGTCACCCTGATAACTATTGAACATGTCGTTCAATACCAAATTGGTACTGGTACCAACCAGGGTGCAGAGACCGCCAACAATAGCCGCAAAGCTTAACGGCATCATCAGTTGCGACACCGCTAAATTATTGCGCCGCGCCCAGTCGCCGACCGCCGGCACCATCATCGCCACAACAGGCGTGTTGTTGAGCACCGAGCTAACCGCCGCCACCGGCAGCATCAACCGTAGCTGGGCTCGCTTAACACTCTTGGGGCGCCCCAATACCGATTGCGACATCCAATTTACCGCACCACTTTGCGACAACCCTCGGGCGACAATATAAAGCACTCCGACGGTTACCATGCCCTCGTTCGACAACCCTGTCAGGGCTGACTCGATGCCAATAACATCAAATCCAACCAATGCCGCCACCGACATGATTAGAATCACATCGGCGGGCAATGTCGACAACACCAAAAAGGCAAAGGTAACAACAACAACGACAAGCGTTGTCCAAGCTTCAAATCCCATAGAAATCAATACTTTTACGAATAATATGCGGTTAATGTAGCAATAAACTGAGTCAATTGCTCGGCTGGCAGATCATTGATTCCCGCCGCTGCCTTGCGGCCGCCACCGGTGGGGAACTGCCTGACGACTTCATCCGCACCGGTCTTGTTATTGAGCGGCGCCCTGACACTGACTAAATAATTTCCATTGGCTTTTTCTGTTAGCACAGCGTGCGCGCGGTCCGGGCTGGCATTCGCCAAGTCGTTGCTATAAACACCACTAACCCGTCGCGCCCACTTTTCATTGGGCAGAATAAAGATACCGGCAACATCGCTGACAAACTCAGGTTCAATGGCCGCCGCGCTGGCCATATCTTGATGATAGCCCTGCTCTAAGCGCTGAAAAGTTTCGACCTCTGCAGCCATAAAATCAAAGGGTGAGGCGTATGGGCGGATTTTTTCAAATAGCGCCGACGGGGTAAAATGTAAATCATCGAGGTCAGAGCCGTAGCCATTATAATTCAGATAAACGCCAAGGTTATTCAACTGCTGCAACTGCTCGGCCGACAGACTTAAAGGCCTGGCCAATATCTCGGCACTGTTCTTGAGATTATCGCCGTAGGCACCAGTAATTGCCCACTCGACAAAGCGACCCTGTAAATAGTGATTAACCAAAATAGCCGTACAAACATCAGCGGCAGGATTGATAATAGTTGTCAGCGCTTCATGCTCTTCAATCTCGCCGGCGAAGTGATGGTCAACATAAAAAATTTCAGCACCCTGGCTCAAAGCCTGCGCCACTGCATCGCGGTTTTTATCGAACGAGATATCTAACACAGTCACTTTGTCGCCCGACTTAATCCCGGCCTGCCCAACAAGGGCGATATCACGCTTAACGCCAGTAACCAGACGGCTTTCTAGCGGCTCAGCATTTCGCAACTGCACCAGCGCACATAAACCATCGGCATCACCGTTAAAAATATCAATTACCGCCATAACCTCGCCCACTTTCTTTAGAAAATTTATTAGGGCGCAAGTATATCACAGCACAGTAAAAGCTCTCGCCCCCTAAAAGAACGAGAGCGCACGGCTAATTTAAACGAATTTTCGCCCGGTTATCGGCCACAGTTTTGTCACCAATACCTTTGACCTCAGTCAGTTCTTCCACCGATTTAAAATCGCCATGAACCGCCCGATAAGAAACGATAGCCTGCGCCTTGCTCAGGCCGACACCGTCTAACACCTCTGCTATTCGCTCAGGCTCTGCACTATTAATATCGATAATTTCTTTACCGCTATAGGCGTCATCGGCGGCAGCCATGACAGGAGACAAGGCGACAGTCATCGCCAGCAAAACTGCTGTTACTAGATTTTTCATATTCACATTCCTTGTGATTGTTTTTGATCTTCCATAAAGCAGAAAACCCGATCAGATGGGCTGATCAGGTTTTACCATAGTCTATGATTTTATTACTCGGCAAGTAAGCCAAGCAATTAAATATCGTCCAGTATCGACCTTAGCGCAGACAGTGGCTGTTCCTTACCGGTGATAGGACGACCGATAACCAGGTAATCACTGCCATCTGCCAACGCCTGCGCCGGCGTGACAATACGGCGCTGATCACCAGCCGCATCGCCAAGCGGTCGAATGCCGGGGGTCACCAACTTGAATGCTGGCGCTACCAGTTGACGCAGCACTGGCGCCTCTTGTGCCGAGCACACTACGCCATCCAATCCACAGGACTCAGTCAGCAGCGCCAACCGTTTAACATGATCGACAGGATTCACCGTATAGCCGATCTCTGCCAAGTCACTCGCCTCCATACTGGTCAATACGGTCACCGCGATTAATAACGGGTTATGGCTGGACTTATCTATCGCCTCTTTTGCCGCCTCCATCATACGACGACCACCACTGGCATGGACATTCACCATCCATACCCCTAACTCTGCCGCGGCACGTACAGCACCGGCACAGGTATTTGGAATATCATGAAACTTTAAATCCAAAAAAACATCAAAACCGCGCGCCACCAAGGCTTCTACCAACTGAGGTCCGGCAGCAGTAAACAACTCTTTACCCACTTTTAAGCGGCATAAATCAGGGGACAGTTGATCCGCCATTGCTATCGCCAAATCGGCTGCAGGGTAATCGAGCGCAACTAATATTTTAGGGTCGGACACAGTTTTTCTCCAAACGATTAAAACAATTTTAACAAGATAGAACAGATGCAGTACTGGAATTACTGACCATCGATACCGATGACAGGGGCAACACCACCCCATGCTTTACAAGAGGGGCACTGCCAGTGCAGCTGCTTGCCAGCAAAACCACAATCACCACAACGATATAGCGGGTTTCTTGCCACCAAGGCATCCAGCATCTCTGTCAACAGATCCAGACTAGATTGGTCATTAACTTGACCACGATACATCTCAACCAGCGCAATAATACCCAATAATGTCGGGCGCCGCTTCATATAAGTCAATAAACACTCTCTGGCCTGATCCTCACCCTGCTGAGAACGTATAGCCAGCACCAGCTGCATCAGTACTGACGTTAACACTTGCTGTCGCAATAACCGCTCTGCAAACCGGATAAAGCCACTGATATCGTTCGACTGTTGATAACAATACGCCAGCGAATCAACAACCTCGTTGATATAAAGCGGATCTTGTTCCGCTATCTGTTCCAGCACCTTGATCGCCTGACGGTAGTGCCCCGCCTCGATAGACAGCCGCCCACTAATCATGTTTGAGCGTACACATTTTGGGTCGAAATCCAACGCTTGACGCAGCAACGCCCTCGTCTCACGCCAGTTTTCTGCCAGAATATGCTGCTCAGCTAATTCACAGCAATAATGCGAAATCGCCACCGACAGCGCACTGCTCGGCAGGCGTTTAGATCGCAGCAGCCGCTTGGGTATCAGGCGCCTTCCTGCATCTATCGCCAACTGCCAGTCGCGCTGCTCTTGATAGATACCGACTAACTCCTTCAGCGCAGTGTTAAGATACTCACTCCCCTCTTCCACCAGGGCGTCGAGTAGACTCTCGGCACGGTCGAGCAGACCAGCCTGGGCATAATCTTTGGCCAAAGCAATATGCGCCTGATGCTGTTCGGCGATAGACAGATTGGTTCGGGCCAAAAGGTTTTGATGAATCCGGGTTGCGCCCTCAGTATCGCCACGCTCACGCAATAAATTACCCAGAGATATATGGGTGGCCAAGGTCGATGAATTTACCTCGAAGCTCTCGATAAAACTCTCGACAGCATCATTGCTATCATCATTGCTAATCAGCAGATTGAGGCTTTGATAGTAACTGGTGGGAATGGCATTAACCGCGGGCAACAAACTGACCTTTTTACTGCGACGATAACGCCCTAACAGCCAGCCGATTGAGACGGCAGATAGCAGCAATATAAAAGTGGCAAAATCCTGCATCACCAGCCTTTCGATGTCGAACGACGCAACTTATCCAATGTCCGTTCAAGCTTAAGCACCTTGCGGCGCAGCTGTGCCTGGCGACCATACATACGCACAAACACTCCCGCCGCCGCCGCAAGCCCAGCCACAGCACCCACCACAAACGACAATACTACCCAGCTACCGCTGCTCAAGGTTAAATCGAAAATGAACAGATCAACCGTCATCGCCATATTGTTTTCAACCATAAACAACAGCGACATGACAACCACAACGATAACAAGCAAAATCAGCAATAGCAGTTTGATTATTCTCATAAAACCTTATGCACCAAACGAGGGGGAAGCGGCAACATAACCCGTAGCCGAATCGAGCGCAATAAAAAGGCCGCTATTATCGGCGACCCTCTTTAAATACATCAACTAAAGCTTGGTTTAGCGAGAAAGCTGAGCTGAACTATCGACCCGCTCGCGCAACTGTTTACCTGGCTTGAAGTGAGGCACATACTTACCCGTTAACTCAACCGATTCGCCGGTTTTTGGGTTGCGGCCCTTGCGCGGTGCCCGATAGTGCAAACAAAAGCTACCGAAGCCCCGAATTTCAATACGATCACCGCCTACCAGCGATTCAGACATCTGCTCCAAGAGAATCTTTACAGCCGTCTCTATATCTTTGATCGCCAATTGAGGCTGTTTTTCTGCAATTCTTTCGATTAGTTCTGACTTTGTCATACGAATTCCTTGAATACACTCTCTATCAAGACGGTCAATTTACGTACAGTGTAACGCGAACAATAGCGCTTTTCACTTATTGTAGAATAAAAAGTAGAATTTAATCATTAATTTAGCAAGCATTTGCAGGAAATAAATTCATCCTTGCTGCGACACAGCAACCCCGCAGACAACAAAACTCCAGCCACCAAATCACAGACATAAAAAAACGGAGCCTAAGCTCCGTCTTTTCGACTCAAAACCTAAAGTAATAAATTACTTATCTTGGCTCTGCATCTGCGCCTTGATCAAGTCGCCAAGCGTTGCAGGAGCAACAGCTTCCTCAGTCTTTAGAGACTGAATAGCTTCTTTCTCTTCAGCGGCATCCTTACCCTTGATAGATAGAGATAGAACGCGGTTCTTGCGATCGACGCTGCTGATGATAACCTCAACAGAATCGCCTTCTTTAAGAACATTGCGAGCATCTTCAACCTTATCACGGCTGATTTCAGAAGCGCGAAGTGTACCTTCAACTTCGTCAGCAAGAACAACAATAGCTGCCTTGGCATCAACTTCTTTAACAGTACCGGTAACAATGGTGCCCTTATCGTTGTCAGCAACGTATTCAGCGAACGGATCGCTTTCTAGCTGCTTAATACCTAGAGAGATACGCTCACGCTCTGGGTCGATAGACAGGATAGTTGTTTCGATCTCTTCGCCTTTCTTGTACTTGCGAACAGCTTCTTCGCCAGTTTCATTCCAAGAAAGATCAGAAAGGTGTACTAGGCCATCGATGTTGCCTTCAAGACCGATGAAGATACCGAAGTCAGTGATTGACTTGATAACGCCATTAACCTTGTCGCCCTTGGCGAACTGAGAAGCGAAAGCATCCCATGGGTTCTGAGTACACTGTTTAACACCCAGAGAGATACGACGACGCTCTTCGTCGATATCCAATACCATGACTTCAACTTCGTCACCGACGTTAACAATCTTAGATGGGTGAACGTTTTTGTTAGTCCAATCCATTTCAGAAACGTGAACAAGACCTTCAACACCTTCTTCTAGCTCGGCGAAACAGCCGTAGTCAGTAAGATTGGTAATAACTGCCTTGATCTTAGCGCCTTCAGGGTAACGCTTAGTGATTTCGACCCATGGATCTTCACCTAGCTGCTTAAGACCTAGAGAAACACGATTGCGCTCGCGATCGAACTTCAAAACTTTAACGTCGATTTCGTCACCAACATTGACGATCTCGCTTGGGTGCTTAATGCGCTTCCAAGCCATATCGGTAATGTGTAGAAGACCATCAACACCACCTAGGTCAACGAAAGCACCGTAGTCAGTCAGGTTCTTAACGATACCCTTAACAGACATGCCTTCTTGTAGGTTAGACAGTAGCTCTTCACGCTCGGCGCTGTTAGCTTCTTCTAATACAGCACGACGAGAAACAACAACGTTGTTGCGTTTCTGATCTAGCTTAATCACTTTAAATTCTAGCTCTTTACCTTCTAGGTGAGCAGTTTCGCGTACTGGGCGAACGTCAACCAGAGAACCAGGTAGGAAGGCACGGATGCTGGCGACGTCAACGGTGAAACCACCCTTAACCTTGCCAGAAATAACACCCTTAACAACTTCTTCAGCTTCGAAAGCCTTCTCAAGTTCTTTCCAAGATTCAGCGCGCTTGGCTTTTTCGCGAGACAGTTTGGTTTCACCCCATCCGTCTTCAACAGCCTCAAGTGCTACCTGAACCTCATCGCCAACAGCTAGAGTTAACTCACCGCTTTCATTAACGAATTCAGAACGAGGAATAATACCTTCAGACTTAAGACCTGCGTGTACAGTTACCCAATCGCTATCGATATCGATGACGATACCCGTAACAATTGAACCAGGTTTCATGTCGATGGTTTGTAAACTTTCTTCAAAAAGTTCGGCAAAGCTCAAGCTTTCGCTCATATTAATTACCTATGATTAGACGGGCAAAACGCCCTCATCCGTACTTACCAGCTAATACGGGCTAGTTTTAATAGCAGTACACAACACCTTTCGCTGGCTACGTGTTGCGCCACCACTGTTTGTTACTCTGTTCGCCAACCAGCAACCGCCAATCGGCTAAATTCTCTACGTCGAAACTAGGTTCTTGCGGCGAGTAGCTGCAGCACCTGATCTTTTACCTCTTCGATAGACATTTCAGTACTATCAATAACCTGCGCATCCTCAGCAGGCTTTAGAGGTGACGTCTTACGGTTTGTATCCCGCTCATCTCGAAGATTTATCTCTTCTAGAAGACGCGCGAGGGTACCACTTTGACCATCGCCTTGCAACTGCTTTTCACTTAGCACCCCTTTGTCTTTGAGCTGCAAATAGCGTCGCATCGCCCGCTCTTTGGCGCCGGCAGTGAGAAAAATTTTGACGGTTGCTGCGGGGAAGACAACCGTACCCATATCGCGGCCATCGGCGACCAAGCCCGGAGACTGGGCAAAATCACGCTGGCGCTGGAGCAACGCTTCACGCACTGCTGGTACTGCTGCCACAACTGACGCCTGGGCACCAGTTTTCTCGGTGCGCAGTTCAGCACCTACCTGCTCGCCCTGCAACCAGGTTGTCACTCCCTGACCAGGTTCGCCGGCATCGAAGCGCACATCCAGCTCTGCCGCCACCGTCGCCAAGGCTTGTGCATTGTCAAAATCTACAGCCTGTTTATCGGCGGCAAGTGCCGTCAGACGATAGAGTGCGCCGCTGTCTAACAGAGCGAAATTCAACTCGGCGGCCAACAACTGGCATAGTGTTCCCTTGCCCGCGCCACCAGGGCCATCAACGGTTATGATGACTGTGGGTTTATTTTGCATCGGGGTCGACCACCTCAATATTAAAGCCCAGCGAGTTACACAACTCGGCAAAACCGGGGAATGATGTGGCTACCGCGCCACAGCCATTAATCGTAATCATCTCACAGGCGCGCAGACTGGCCACCGCAAATGACATGCCGATACGGTGGTCGCCATGGGTGGCAATCGTCGCTGCCTTAAAAGGCCTCACACCCTCGCCCACACCATTAATGACCATACCGTCCGCCGTCGGTGTGGCATCGATACCACAGTCGATCAGGCCGTCAGCCATTACCTGTATACGATCACTCTCTTTCACTCGTAACTCCTCGGCGCCGGACAGAATAGTCTGCCCCTCGGCACAGGCCGCCGCGACGAACAATACGGGGAACTCGTCGATGGCCAGCGGCACCTGGTCTTCAGGAATGTGAATCCCCTTGAGGCCACGGTAGCAGACACGAATATCGGCAACAGGCTCACCACCGACCTCACGCTGATTAGACAGAGTGATATCGGCATTCATCGCCTGCAAAATATTAATAATACCAATGCGAGTCGGGTTAATCCCCACGTGCTTCAGGGTAATATCAGCACCCGGTGTGATACTTGCCGCCACCATAAAAAAGGCGGCGGATGAGATATCAGAGGGCACATCGATATGGCAGGCGGTCAATTTTCCACCGCCCTGTAACTTGGCGGTATCGCCCTCGGTGACCACCTCATAGCCAAAGCCACGCAGCATTCTCTCGGTGTGATCACGAGTTGGCGCCGGCTCAGTCACCGAGGTCTCGCCGTCTGCATACAAGCCAGCTAGAAGCACACAGGATTTCACCTGGGCGCTGGCCATGGGCATCGTGTAATGCATTGCCTTGATATCACTGGAGCCACCCACTGTCATCGGTGGCCGTCCCTCGGCGGCGGTCTCAACTGTCGCCCCCATTTCCCGCAGCGGGTTGGCGACTCGACCCATCGGGCGCTTGCTTAACGACGCATCACCAATCAAGGTAGATGAAAATGGCTGTGGCGCTAACAGGCCGCTCAACAGACGCATGGAAGTGCCTGAGTTACCCATGTCCAGCGCTTTACCCGGGGACTGCAAACCATGCAGACCAACACCCTCTATCGAGACCTTGCCATTATCGGGACCGGTAATATTCACCCCCATGGCGCGGAAAGCATTGAGTGTCGCCAGCGCATCCTCGCCCTCTAGGAACCCCTCAACCGTGGTCGTGCCCTCAGCCAGTGACCCCAGCATAATAGAACGATGCGACATCGACTTATCGCCGGGCACACGAAATTCACCGTTTAAGCGATCGGCCGGCTTGGCTAAAAATTGAATATTGTTTTCTGACATTATTAGCTTCTCTCTTAGTCGAGCAACGACTAAACGTTCAATAAATTGAGGCTGCCGGCAAAGCCGGGGAGCACATGTTATTAACTTATTGCTTACCCTGCTGGCGCTTAAGCAATATTTCGGAAAAATGATTTCGCGCCTGTTGCGCACGCTCGAAGCTGGCCATAATATCGTCACCATTGCCCTCGGCGATATCCTGACGCAACACCTTTAACTGATCGGTAAAGCCATCCATCATCGACAGCACGGCCTCTTTGTTAGCCAGTACTATATCGTGCCACATTTGCGGGTCACTGGCGGCGATGCGAGTGAAATCGCGAAAGCCGCCGGCGGCATTGTCGAATATTTCGTAGCTACAATCCTGTTGCGCCAGCGCATCAACCAGTGAATAAGCCAATAGATGCGGCAGGTGCGAGGTCGCCGCCAACACCCTGTCGTGCTTATCGACATCCATCGACACCACCTCAGCACCGCAACCCTGCCACAACTGACGCACTGTCTCCTCAGCCTGGGCACTGGTTTCGACGGTCGGGGTTAGAATCACTCGATGATTAACATAGAGTTCAGCATTCGCCGCCTCTACACCGGATTGTTCAGAGCCGGCAATGGGGTGAGCCAGCACCAAATTAGCCGGTACTTGGCCAAAAATACGCTGCGCAGCACGATAGAGATTACCCTTAACGCTGGCCCCATCGGTAATAATCGTCTCGGCGCCAACCAAGGGCGCCAATTGCGCTAGCATTTTCTCGGCAATCAACGTGGGCGTGGCGATAAAAACAACATCGGCAGATTCGACAGCGACGGCTAAATCCAGCTCATAGCGGTCGACAACACCGAGGTCGACGGCCTTTTGCAGGTTAACCTCTTTACGCCCCCAGGCAACAACCTCTCTGGCCAAACCTCTTTCTTTACAGGCCTTGGCCAGGGAACCACCAATTAAACCCACACCCAGTACCACGAGCTTATCAACTATAAACGTCATACCTGCTCACCCAACACCTTGGCCAAGGCTTGCAACAACAACGTGTTCTCGCTCTCCAAGCCAACCGAAATACGCAAATGCTGCGGCATTTCATAGACGCCTACCGGACGTACGATAACTCCTTGCTCGAGCAATTTTTGATAGATGGCCATCACATCACCGCGAAATTCAGCGGCAATAAAATTACCGGCTGAGGGAATAAAAGTGACGCCGAGTTTCTCTAAACCAGTGGTTAGCTGCTGCATACCATCGTGATTCACCGCCCGGCTTTGCGCCAGATAGTCGGCATCAGCCAACACCGCCTCGGCGGCCACCAATGCCATGCTATTAACATTAAAAGGCGCCCTGACACGGTTGAGCAAATCGGTGATCTGCTGGCCAGCTACCGCATAACCAACACGCAAAGCCGCCAAACCCCATGCCTTAGAAAAGGTACGGGTGACAATTAAATTATCATACTGAGGCAACAACGTGACGCCATCCAACTGGTCTTCACCGTCGTTGAATTCAACATAGGCCTCATCGAGCACCACCACGACATGAGCCGGGACCTGTGCCATAAAATCAGTAAATTCTGCCCGCGCAAAAGAGGTGCCCGTTGGGTTGTTCGGGTTGGCAATAAAAATCACCTTGGTATCGACCTCAACCGCCGCCGCCATGGCTGTTAAATCATGCCCCCACTGTTTTGCTGGGGTGACGATTGCTCTGGCACCGCAGGCTTTAACAGCAATCGGGTAAACAATAAAACCATGCTGAGAATAAACCGCCGAGGTACCCGGTTGCAGAAAAGTTCTGGCAATTAGATCGAGTACATCATTCGAGCCATTGCCCAGGGTAAACAGCTCGGCATCCACCGACAAATAGGCCGACAAGGCCTTTTTCAGTTCGAAACCACTGGCATCAGGGTAGCGACATATATCCTGCGCTGCAGCGCTGCAAGCCGCCACTACTTTAGGGCTTGGCCCCAGCGGATTTTCATTGCTGGCGAGCTTAACAACATGCTCTACACCCAACTCCCGCTGCAGCTCTTCTATCGGCTTACCCGGCTGATACGGATGCAAGCCCTGTACACCGAGATTCGCTTGGGCAATAAAATCACAACTCATTCTTAACTCCAACGACGGCGACAACACAATGCCGTCAAAACACTTAACTCAAATGATTTACAGTGCAGCCTTAGGATACGAGCCCAAATGCTTAATCACCACAGACTGCTCTGTTAAGGCTTCGATAATCTCTTTCACCTTCGGGTCTTCGACATGACCTTCGAACTCCATGAAGAAAACATAGGTCCAGGTTTCGGTACGTGAGGGCCGTGTATCGATACGGGTTAACATCACCCCTGCATCTTGAAAGGGCTGCAGCAGATGAAACAGCGCACCCGGCTTATTGCGTGTAGTGACAGCAATAGAGGTCTTGTCGCTGCCACTGGCACCGACCGGTTCTCGACCGATAATCAAAAAGCGCGTGGTATTGTTAGAGAAGTCTTCAATACTACTCGACAGGCTGACGAGGTTATATTCCTCCAGCGCCATATTGCCGGCCACGGCCGCTATCGTCGGGTCATCCGCTGCCATCTTGGCGCCTTCACCATTACTGCTAACGGCTACTCGCTCAACATGCGGCCAGTGTTTATCAAGCCACTGCCGAGACTGAGCCAATGCTTGCTGATGAGCCACGATGGTTTTAATCGCCCCGGCTTCAACACCCTCCTGCGCCATCAGATGAAGCTCGATACGCAGTTCAACCTCACCGATGATTTTCAGCGATGAATTCAAGAAGCTATCGAGGGTGTGCGTCACCATACCCTCGGTGGAATTTTCAACCGGCACCACGCCATAATTAGATTCCCCAGCTTCCACCTGGGAAAACACATTGGCAATGGTTTGCTGTGGCTGTGGTATCACCCCGTGACCAAAATGCTTAACCGCTGCGGCCTGGGTAAACGTTCCCTCCGGGCCGAGATAGGCAACCTGCATCGGTTTTTCCAGCGCTAAACAAGCCGACATAATTTCACGGAAAATGTGAGCAACAACCTTACCGTTCAGCGGCCCCTCGTTGCGATCAATCACCTTGCGTAAGACTTGCGCCTCACGTTCGGGGCGATAGAACAACACCTCTTGTGGGTCTTCACCGGCGGCCTTGGCCGCCTCAAACTCAATAAACTTTGCATCGGCTACTTGCTGGGCGCAGACCGCACGCTGGTTTAACAACTGATGAATTTGTTGATCGATACCATCGATGCTCACGCGCAACTCTTGCAGGCTGGGAACATCGTTATCGACAGCTGAACCGCTGGGCTTATCACTCATGATTAAAACTCTGTGTTAGGCGGGGCAGCCCCGCGCCATCAAAACTTATGGTAAGGCAATTATGCGCTATGTCTGGCCGCAAAGTCCGACATAAAGGCAATTAACGCATCAACAGCAGCCTCTGGCACCGCATTATAAATACTGGCTCGCATACCGCCGACACTGCGATGCCCCTTCAAATTCAACAGACCCAACTCCTCAGCCTCGGCCAAGAATGCCTTGTCGAGATCACTGTTGGCCAAGGTAAATGGGATATTCATCAGCGAACGACTCTGCTTTTCAACCGGGTTGGCATAAAAGCCTGAGCCATCGATATAATCATAGAGCTTGGCAGCTTTACGGCGGTTGATCACTTCCATCGCCTCAATGCCACCCTGCTCTTTCAGCCACTGAAATACCAAGCCCGAAAGATACCAAGCATAGGTCGGGGGAGTGTTGTACATAGAGTCGTTGTCGTCGGCAACCTTGTAATTCAGCATCGCCGGACAAATAGGCAGGGCGCGATCCAGCAGAGTCTTACGAATAATCACCAGCGTCAAACCGGCGGGACCGATATTCTTCTGGGCGCCGGCATAGATCATATCGTACTTGTTAACATCAATTTTGCGCGACAATATAGTGGAAGACATATCGGCCACCAGGGGCACATCAACCTGTGGTTCCTCAAAGAACTCGACACCGCCAATAGTTTCATTCGGGGTGTAGTGAAGATAGGCCGCATTAGGGTTTAGCTGCCAATCGGCAAGCGGTGGTATCGTCGAGAAATTCGTACCTTCAGAACTGGCTACGACATTAACATCACAGTAGCGCCCAGCTTCTTTAATCGCCTTCTTTGACCACTGGCCGGTATTGACATAATCAGCAGTCCCCTTATCACCCAACAGGTTTAAAGGAATAGCAGCGAACTGAGTGCTGGCTCCGCCTTGTAAAAACAGTACCGCGAAATCGTCACTGATACTCAACAACTCTCGCAAGTCGGCCTCGGCCTGCTGGGCCACACCCACAAATTCTGGCGAGCGATGGCTCATTTCCATAATAGAAAGACCCTTACCCTGCCAATCCGCCATCTCTTGTTGGGCGCGATTCAACACCGCTTCGGGTAATGCTGCCGGTCCTGCACAGAAATTATATTTACGTGACATGCCACTCATCCTCAATCTTTTAAAATGCAAAAGTGAGGACGCATAACGCCCTCACTTCTTTTCTTTTTTATCGTGTCTTAAGCGTGAAGCTAGTTATTCTGCATCATCGTCGGCCGTAGCTTCACCGTCGATCGCGTCACCAGTAGCAACAGGCGTTGCTTCAGCAGCAGCGGCTTGATGCTCTTCTTCTAACAGCGCCAATTCGTCCTCATCCGGCTCTTCGATACGGGCGACACTGACCAGTTTTTCACCGTCTTTCAATCGGATCAAACGCACACCTTGGGTGTTTCTGCTCAGTACCGAAATCTCGGTGGTACGAGAACGAATCATGGTGCCTTGGTTGCTGATTAGCATCAACTCATCGCCCTCGAAGACCTGAACTGCACCAACGAGGTTACCGTTACGGTCACTGCATTGCTGACCGATGACGCCCATATTGCCACGCCCCTTAGTCGGGAAGTCTTCCATCGCCGTCTGCTTACCGTAGCCATTCTCACTAACACTTAACATACGGCCGCCTTGCGCAGGAATCATCAATGAGATAACGCGGTTAGCCTCATCCATTTTAATACCGCGAACACCGCGACTGGTACGACCGAGAGGACGCAGGTTGGACTCATGGAAGCGAACCACCTTACCGGCATCGCTGATCAACATAATATCATCATCGCCATTGGTAATAGCAGTACCGACCAAGGCATCACCCTCATCCAGGTTAACAGCAATCAAACCACTGCTGCGTTGACGTGAGAAGTTGGTCAGTGCTGTCTTCTTAATGGTGCCGAAACCGGTCGCCATGACCACGAACTGGTCTTCGCGATACTCGCTCACCGGCAGGATACTGGTAATACGCTCACCCTCATCCAAAGGCAGTAAATTCACCACCGGACGACCACGGGCGTTACGACCTGCCACGGGGATATGGAAAACTTTCAGCCAGTAAACCTTGCCAGCATTACTGAAACAAAGAATGGTATCGTGGGTGCTGGCAATCAACAGGTGCTCAACAAAATCGTCGTCTTTGACCGCTGTCGCCGACTTGCCTGTGCCGCCGCGGCGCTGGGCTTGATAATCCGACAAAGGCTGCGTCTTGGCATAACCGCCGTGCGATATAGTCACCACACGATCTTCTTCTGGAATCAGGTCTTCAACGGTTAAGTCGTGGGTAGAGGCGGTGATTTCCGTACGGCGCTCGTCACCGAACTCGTCGCGAATTTGCTCCAGCTCTTCTGTAATCACTTCCAACAAACGCTCGCTGCTGGCAAGAATGTGGAGGTATTCAGCAATCTGCAACAGTCGCTCTTGGTATTCTGCAATCAGCTTGTCATGCTCCATACCGGTTAGCTTCTGAAGACGTAAGTCCAAGATAGCCTGAACCTGAACAGGCGAGAGATAATACTTACCGTCACGGTAACCGTACTCTTCCGGCAAGTCCTCTGGACGACAGGCTGTTTCACCCGCCTTCTCCAGCATCTGGGCGACGTTACCGAGCTGCCAACCAACACCGATTAGCGCCTCACGGGCCTCGGCAGTGTTCGCCGATGCTTTAATGGCTGCAATGACCGGATCAATATTAGAAATAGCAACAGCCAAACCTTCAAGAATATGGCCACGCTCACGCGCTTTTCGCAACAAATACACGGTGCGACGAGTGACGACTTCACGGCGGTGCAGCAAGAAATGCTCAAGCAACTCTTTGAGGTTCAAAATACGGGGCTGGCCATCGACTAGAGCAACAGTATTAATACCAAATACGGCTTCCAGTTGCGTCTGAGCATAGAGGTTGTTGAGAACAACATCACCCATTTCACCACGTTTAATTTCGATGACGACGCGCAGGCCATCCTTATCCGATTCGTCGCGAAGCTCGCTGATACCCTCTACTTTCTTCTCTTTCACCAACTCGGCAATTTTCTCAATCAAACGTGCCTTGTTGAGCTGATAGGGAAGCTCAGTAATGATGATAGCCTCTCGGCCTTTACTGTTGGTTTCTACCTCAGCGCGGGCGCGAATACGGATACGGCCGCGGCCGGTGCGATAAGCCTGAATAATACCGGCACGGCCGTTGATGATGGCGGCGGTCGGGAAATCGGGCCCTGGAATATGCTCCATAAGCTCATCGACGGTAATGTCGCTGTTTGCAATCATTGCCAAACAACCGCTGATCACCTCACTGAGGTTGTGCGGCGGAATATTGGTCGCCATACCAACGGCGATACCGGATGAACCATTGACCAACAGGTTGGGGATTTTGGTCGGCATAACGGCGGGAATAAGCTCGGTGCCGTCGTAGTTTTCAACGTAATCGACCGTCTCTTTATCGAGATCGGCGAGAATTTCGTGGGTAATCTTACGCATACGGATTTCCGTATAACGCATGGCTGCCGCACTATCTCCATCGACAGAACCAAAGTTACCCTGACCATCGACCAACATATAGCGCAGCGAGAACGGCTGCGCCATACGAACAATGGCTTCATAAACAGCGGAGTCGCCGTGGGGGTGATATTTACCAATCACGTCGCCGACCACACGGGCCGATTTTTTGTAGGCTTTATTATAATCGTTATTGAGCACGCTCATCGCGAATAAAACGCGGCGGTGTACTGGCTTTAGACCGTCTCTAACATCGGGAAGTGCACGACCAACGATAACGCTCATGGCATAATCGAGGTAGGATTGCTTCATCTCATCTTCGATGTTAACCGGGAAAATCTCTTTAGCTATTTCGCCCATGGAGTAGTGCTGCCCCTAATGTATGTAATCAGTTGAAAATCACGAGAAAACAGCAGAAGAACGCTGACATCTGCATTCGCGAACAAAGTACAAGATCATAACATATAAACCACCCCTGTCACGTCCTCAGAGGCGCTAGAAGCGCTTTTAGTTATATTAGTAGTTTCGCATTCAACATAGGAAACGACGCCAGACCGAATATAAGGCCCATAAACCGGCTTAAACGGCGTTTTTATCCACGAATTAGGTATACTAAATCAACACCACACCTTCACCCCCCTTAAAGGCCGAGCCATGACTGCCCACAAAATCGCCGTCGACACGACTATTTCCGCCGACTGGCTGGCCGCCGTCGACCAACACAATCCGGCCCCCAGCAGCGGCATTACTGAACGACAAACCATCGCCATCGATAACGGCATAATTGTCGCCATAGGCGACAGCGAGACGATCCTGGCCGACTATCAAGGCCGGCAACACCATCAGCTCGACCAACACCTACTGATACCTGGCCTGATCAACGCCCATGGACACAGCGCTATGACTCTGCTGCGCGGCTATGCCGACGACTATCCGCTGATGGAGTGGCTGCAACAACACATTTGGCCGGCGGAACAACAGTGGGTAGAAGAGTCCTTCGTCCGCGACGGCAGCGATCTGGCCATTGCCGAGATGCTACTCGGCGGCACCACCTGTTTCAGTGACATGTATTTCTTCCCTGAACAGACCGCAGCCGCCTGTATTGATGCCGGCATGCGTGCCCAGCTCTGTTTTCCGATACTCGACTTCCCCAACAACTGGTCTGACAATGCCGATGACGCCATCGACAAAGGGCTTGCCCTGGCCAGCGCCACAACAGATTCTCTGATCAGCTTCGCCTTTGGCCCACACGCCCCGTATACCGTAGGTGATGACAGCATGAAAAAAATCGTCAACCTGGCCAAGCAACACCAACTTGCTGTCCAGATCCACTGCCACGAGACCCAGCATGAAGTCGACGATGCCATAAAAGAGACAGGCAAACGACCACTGCAACGCCTAGATGAGCTAGGCCTGCTCAGTGACAATACCCAACTGGTGCACATGACAGCACTCAATGATGACGACATCGCCATTACGCAACGCAGCGGCGCCAGCGTTATCCACTGCCCGGAATCCAACCTCAAGCTGGCCAGCGGCTTCTGCCCCGTCCAGCAATTGCATCATCGAGACATTAACGTCGCTATCGGCACCGACGGCGCCGCCAGCAACAACGACCTGGACTTGCTCGGCGAACTGCGCACCGCCGCCCTACTGGCCAAGGCTGTTGCCAGCGACGCCAGCGCCGTTAATACCCAACAGGCCCTGGCCATGGCTACCATCAACGGCGCCAAGGCACTGGGTCTGGATGATAAGATTGGCAGCCTGGAAATTGGTAAATTTGCCGATATAGTTGCGATAGACATGGGGACAGTCACCGCCCAACCGGTATACAATCCACTCTCACAATTAATTTACGGCAATAACAGCGCAGCGATTAACCATGTTTGGGTGGCTGGCGAACAAAAAGTTTGCAACCGCCAACTCACCTCGCTCGATGCCGACAATATTTATCAACGCGCCTGTGTTTGGCGAGACAAGATAAAAAAGACATCATGACTGACAACAGCGCCCAGAGCCCGACTATGACCGAAACCACCGCGAACACCGACCATAACAGCAACGTCGACAAGGCCGAAGTGGCTAAATTTGAAGCCCTGGCCAGCCGTTGGTGGGACCTCACCAGCGAGTTTAAACCGCTGCACGAGATCAACCCACTGCGGGTGAACTTTATCGACGAGCACTCGCCCGTCGCTGGCAAGAAAATTATCGACGTGGGTTGCGGCGGCGGTATTTTATCTGAAGGCTTGGCGCAACGGGGTGCCGAGGTAACCGGTATTGATATGGGCGAGGCCCCACTTAATGTCGCCCGCCTGCATTTGCACGAATCAAAACTCGATATTGACTACCAACAGTCGACCGCCGAAGCGATGGCGCAGCACAACGCGGAACGCTTTGATGTCGTTGCCTGCCTCGAAATGCTGGAGCACGTGCCCGAGCCAAGCTCTGTCATTCAAGCCTGTGCCGCGATGGCCAAGCCGGGAGGCGACCTGTACTTTTCGACCATCAACCGTAATCCAAAGTCTTATTTAATGTCGGTTGTTGGCGCCGAATACATCCTCAAACTACTACCCAAGGGCACCCATGACTACGCTAAATTTATTCGCCCATCCGAACTTGCCCTATGGGTACGCCAAGCCGGGCTAGAGCTGGTTGATATGATTGGCCTGCATTACAACCCGATCACTAAAAGCTACAAGCTCGGTGACGGCGTCGATGTCAATTATATGATTCACGTCCGTAAACCAAAATGAGTCGCCTACCATTAGCAGCAGTGTTATTCGATCTCGATGGTACGGTGCTCGATACTGCCAAAGATTTTGAATGGGTGCTCAATCAGCAATTAGCGACACACCAACGCGAGAGTGTCAGCTATGAAAAATTGCGCAGCGTCGTCTCGCACGGTGCCCGCGCAATGGTCAGCCTCGGCTTTGACATCCAACAAGACGCACCGGGCTTTGAAGCCTTGCGCCAGGAATTCCTAGCACTTTACCAGCAGCACTTATGTCATCGCAGCAAGTTGTTCGACGGCATGCAGGAAGTCTTAGACTGGTGCGTCGAGCAGCGACTACCCATGGCAATTGTGACCAACAAGCCCTCGACATTCACCCTGGCGCTACTCGACAAACTTGAGCTCAGTCATTACTTTACCAGCGTCGTCTGCCCCGACGACGTCAGCCAAGCCAAACCCAGCCCGGAGCCATTACTACTGGCCGCGGAGCAGCTGCAGGTAAATGCCAAGCAATGTCTCTATATTGGCGATCACATCCGAGATATCGATGCCGGCCGAGCAGCGAATATGTCGACAATGGCCTGCCGCTACGGCTATATCGAGGACGACGACAGCGCCGACAACTGGCTGGCCGATATGGTTATCGACCACCCCCTCGAGATTATTCAACACTGCCAGCAACAGCTATCAGCACTATTACCGGAATAACAAATGTCTAACGTCCAAACCACCATGCAAAACTATCAGGCACCAGAATCATTATTGCAGGGCAAAACAATTTTGGTCACCGGTGCCGGTGATGGCATCGGCCGTGTTGCCGCGATTACTTATGCTGCCCACGGTGCGACGGTGATTCTTACCGGCCGTACCGTCGAGAAGCTGGAAAAAGTATACGACGAGATTGAACAGGCTGGCGGCCCTCAGCCAGCGATCTACCCGATTGATTTCAATGGCGCCATCGATGATGACTACCAACAACTGGCCAATATCATCGACAGTAATTTTGGTCAACTTGATGGCGTGCTGCATAATGCCGCACAACTTGGTCAAATGGGGCCTATCGAGAGTTCCCACACTGGCACCTGGATGCAACTGATGCAGGTAAACGTCAACGCACCCTATCTGCTAACCCGTCATTTAATGCCGCTGCTCAGAGCCGCCGATAACGCCTCAATTATCTTTACCAGCTCAAGCGTGGGGCGACAGGGTCGAGCATACTGGGGGGCTTATGCCGCCAGTAAATTTGCCATCGAAGGGCTGATGCAAACCCTGGCCGACGAACTCGAGAATGTCAGCAATATTCGCAGCAACAGCTTAAACCCTGGCGCCACTAATACCGCCATGCGTCGCCTTGCCTACCCCTCGGAAAGACCCACCAACAACCCTTCGCCAGAACAACTCATGCCCTGTTATTTATATCTGATGGGGAATGACAGCCTGGCGGTTAACGGCCAGGCACTCGACGCCCAGAAAAAGTAGTAACACATGCCAACAGGGGGGCTGCCTAGCAGCAGGTAAGGACAGCCTCTAACCCAGCATTTCAGCGGCTAAGACTGACGCCAGCACGGCAAACAACGGATCCAACTTATCCGCCAGCGCCAGCTGTTGCGCCTCACTGGTCGCGGCCATCAAACCATGACGGTACTCGCCGGCAATCAGAGAAAACAGAAACTGCTCCTCTTCCAAGCTCTCAAAACCGATGCCGTACAGTGCATCACGCTCAAAGGCCTCGGTTAACTGCTTGGCCAACAGCGGCGCAGATACCGCCGGGTCAGCATAATCAGTCATCGTCTTGACGGCGAAATCAAAGTCAACCAGATCGATAATGGCATCGATATAGTCCTCTAACTGCTGATCGGTATGATCGAGATACATGGTTGAATGCGGTTGTTCCATGACGATGCCTTTATGTGCAGTGGATATGTGTTTGAAGGCTATTCTAACCCGCCTTTCACCTTAACAACACCGTGTTACTGGCAAACCCAACAGCCAAGGCTAAAAGCAAAACGGCGACTGTGAAAGTCGCCGCTGCTACTCCATTGCCCACTAACGATTAGGCGAGGCTGGTTAAGAGTTTGACGACGCTGACACCAATGCCGTAGAACCACGCTTTCAGCGAGCGCCACCACGGTGGCTGCTGACGGTATTCGGCATCGGCATGAGCCTCTTCGATCAAATAGGCATGTACCGACTCAACCTCTTGTTTGCTCATAACATCCGAGAAACCGACCATTCCCAATCCCCTCAAGGCACCGTCGTAGACAATTTGCTCAAACATGTCGTGATAGTTGCTGTTGAGATGACGCAGATCCGGAATCATCCCCCCAGAGACAGCGTTGGTGCCATGGCAGCCATAGCAAAAGTTATGATACAACGCCTTTCCCTCGGCAATGCGCTCCGCACCCACATCCATCCGCGCAGGTGGCTCAGGATATTCGTTAACCAGGGCAATCGAGGGCAACGCAACATCGGCACCCAGCTTATACACCAAAATACGGCCATGACTGGCAACACTGTCTGGCTTCACCCCCATTGCCAAAGGTAAGATCCCTCCCCAGCTGGCAGCGACGGCAACATACTGTTCGCCATCAATTTGATAGCTGATTGGTGCTGCGATGACCCCTGTCTGCGTATCGGCCTGCCATAACTGCTCGCCGTTGTCGGCACGATAGGCAACAAAGCGCTGATCGGCTGTGCCTTGAAAGACCAGCTGACCGGCCGTTGCCAAGACCCCACCGTTCCACGACAGCGGGTGCTGAACACCCCAGGCCTCCTGCTGTGTTTTGGGATTCCAAGCGACCAGCCGACCACCGGTAATCTTCTGCGTCAACAGGCTGGCAAACTGGGTATCGCCCGGTGGCACCTCATTCATATCGATACCGGTATTCCAGCGCCCCTTCAAGAATGCGAAGTCTTCAACCTTGCGAAACGGCACCATCGCCTCAATCACCGGGATATACACCAAATCAGTGACCGGGTTATAGGCCATTGGATGCCAGTTGTGCGCGCCCATATGAGCGGGACGAACTATTTTCTCGCCGCGACGATAATCCGAGGCATCGCGATCGATCATCGGACGACCGGTGCTGAGATCATAACCTGTTGCCCAGTTAACAGCGCTGTAGGGCTCAGCCGATATCAACTTGCCACTGACTCGGTCAACAACAAAGAAAAAACCGTTTTTCGGTGCCTGCCAAATGACCTTGCGCGACACTCCTTCGACCTCCATATCGGCCAGCATAATTTGCTGCGTCGAGGTGTAATCCCACATATCGCCCGGCGTTTGCTGGTAGTGCCAAATGTACTCACCGGAATCGGGGTTTAACGCAACAATAGAACTGACATAAAGATTATCGCCGCCGCCAGGGGATCGGATATCAATATCAAATGGGCCACCATTACCAACACCAAGATAGAGTTGATCCAATTCGGGGTCGTAGACAATAGAATCCCAAACCGTCCCTCCGCCACCGTATTGATACCATTCGCCATTCCATGTTTCAGCGGCATTGGCCATCGCCTCGTTCTCGAAGCCCAGCGCCGGATCACCGGGCACCGTAAAGAAACGCCACGCCAATTCGCCGCTGTCAACATCATAGGCACTGACATAGCCACGCACACCGTACTCGGCACCGCCATTGCCGATAAAGACCTTACCCTTGGCTACTCTCGGCGCACCGGTAATGGTATAGGGGTACTTTTTATCAATGGTCAGCGTTTCCCAAAGCATATCGCCGGTTTGCGAGTCAATCGCCACCAGGCGGCCATCGAGTGTGCCGACAACCACCCTGCCCTCATAGACAGCCACCCCTCGGTTAACCGCATCACAACAGGCAAACTGGCCCCACTCTCGCGGCACCTGCGGGTCATAAACCCAGAGCTCTTCACCCGTCTTGGCATCGAGTGCATAGACCACACTCCAGACACCGCTGACATACATCACCCCATCGACGACAATTGGCGTCGCCTCAAGGCCCCGGTTTGAGCGCGTCTCATAGTGCCAGGCCAAGCCTAAGCCCTTAACGGATTGAGCGTCAATTTGCGTCAACGGGCTATAACGTTGCTCGCTATAATCTCGGCCGTGAGACATCCAGTCATTTGGGTACTGATCGGCGGCAATGATTTTTTCAGTCGTCACCGAACCTGTACCCATGCCGCCAGACTCTGTCGCAACGGCAGCACTGCAGGCAAAGATACTGGCGTAAATTAGAACCGGTAAACACTGAATCCATTGAAGCTTGAACATCCATCCCCCACGCCCAGTCGTGTGCCGGGCAATTATTATTAGACTTTATAGCAGGGATTGTATGTAAATTTGGCGACCAACCCAATGACAGGAACAGTCAATTTTGCCATTGCAATGGGCAAAAGCGTCACTACCACCTCAATTAGTGAGGCAGTCAGCAGAGGGCTCTTAGTCGAAGCCGTGCTTATCTTGATAAAACGCTCGAATTTCAACCATATCCTTGTCGATATCGCCGGTGGGAATGAAACTATGACCAAAACCACTGGTTTTTGTCGCGGTATCAACATAGCCCATGACAATCGGCACCTTGGCCTGATGGGCAATATGATAAAACCCTGTCTTCCATTCCGTGACTGCCGCTCGAGTTCCCTCGGGTGGAATAACGACGATTAACTCCTCGGCCTGAGCAAAGACTTTTGCCGTAGCATCAACGGTGTTGTTAGATTTCGTTCGATCGATTGCAATTCCCCCCAGCCAACGAGCAAGACCGCCGGTAGGAAAGTTAAACAACGATGATTTACCCATCCAATGAACGTCCATTTTCAGGATCAGGGCAGAACCCAGCATCAGCGGGAAATCGTAATTACTGGTGTGCGGAGCCGCAATAAGCACATATTTTTTGTGGGTGGGCGCCTCACCGACAACCTTCCAGCCTCGCAAACGCATAAAGAAATGCGCAATGTAATAGCACACAGTAGTAATCACCGGCGTACGGAATACGGTTCTTTTCACAACAACTAACCCCAAAAAAAATCATTCAACTAAATAGACCACAAAACCGAATTATTATACCCGCAAAACAACTATAACGCTGCAATATTACCAACTGTTCGAATTCAATACAGCCCAGCAGCAGCGGGCATCGCATGACTGAAAGCATACAGCGACGGCCAAGCCAGCACTATTCCCTAGCTAAATCACTACAATGTCATTATATTAACTGACTGCTTTTCATCATAAATAAACAATAACTATAATAATGTCAGTATATAGCCAACGTTTACATTCACTACTACTGCTGTTCACCGTGGCAGTGTCGATCGCTTTTTTTCACACCGCAGATGCCGCCGCTTTCAATGCCAGCTATCTCATCGACCCCTCAGGTCAGCTCACTATTGAGCAGGCTGTCGAACAAAAAAATTACACCCCGCTCGAAGGTTCAGCGCTGCATGCGGGCTATAGCCCATATAGCTACTGGTTAAAAATCTCCCCCGACGAGCAACACAGCTTCGAGCAACATTTTCTCGTTATCGACTATGCGCCACTCAATAACGTACAAATATTCAGGCCGAACAGTAAAGGCAACTACGAGGCGGAACAAGTAGGCAATAGTGTTGCGAAAAACACCCTGACCCCCGTGACGAATTTTATTGTTGCCCCGCTCAACCCTTATATTAGCCCAGACCAACCACTCTACCTGCGGGTAGCCTCGAGCAGCTCCATCGATGTCCCCCTGAATATTGTCAACTGGTCTCAACTGATAGAGCAACAGAACACCAATAAACTGATCTACGGTATCTACTTTGGCCTGCTACTGGTCATGATGTGCTACAACCTGTTCATTTATTTTTCGATCAAAGACACCAGCTACCTACTTTATGTGCTGTACATCGCCAGTTTTACCCTGATGCAGGCCTCTATTACTGGCTACGCCTTCCAGTATCTCTGGCCTAACCATCCAGCGCTGAACAATGTTGCAACGCCAATGCTGGTCTCACTCAGTTGCTTGTTTGCCGCCCTGTTTAGCCGCAGCTTCCTAAAGACCCGGCATGTGGTCCCAATCGCCGATAAGCTGATGCTTGCCATCGCAGCGCTCAGCTTATTATTGGCCGCCGCCAGCTTTTTCATCCCCTATCACCTCAGCACACCGCTGGGCATTGTGCTGATATTAGCCTTTACCTTAATCGCTATTGCCTCTGGCATTGCCTGCTACCGCAAGAAGGTGGCTATTGCCCTGTTTTTCCTCATCGGCTGGTGCTGCATCTTATTAGGCGCCTCGGTGGTTGGCCTCACCGCCGTCGGCATACTGCCCGGCAATTGGCTAACTCATTCGGCCAGCCAAATAGGCTCGGCCATCGAGGTTTTCTCGCTATCCCTTGCCCTGGCTCACCGTCTCAACCAATTGCAGCGGGAAAAAGAAGAGCTTGAGCGCAATGCCACGCTGAAACAAAAAGCCATCAACAAGGAGCTCGCCGACACCTTAAAGCAGTTAGAAATAAGCAATAAAACAAAGGATAATTTTCTGTCTACCATCAGCCATGAGCTTCGTACGCCGATTACCGGCATTGCCGGCTCTCTCGCCATGATTCAGCGTGAAGGGCTAAGCACACAGGCCAGCCAGTATCTCGAATCAGCGTCTGTCAGCACCGGAAAAATCAAACATCACATCGACACGCTGCTCAACTTCAGCGACATTCAAGCCGGTCATGTACAAGCCCACAACCAACATTTTAATTTACCACAACACCTGGAGCGGCTGAGCAAACTATACCAGCTCAATGCCAAGGCCAAGGGGCTGACGTTTCAATTTGAGGCCATGCCCACCCTGCCCTCATGGGTGGTGGGCGATATTGCTAAAATTGAAATCATCCTCCAGCACCTGCTCGACAATGCCATTAAGTTTAGCCACAAGGGGAATATAAAACTTCAGGTGACGGCAGCGCAAAACAGCCAGCGTATTGATTTTGAGATAAGTGATGGCGGCTGCGGCATCAGCGCCGAACAGGCCCAGACAATCTTCAATCCGTTTATTCAATCAGAGGCTGGGTTTAGTCGCTCATATCAGGGCCTGGGCATCGGCCTCACCACCAGTCATCAACTGGCTCATCTACTAGAGGGCGAGCTGCGCTACCACAGCCTACAGCCCAGCGGCAGCTGCTTTACTCTCAGCCTGCCATTGCCCCGGGCAAATTTCATCGACAATCAACCGCAGCCAACACTGGCCATACTCGTGGCCGAGGACAACCCGGTCAACCTGATGATTATCAAGGCGCAACTGCAACAACTGGGTCATCAGGTAGACAGTGCAGACAACGGCCAGCAAGCGGTTAATATGGCCAAGGTTAATGCCTACGACATCATATTTATGGATTGCCAAATGCCTGTGGTCGACGGCTATCAAGCAACGCAAGTCATTAAACAATCGCCACTCAATGCAGCCACTCCGATCATTGCCGTCACCGCCAATACCATGACGCGTGACATCGAGCGCTGCCTCGCCGCTGGCATGGAAGATATTCTGGCCAAGCCGATTATCTTCGATCAATTGCCAGGCAAGCTACAACAATGGCTCAGCAAAAGTAGCCGCCCTCAAAGCGAGGCGGTATAGCCTGCTCGCTCAACCCGGCGGCGGCACAGCGTTTACTAATGGCAATTCAGTGTTTACCAATGGCCTCTGTCATTCTATAACAGCCCCTATAGACTGCTGCCGTGCGTTCCCGCCAGGCTTTTAACCTGCGTGACACTTTTTGTTAGCAGCGATTGACCTATTTTGCTATTGAGCCTTGCTGCCTAATAGCTATCCTAGCTAACCCTATGAATAGATAAAATAACGATACATTAAAGTCTCTCCACGACAGCGAACACTGTTAGAGCAGAGACTCTTTACCGTATATCATCGAGCCAAAATTAATACGCTCTTTAATAACAGGAGACAGCCAATGGATGCTTTAGCAACCTTCCGTCAAGAAACTCGGGACTGGCTAGAGGCTAACTGCCCAGCAAGCCAACGCCAGCCAGCCGTTCGCGAAGAACAGGTTTGGGCAGGTAAAAACAAGTCATTCCCTACCGAAGATGGCAAACTCTGGTTTGAACGCTGTCGCGACAAAGGCTATACCGTTCCTGAGTGGCCAACCGAATACGGTGGTGCCGGTCTCAGCGATGCACAGTGCAAGGTATTACGCGAAGAGATGAAAGCCATCCGTGCTCGCACACCGCTGCTTGATATCGGTATCTGGATGCTCGGCCCCGCGTTAATCGAATACGGCTCAGAGGCACAAAAAGCTGAGCACCTGCCGAAAATCACCGCCGGTAATATCCGCTGGTGTCAGGGTTATTCTGAGCCTGGTGCAGGTTCTGACCTTGCCTCACTGCAAACCAAGGCCGAAGACAAAGGCGATCACTTCCTGGTCAACGGTACCAAAATCTGGACCACCAACGGCGATAAATCTGATTGGATATTTTGCCTGGTGCGAACCGACCCCGCTGCGCGTAAACAGGAAGGCATCAGTTTTCTATTGATCGACATGGAGTCAGAGGGCGTATCGGTTACGCCGATCGAACTGATCAGCGGCGAGTCTGAATTTGTACAAACCTTCTTCGACAACGTCAAAGTACCGAAGGAAAACCTGGTTGGCGAACTCAACACTGGCTGGTCTGTGGCCAAGGCGCTACTCAAGCACGAACGCAAACTGATGAGTGAGATCGGTGGCGACACACCGGGGCCAACTTTCGGCCCGGTACAAGCGGCACTAGAATATGTTGGTAAGGGCGAGGACGGCAAGCTAAAAGACCGCGCATTGCGCGATCAGCTGGTTCAGCATGAAATGAATTTCCGCGCCCTCGGCCTTGCCCACTTCCGCACCTTCGAAGAGCGCATGACCGGTCAAACCTCCAACCTACCGCTGATCATGAAATACTGCGGTACCGAAGAGCAAAAGCGCAAAGAAGAATTGCTCATGGCATTGCTGGGATCCCAGTCTTTGGGCTGGAAAGACACTCAGTTCAGCAGCGATGAATTATTGACACCCCAAGGTTGGGCCTTCTCAAAGGCACTTTCCATTGCCGGTGGCTGCTCAGAAGTACAGCTCGATATTATCGCCAAACGCGCACTTAACATGCCTGAACTGCCTCGCGCTTCCGCATAAGGATTAGACTATGTCTTTAGTATTTAATGAAGAACAGCGTCAATTAAAAGACGCCGCCAAGTCATTTTTAAATGAAAACGCACCGGTCGAAGCGCTGCGAAAACTCCGCGACGATAACGATGCCCTCGGCTATAGCCAGCCACTGTGGGAGCAGATGGCCGAGCTTGGCTGGGCCATGGTAACCATTCCCGAACAGTATGACGGCCTTGGCTTTGGTTATCTTGGCCTCGGCGCCATTGCCGAAGAAAGTGGCCACACCCTGACCGCCTCCCCCCTGTTCAGCTCTATTGTGCTTGGCGCCTCGGCAATCGAACTCGCTGGCAGTGAAGAGCAAAAGACTGAGCTACTGCCTCAGGTTGCCTGCGGCGGACTAACCCTTGCCCTTGCCCTTGAAGAAAGCAACCATCACAACCCCACCGGTGTTGCACTCAGTGCTGAGAAGAATGCCGATGGCTATCTACTCAATGGCAACAAGCAGTTTGTCCTCGATGGCCACTGCGCCGACAAACTGGTTGTCGTTGCCCGTAGCAGCGGCCAAGCCGGCGAAGCTGCAGGCATCAGCCTTTTTCTAGTCGATGCCGACACCGCGGGTATCAGCCACAACCGCACCCATCTGATCGACAGCCGCAACGCCGCCAATATCAGCTTCGACAAGGTACAGGTCAGCGCGGCCTGCTTACTTGGCGAAGAGGGAAATGCTTGGGCAGCTCTCGACAAGACCCTCGATCGTGGTCGTATTTATCTTGCCGCTGAAATGCTCGGCGGCGCCGAAGAGTGCCTCAGCCGTACAGTTGAATACCTCGGCGACCGTGAACAGTTTGGCGTTAAGCTGGGTACCTTCCAGGCGCTGAAACACCGCTGTGCTGAAATGTACTGCGAACTTGAGCTATCGCGCTCTGTGGTGATGGATGCGCTCAGCGCCATCGATGACGATCGCATGGACACTGCTGCCATGGCCAGTCTGGCCAAGGCCCGCCTCAACGATGTCTACAAGCTGGTTACTAACGAAGCCACTCAGATGCACGGTGGTATCGGTGTCACTGACGAGCTGGAAATAGGCTTCTTTCTGAAGCGCGCCCGTGTTGCCATGCAGATCTTCGGCGATGCCGGCTTCCACCGCGATCGTTACGCCACACTGTGCGGCTACTAATCACTGATTAGTTACCGGATAACAATAAACCCGCCAAGTGCGGGTTTATTTTTGCCTACGGGTTTGTCATGCCGTGAACAATAGCGAAACAGCAGACAAAAAAAAGGCCGGATATACCGGCCTTTTCTATCACTAACAGCGAGACTTAACAGTCATCGGCATCATTAGGGTTGGCAACCAAACCACCGTCAATCCATTGTTGAATCAGATCAACACCAGCCTGATGAACTACACTCTTGCCTAGTTCTGGCATCTTATCCGACGGGTCAACACTGTTTAAACGGTAGTGTAAGATCGACTTAGCCGATTCATCAGGAACAATGTCGTAGTTCAGATCATCGATATGACCGGCTGCCACTGGCATCTTACAGATACCGGTTCTTCTGTCGACTGTACCACCGGCGGCAATACGATCTCGGTTAAGGTGCAGGCCGGTACTGTCGGCGCGGTTACCCTTGGAGTGACAGTGGGCACAGTTGGCATCGAGATAGCTCAGCGCACGATCCTGTAACGACTCGGTATCATCATCCCAGGCAGCAAAGGCAGGGACATCATCAGCCGGTGCGGTATCGCCATCATTCATCGGTAGGTTGGCTAGAATACCGGAGTCAGCCCAGTGCATGAGTTGGTTCTTGCCGCTGGCAATAGGATCCGCATAGTTCAGGTAATGCGGCTGCGGGCCAAGTGGCTTATCAAGACCTTTGACACCGTGACACGAAGAACACTGGTTGCTATTGGGTACTTCATAAACAGTCTGCTGCTCAGCACCGTTGTCGTCTACATAGGTTACCTCTCTCGAGCCACCACCGATTTCTAAGGTGGCATCATCGCCCTGCCAAATATAGGGCAGACGCTGCCAGCGATCGGCACGTTTAATTAACAGACGTGTTTCTACGACATCCTGTTCCATCGCCAGGTTTTCAAAATAGAATGTCTTGGCAATCACGGTGCCAACAGGGTATTCCATGTTACGATCGGAGGCATCACCTTCGACACGGTCATAATCAATCTTTTCCCCAGCAGGGACAAAAACAACACGATGCTTCTTAGAGTAATCAGAGAACAGCGGCGTGCTTAAATCATAAGCAATACCATTGCTGTTGCCTGCGCTCAGTGGGCTGGTAGCGTCTGAGAACAGGTTGTAATCGGAAATATTCGGACAGTCGACAACCAATGCATCCCAGTTGACCGCATTGCCGGTATCGGCATTACACAGCGCAGATATTTGCTCGGGGGTGTAGCGAATAATATCGGGGACGGGCTGCGGCTCAGGCAGAGTCACCTCACTCAACAACTCATAGCTACAGTCGTAACCGCTGCGATCGTAATTAATTTTGCCGTTGGGCACACCATTGTCATTCATTGACCACAGTTTCAGGTTGGCAAACAAGGTCTCATCGCCGGCGCTGTTGTAGTTCGGCCCAATACAGAGATCACCCTCTGGCAGGCTGTCTAGGCCCTGCAGGCCTTTGAAGATAATCTCGGCGATACCGTCGTAGATAATCTCAGCGGGCTCTGCGTTATCATTAACATTTTCAAATAAGTTGATAATGCCATAGTTCAAGTCGGTGCCGTCATAGACGTATTCCTTAGGCTGGTCCATGGTGTTGTTAAACACATAGGCAGAACCTGGGAACTCATCAAAGCCCTCGGGCGATGGGTAGCCGGTAACCAAATAGCTGGAGATACCGACACTCATGGTGTGATGGCCGGTGATGATATTATCGTGAATCTGTACTTGGTCAGTACCACCCATCAATAACATGCCGGTACCAGAGGGTACGATGCCAACAATATTACCCGCCGGGGCGAAGTTCTTTAGTGTGTTGTCATAAATATGGTTGTGATGAACGCTGACGCGGTCACCTTCCTGCGTTAAGCCAGGTAGGTCAAAGACTAAAACACCACCGGTGTTGTTGGTGGCGATGTTGTGATAAACCTCAGCATCTTGAGAGTTTTCGATCTCAATACCGGCAACGTTTTCGCTGGCGATGTTGTTGCGAACGATGATTTGCTTAGATTGACCGACATAAATACCGGCATCCGAGGCGCCGATAACAATGCTGTTTTCAATCAGAACATTAGAGTTTTGTACCGGGTAGAGACCATAAGCACCGTTATCCGGATCACTTAAATTGGTCCACTCTACTTTCATGCGCTTAATGTACGCGCCGGTAACACCCTCGATGCGGATACCATCACCGGCAGCGTTCTTAATACCAAAATCTTGCACGGTAAATTCATCGCCGAAGGATAGAATACCCTGAGCACCGGTCTGCTGATTGGTAAAGTCGAGTATGGTCTTATCCATACCCATACCGGCCAAGGTGATATGTGAGGTATTAATAATCAACTCGTCGGTAAAAACGTGGGTACCAGCGGGAAATACAATCGTGGTGCCTGGCAAAGCTGTTAAGGCAGCCTCCTGCGCCTGAAACTGTATATCGTCACCAGCAGTAAGGAAGATCACATTATCAGCAGGGGCAATAGCCACAGGCTCAACAGTCAGTGGGCCATAGGTAATACTTGGCTCCTCAATACCCGATTCCGGATCATTAGGCTCTACCTGAGGCAGCGTGGGGCTCGATGAGTCATCGCTACACCCCACCATGGCCATCGAAGCCAGCAAGGGTAAAGCAACTGATAAATGCTTTTTATTGAATTTCATCTCTCGACCTTCTCTTTATTATGACAACTGGTTATGCGAAATCGCTCATAACGCATACATATTCATATGCATAAATAATCATATGCATAGTTCTTCAACCGAATATATAAAAGAAAATTGAAAGTTAATACTTAAACTTTCAATAATTACCAATTGTTAATATTGAAATCGAAGGCAAAAAAAAACGCCCTGAGGCGCTTTTTTGATCAACGCTGCTTACATCACGTCAAAATCATACTTGCTGATACCGCAGTCTGGGCACTCCCAGTCCTCTGGTACATCTTCCCACTTCGTACCTGGGGCAATACCCTCATCGGGCAAACCGGCCTCTTCATCATAGATAAAGCCGCAAATAACGCATTCGTACTTCTTAAAATCACTCATCTCTCTCTCCTAATCCGCCGACGGATCAACAAACTGGTTGTTTTCTTATTGAATTGTATTAGTTACCCATACTAACACGGTGATTTTGTTAGCTACAATTTGTCATCCCCCCCTAACTGACAATTTTTCACCTTTATTCTTCAGACACGGCCTTAAGGGGAATAAAATATTTACATTCGTCCCTTTTGTTGCAGCTCGAAGCTACCATTGTGTTGCTGAACAGCAACCAGCTGCAAAAGGTTTAAGACAGATTGTTCGGTGCGAATCGTCGGTATTATCGTCACATCGACAGTATAATCGCCACCACCCAATGCCGCTGTCGCCTTGCCCTTAATGCCAACGGTGGCATTGCTATCCTTCAACTGCGCAGTGAGTGCATTTTGTTGTATCTCTACATCGAGTCGATAATCCCCAAGGTAGACTAAGATATCCTGTGCCACTGACAGGCTGCCAATATGCAACTCACCGGTTAAGCTCTCAATCAACGGCTGGTTTATATCGATGACGGCCTCATCAATTGTCAATCTCAACGCACCAGTTATATTAGGCAGCAGCGGCAAAAATTGCGTCACAATCGCAGCAGGTGCGCGGATATCCGCCGACGAAACAACCACCGTCGACGGGCTGACCGACAATACGATACTGGCCGATTGCTGCTGATAACGGCTGTGTACATGTAGATTGGCCTTTGCCAACAACAGCGACCAAGCACTGAGCTGCCATTCAACCTCACCGAGCTGCCAGTATTGATCTCGCTGCAAGGGAATAGCTAATTGTTCCGCTCTACCCTGCCAAACAGTCCCTTTGACGCCGCTGGCGAAAACAGGCACGCCAGCGGACTGCACAATATTGACCAGTAACTGTGCCGGTGTTTTTGCCAAGAGTAAAATCACAAAAAACACTAGCGAGAGAATAATCAATAGCATTTTTCGGCGCTGTAAAAAGGCCATCGGGTTTAACATTTAAACGTCACTTGAAGTCTTAAGTAGACTTATGATTATCATTGAGGGTCTCTAACACGAATGCTTAGGGCTGAAGCCGTTCTATTTGCCACTGACCACTGTCATTTTTTACATATTCGAAGCGGTCATGAATACGCTTTGCACCACCGGACCAAAACTCGATCCGCTCTGGCACCACACGGTACCCGCCCCAAAACTTAGGCAGAGGTATTTCACCGTTAGAAAAACGTGATTTAATCTCGGAGAATTTCTCCATTATCAGGGCACGACTCGATACCGGACTACTCTGACGGGAAACCCATGCGGCAAGCTGACTATCTCTTGGTCTAGACAAGAAATAGTCTAACGATTCTTTTGTGCTAACACGCTCTGCTCGACCGGCAATAATCACCTGGCGCTCAAGGCTCAGCCAAGGAAAGATCAAAGAAACCCGGTCATTACCGGCAATTTGATGCGCCTTTTTGCTCTCTAGATTGGTGTAGAATACAAAGCCCTGCTGATCAAATTGCTTCAGTAATACTGTACGCTGACTGGGCTGACCATGATTATCCACTGTCGCGACCATCATCGCAGTCGGATCATTAATCGCCGCGGCTTTGGCCTCTCCCAACCAGTGTTCAAACTGCTCCATTGGGTCTTCTGCAAGACTTTCTCGCGTCAAACCCGATAGTAAATACTCACGTCGGTCGTTATGTATATCCATTTACGCCGCGGCCTTCAGTTTATTCAAGTGGCACAACAGTTCATCTGTTAGTCGATCAGCAACCTGCTCACCGAGCATATGACCCGCACCGTCAATCAACACATAAGCATACGGGGCATCGACACCGTCGGCACAAAGTGCTGCCGCCTTCTCACCGAAGAAAGAATCCTCACTGCCACGAATATACAGCGTCGGCACCTGCACAGGCTGCAAGCTTTCAGCCAACTCATCAGACTGCATACTGTGCCAATGAACAAAACCCTGAATGGCTTCGGCGCGACCATAACGACTGAGGTATAAATCAGCGATGTCATCCTCAACACCGTACGATTGATAATATGTCCTCAGAATCTCTGCGTTATTGGCCAACAACCGAACGGAGGCATTGTCACTGCAAAACGAGGCGATTTTATCCAGCATCGCCTGCTCATCGCCGACGGTCTTGCTCAATGCGATAGGATGAGGCGTCGATAGTGCAGTAAACGACAATAATGCTTCGGCATTATTTTCTGCCAGATTCCAACCAATCAACGAACTCCAGCCGTGGGTGACTAAATGAAAGGCTTCTACACCCTCATGTTCAGCCAGCGCCAGCACATCGCCAATCATCTCATCGTTACTGTAAGCGGAGGATTGCTCCGGCCTCGCCTGCGGGGAAACACCGCGCATATTCGGTGCCAGTACCCGGTAGCCGTTTTTCGCTAATACAGGAATCTGTTGACGCCACTGCTGATTCGTCTGCAAAAAATTATGCATCATAATTACCAGCGGCTGACCTTCTTCGCCAGCCACCAGACATTCAAAACCAAAACCGTTAACGCTAATTGTTTCCTGTTGCAAAATATCGTCCTCTTTTATGATGAACTGAGTGGGCGCATATGTGGGAACAACAACACATCGCGAATCGATGGCGAATCGGTGAACAACATCACCAAGCGATCGATACCAATACCCTCACCCGCAGTGGGTGGCAAGCCGTACTCCAGAGCAGTGATATAATCGGCATCGTAATGCATTGCCTCATCATCACCCCCTTCCTTCTCTTTTACCTGGTCCATGAATCGCGCCGCCTGATCCTCGGCATCGTTAAGCTCTGAGAAGCCGTTGGCAATTTCACGGCCACCGACAAAGAATTCGAAACGGTCGGTAACCATTGGGTCGCTGTCACTACGGCGAGCCAGCGGCGAAACCTCTGTTGGGTAGGCGGTGATAAACGTCGGCTGATCGAGACGCTCTTCAACCGTCTCCTCAAATATTTCGATCTGTACCTTACCGATACCCCAGCTGTCTTTTAGCGGGATTTCTAAGCGCTTGGCAATAGCGCGGGCACCCTCTTCCGTCGCCAACTCTTCCGCCGTCAGTTCGGGGTTATAGTGCAGGATTGAATCGAACACACTCATGCGGATAAACGGCTTGCCGAAATCGTACTCGCTGCCCTGATAGTTCAGCGTCGTCTGACCTAATACTGTCTCGGCCACAAAACGCAGCATGCCCTCGGTAATATCCATCAAGTCGTTATAATCGGCATAGGCTTGATAGAATTCCAGCATGGTGAATTCTGGGTTATGGCGGGTCGACAAACCCTCGTTACGGAAGTTACGGTTAATCTCAAAGACACGCTCAAAACCACCGACAACCAGACGTTTGAGGTAAAGCTCCGGCGCAATACGCAGATACATGTCGAGGTCTAAGGCGTTGTGGTGCGTCTCGAACGGCTTGGCGCTGGCGCCGCCGGGGATGGCCTGCATCATCGGGGTTTCAACTTCGAGGTATTCACGCTCCCCCAAATACTGGCGAATAGCCGCGACGATCGCCGAGCGCATTCGGAAGGTCTTACGCGACTCCTCATTGACGATGAGATCGATGTAACGTTGACGATAACGAATCTCTTGGTCTTGTAGACCATGATGCTTATCCGGCAGAGGGCGAAGAGACTTGGTCAGCAAACGGATCGTCTCAGCATTGATATACAAATCACCCTTGCCCGACTTATGAATCAAGCCGCTGACACCGATGATGTCACCGATATCCCAACCCTTGACGGTTTTTACCATCTCAGGGCCGAGAATTTTCTTATCGGTATAGACTTGAATACGGCCACTGACATCCTGTAACACCAAGAAGGTCCCGCGCTTGGCCATGATACGACCGGCGATGCTGGCACGGTTGCCCAACTCTTCTAGCTCGACTTTTTCTTTCTCGCCCCAGCTTGCCTGAAGATCTGCCGCATAGGCATCACGACGAAAATCGTTGGGGAAGGCGCTGCCCTGTTGACGCATCTCGTCAAGCTTTGAGCGGCGCTCGGCAATTAGCTTGTTCTCATCTTGTGCTGGCTTGTTGTCTGCCATAGTCTTTACTCTCTCACGGCCGCTTATAGGCACTATTAACCAAAAATCGTTGTTCTGGTGACAATCCCATCATGGCATTATCACCGCTAAATAGGTCGGCGATATTACAGACCGCTTTTCAAACTCGCCTCGATAAATTGATCGAGATCGCCGTCTAACACCGCACCACAGTTACTGGTCTGGACATTAGTACGCAGATCTTTAATACGTTGATCATCGAGTACATAGGAGCGAATCTGACTGCCCCAGCCGATATCGGCCTTGCTGTCTTCCTGGGCCTGTTTATCGGCATTACGCTTAAGCATTTCCTGCTCATACAGCCTTGCCCGTAACATTTTCCACGCCTGATCACGGTTTTTATGCTGTGACCGCTGGCTCTGACACTCGGCCACAATACCTGTCGGTTCGTGGGTTAAACGCACCGCCGAGTCAGTCTTGTTAACGTGCTGACCACCGGCACCTGAGGCGCGGTAGGTGTCAGTGCGAACGTCCGATGGGTTGATATCAATCTCGATATTATCGTCAATTTCCGGTGACACAAACACCGAACTGAATGAGGTGTGGCGACGACTGCCCGAATCGAAGGGGGATTTACGCACCAGACGGTGGACGCCGGTTTCGGTGCGCAGCCAGCCGAAGGCATAGTCGCCCTCGAAACGAATCGTGGCGCTCTTGATGCCCGCGACATCGCCAGCTGAGCACTCTTCCAATGTTGTCTTAAAGCCCTTGGCCTCTCCCCAGCGCAGATACATGCGCAGAATCATTTCAGCCCAGTCCTGAGCCTCGGTGCCGCCGGAACCCGACTGGATATCAAGGTAGGCATTAGAGGCATCCATGTCGCCGGAGAACATCCGGCGAAATTCGAGCTTCTCAAGCTGGGCCTGATAGTCGGCCAACTCCTCCAAGCCACTCTCGAGCGCCTCGGCATCGTCTTCTTCGCGAGCCATCTCCAGCATCACGTCTAAATCATCGGCACCTTCGGTCAAATCATCGATGGTCTTAACCACGGCCTCGAGGTCTGAGCGCTCTTTACCCAGTTTTTGAGCACGTTCGGGATCGTCCCAGACGGTAGGCTCGGCCAGCTCGGCCTCAACTTCGACTAATTGTTCTTTCTTGTTGTCGTAGTCAAAGATACCCCCTAAGCGTTTCAGCACGCTGACGGATATCTTTAATACCATTACTTAGGCTGTTGACCTCTAACATCGGATAATTCACTCGCAAAAGATAATATGATGGCAGCCCAAAATTCCAAGCCGCTGACGCCGCCAGAGGCTGAGCCTATAGCGGGCGGAAAACAGCCGATTTTACCCCAATATCCCACAAAGCTCTAGGGATGTTTAAGCCACGGCGAGGTAATCGACCAATAACTGCACCGTCTGTTTACCACGGAACTCATTGATATCCAGCTTATATGCCAGCGACACACGGTTAACATCCAGGTTTGGCCACTGCTTAGGGTCAATATTGAAGGCGATGGCATCGATTAACATGCCATCGAAACCACTGGGCGCCAATACCATCTTCAAATGACTGCCACCAACCAAGCGTTGCTGCACCAGGGTAAACTCGCCGTCGAACACCGGCTCGGCAAAGCGCTGCCCCCAGGGACCAGCCTCACGCAGACGATGAGCCAGGTCGAGAGTAAATTGCTCCGGCCCCAACTCGCCATCACTGAGCACCACCGCCTGTAGCTCGTCCTCGTCCAGGGTGTTGCGCGCCTGCTGATCAAACAGCTGACTGAACAGGTTGTAGTTTTCCGGCGCAATGGTCAAACCGGCGGCCATCGCATGGCCACCAAACTTATGAATCAAGCCCGGGTTCTTCGCGTCAATGGCGGCAATGGCATCGCGCATATGAAAGCCGGCAATCGAGCGCGCCGAGCCTTTGACCCCGCCATCATCGCCCTGGGCAAAAATAATCACCGGCCGATGATGTTTATCCTTAATCCGCGACGCGAGAATACCAATCACTCCCTCGTGCCAGGTCTTATCGAACAGACAGACTCCCCAGGGCAGTTCCGCCTCATCAACCTGCAACCGAGCCAGAGCCTGGTCCGCCTCCTGCTGCATCGAGCCTTCGATGCTTTTTCTGTCCTGATTCAAACCATCTAATTCCGCGGCAATTTCAGCGGCACGAATGGCATCAGAGGTTAGCAGGCACTCGACACCCAGCGACATATCATCCAGCCTACCGGCGGCATTGAGTCGCGGACCAATAGCAAAGCCCATGTCACTGGCCACCACACGGTGATAGCTACGCTTGGCCAACTCTAAAATATGCAAAATTCCCGGCCGCGCCTTACCCGCTCGAATGCGTGCCAGACCTTGGTGCACCAAAATACGATTATTTCTATCCAGTGGCACCACATCGGCGACGGTACCCAGCGCCACAATATCGAGATAGTCTGCCATATTAGGCACCGCCATGCCCTGATTGCTGAACCAGCCACGCGCAACCAACGCCGCCCGCAGCGCCGCCATCACATAAAAAATCACCCCGACGCCGGCAATATTCTTGCTGGCAAAGCCGCAGCCGGGCTGGCTGGGATTAACAATGGCATCGGCAGCCGGTAATGTATCGCCGGGCAGGTGATGATCGGTGACCACCACCTTCATGCCCGCCGCATGGGCAGCCTCGACACCGGCGATGGCGGCAATACCATTATCGACGGTAATCAAAAGTTCAGCACCCAGCGCCTTGGCCTCATCGACCAGGCGTGGCGTTAAGCCATAACCGTGGGTAAAACGGTTAGGGACTAAGTAGGTAACTGACGCCAGGCCCATTGCCCGCAGCGCCAGAATTGATAAGGCCGAACTGGTAGCACCGTCGGCGTCGTAATCACCCACAATGACAATTTGTCGCTGCTGCTCGACTGCCTCGACCAGTATGGCAACCGCTGAGTCCATGCCTTTAAAAGTCGCCGGCATTAACATCCCTGCCAGCTGACGCTCGAGTTCAACCGTTGCATTGATTTTTCGGCTGGCATAGATTCTCGCTAGCAGGGGCTCTACTCCCTCGGCCATCAAAGACTCAATAGCCTTATCATCGGCGCTGCGGCGACGGACAGTTTTGCTCATTTAGCTGACTCTTATGAAAAATATAAAACTATTCTACCTGAGTTACATCGGTAAAGCGTTGGTAAGCCGAACGATCTTCATCGGTGGCCGGCTGTTTCTGCTCATAAAAATATTTGAATCCTGCAGCGATAGCTGGTTGACTGCGCTGAAGATATTCCACCAACAAATAGCGGTTAAGCCACTCGCCAAGATTGCCCCAGGGCAGCTGATAATACAGGGTGAAACTGACCCAGGTTTGATCGCTGGAAATACCCTCTAAGGCATAGCGGAACTGTGAAAAAACAAAGGGCTTAACCGGTCCGCCCTGCTCCTCCAGAGCCAGCAAAAAACCCTGCTCTGGCTGCCACTCTATAATTGTTTCAACAATATAGCTGCCATCGCTGTTATACACCTGACGTGAAGCCCCCAAGCCGGTTAGCTGCTCACTGACCACCTGAGTATCGACAATATTCGGCACATAATTATGCGCCACCGTAAAGTCCTGTAACTGCTGCCAAACCTCAGCAATAGGCTGTTCGACCACCACGGTGGTGGTGATCAAATGTTGCTTCGCCTCACCGGTATTGGCCGCAACCACCAGTACAGAGATGAGGACAATCAAAGACAAGACAAGGGCTTTCACGATTTTTTTCATTATCACTGCTCTTTTATATTTTTCTGATAAAAAAAAACCACCAAGTTATCTCGGTGGTTTTTGCCGCGCAACAGACAATCCCGTTACTTTAGACTGTCTGCAATAAACTGCTGAATAACAGCCAAGTCATCGGGCTTAACCGTATAGCGCTCCTCACGACTCATCAGATCAGCCATGTGGTGTGGTAGCGCCGGCGCATCTTCCTGACCCGCCGCCTTGGCTGCATCGGCAAATTTAGCCGGGTGCGCTGTCGCCAGGGTAATCATTGGGATGGCACTGTCGCGAACACATTCGCGCGCCGCCTTAACACCGATGGCACTGTGTGGGTCGAGTAAATACTCGCTCTCCTCATAGACCCGGCGAATAGTTTCGACAGTTAGTGCGTCATCAACAGCATAGCTATCGAACAACTCTCGCGCCTTGGCAAAGGCGTCATCACCAATCGAAGCGGAACCCGCAGCGAAGTCGGTCATGAACTGATTAATCTTATCGGCATTCTTACCGCTGAGTTCAAACAGCGCACGCTCAAAGTTTGATGAAATCATGATATCCATACTTGGCGACAGAGTGTGCTCCAAGCCATGGGTCTCATATTTATTCTGCGACATAAAGCGGTGCAGAATATCGTTTTTATTCGTGGCGATAATCAGCTGACTAATCGGCAAGCCCATTTGCTTGGCCAGGTAACCGGCAAAAATATCACCGAAGTTACCGGTGGGCACACTGAAGGCCACCTTGCGCTCTGGCGCGCCAACAGACAGGCCAGCCCAAAAATAATAGACAATCTGAGCCATGATGCGTGCCCAGTTGATCGAGTTAACCGCCGCTAGACGACGACCGTTCGGCAAGAATGACTGATCGGCAAAGCTGGCCTTGACCATGTTTTGACAGTCGTCGAAATTACCCTCGACGGCAATGTTAAAGACGTTATCTTCCAGTACCGAGGTCATCTGACGACGCTGTACATCGGAGACGCGGTTGTGCGGGTGCAGAATAAAGATATCGATATTCTTACAGCTGCGACAGCCCTCGATGGCGGCAGAGCCGGTATCACCCGAGGTGGCCCCCATAATGACCACACGCTCGTCTTTACGCTTTAACACGAAGTCGAACAGACGGCCAAGTAACTGCAGCGCGAAATCTTTGAAAGCCAGTGTCGGACCATGGAACAACTCCAGCACCCACTCGTTTTTACCCAGCTGCACCATTGGCGCCACAGCCTTGTGACGGAAGGTGGCATAGCTTTCATCGATCAACCGCTTAAAGTCTTCATCACCAATGGCACCGTCGATGAACGGCTTCATAATGGTAAAGGCCAATTCGGGGTATTCCATCGACGCCATGGCGGCGATTTCTTGCTGACTAAACGTCGGCATCTTTTCAGGTACATACAGGCCGCCATCGGGGGCTAGGCCGGTCAGTAAAACATCTTCAAAACCAAGGGCCGGTGCCTGGCCACGTGTGCTGATATATCGCATATTACACCTTGTCTATTATGCCCTTGCGGAGGCTTAGGCTTTACATTCTTTAATCCGGCCGCAGCCGGGAACTATGATGACGCTTGCTAACTAACGCCTTAAGCGTCTAACGAATCGACACGGATGCGGACGACCTCGCCCTGAATACTGCTCAGCTGCGCCAACTTTTGCAGCGCTGCGTCCATATTTTTCTCGATTGTTTTATTGGTCAAAATAATCATCGGTACGGTCTCTTCGCCATCGACCGGCTGCTGCTGAATCAACGCCTCGATGCTGATACCTTCCTCGCTGATCACCTGTGCCACAGATGACAACACACCGGGCTTGTCATCGACTGACATACGCAGGTAATAAGCGCTTTCAAACTGCTCGGCACTGACGACAGCGGTATCCATCATTTTATCGGCATGGAAGCCAAGCGCAGCCACACGGTGATCGGCATCGGACTCAATGCCACGAGCCAAATCAATGATATCGGCGACCACCGCAGAGGCGGTAGGCTCAGCACCAGCACCGGCACCGTAATACAGTGTTGGACCAACAGCATCGGCCTCAACCATCACCGCATTCATCACGCCGTGAACGTTAGCGATCAAGCTCTTTTCGGGTATCAGTGTCGGGTGAACGCGAAGTTCGACGCCGTTCTGCTGACGACGGGCAATACCCAAGTGTTTAATACGGTAGCCCAGTTGCTCGGCGTACTCGACATCGGCCTTGGCAATCTTAGTAATGCCCTCGGTATAGGTCTTATCAAATTGCAGCGGAATGCCAAAGGCAATAGAGGCGAGTATGACCAGCTTGTGCGCCGCATCGATACCCTCGACATCGAAAGTAGGGTCAGCCTCGGCATAACCAAGCTCCTGCGCCTCTTTCAACACATCTTCGAAGGCACGTCCCTTGTCGCGCATTTCGGTCAGAATAAAGTTGCCCGTGCCGTTAATAATACCGGCCAACCACTCGACCTTATTGCCAGCCAAACCTTCACGCAGTGCTTTGATGATTGGGATGCCACCGGCGACAGCGGCCTCATAGCAAACACTGACACCCTGTTCTTTTGCCGCAGCGAAAATTTCGTTGCCGTGCAAGGCAATCAACGCCTTGTTGGCTGTCACCACGTGCTTACCGTTGGCAATAGCCTTCAACACTAATTCTTTGGCGATGTCACAACCGCCGATCAGCTCAACCACAATATCGACATTGGGGTCTTCTGCAACGGCGAAAATATCACGGCTGACTTGCATGTTTGAGGTATCACAATGGGGGTTATCGCGGCGAGCACCAATATGCTCAACAACAACCTCACAACCAGTACGCGCTGCAATTTCAGCCGCGTTGCGAGTTAACACATTTACAGTACCGCTACCGACAGTACCCAAGCCACATAGCCCGACTTTCACTGGTTTCAAAATATCATCCTCAATCAACATCTAAATAGTGCATATGACTAGCAAGTCATTTGATTTTTAATAGTTTATTAGACTGCAACCGGCTTAAAACAGGTCAAAAAATGCCTCACAACCGCCGCCACAACCTAAACAGCTAAAATTTGCAGCGTATTGTACCCTCTTTTTGCCTCGGTAAATACTAAAGATATAGCGACAAAGACCGCAGCCCTGTTCCGACGATCAACAGCAATTCACAGACAAAAAAAAGCCGCCGCAGTTGCGACGGCCGCCTCGGTCGTTACGATTACTGAATGCCGAGACGCTTAGCCAGCTCGTTGGCCGGCATATAACCTGGCACCAGACTGCCATCCTCAAGCACCAGCGCCGGCGTACCGCTGACACCCATCCGACCGCCAAGCTCATACTGCTCGGCCACCGGGTTGTCGGCACAGACATTTTTGGCAATATTTTGACGCGCCTTCAGTTTGTTCATCGCCTCCTGCTTATCATCGGCACACCAGGCACTGGCAATCTTGTTATAGGACTCCGAGCCAATACCGGCACGGGGATAGGCCATATACTGCACGGCAACACCGAGTTTATTCAACGCCGGGACTTCCTGATGCAGCTTCTGACAGTAGTAACAGTCAACATCGGTAAACACGGTCACCGTTGCCTTGGTTTCACCCGCTGGCGCAAAGATAATCATATCCTTGCTATCCACTCCGGCCATCAAGGCCTTACGGGGCGCGTTTTGCGCCATTTCGGTCAGGTTAACCACGCCGCTTGGTGCCACCTCAAATAGCTCACCGGCCACAAAGTGGCTTCCCTGCGGGTTAATGTATAACAGCGGCCCATTCACAATCTGCACCTGGTAGATATCCTTCATTGGGCTCTGCTCGACTGCGCCAAATTGCAGATCGGGGCGCGACTGCTTAATCCTGGCCAATACCTGATCGCTATCGATCACCGCCTCTGCCGCCTGTACCGAAAACGCCGATATCAACACAGCAACAATCAATACAACCTGTAATACACCCGCCTTTAACATATCCTACTCACTTATTAATAATTCGTTTTACTGGCATCACCCTAATAGCATTAGAGTCGCCAATCAACCGTTAGTTCCGCCACCCACCAACGAGATCACATCATCCTGTGACGACAACAGCAATCGCTAACCCCGAGGGTGGTGCTGATCATGCAGCGACTGCAATCGCGCCTTGGCAACATGGGTATAGATTTGAGTGGTCGATAAGTCACTGTGACCCAGTAATAGCTGCAACACCCGCAGATCGGCACCGTGATTGAGCAGGTGGGTAGCAAAGGCATGGCGCAACGTGTGCGGCGACAAGCTCTTCTGTATGCCCGCCTCCAGCGCGTAGCGCTTAATACGATGCCAGAATGTCTGCCGGGTCATTTGCCGCCCCCGCGAGCTCGGAAAGACAACCTCGCCAGCCTCGCCCGAAAAGAAACCCAACCGGGCTTCGCGGCAGAAGCGCTCAAGCCAGTACAGCGCCTCCTGCCCTATCGGCAGCAAACGCTCCTTGCCGCCCTTCCCCACCACCTTCAATGCGCCAGCCGAAAAGTTCACCATCGACATCTGCACACTGACCAGCTCCGTCACCCGCAGACCACTACCGTACAACAACTCCAGCATCGCCTTATCGCGCAAACCGAGGGCGTCGCCGGCATCCGGTGCCGCCAACAGGGCATCGACATCAGCCTCTGACAGCGTTTTGGGCAACGGCTTACCCAGCTTCGGCGCCTCGATCGTCGCCACCGGGTCATCAACGATAGCGCCCTGGCGCAACTGATAACGATAAAAACTGCGCAGACAGGATAGCGCTCGTGCAACACTGCGGGCAGACACCCCCTGCTCAGCCCGAGAGGCCATAAAGGCCTCGATCTGCGCCGCGACGACAGCCAGCAAAGCATCATCGGCAAGAAAAACAGCAAAGGTAATCAAATCACGGCGGTAGGCATCCAGGGTATTATCGGACACTCCCTTCTCCAACCAGCAGGCCTCTATAAAACGCTCAATCTCACGCCGGTTCGACGCAGTCAGCTGCTGACTTCCTATACCCACACTCTGCCTACTCACAACATCGCCTATTTCAAGTCTCAGCCAACAGCCTAACAGTTTTTTTAGGCATAAAAAAAGGTGGCCCTGAGGCCACCTTTTTCTGTACCAAGTAAAACCGGCTTATTTCTTTGCCAATTTCTCTTTGATACGTGCAGCACGACCTGACAACTCGCGTAGGTAGTACAGCTTGGCTTGACGTACATCACCGCGACGCTTGACGGTAATGCTGTCCACTAGAGGACTGTAAGTCTGGAAAGTACGCTCAACACCAACGCCGTTAGAAGTCTTACGGACGATGAAGTTAGAGTTTAGCGCACGGCTTTTCTTGGCAAGTACAACACCTTCGAAAGCCTGTAGACGCTCACGGTCACCTTCTTTAACTTTAACCTGTACAACCACGGTATCACCGGGGCCGAAGGCTGGGATATCTTTTTCCATCTGCTCTTTTTCAACAGCATTTACAAGAGGATGCTTGTTCATTTGTTCGCTCCTAATACGCCCAATATGGGCTATTAAAATGTTGGCAGCTTAGCTGCATTAGTAGAAGCACTGGTCAGATAGGATAAATTACCCTTTCGGACTTGGGACGTCAGTCTCACGACTAGTGTCATTCTCCAAGCATTCATCTTCAGCCAGCTCGCGGATTACCTCCGCTAAAATACTCTTCTGTTCAGTGTTTAACTCGCGGCCTGCCAATAAGTCAGGGCGTCGAGTCCAGGTCCTCATCAACGATTGCTTTAAGCGCCATCGACGAATTTTTTCATGGTTACCGCTAAGCAACACATCCGGCACCTGAACGCCGTTTAATGTTTCCGGTCGGGTGTAATGTGGACAATCCAGTAAGCCATCGGAGAATGAATCCTGCTCAGCAGACAACTCATGCCCTAATACTCCTGGCTGTAATCGGGCCACCGAGTCGATCAATGCCATTGCCGCTAATTCGCCACCGCTGAGAACAAAATCCCCAAGCGACCACTCCTCATCAACCTCAGCCTCGATTAAACGCTCATCGATACCTTCATAACGCCCGCAAACCAATACCATGTTTGGCGATAAAGCCAACTCCTCAACACCTTGCTGATCCAGTTTTCGACCTTGAGGAGAGAGATAAATCACCCTGGGCTTAACGCCGTCGGTGGTTATCAACTCCCGTGCCGCTGCAATAGCGTCACGCAAGGGCTCAACCTTCATCAACATACCGGGGCCGCCGCCGTAAGGGCGAGAGTCCACTGTGCGATGTCGATCGTGGGTAAAGTCTCGAGGGTTAATCGTTTGCACGCTTAACATCTCTTGCTTACAACCCCGTCCAGTTACACCGTGTTCGGTAATAGCCTGGAACATGTCAGGAAACAGCGTTACTACACTAACTTTCATCAGCTTAGAACTCTGGATCCCAGTTTACGGTAATACGCCCCTGCTCAAGATCGATATCGAGTACAACCTGCTCTGGCAGATAGGGAATTAACCGTTCTCTGTCATCGATGGCGTGCTCGCAATGATGTACCACAAGTACATCGTTGGCACCGGTCTCAATTAAGTGGTGTACTGCGCCCAACAATACTTCTTCACCCTCTTCAAACTGACTGTAAACCTGTAGACCTTCTAAATCGCGCCAATAAAACTCATCGTCTCTTAGCTCGGGTAGCTGGTCCGCAGCCACAGATAATTCACAGCGGGTATAGTTTCGAGCCATTTCGCGATCATCGCAGCCGACAATATGACCGACTAGGCCTTTGCCATGCTTATGACTCTTATCAAACTCAATTGTCGTTAACCGACCATTCAGCTTGGTAGAAACTGATTTATAACCTAGGAAATTTTCCATCGGCTCGGTAAATGAGTGGATTTTAACCCAACCTTTAACACCGTATACGCCTGAAATCTTACCGATTACAACCCTATCTGATGCTACGTTATCCACCATGTACCACTACCTCAATTAAGCAGCTTTAGCAGCTTGCTTTAGTAAAGTAGCAACGCGATCGCTAACCTGTGCGCCCTTAGCTTTCCAAGCGTCGATGCGCTCAGAATTAAGGCGAACACGTTCTTCATTACCACGTGCAACTGGGTTAAAGAAACCCACACGTTCGATGAAGCTGCCGTCGCGAGAATTACGGCTGTCTGTAACAACCAAGTGATAGAACGGGCGCTTCTTTGAACCGCCGCGAGCTAGTCGAATAGTTACCATTGAAGGATTCCTATAAACGTCTAAAAAAAAAGGTGTGTTTCGCCAATTACTAGTCAAGCCAATAGACAGCAATCAGCGGCTGCGGATTATACAGCGTTTTTATCAAAAAAGGGAGGTCGATCAGAGGTTAAAGCAAAAACAAACGGGGAATAATAAAAATAACAATAAAAAACAACAATATAGGGCCAGCAGAAGCTGGCCCTCGCAGGGCTGACATTACTTAAACATGCCACCGGGGGGCATACCACCACCCATGCCGCCACCGCCACCCATCATGCCACCCATACCGCGCATCATGTTGGCCATACCGCCTTTGCTCTTCATTTTTTTCATCATTTTCTGCATCTGCTTATGCTGCTTCAACAGACGATTAAGATCCTGCACCTGAGTGCCCGAGCCGGCAGTAATGCGTCGCTTGCGCGAGCCGTTCAGCACATCAGGATTACGACGCTCGGCCGGGGTCATCGAGTTGATAATGGCCTCCATCTGAACAAACACCTTATTGTCCACTTGGGCAGCCGCAGCAGCCTGAGCCACATTACCCATACCCGGCAGCTTATCGAGCATGGTGCCAATGCCACCCATATTCTTCATCTGCTGTAATTGATCGCGAAAATCTTCCAGGTCAAACTTCTTGCCCTTCTTGATTTTCTTGGCCAGCTTCTCGGCCTTCTTCTTATCGATCTTCAGCTCAGCTTCTTCGATCAGCGACAACACGTCGCCCATACCAAGAATACGCGAGGCAATACGATCAGGATAGAAAGGCTCCAGTGCATCGACCTTCTCACCCATACCGATAAACTTAATCGGCTTACCGGTAATATGGCGAACAGACAGCGCCGCACCACCACGAGAGTCAGCGTCGGCCTTGGTTAAGATCACGCCGGTCAGCGGCAGCGTCTCATTAAACGCCTTGGCAGTAACGGCAGCATCCTGACCGGTCATTGCATCGACGACAAATAGCGTCTCTACCGGCTTAACAGCCGCATGCAGCTGACCAATCTCAGCCATCATATCGGCGTCGATGGCGAGACGACCGGCGGTATCAACAATCACCACATCGGCAAACTGTGTCTTGGCATGGGCGATGGCAGCGTTAACAATATCCACCGGCTTCTGTTCAACCGTCGACGGGAAGAAATCCACACCTACTTCGGCCGCCAATGTCTCCAACTGCTTGATCGCCGCAGGGCGATAAACATCGGCACTGACCACCATGACTTTTTTCTTTTCACGATCTTTTAGAAAGCGCGACAGCTTGGCCACAGAGGTGGTTTTACCCGCACCTTGCAAGCCCGCCATTAAAATAACCGCCGGCGGCTGCGCCGACAGATCTAAAACCTCATTGGCCTCACCTAGAATAGACTCCAGCTCAGCCTGAACAATCTTAACGAATTGCTGCCCCGGATTAAGACTGGCAGACACTTCTTGACCAACGGCACGCTGCTTGATTGCCTCGACAAAATCCTTCACAACAGGCAATGCTACATCAGCTTCCAACAGCGCCAAGCGAACTTCCCGCAGCGTGTCTTTAATATTATCTTCGGTTAAACGCGCCTGACCGGTGACTTTTTTCAAGCTGCCGGATAGGCGTTCCTGTAAACTATCAAACATGTCTATCTCTCATACATTCGCTGTATTAATTACGCCTGAGCCGATATCGGGACAAAACCTGGATCGCCGGCAACAGTTAAAATTCTGCCCAGCAGTATAACCGACTAGTCAGCGCGAACACAGCCCAAGTCTCAATCTTCGACATCGATCAGAACAAAAGCACAGCAGAAGCGACTATTATCCTGTCTACAGATATGCCAAAATTGGCTTCCTTTAAATAAAATCAACAGCTTCTTACCCTATGCCCTTACTTACCATCAGCATCAGCGCCGTCCTTCTCTACCTGACCTGCTCGGTGTATCTTGGTGGCCAGGCTTGGCATGGCGTGCGCCACCCACGACTGGAAAAACTGGCCGTTATCGCCGGGTATACCGCCCTCAGCGGCCACGCCGTTATTTTGTTCAATACTATTTTTGGCGACTGGGGTATCGACTTCAGCGTGTTAAAAGTCGCCTCGCTGACCTTTTGGCTGATTACTCTGATCACCCTACTCAGCAGTATGCGACTGCCGGTGAAAAACCTGTTGGTACCGCTCTATATTATTGCCGCCATCAGCTTGGTGGCAGCACAGGCACTACACACCACGGCCCAGACCATTCCCAACATCACCTTTGGCATCGGCGTCCACATCCTGCTATCGATACTGGCGGAGAGCATTTTCACCATTGCCGCGGTACAGGCCATTACCGTCGGCATACAGGATCGCCTACTGAAGAAACACCGCACCCAGGGCCTGGTCAACAGCCTGCCGCCATTACAAACAATGGAAACCCTGCTATTTGATATGCTCTGGGGCGGCCAGCTAATACTGACCGCAGCACTGGCAACCGGTATCATCGCCGCCCCCGACCTTATTACCGCGCTGACCACCCACAAGGTGGTGTTTGCCGCCATTGCCTGGTTGGTATTTGCCATTTTACTATGGGGACGCCATCAGCTGGGCTGGCGCGGCAACACGGCGATTCGCTGGACACTGACCGGCTTCGTCTTACTGATGCTGTCCTACTTTGGCAGCAAGTTTGTCCTTGAGTTCTTACTGAGCTAAGCACAGCATCCGCTGGATTGAGCGGCAAAGTTGTGCTCGTTTTCCCCCTCGACTACCCTTTATTGCTGACACAGCGCAAGTTATTGCCAAAAGGCAATCAATTAACGCGAAAAGCTATTGAACTTGCGCCATTTTTTAAGCAACATACGACAAAATACCACAAGAGGTTGTACCCTAGTTGAACGAAGCCCCCTTAGAGATACTATTTGCTATTTTAGTATTCTTAATTCTCTGCTCTGCCTTCTTCTCAAGCTCAGAAACCGCCATGATGTCGCTCAATCGATATCGCCTCAAACATTTGGTCGGCAAAAATAACCGCGGCGCCAAACGGGCCGAGCAACTACTCGAACGCCCCGACCGGTTAATTGGCCTTATTCTGATCGGCAACAACCTCGTCAACATCTTCGCCACCTCGATTGCCACCGTGATCGCCATGCGACTTTACGGCGACGCCGGCATCGCCATTGGCGGCGTCTTACTGACCCTGGTCATCCTGCTGTTTGCTGAGGTGACACCGAAGACACTGGCAGCGTATTACCCAGAAAAGATCGCCTTCCCTTTTACTCTGTTGCTCAAGCCACTGCTCACAATCATGTACCCGGCAGTATGGTTGATCAATATTCTCAGCAACAACCTGCTCAAACTGTTTGGCATTAACGCCGACACCAAGAATGAGCAACAGCTATCGCGGGAGGAGCTGCGCACCATCGTCAACGAGACCAGCCCACATATTCCGTCGCGCCACCAGGGCATGCTGACCAATATCCTCGACCTCGAGAACGCCACTGCCGAAGACATTATGATTCCGCGCAACGAGGTGTTTGGCCTCAACCTCGATGATGACGATGACACCCTGGTCGAACAATTGCGCTCGAGTGAATTTACCCGCCTGCCGGTCTTCCGCGACGATATCAACAACATCGTCGGCCTGCTGCACCTCAAGCACGTCAGCCAGCTTTTCGACCAGCGGGGACAATTTAACCGCGAGGCGATGATGGACACCATCAGCCCGCCATACTTCGTGCTGGAAAACACCCCACTGCACACCCAGCTGTTTAACTTCCAGCAGGAAAAGAAACGCCTGGGTATTGTGGTCGACGAATACGGCACCATGCAGGGACTGGTGACACTGGAAGATATACTCGAGGAGATTGTCGGTGAGTTCACCTCTAATATTGCCGACAATATCGAAGAGATATTCCCGCAGAAAGACAACAGCTATATCATCAACGGCACCATCAACATTCGCGATATCAACAAGGCTCTCGACTGGCAACTGCCCATCGACGGGCCCAAAACACTGAACGGCTTACTGCTTGAGCATCTGGAAACCTTTCCCGACGCCGCTGCCGGCATCCGCATTGGCAACTACGGCTTTGAGGTGTTAGAAATCAGCGAAAATATCATTCAGACCGCGCGGGTCAGAGCCCTGATTAAAAAACGACACTAACAGCGATTGTGATGCGCCATAAAAAAAAGCCCTAGATGGGCTTTTTTTATGGCAACTACAAACAGAGACAGCGCTACATCACCGCGCCATCCTCGATACGACGCTGCTGGGATAACTGCAGCACTTCGACGCGCTCTTGCTCACTGTAGGCATTCCACTGAGTAATCTCCTCGGCGCTGCGATAACAGCCCTCACAGACGTCTTCAGGGTTTAACACACAAATTGACACACAGGGCGACTTAACCGCTGATTGACTCACTGCTACCACCTTTCAATTACTGACCAAATACTTTTACCCAAACTGACAACCTCTTACCCGCGACCAAACAGTCTCTTAAGAGCCCTCGACCTCGGATAAACCATTGTTATAACGCACGCCTTTTTGCACATAGTGGAGGGCGCCGAATTTCAAACCATCCTGCTCTTCCTCGCTGAGGATACGCTTGACCTTGCCCGGCGACCCTAACACCAGGGCGCCGTCGGGTACAACCATGCCCTCAGGGATCAGCGCATTGGCACCGATTAAACAACCGCGACCAATCTTGGCACCGTTCAATACCACGGCATTCATGCCGATTAAACTGTCATCGCCAATAGTACAGCCGTGCAGCATCACCTTGTGGCCAACAGTCACACCCTTGCCAATCGTCAACGGGTAACCGGGGTCGGCATGGAGCACCGCGCCATCTTGAATATTGCTGCCCTCGTCGATGACAACACAGTCGTCATCGGCACGAATAACACAGTTAAACCAGACACTAACACTACTGTACAGCTCGACATCACCAATGACGGCAGCCGTGGGTGCAATGTAATGGCCGCGACCCAGTAGCTTCGGCTCAATATCTTCTAAACGGTAAAGCATGAATCTCTCTCCAAACCCGTAACAGCTAATCAGAACACGCTGAATAACTTATCCATTCAACACATTGTTATTTCTTAACGCCGCCTTGGTGACCGATCGCCACAAAAAAGCCGACTATTATTTTCTCAAGGGGACATAAAATAACGCGGTTCAATGGCTTTGTATACGTTAAATATCGATACAGAGGCTGACATCATAGGCGGGCTGATCATAGGGGTGGGCCTGTTTCAAGGCCGTCACCACATCGCGCACCACCTCATCGGCACAGACCAGTTCGATACGGTATTCGGCCACTCGACTGAGCGCCCCCGGCTGACCAATAAAAGGCTCGGCGCCGGCCTGCGGCATAAACTGCCCCTCGCCTTTGACCTGCCAACAACAGTGCTGATAATCGCCGATACGACCGGCACCGGCTGCGAACAACGCCTGCTTTACCGGCTCTAAATGTGACTCTGGCACATAGCTACAAATTTTATACACCGACATAAACTCCAGACAAAAAATAACCCCTAATCATTGGCTGATCAGAGGTTATAGTCAATCGACGACGCCGTTAGACGTAATCGGGTACTTCGACGCCCTGCTTCTCATAGAACTCAGTGCGGAACTCTTCGAAACGGTCTTCATCCAAGGCCAGACGAATATCGGCCATCACCTTCTGGTAGTAACGCAGGTTGTGGATGGTATTCAACGTCGAGCCGAGGATTTCCTTACACTTATCGAGGTGGTGTAAGTAGCCACGGGTGTGATGCTGACAGGTATAACAATCGCATTCAGCGTCCAGCGGCTCGGTCGACAGCTTGTGCTTGGCGTTACGAATCTTCAATACCCCGGCAGAGGTAAATAGATGGCCGTTACGCGCGTTGCGGGTCGGCATTACGCAGTCGAACATATCGACACCCTTGCGCACACCCTCGACCAGGTCAGAGGGGGTACCGACACCCATCAGGTAACGGGGCTTATCGGCCGGCATTTTGTGGGCCAGGAAGTCCAACACCTTAAACATCTCTTCCTTCGGCTCACCAACAGACAGACCGCCGATGGCAAGACCATCGAAGCCGATATCACACAGCCCCTCGATCGACTGCAGACGCAGATCCTCGAACATACCGCCCTGAATAATACCAAACAGCGCCGAGGGTGAGGTGCCGTGCTCTTCTTTGGAACGCTTGGCCCAACGCATCGACATTTCCATCGAGTCCTTGGCCTCTTTGTGGGTGGCCGGGTGCGGCGTGCACTCGTCAAAAATCATCACGATGTCTGAACCCAGCGACTTCTGCACCTGCATCGAGCGCTCGGGGGTCAAGAACACCTTGGAGCCATCGACCGGCGAGCGGAAGTGAACCCCCTCTTCGGTGATCTTGCGCATCTTACCGAGGCTGAACACCTGAAAGCCGCCGGAGTCGGTCAAAATTGGCTTACTCCAGCCAGCGAAATCGTGCAGATCGCCGTGGGCTTCGATAATCTCGGTACCCGGACGCAACATCAGATGAAAAGTGTTGCCGAGGATGATCTCGGCACCGATCTCTTCGATATCACGGGCCATCATGCCCTTCACCGTGCCGTAAGTACCCACCGGCATAAACGCCGGGGTTTCAACGGTGCCGCGGGGGAATTTTAGGCGACCACGACGGGATAAACCGCGCTGGTGGTCGACTTCAAAGTCCATAAAGCACTCATCGCGGCCGGTGGTAGTAAAGCCTTCAAACTGCTCGCGGTGCTCGTCGCAGCCGCAAATCTTAGGGTCGTTCTGGCAAGACATGGTCTCACTCCTCTCATGATCAAAAAATACTGTCTGCACCGGGCGGCATCAGCCCTCGGCGTTCGCCGCTCTATAACCGGCGGAAAGTTGACTGGGGCTGACAAACATCGCATCGCCGTAACTAAAGAAGCGATACTGCTGCTCGACAGCCACCTTATAAGCGTCCATCACGTGCTGCTGGCCGGCAAAGGCGCTGACCAACATAATCAGCGTCGACTCCGGCAGGTGGAAATTGGTCAGCAGACCATCGACCACGGCAAACTCATAACCGGGGTAGATAAAAATATCGGTATCACCACTATAGGCCCCAATCTCACCGCCGTTAATTTTAGCGGCACTCTCGAGACAACGCACCGAGGTGGTTCCCACGGCAACGACGCGGCCGCCGCGGCCATGGGCCTGCTTAACCTGCTCGACCACCGCCTCGCTGACCTCGATATATTCGGCGTGCATATGGTGCTCGAGAATATTATCGACCTTGACCGGTTGAAAGGTGCCGGCGCCAACGTGCAGGGTAACAAAGGCACATTCGACACCCTTATCCTGCAGCTGCTGCATCATGGTATCGTCGAAGTGCAAACCAGCGGTCGGCGCCGCGACGGCGCCTTCTTTATTAGGGTCGCTGTAAACGGTTTGATAGCGCTCGCCATCGGCGGTCTCGTCGGGGCGGTCGATATAGGGCGGCAGTGGCATATGGCCCAGCTCGTGCAGAATATCAAACACCGGACGGCTGTCGTCGAAGCGCAGCTCAAACAAGGCATCCTGACGGCCAACCACGGTCACCGGTACCGCCGACTCACGGTCGGTGCCTAAAAAGATGGTGGCACCGGGTTTGGGTGAGCGCGAGCTGCGCATATGGGCCAACACGCTGTGCTGATCCAACACCCGCTCGACCAATATCTCCAGCTTGCCGCCGCTTTCTTTTTGGCCATATAAGCGGGCAGGAATCACCCGAGTATTGTTAAATACCAGCAGGTCACCGGCATCGACTTGGTCGAGCAGGGCCTTGAAGCCTAAGTGCTCTAGCGCGCCGCTGTCGCCGTGCAGCCGTAACAACCGGCTATCGGTGCGTTCAGCCGTCGGGTAACGGGCGATTAATTCATCGGGCAGGTCAAAATGGAAATCGGATAATTTCATAAAAAATCAGCACAGTCTGGGTGAAAATTGTACGTAAAAACAACAGAACGGGCGGACTTTATAGCAAAACTGACCGTTTAACCAGCCTCGACTGAATTCCGGCAGTTTTTATCAAAAAAGCTATTGCACTTGTTTTGTTCATTGGTATACTTGCGCCCGTCTTCAGAGATGCTGTTTCAGCGCCTGATCTGACGATGCCAGCGTGATGAAATTGGTAGACATAGGGGATTCAAAATCCCCCGTTCGAAAGGACGTGGCGGTTCGAGTCCGCCCGCTGGTACCAAACACTAAAACCCCGTAGCTCTTCGAGTTACGGGGTTTTTTATTGGCTGCAATAAATGGACTGGGATTGTCAAACTTCGGCGCCACTGCATCAATATAGCCGCCGCCCCCACTCCGCCCGATGGGACGCCGTGAATACCTCCCTGTAGGCTCAGCTTCAGCATCCATGCTGAAGATGCCCATAGGTCGAAATGGGGGCGACTCTGATCGAGGTTGCGTAAGGCTAGATTGGTGACTGCCGCTAGCTGAGGTTATTTGTTAGGAAAAGGCAAGGTCGGCCTGATTAGAGGGGATAGCCAAAAAAATAGGGATTAGTTTTTACTCTGACCCTAAATATCGACCTTCGGCCACAGCGCCAGGGCAAAACACAGGATCACGAAAAAGGCCATGGTATAAATATACCAATAGTTAAAACTGGCCAGGATAAGATTATTCAGCTGCCCCAGTACAGAAGCTGCATTATCAGGAAAGGCTATCGCCCATAAAATTAATGTCCCCACCAATATTTTTGCCGTGATGGTGACGTCTTTACTAAAGCCTCGGTAGAAACCCGATTGTGACACTCGAATAAATAGATTGGTAATAGGGGCGTTAATCAGCATCCGCCGTCTCTTTGTTATTAATAGAGTACGTTGTATACACATCCCACAATTAATCGGGTCAGAGTCGATTAAACCGGCAATCGACGACGTTAACGGCTTGCCAATGAATTTGTGATTTTGGCGGCCACGATGGGACTATACTTAAACAACAGTATTCGCCAGTGCGGGAGGTGCGCCATGGGTAGCTGTTATCACACCATCGAAATTCAAGCGCCGATGAAAAAAGTTTGGGCCACAGTCAGCGACTTCCATAATATGCACTGGGCACCAGAGGTGGTTAGCTCACTGGCCAAACTCGGCGGCAAAAACAATCATCAGGTGGGAGCCAAACGGGTACTCAACGATGATATCCACGAGACACTTACCGGCTTCGACGCTAAGAATCACAGCTTTTCTTACATTATCGACCACGGCCCCGGCCCTCTCGCCAAACCGCTGTTACAAAGCTATAACGCCAACGTCACACTGACCGCCAGCGAGCACGGTACCACGGTGGAATGGGCGTCGAGCTTTCAATCGGCTAACGATGAGGAGGTTGCTGAGTTTTGTAACCCGATCTATATCGCGCTATTAACGGCGCTGAAAAACAGCCTCGAACAGGCCGAGCTACCGGCGCTATAGTCTCGTTAACCGATAAAAAAGCCCCTGTCACAGTGTGACAAGGGCTTTTTTATTCCGTGGAAGAGCCGCTAACTACTGAACCGTTTTCTCCGGTGACACCTGGCCATCCAATACCTTTTGGCTGACGCCGTAGTAACGCATGGTGAAGGTGAAATCCTGCCCCAGCGTATCGATATTATTGATTGCATCGGCGCCGCAGTTAAACGATACGGTGACGGTGTCATCGGCGTTCATCTGCCAGCTGTGTGAGCTAATATGGTTAACCCCTTCGATTAAATAACGCGCCTGATCGTAAGCGGTTACCGAGGTGAAGTACTTTGACTCGGGGTTGTCGAAGGTGGTGGTCAAACAGCTATTGCCATCCAACATGATGGAGTTGGTGTATTTGTTGGCAACGTTCACCTCGGGCGACGAGCCACCCCAGCCGTTGGCGTTTTCTAGATTCCACTGATGACGATCGGTAACGTCCTTCGAGAGGCGCGGGAAGGTGTATTCAAAAACCTCGCCTCGAGTCTCGGCGGTCAACTTGGCCGTCCACTGTTCGACCTCTGCAAAGTTGTAGTTCTGCGGGGTATAGGTGCCGAATTTAAAGCTGTCATCGCTGATTTTACTCTGCGCCAGCCGCGCCGCATCCAAGCCTTTTTCGGTGCCGGTGCGATAAATCAAAAAAGCAAATTCGGTTTCAACCGGCAGCTGATAGTCGCCCTCACCGACAATATAATGCTGACCATGACCACCCTCGGTGACCACCTGAACCGCCATATAGACGTCAGAGGCCGGAATACTAAAATTCACCTGGCCATCGACTACCTCGGTGATCACCACCGAATACAGGGTGTCATCGTTCATCTGTACCGTCGGCGCTGCCGTGCCCCGTGGCGGCAATTGTTTCATATGGGCAATGCCCTCGTTGGCACCGAGCTTACTCCAATTGTTATAATTGCGGGCCGTCTCGGCATGGGCGAAGTTTGCCTCGGTAACAGGGATAGTGTCTGCCGCAAAGGCCGCTGGCGTTAATACCACGGCTGTTAAGGTCCACATGGCGAGTGAGCGTTGCTTAGAAGTTGTCATAGTCAATCCTTGAGGGCTGATAGAAGAGTAATGCTGCGAGACCTTGGCCTCTTTGACACTAATATACGGCCCCAGAGACATACGCGCCAATGCTAAAAAGTTAAGTTGATCATGCGTCCTGTGCATATTTAGTTGACAGCACCAAGCCCACACTGAAACCGTTGAGCTCAACTATAATGACATAAACGTTAATGAAAACAATGACTGACGCCTGATTCCAACACACGATATAAAGAGGTAAATACGCTATGTCGGGAGAAGAAGAAAAAAGCATTATTGAGATCGCCGGATATTTAGGGTCAGAGTAAAAACTAACTTCATGTCTTTACCAGCTCTTGCATTTTGCCCTATAGAAACTCGAAAAACACACCCACGCCCCCAGCAACAACACGGAAGGGTTTTATTTAAAATTGTGAGGCCGTGTTTGAGCGCAGCGAGTTGCCGATCAATCTTTCAATGAAAGCCCTGCAGTGTGTCGAGGCTACCAAACTAAGGATTGGTCGCAGTAACAAACCAGGCGCTGGAGGGCGCCCAAATAGAACCATCGTCACGGGCATATTTACCAATCACATCCTGTAATGCCTCATCAACCTTGGGGCGTAACCGCTCTCCCTCCTCCCCGGCCAGACGAATAATCTCACCGGCGGGGCCAATTTCGAGGGCGAATTCGATGGCCTCTTTAATGTTGCGGCCAATACAGATATCCGAATCAAAACGCTCGAATTGAATGCGCTCAAAACCGACGGCCAGTAGCATCTCACTGACCATATCGGGGCCGGCCATAGAAAAAGGACCGGGGCCGCAATGCACGGCATCGGTTTCATCATGGGAGATCACCGGTACAATTTCCTTTACACAGCACTCGGCATCATAAAGCCAGGGGTTATCCTCTCGCTTTCGCCACACCACTTGGGTGAAGGTGCCACCGGGTTTCAAGGACTGGCGAATATTGCTCATGGCGCGGCCGGGGAAATTAAAAAACATGGTGCCAAAGCGGGCGAAAGCCTCATCATAGGGGCCGCCCAAATCATCGGCCTCTACATCGGCGACAAAGAAGCTAACATTATCGACCCGCTCTTCGGTGGCCATCTTGTTACATTCTGCGATAAAGTTGGCGGCGCAATCCACCCCCCGGGCAGAGCCGCCATCGCGCAGGGTTTTGGCGATCTGGATGGTGCAGTCACCAAAGCCACAACCGACATCGAGAACACTGGCCCCTTTGGCATATTGATGGCGTTTTAGCGCCTCCTCACTGATCGCGGCATAACCCTCAATAAACAAGTATTTAAAGCGGGTGAATTTTTCAAACAGTACCGTATTCCAAGCTTCGATGACAATATCATTACTCATACTCAACTCCTTGTAATACCACGACACAGCCAGAACAAGCCATCGCCCCACCCCCAAAGTTTAGCCATCCGTGCTGAAACTGCACGCTATAGACTGCCAGCAACAGCGACATGGCTATGTTCCGTATGCCCCCTAATCGGTCACAAAAACCATAATACGAAGGGATTGATAGATGGTGTCGATCGACTTAAGCTCGTACCGGCTCCGACACGCCATGTTCAGCCCACACGCTCGACTATAATGAGATAAGCGCTACTGGAAACAATGCCAAGCAAATAGCCAACAGTCAGGGTGACTATCGTATGTCGGGAGAAGAAGAAAAAAGCATTATTGAGATCGCCGTATGCCGAGAGTTTTTAACCCGCCTAGGGAAACAGGTTGGCGAGAAAGACATTCGCAAAGGCGACCCTCATCAGGGTGAGCCTGACATCTATTATCAAAATGATTACCAGCAAATCTATATCGAGCTGGCCGAGATATGCTCACCAGACATTGCCGCAGGTATTGCAAACAGCCGCACCGAGGCGACATTGTCACACGATACCGCGATCAAAACCGTTGAAAATAAATTGAGAAAACACTATCACGTTGACCGTTCGATTGAGCTTTTGCTCTACACCGCCGGCAGGACAGCGTTGAGTCAGCAAGCCATTGCCGACAAACTGGCCCCGATACTGGTCGATGGCTTGGGCCCCTTTGAGAAAGTATGGCTGATGGCTGAGTCCGTTATATTGCTGGCCAGTCACGACTAACCAGCACAATCGCCAACTGAAAGATTTACTTGTCGGCCTTGCTACCGCCCAAACACTCTGGCGAGTCGGCCACGGTTTGCTCCCGGGCAAGCCACTCGCTGTCGGTAAAAGTAAACAGCGACAACGCATGCACCTCACCGGCTAATTCTTCTTGTAACAGACCATAAACCAATTGATGACGCCCTACCTGGCGCTTACCGTCGAAGCTGTCGCTGACCACAACCACCTTAAAATGGGTCTCGGAGTTTGGCGGCACACTGTGCATATGGGATTCGTTAATCACCTCGAGGTGGCTCGGTGATAAACCACTGTTAAGCTTCTGCTCGATGGTCTGCTGAATTTTCATGGTCATGTCCAAGGCTTGCTAAATAGACTCAATTATCCCCCAGCCAAGCGGGTTTAACAATCGACGATTGCTTAACCCCCACCGACAAAAAAGCCGGCACAATGGCCGGCTTTTTTAGTGAAGGTTAGCGGTTATAAAAACAGCTCACCTTTTTCGGCTTTCTCGATCAACAACTCTGGCACGGCAAACACGTCACCGTATTGCTGGTGTAGATACTGAGCGCGCTCAACAAAGGCTTTTAGGCCGTAGGCGTTGATGGCCTGTAGTGCACCACCGGTTTGAGCGGGGAAACCAATACCCATAATAGAACCAATATTAGCATCGGCAACAGAGGTGATGACACCTTCCTCCATGGCACGAACGGCTTCCAGACTTTGACAGAACACTAAACGATCCTTGATATCCTGATAGGGAATCTCGGTATAACCGTTAGGAGCGAAGGCTTCTTTGAGGCCTGACCAGATGCGTTTCTTACCGCCTTCTGGGTACTCGTAGTAACCGCCGCCGTGGATCTTACCCTTGCGGCCAAACTCATTGACCATGCGGTCGACAACACGAGACGCCGCATTATCAGCCATGGGCTTACCCTGTGCTTCGGCATCGGCCTTAAGCTGCTGGCCATTCTTGTAAGCGGTCTCTTGGCTGATCTCATCAATCGCCGCCAAGGTGCCGACTGGCGAGCCATTGTCACGGGCTGCGCTTTCGATTAGCACAGGATTAAGACCCTGCTCCAGCATCTCAGCACCCTGTGAAATAGTGGTGGCAATGGTGCGGGTGGTGAAGAAACCTGGGCCATCGTTAACAACAATCGGTGTCTTGCCCAGCTTCTGAGAGATATCGAAGGCAACTGCGAGGGCACGATCCGAGGTCTTGTCACCGCGGATGATCTCAACCAGTGGCATTTTCTCAGCGGGGCTGAAGAAGTGCATACCGATAAAGTTATCGGCGCGGCCAGAGGCCTCAGCCAATTCAGTAATCGGCAAAGCAGAGGTGTTAGAGGCAAAAATACAATCTGGGCCAACAACCGCTTCCGTCTCCTTGGTCACCGCCGCTTTAACATCACGGTTTTCAAATACCGCTTCGATCACCAGATCGCAGCCGGCCAAATCAGCATAATCGGCTGTCGCCTGGATGCGAGCGAGGTATTCCGTCGCCTGCTCTTCGGTGACACGGCGCTGCTTCTTGAATGAAGCTGCGGCATAGGCCAAGCCCTTATCAGCGTTTTCTTGGCTGATGTCTTTGAGTACCACATCGATACCGGCTTTCGATGCCGCGACGGCAATACCGGCACCCATCTGACCGGCACCAAGAATACCGAGCTTCTTAACAACGGTCTTATCGATGCCATCTGGACGGCTGGCACCCTTGTTCAAGGCTTCCATCTGTACGAAGAAAGCCATCATCATGTTGCGAGCAACCTGATCGGTCAGCAGTTTGAGGAAGTAGCGACCTTCGATTGCCTGTGCGGTATCAAAATCGACACGGGCTGAATCGACGATACAGGCGAAGATTGCCTGTTGTGCTGGCATCAAACCCTTGGTCTGCGCCATCACGTTTGAAGGGCCGAAGAACATCAGGCCTTGAACACCCTGGTCCTTCGAGTTGGCGTCGCCACCGGGCATCTGGTAATCGGCCTTATCCCAGACCTGAACCGCTTCCGGGTTGGCCTTGATCCAGGCCTTGGCCTTCGCCGCTAGCTCTTCTTCTGAATCAACCAACTCATCGACAATACCTGCTTCCAAGGCTTTCTCTGCCTTCAGGCGCTTGCCCTGGCTGATCAGGCCGATAGACTCTTGCATACCGATAAGACGGGTCAGACGCACCACACCACCAGCACCGGGCATCAAACCAATCATCGCCTCTGGCAGACCGACCTGAATACCCTTAACAGCAACACGGTAATGACACGACAGCGCAATTTCAAAACCACCACCCAGTGCCGGGCCATTCATCCCCACGGCAACAGGAACACCGAGGGTTTCCAGCTCGCGGAGTGGCGCCTTAACATCCATCAGCGCACTATACATACGGGCTTTCTCTTCCGCAGGCATGTCGAGATCCATTGCTAGCATCTCGGTAATATCACCACCGGCGAAGAACTGACCCGGCTTACCAGAACGCACATAAACACCGGTGACGCTGCCGTCGGCAATCATTGCCTTGATATCGACCAAGGCCTGTTTCATCGCCACTTCATAGTCGGCGCCCATAGTGTTAACAGCTTTACCTGGCTGGTCAAAAATCAGCTCGACAATACCATCACTGTCTTTTTCTAAACGAATATAACTCATTGATACACTCCTTAAACACTCAACCAGTCTGACGATTTACTGCTGGTGAGGCTCAATATTCATCGGACTATTAATTAAACACGCTCAATAATGGTGGCAATACCGATACCGCCGCCGGCACACAATGTCACCAGACCACGCTTGAGGTTACGGCGCTCAAGCTCGTCCAGTAAGGTGCCCAAAATCATTGCACCGGTGGCGCCGATAGGGTGGCCCATGGCAATCGCGCCGCCGTTGACGTTCAACTTATCAGAAGGAATATCGAGTTCTTTCTGGAAACGTAAAACAACAGAGGCGAAGGCTTCGTTTAGCTCGAACAAGTCGATATCGTCAACCGTTAAGCCGGCCTTATCCAATGCCTTTTGGGCAGCGGGTGCTGGACCTGTCAGCATAATGGTAGGCTCGGTGCCAACCAGCGCGGTAGAGATAATCTTGGCGCGTGGTGTCAAGCCCTGCTCTTCACCGGCCTTCTTGTTACCGATCAGTACCAGTGCAGCACCATCAACAATGCCCGACGAGTTACCTGGCGTATGGAAGTTTTCAATCTCCTCAACCGCAGGATACTTCAGCTTTGCTACTTCGCCGTGACCAAAGTCGTTAAACATCTTAAATGAGGGGTTTAGCTTGGCCAAGCCTTCCTGCGTGGTGCCAGGACGGATGAACTCATCGTGATCCAAAATCGTCACACCATTGAAATCTTTCACCGGCACAATCGATTTAAAATAGCCATTCTCTTGGGCGTAAGCCGCGCGCTGTTGTGACTGCACGGCGTAAGCGTCAATTTCTTCACGGGTAAAACCATCGATGGTGGCCAATAAATCGGCACCCAAACCCTGGTTGATGAAGTGGGTGTTCATTGAGATCCATGGATCGCCCTGACAGCCACCCGAGGCGCCAATGCCGAGACGAGACATTGATTCAACACCGCCGGCACAGACCAGATCTTCGAAGCCGGAAGCAACTTTCGCCGCCGCCATATTCACGGCGTCTAGGCCGCCAGCGCAGTAACGATGCAATTGCGCGCCGGTGGTGATGTCATCCCAGCTCGAATGAATCAGGGCAACCTTGGTAATGTTCTGGCCCTGTTCATTAACAGGCTCGCCGGTGGCCATGATGACGTCTTCAACCTTGGTCGTATCAAGATTGTTACGCTCTTTCATCGCCTCGAGTACATTAACCGCCAAATCAACTGGCTTCACTTCATACAGGCTGCCACCTGCCTTACCTTTACCGCGTGGAGTGCGGATCGCATCGTAAATAAACGCTTCGTTAGTCATCTGCTTTCACTCTTTTTATTCGACTGCTTAAACAATAAGAAGCCTATCCGACGACAACACCCGCAGGTCTGCCGCCATCCAAATATCTCTTATGCAGCAGATTATCTCAGTGAGCATGCAAAACAATAACAAAACGCGTCAACTTGACTGGCAAAATTGACCACTATGGGCTGGTGTCACCCAGCAAGGGCAGGAAATAGGTGCGTTTGGCGACTGCTAGCCGCGTTGCGGTCCGTTAATGTCCGCTGCCATTAGCAGCTAATCATCTTCGGGTACGCTTTATCTCTCACGCTACTAGGGCGCTGAAGGTTGTTCAGCGTCTGGTTCGGCGAATAACTCACGACTGCGGTATTCACCGGGTGGCATACCCGTCCACTTCTTAAAGGAGCGATGAAAGGCGCTGGGATCAGTAAAGCCCATTAACACGGCAACGGCGTTGATCGACAAATCGGGGCGGCTTAAATAGGCAATGGCAGCGTCACGACGACACTCATCCTTAAGCTGCTGAAAAGTTTTCCCCTCCCGCTTGAGACGACGGCGCAGAGTCGGTGCCGACATGTTCAGTGCCCCGGTAATCTCTTCAAAGCTGGGAAAACCCTGGCTGAAATCATGGCCAATCAGCGCCCTCACCTGGGCAATCAAACCGGTGTCACTGGCCTTGGATGGCATTACGATTAGCTGATAGGGTGCGGTGCGTAAAAACTCTTTTAAGGATTGCTCGGTGTGTACCAGTGACCAACTGAGGCAGCTGGCATCGAAGACCATTACATTTTGACTGTGATTAAACGTCACCGGGCAACCAAAGAGTTCTTCATAGCGCTGGCTGTTTTCCGGCGGACCCGCCTGAAACTGCACCTCTTGCAGCTCCAACGTTCTGCCGGTCAGCCAGCCACAAAAACGGTGCCACATCGAGAGGCCATAGGCATCGGTTGCCTGTACTGACTTATCGGGCTCCTTACTCGGCTCAACATAACCGACAATCGCCACATCACCCTGTATTTCGAGGGTTAATTCGGCCTGTGCATTGAAAAAAATTCGGAAAAAATCACTGGCTCGACGCAGTGCCTTACCAAGGTTTTCGCTGTGAATAATGGCATAGCACATCATTCTAAAGGCACCGGGGGTAAAACCACGCCCCAGGCGAATGCCAAAGCTTTCATCCTGCAACAGGCTGAGAATCAGCTGATAGAGCTTGCTGTATTGCAACGCCGACATCTCATCGTGATAGTTGGCCGCCTGTTCATCGTTGGGATCAAAATCGACGCCTGCTTCCAGCAAAATACCCTCGATGGGGTAGCCTTTCTCGGTGATCAGCTTCAATAGTGATCGGGCATATTTTGTCGGGACGTTATCGACACTCATAACACGAAAAACCTGTCTTATATGACGCAGTTAAGTAGCAAAACCTCTGTGATACTAACACTAACAAAAACGATCAAAAAGGGTTTTAGTGATCGTTTTTGACTGATGGCACACAAACTCGCTGACCCGCGCAAAGCGACACGCTTCACATTCTCGTACTATTACCTTGAGCAGGGATTAATGCTATGGTTTACAATTAGATGTAGGTATTACATCACGACTAAGTCAGAAAGAGGTTGGCGTGTACAAATTAATTTTTCGCGGTGAGTTACTCGCCGAAACCAGCCGCGAACAGGGTCAGGTTCGTCTGGCCAAGCTGTTCAAACTCACCAGCGAAAAGGCCGCCCAGTTGTTCGACGGAAAAACCCGGGTGCTGCGTAAGAATATGGACAAGGCAACCGCGGCGAAATTTCAACACGCCTTTAAACAAGCGGGGTTAAAAGCTTATTTCCAGGCCGAGCAGGCCACAGCTGCTGAACCTAGCCCTAAGCCTACAGCTAACAGCACTGCCTCAACAGACTCTGCTGCCACCGCCATGTCTCTTGCCCCCACGGGCACCAACCTGTTGTCTGATGGTGAAAAATCAGCGGTTACCGACGCTGACATCAACACCGACCACCTCAGTGCCGCCGAGGCCGGCACCGCTATTGGTGAGCCGCAAGAGGAAGTGCTCGCACACATTAATACCGAGCATTTTGACGTCGCCGAACTGGGCGCTATTATGGCCGATGCCATTGTGGAAGAAATTACCCTGGTAGACATACCCGAAATATCATTGGCCGAGGTTGGCGCTACGCTGGGAGAACAAAAAACAGCGCAGGACGCCCTCCCCGAGGTCGATACCAGCAGCCTAACATTGTCGCCTAGCGGCAGTGATTTGCAGGATGAAAAAGACGAGCTACCCCCGGCGCCACCAAAGACCAGCCACCTATCTTTAACGCCCAACGATAATACTTAACAGGGTAACTAAGCCTCAATCAGCGGCAGCTGTAACCTCACCCTGAGGCCGGGCTGATGATCCTCAAGGGTGATACTGCCACGATGCAACTTGACGATGGCGGCAATCAAACTCAACCCCAGCCCATTACCCGGTGCCACACCGCGACTGGATTCCACTCGATAAAAACGCCTGAAGCTTTTCTCCCGCTCAGCCTCTGGGATACCGGGGCCATTGTCATCGACTAAAATGGTCGCATACTGACAGAGCTTGCCATGCAACTCACCTTGGGTCTGGCTCAAAGTCACCTTGATGACACCACCATCAGGAGTGTATTTAATCGCATTATCGACCAAATTAACCCAGGTTTGGAATAGCATATCGCGGTCACCGAACAGTACCGGCTGCCCCTCACTGACAAAGCTAATCTGCTGGTTTTTTTCCTCTGCCAGCGGCTCATAAAATTCCACCACATCAGCCAATATCGCCGCGGCGTCCACGCCAGAAAAGCTCTCACGCTGCTTAGCAGATTCTATTCGAGTAATTCGTAACAACGCACTAAATGTGTTTAACAGCGCATCAGCCTCATCAATCAAACCCTGCACTTCATCTAAATTTTCATTCTCAGTTTTATCTAACAATCTTTCTAAGCGGTTACGCATTCTGGTCAAGGGGGTACGCAAATCATGGGCAATATTATCGGATACCCGACGCACGCCCTCGAGGGATTCTGTCAACTGATCTAACATGGTATTAAAATTAGCCACCAACCGATTAATATCACCGCTGCTACGGCCATCGAGAGCAATACGCTGACTTAAATCGCCCATCATAATGTTTTTAATGCTGGTATTAATATAATCAACCCGTCGCAACCATGCTCGACTGATTAACGCACCGGCTATGGTGCCAAGGATAATCGTCACCAACATGCCTCTGACCAAAATACCGATCACCAACTCGATCGTGTTAAGCACATCGGCATAGTGCCTGGCGACGAGAATATGATAACCATTACCCAGTGTCAGTGAGCGGCCAACAAAATCACTGCGGTCATTATGAATGCCCTGGGCATCCTCTGGCTTTAACAACCGTAAATCGTAATCGCTGTCTTTCAGAATATCGAATTCGAAACTGAGCCAGCCGCCGCGATAGCGAGTGTATTCCGGCCATTTTTCAAGGTTACCTGCCAACTTATTGTAGTTCTCGTCGGCCAGCATAAAGAAGTATTGCGTGAAGTTGCCTCGCTGTAAGGCCGTCTCGAAAAAGTCCTCCACCCCGTCAACGCCATCGCGCTCATAGCTTTGTTGTACGCCTTCTAGCTCGCGGGAAATAGTATTGTGAACTTGCTGGGAATAGCTGTAGGAGAAAAACGCATAGACAATTGCCAGCAATACGAAAACCGAAAAACTTAAGCCGGTAATATAGGCAAAAGTAAATCGGAACGTATAGCTAGAAAATATATTACTCGGCTTCATGCAACATATACCCAGCGCCGCGAACGGTATTGAGTAATGGGTAGTCGAAGTCTTTATCGATTTTCTGACGTAGACGACTGATATGCACGTCGATGACATTGGTCTGGGGATCGAAGTGATAGTCCCACACGTTTTCGAGCAACATGGTGCGAGTGACAACCTGACCAGCATGTTTCATCAAATATTCGAGTAGACGGAATTCACGGGGCTGCAGCAAAATATTGCTGCCAGCACGGACCACCTTATGACTCAGTAAATCCATCTCTAAGTCGGCCACTTTCAAACTGGTCTCAGGTGCGTTTGATTCTGCGCGACGCCCCAATACTTCGATACGGGCAAGCAACTCAGCCAATGCGAAAGGCTTCACTAAATAGTCATCACCACCGGCCTTCAGGCCCTGTACGCGATCATCAACCTCACCCAGTGCACTCAAGATCAACGCCGGCGTGGATAAACCTTCCTGCCGAATCGTTTTGATAATGGTTAAGCCATCGATTATCGGCAGCATTCTATCGACAACCAATACACCGTAGTCGGTTGAGCGTGCCAATTTCAAGCCCTGCTCACCATCGGCGGCATGGTCGACGGTATAGCCAGCCTCTGCCAAGCCCTGGCGAATGAAATCCGCCACTGAACTATCATCTTCTATTACCAATATACGCATTATACGTAGACCTCCCGTTCAAATTAAACCCGAGAAACAACAAATAGTTATCGCGCGAATCATTACATAGATTGGCCGCGATAACTAGGTCGGGCAGAGCCCAATCAGTATTGTATACCAAACACCGCCCTCGCTTTGCCGGTTTCATTGACCAAGAACAACAATGTCGCCACTAACAAATTAACGTGATGCAATATGTTTCAATAACTTAGGCAATGATCATCGGGCAGGGCAGATTTATAGTGCGCCATATTAAACTCTGTTTAATATTGATTTCAGCTGTCCTGAATCCACTTATAGCCAAAATCTCTATAATTTTTTCCGTGGATTAATACCAATTCTCTCATTTTCTGCAAAACTTAAGGTATGTAGTTCAGGGAAGCGAGCCAGACCACAATGATAATAAATACTGGTTTTTCAGCAAATTACTTAAAGACTATCGGGGTGTTAGCAATCTCTGCCTATGGCTGCCTGTCAACGACAACGCTCGCTGGGGACGTCATCGGCTTCGAATACCTCGATTTATCCATCGACGGTATCTTGATTGGCCGAGATACTCGCACCAACAAAAGCAAAACCTACGCAGATCCCAACAACCTCAATGTCATCCGCAGCAATCACATCAAAACCATGCAATTCAGCCCCGACATTAATGCGGCCATGATTCTGCAGTACGAGCAATCTCGTATCGATAGAGCACTCAATCAACAGTGGGTGGGACAACAGCAAGACACCGAGCGTCGCCGTGACGGCGGCCATGCATTACAGTATCTGCTGAGAAAAAGCGCCTTGAGGCTGTGGATGATTCAAGATGACAGCGACGAAATTGACCTCAAAGTCATCAATGTCGATGACGAAGGCAATATGAGCAAGGGATACAAAACAGGGTTTCGCTACGACTTAAAACTGAACCCTAACAGCGACCTGTCGATAGACAATGTAAAATTCAACGTCGAGTATGAATTTTAATAAAGCAAGCCCTGGTGCTTGCTATAGCGCAGCAGTTTGCAGGTATAATGCAGTCAACTTTCGCCTGACCAGACTCCATCATGACCTCAAATTTGCCTATCGCACCACTTTGGCGACGTATCGCCGCCATGTTCTATGACACCTTCTTACTGATTGGTGTGCTCTCGCTGGCAACGTTCTTATTTCACTGGCTCAGCCTTAAAATGACTGGCGACACCCTGGTCATCAGCCATAACAGCGGTGAAGTCGTCACCGACCTGCCAACCACAACCAGCGGCCCGATCTATCAATTTTATCTATTCTTTATCATTGGCCTGTTCTTTACGTATTTTTGGCAAAAACTGGGACAAACCCTCGGCATGCAAGCATGGCGACTGCGCGTCTGCCAACCAGATGGCTCTAATATCACTTACCAGCAGGCGTTGGTTCGCTACTTAGTCGCCTGGCCTGCTTTTATTTGTCTGGGACTCGGCTATCTTTGGTCGCTGTTCCATCCCCAGGGCAGCAGCTGGCAAGACCTCACCTCCAAGACGCAGGTCGTGGTCATGCCCAAGCGCAAATAACTGCACTGATTTAGACGGTATGCAACAGGCGCGTCACTAAGCTCGCCGCAATAGCACGATACCAACAGCCAAACAAATTCCTATCGGTACGATAACCGAATAGATCGGCTGAAAATTGAAGACCAAGCTGGCAGGGCCTAACAGATCTTGGGTGGTGCGGAACACAATACCAACAATGACACCGGTGAAAATACGGTAACCCATGGTCACCTCACGCAGTGGTCCAAAAATAAACGAAATACCAATCAACACTAAACTGGCAGTCCCTAACGGTGTTAATATTTTGCGCCAGAATTCCAGCATAAAAGAGTTGGCATCAAGGCCCTGTTCAAGGCGGTATTGTGCCGCCCGCCAAAGCGCGGTAATCGACAGCTGATCGGGGTTGATTGCAACGATTTCAAGCATTCTTGGCGTTAAACCGCTGTTCCAGCGATAACTTGGAAACTTTTGGCGACTGATTTTGGCATCGGTGACACTGTCAATTCTCGCCTTCTCAACCACCCAAAAACCCTCTTCTTGGTATGTGGCACGACGGGCTGTCATCACCTGTTCTAGCTTTCGGTTTTGATCGAAGCTAAACACTTTCAAGCCGTTAATTACACCACCGCTCTGCACCACGTTAAAGTGCATAAATTCATTACCGTCACGGTTCCACAGCCCCCTCTCAAGGTTGAACGTCTGGTTGCCATGTTGCTTTATCGTCTTGCGCGTTTCGGCGTACTGCTCCGCCGGAGGTGCCACGTATTCTGTAATCAACATGCCCGCAAAGATCAACACAAACGTCGGACGCATGACCAGCCATACCAAGCGCCCCGTTGAGAGTCCCGCTGCTCGCATCACCACCAATTCGCTGTTATTCGCCATGCTGCCAAGGCCTGCTAAACAACCAACCAGAGCGGCAAACGGTAGATACTCAGTCAATTTACGGGGCAGCGTCAGCAAGACATAAAACAACACTTCACTAAAGCCAAAGTCGCCCTTCATGTCCTGTAAGTTATCGATGACAGCTGAAAGCGCATCGAGCCCTAAAATAACCAGTAACACCATTACAATGGCACTGAAGACGGTTAACCCGACATAGCTCTGTAAATGCCTCAAGAGGAGATCCCTCGACGACTATTGCGACCATATTTATAACGCTGCCAGTATCCGGGGAAATACAACATCAGCAAACCCAAGATTAAGAAGCCAGCATGTATAACCCACAAACCATACTGCGGAGGTAGCTTGCCCTCCTCTATGGCGCCGCGACCGGCACTGAGCAAGACTAAATACATCAAGTAAATCAAAATTGCCGGCAGCATCTTAATGTAGCGTCCACGACGATGATCCGTCTTACTCAAGCTGAGCGCGATAATCGCCACAATGGGGATCAGAATAGACAGTGATATTCGCCACTGAAGCGTGGCTTGATAGGCCAGGTTATCTGAGCCAATCAACTGACTGGTTGGCAGTCCATCCAACTCATTCGACGGCTCTAAGCTGCTCTCTTGCTCATCGAGTCGAGCACCGTAAACATCGAAGCCTGTTTGTTGATAGTCGAGCGTCTTATTTTCCATCATATACCGGTAACCGTTATGCAGCTCCAGATAACGGTAACCCTCTTTTTCAACTACCTTACCCCCCTCGGCAAACACCAGCGACACCTGCTGTGGTGACTGCTTAGTCTTGGGGATTACCTCGGCGACGAAGACGTTCTCCATTCTACTTTTTTTATCGTGCAGGCCTTCGACATAACTGACACGTCCGCCACTCATCGTTTGAAAACGCCCGGGCACCAGTGTACCAAAACCACTTTTTGCCTTCGGATCGTTGATGATTTGCTTGGCCATATTGGTGCCTGCCGGGCTGAGGTACAGACTGATACTCGACATCACCATGGCTATAAAGAAGGCGGGGATCAGTGTATAAGCCAATAGCCGGTTAACGCTGAAGCCGCAGGCGGATAACACCACCATCTCACTCTCGACATATAAGCGGCCATAAGCCAGCAAAATACCAATAAAGAAACCCAGTGGTAAAATCAACTCGAAGAAATTGGGCAGCCGATAGAACATAATCCAGAACAGCACATCACCGGCAATCTTGCCACTGGCAGCCTCGGCCAAATAACGGACAAAACGGGCACTCATAATGATCAACAGGACTGCAGAAGTCACCGCGATCATTGTGACAAAAACCTCTTTTGCTAAATATCTAAACGCAATCACACTTAACCATTATCTCTGTGATTCATTAGCAAGACCAACGCTCACTAAGGTATTATCGTGGCCATTGGTTAACAGACACGGTTGAATTACCGAATAATCAGTAACATGATGCATTCTATTATAAGCTGTTGTCGTGGTAAAAATAACCAACTACCATCAACTTTTAGAGTCGCCACCTTGGCACAGTCATAGTTTAGGCGCAATCTAAAACAGTCTACAACCTTGATTACACTCGATACTGCGGAGTAAGCATGCAATTTAAGGCCAAACAAATAGCTGATATTACCAGCTGCAAAACAGGCTGCCTGGCCATCAATGTCAGCGACAGTAAAAAGCTGAGCGGCAATGCTCAAATCATCGACAAGGCGACGAACGGCCTGATTGGCAAATTGATCAAGCAGCAAGATTTCACCGCCGCACTGGGTAACACCTTACTGGTTCACAGCCCCAGCGGCATCACAGCCGACCGCCTACTCCTAGTCGGCTTTGGCAACGAAAAGTCGATGTCAGCCGCCCAGCAGCGCCAGGCTATTAGAAGCGCCGCCAGCGCCATCGCCAGCAGCAACGCTGCCGATGTCACTGTTTGCTGGCAATCTGCCAACGACCTCGCCACCGACGCCCAGCAACTGGCGATCGAAATTATTCGCCAACAGTATCGCTATACCGACAAAGTCAGCACGCCTAAGCCCGCCTCCGCCGTTAAAAAAGTTTTTGTAGCCAGCGACAAAGGCAAACAGACGACCGCCGTCAACAAAGCATTAAATAACGGTCAAGCGATTGCCAACGGCATCAATAGCTGCCGCAAACTGGGCGACCTGCCCGGCAACATTTGCACCCCCAGCTATCTCGCCAGCGAAGCCAAGGCGCTCGCCAAGAAGCACCCCAAGCTGACAACCAAGATTCTCTCCGAAAAGCAGATGAAAGATCTCGGCATGGGCTCACTGCTCTCTGTCAGCGCCGGCAGCGACGAACCTGCACAGCTAATCGTGATGGAGTATAAGAACAGCACATCAAAGCAGGCGCCCATCGCCCTTGTCGGCAAAGGCATCACCTTCGATTCCGGTGGTATCAGCCTCAAACCAGGCGCAGGCATGGATGAGATGAAATACGATATGTGTGGCGCCGCCAGTGTCTTTGGCACGGTTTCAGCGATCGCTGAAATGGGTCTTAACACCCACGTTGTCGCTGTTGTTGCCGCCAGTGAAAACATGCCCAATGGCCACGCCACCAAGCCGGGTGATGTCGTCACCAGCATGTCGGGCAAAACCATTGAAGTACTCAATACTGATGCCGAAGGCCGCTTGGTATTATGTGATGCGCTGAGTTATGTACAGCGTTTCAAGCCTCGTTCAATCATCGACATCGCGACACTGACTGGTGCCTGCGTCATCGCCCTGGGCCGTCACAACAGTGGCCTATTTGCCAACGACGAAGCCCTGGCCCAACAGCTACTCAGCGCCGCCGATACAACTGGCGATAAAGCTTGGCGCTTGCCGATCAGCGACGATTACAGTGAGCAGCTAAAGAGTAACTTTGCCGACCTTGCCAATATTGGCGGCCGCGAAGCGGGCTCTGTCACGGCTGCCTGCTTTCTTTCACAGTTTGTGGAAGGCCAGGCCTGGGCTCACATCGATATTGCTGGCAGTGCCTGGAATAGCGGTGCCAATAAGGGCGCAACGGGTCGCCCTGTACAGCTGCTAAGCCAGTACATCATCGACCAAGGCTAACCTCAAAGACCTGGCCAAAAGTAATTTTCGGCCAGGTCTTTAAGCGCAATCACCTTCACCGTTCAAATTTCTCCTACGACACAGTAGCCATCAACCACAATTCCAGTAAAATACTTCTTTTTACCCTGCCGTGAGTTTTCTTTGCTATGACCAATGCTTTCTTTTATTTGATGGCCTCCGACAACGATTTACAACGCCTGAAATACGCCTGCACACTGGCTGAGAAATCTTATAAGAAAGGTAAAACAGTCTTTATTCATAGTGCCAACGAACAACAGAGCCAACACCTAGACAATCTGCTTTGGTCGGTTCGTGACAACAGCTTTATCCCGCATCAGCTACAAACCCATGAGCCGGATAACAACAGCCCCATTGTCATTGGCCACCAGCAGCCAAGCAGCGACCGCTATCAAGTAATGATTAATCTCAGCAGCGCACCGGCCAATGCAGACCAGTTTGAATGGGTGCTGGAGGTTGTTAACAAGCAGCCCTCAATCACCGAACTCAGCCGCACCAATTGGCGCCATTACCAACAGCTGGGCATCACCCCCAGCAGCAAGAACTGCTGATGAGCGATTACTGTCAAACCGATTTACTGGGCCTGTTCACCGCTCAGGATGAGCCTGGCCTTACCGACAGCGACAAGCCAGCCCCCCCGGCCCACCGTCCACTGACCAGCGACGCAGACAGCAGAATGGCATCGCCACAACTGCAAAGTCAGCTCGATATTTTTATCGGTCAAGGCGACGACGCCGGCCTGACCAGTAATACCACCAAGCTCACCACCGACTGCAATTTCAGCCTCAATTGCGGCAGCGATGAGAGCTTCTATGACCAGCGTTTTAACGCCCCACTGAATACCGAGACCGCAACCACTGACATAATCTACCAAGGCTGCAAACTCGGGCCCGGCACCAACGACGACCAACCTTCACTCTTTGACCAAGTTGAGCCAACATCGGCCCCTGTTGTCGATAGCCAACGCATCATCAACCAGGTGCTGGAAGAGTTTATGCCAAAAATCAGAGCGGAGCTAAAGAGTCGACTTCAGGCCGCAGAGCGTGAACTTAACAAGAACAGGGCCGACTAGCACCACCACTGTGTGGCACAAGGCTATACGCCTTTGCCATAGAGCCGTGTTACACTAGCCGACTAAATTATTCACCGCGTAAAAACCTCTTTGTTTGCAACGTTACCAGCAGGCCCTGGAAGCACTTTTAATGGTGTCTTGCCAGCCTTACTACAGCAACATTCCACCGGGTTGACGCATTCACTATTTTGCTGAGCAGACTGACATATCATGGATAAAACATACCAGCCCAACGCTATCGAACAACAATGGTATAAGACCTGGGAAGAGCAGGGATATTTTCGCCCACAGGGCGGTGAAGAAGCCTTCTCTATCATGATACCACCACCCAATGTCACCGGCAGCCTTCACATGGGCCACGCATTTCAGCAAACCATTATGGATGCGCTGACTCGCTACCACCGCATGAGCGGTAAGAATACGCTGTGGCAGGTAGGTACCGACCACGCCGGTATTGCCACCCAAATGGTGGTCGAGCGCAAACTGGCCGCGGAAGAAAACAAAACCCGCCACCAACTGGGGCGCGACGCCTTTACCGATAAAATTTGGCAGTGGAAGGAAGAGTCAGGCGATACCATTACCCGCCAAATGCGTCGCCTGGGCAACTCTGTCGACTGGGATAGCGAAGCCTTTACCATGGATGAAGGCTTTTACAAGGCCGTACAGGAAGTCTTTGTTCGCCTGTATGACGACAAATTGGTTTATCGCGGCAAACGCTTGGTCAACTGGGACCCTAAGCTTCACACTGCGATCAGCGATCTGGAAGTTGAAAACAAAGACGAGAAAGGCTTTATGTGGCACTTCCGCTATCCGCTGGCTGATGGCGTCACCACTGCAGACGGCAAGGATTATCTGGTAGCTGCCACCACCCGCCCGGAAACCATGCTGGGTGATACCGCCGTCGCTGTTAACGCCAAAGATGAACGCTACAACGCACTGGTCGGCAAGGAAGTCATGCTTCCTCTGGTTAACCGCCGTATCATCATTGTTGCCGATGACCATGCTGACATGGATAAAGGCACCGGTTGTGTAAAAATCACGCCGGCCCACGACTTTAACGATTACCAGGTTGGCCAACGCGCAACACTGCCGATGATCAATATCTTCGACAAAAACGCCGCCATTTTAGCCGATCCTGAAATCTACACCCACGAAGGCAAAGACTGCCAGCAAGTGACCGCCTCTATACCTGCACAGTACGCCGGCCTTGACCGCTACGATGCGCGCAAGGCCATTGTGGCCGACATCGATGCCCTCGGCCTGCTCGAAGAAGTCAAAGATCACGACCTTACCGTGCCACGTGGCGACCGCTCCGGCCTCGTCATCGAGCCACTGCTAACCGATCAGTGGTTTGTCGACGCCAAGACGCTGGCCAAGCCAGCCGTTGACGCCGTCACCAACGGTGATATCAAATTTGTACCCCAGCAATACGAAAACATGTATTTCTCTTGGATGAACAATATTCAAGACTGGTGTATTTCTCGACAGCTCTGGTGGGGTCACCGCATACCCGCTTGGTATGATGATGCCGGCAACACCTATGTTGCCCGTAATGAAGAAGAAGCGCGCAGCAAATACCAGCTTGCTGACGATGTTACACTCAACCAAGATGTCGATGTACTCGACACTTGGTTCAGCTCAGCGCTGTGGACCTTTGCCACCCAAGGCTGGCCTGAGAATACCGAGCGCTTAAAAACCTTTCACCCGTCAGATGTGCTAGTCACCGGCTTTGACATCATCTTCTTCTGGGTAGCCAGAATGATTATGATGACCATGCATTTCACCAAAGACGAAAACGGCAAACCACAGGTACCCTTTAAGACAGTCTACGTTACCGGTCTGATTCGTGATGACCATGGTGACAAGATGTCCAAATCCAAGGGTAATGTTATCGACCCCCTCGATATGATCGACGGCATTGAGCTCGATACGCTACTTGAGAAACGTACCGGCAATATGATGCAGCCACAACTGGCCGAGAAAATCGCGAAATCAACCAAGCAACAGTTCCCTGAAGGCATTACTGCCCACGGCACCGATGCACTGCGCTTCACCCTGGCCTCACTCGCCTCCACCGGTCGTGACATCAACTGGGATATGAAACGCCTTGAGGGCAACCGTAACTTCGCCAACAAGATCTGGAATGCCACCCGCTATGTACTGATGCATACCGAGGAGCAGAACTGTGGCGTCAACAACGAAGCCGTCGAACTGACCGTTGCCGACCGCTGGATTATCTCAAGGCTGCAAAAAGTCGAGGCTGATATTGAGCGTTATTACGCTAACTACCGCTTTGACTTAATGGCACAAGGCCTGTTCGAATTTGTTAAGAATGAATACTGCGATTGGTATTTAGAATTATCCAAGCCAGTGCTATGGGATGACAATGCCAGCGAAGAGAAAAAGCGTGGCACACGCAGAACATTAATCCTCGTGTTAGAAGCCATCCTGCGACTATTACACCCACTGATGCCCTTCCTAACGGAAGAAATCTGGCAGAAAATTGCGCCTATCGCAAATATTCAGGGCGACAGCATCATGCTGGCACCCTTCCCTGTGTGCGATGACGGCAAGATTGACGAGCAGGCTGAGATCGACATCGAATGGGTCAAAGGCGTTATTGTTGGCGTCAGAAACATTCGTGGCGAGATGAATATCTCTCCGAACAAACCGCTGTCTATCCTACTTAAGAATGGTAACGCTGACGATAAGGCGCGCCTAGCCAACAACCAACAGTTCCTGATGTCACTGGCCAAGCTTGAAGCAATAACTTGGCTTGAGCCCGATGACGAAGCCCCGATGTCCGCCACCTCTCTGGTTGGTGACATGGAGCTACTCATTCCAATGAGCGACTTAATTGACAAGGATGCCGAAGCAGCCCGTCTAAACCGCGAGATTGAGAAGCAAGCAAAAGAGTTAGGCAAGATTTCTGGCAAACTTAATAACCCTAAATTTGTTGACAAAGCCCCTGAGGCCGTAGTAGAAAAAGAACGTAAGAAGTTGAATGAGCTGCAGACAGCGGTAACCAAGCTGGAAGAACAGCTCGCCAAAATCAACTCACTTTAGTAATACCGACTGGCTGTATTCAGGGGAGAGAGACCTCCCCTGAAATCGGAAACCTCCGATTACTGGTCGTAATAAAAATAAAAATAGAATGTAAGAGAGGTTGTAGTTATGACGGATCGCGTAACCGGCACGGTCAAGTGGTTTAATGATGCCAAAGGTTTTGGATTCATCCAGCAGGGCGAGTCAGAGCAGGATATTTTTGTCCATTTTCGCTCCATCCAAGGTGAGGGCTACCGCAGCCTTAATCAAGGACAAGAGGTTGAGTTCGAGCTTCAGCAAGGACCCAAAGGCTTGCAAGCCGAAGAGGTAAGCAAACTCTGAGCATAACTAGCCGCTAAAGAAACAGGTAAAAATACCGCATAGCATCACTGTTTTGCGGTATTTTTTTGCGCAGAATTTAACAGAGTGGATAAATAACACAAATTACGGCAAAATATCTGCCACCACCTAAAGGCGTAACTTGCCTGCCGGTAATGGCTGTGGCTGACAGCCTGTTTTTAACAGCCAACAATAACATCAGTGGATAACGGAATGCTTTGTTACAGTTGATCGGCCCGATCTTGACCAAAAGGCAATCCTCTAGCCTCAACACTAGAAGGGTAACTTTTGATAACGGACTGATTCTCTCAGCTAAGACTAGGCTATTCTTAACCCGGTTCTAACAAGCCAACCCTACTGATCTTTATATTTTACCCATCAATTCAAGAGTACAATGATGACTTTCTTTTACCGCTTATTAATCAGTTTAGCCGTGGCCATTCCCGTTTCTGGCTTCTACAACGGACAGGCCACAGCAACTGGCATTTTCGCCTTCGACCTAACCGCAGCAATTTTCTTCTCCGTTGCCGCTATCGTCAGCGTTTTACTGGCTGCCAACATCTCAGCAGCCAGCAGCACTGATGACCAGCAAGATTCAAGCAGCAACTTTAACGACAACAACGACGATTTTGACGACAGCCCAATCACTGGCGAGCGCCACAACGGCAGCGTTAAATGGTTTAACAGCAATAAGGGCTTTGGCTTTATCACCAGTGATGACGGTGTCGATGTGTTTGTTCACTATCGCGCCATCCGCGCCAAAGGCCGCCGCCGTTTACAGGAAGGTCAGGACGTCGAATTTAGCATCGTCGACGGCGACAAGGGGCCTCAGGCTCGCGACGTTATCGTTCAGGGCGAATAAGCTCAACGACGATTAGTAATGAGGCGGGGGGTCATTCGACACCTCGCCCTCTTCTCCACTCTTCATACCCTCAACACTATCCTTCAGCAATCGGCAATAGCGCTCCAACGCATCGATCTGACGCTGCTGCTTAGTGATAATATCGTCCAGCTCTTGCAGTGTATCTTCTTGAAACAACACTCGAGTTTGCAGATCAATAATCTGCTCCTCTAAAAACTCAATCTTCTTTTCCACTCAAACCACCATCAGTAAAACAATTAAAGAGATCGATAAACCGCATCGATTAAACGCTGTGCACGCGGATCGGTTAGCGCACCCTGACCTAGTCGGTTTGTGACATAGCCGCAGCCGAACTGATAATCAAGGTCGGCAAAGCCCATGCTACCGCCTGCGCCGGGGTGACCAAAACTACGCTCACTACCCGAAAACAAACTGGCTGGCCGAGACTGCCCCGCCATAAAGCCAAGATTAAATGCCACCGGCTGTAACAACACCTCGTCAAATACTGGCGCAGCCTGCCCCCAGCACTGGCGCAATAACGCCGGCGACAAGATATCACCGAGCACCAACGATGAATACAGTTTTGCGATAGAGCCGGCATCGGAATGACCGTTGGCCGCAGGAATCTCCGCCCGCCGCCAAGCCGTGCTATTTATCCCTGTCATCATCGATAACGGCGTCGTAAAAGCTCTGGCAGCAACAGAATCCGGTTGAGACTCAATCAGTCGGGCAATACTGCCGCCCTGTCTAACGGCGCCAGCGTCAGCCATCGGCGCCACATCAGCAATAGCGCCAAGGTCAGCGGCTATCCCTATGGTGAAATTCAACCCCAGCGGCTCAGCGAAGCGGCGATGAAAAAACGCGCCGACGCTCTCTCCACTGACTCGGCGAATAAGCTCACCCAGTAGCCAGCCATAGCTAAATACATGGTAAGCTTGACGATCGCCCGCAGGCCAGATTGGAGACTGACGCTGTATTTTATCCGTCATTGTCGGCCAATTGAAAATATCCCCTGCCTCGACCTCTGCTGGCAATACAGGCAGTCCTGCACAATGATTCAGCAGAGTCCGCACTGTTATCCCCTGTTTGCCTCCAGCGGCAAACGCCGGCCAATAGTCAGCGACAGCTGCATCCAAATCGATATCACCTCGATCAACCAAGCTTAATAAACAGGTTATCAATACGCCCTTGGTCACCGAAAACACATTCACCTGCGTTGTCTGCTGCCAAGGTTTCACGCCATCTCGGTCGCTGATTCCCGCCCACAAATCAACAACCAGCTCCCCCTCCATATACAGCGAGAAACTGGCACCGACTTCGCCATGATCAATAAAATTACGCTCGAAGGCTGTTTCCACTCCGGCAAACAGTGGATCACAAAAGCCCTGCACATCAATATGAGCAGCCATTACGACACCACGATATTGATGGGTTCAGCGGCGATAAATCCCGCCACCACACGCACCAACTGATCAACCATTCGCTGCCGACTCTCAATACTGCCCCAGCCACTGTGAGGGGTTACAATCAAATTAGGTATATCGGCCGCCAGCAAGGGATTTCCTGCTGTCGGTGGCTCGACAGTTAAGACATCAACAGCGGCGCCAGCTATTTCGCCAGCCCTCAGCGCATCCGCCAGGGCCTGTTCCTCAATAATGCCGCCGCGGGCGGTATTGATGATATAAGCTGTGGATTTCATTTGCTGCAGCTGTGACGCCGCGATCAAGCCTTTTGTTGCCTCTGTCAGCGGGCAGTGGATAGAGATAAAATCTGCCTCTGACAGCAGCTGCGCCAAGGGCACTCGTCCCGCCGGACAGATATTGCTTCCCGGCCGCTGAGCCACCATCACCTTCATCTCAAAGGCCTCGGCCATCGCCGCCACCGACTTGGCCGTCACCCCCAGACCGATCAACCCCAGCGTTTTTCCCGCCAGTTCAACAGCGGGAAAATCAAGTAGACAGAAATGCTCAGCACGCTGCCATTCACCCCGGCCAATCTGAGCGTTTGTCGGCAACAATTTACCCGCCAAAGCCAGCAGCATCATCATGGTATGCTGCATCAGTGATGGTGCCGAATAACCGACAATATTACTGACGACAACCCCGCGCTGCTTGGCCGCCAAGATATCGATAACATTGGTACCGGTGGCCATTACCGCAATATATTTCAACCTCGGTGCGGCGGCAATTTCGGCTTCGCCAATACCGACCTTATTGGTTAACACAATGTCAGCATCGGCAATGCGCTCGGCACATTCTTGCGGCTGAGTCGCTGCATACCACTGCCATTCAACCCCCTCGAGATCGCTCAAGCCTGTTAAATCTAATTGCTCAGGCACCAGTGTATCGGCATCCAACACCACGGCTTTGATCATAAAAAACCCACTACTAGCAAATTGTTAAAACAATACGGATAATACAGCATCCTGAGCACAAACAGCGCCACTGCGCCGATTTATCTGGGGCCCGTATGCCAATCAACGCCCACAAGCACACTATTCTATTCAGCGCCTGCTTGTTAGGCCGCCCTGTGCGCTATAACGGCACCGATTTATTACAGCAGCACCCAATCATCGAACAATGGCGACGACAGGACTACCTCATATCGATATGCCCCGAGGTCAGCGGCGGACTCGATACCCCGAGAGCGGCAGCAGAGATTCAAGCAGGCAGTGGTGCCAGCGTACTGGCAGGCAGCAGCCGAATCATGACCCACACTGGCAGCGATGTTACCGAGGCCTTCATTGCCGGCGCCGAAAAAACACTGGCATTTGCCCAACAACACCATGTCGTAATGGCCATTTTGACTGAACGCAGTCCATCCTGCGGCAGTCAACAGATTTATAATGGCCAGTTCAATCACAGCACGACCAATGAGCGCGGCGTCACCGCCGAGCTTTTGCAACAGCATCAGATCAAAATTTTTAATCAGCACCAACTTGTTGAAGCTCATGACTGGCATCAGCAATATCTTCGCAACCTTTGAGCATACACCCATGAGTAAAAAAAATTCTCGCCTCGTCTTCTCAACCGACAGCGGTAAGCACTGCCCCAAGTGCGAATTTAGCATTGACAATTGCCAGTGCAAAAACAACACCGTGGCCGACAGCGATGGCATTGTTCGCATCAGCCGTGAGACCAAAGGACGCAAAGGCAAGGGCGTTTCGATTATCAGCGGTATAGCGCTCAATGATGATGGCCTCAAGAAGATCGCCAAGAAGCTAAAACAGCAGTGCGGCTGTGGCGGCAGCGTCAAGAATTTCGCCATCGAAATGCAGACTGATCAACGCGATAAACTCAAGGCAGCCCTTGAGAAAGATGGCTATAAGGTAAAACTGGCCGGCAGTTAAGTTAATGACTAGACTAAAAAATAGTCAATCTTAGCGCTTGCATACAACTTGTCGGTTTAAATCGTTGAATCCGGCCAAAGATAAGTAATTGCCGAAATTATCAGTTCTTTTATCACAGGCTCTTTGTTAGAATACGCCGCCGCAAATGGCTCGAAAGACTGTGTCAATCAACAGATGCTTCTGCAAAACCGCTTACGCAGTAACCACAATTGAACCAGGGCTATTACCTAGTTCAATTGACTGAGATCAAAGTAGTTTCAAGTAGTTAATTTAGAATAGCTTTGTTGAAAACACATCGGCTAACTTGGCTTTGCGTTTTTTGGTGTCAACTGTCATGAACTTCATGCAGATATGATAAAAAACTGAGTCTCATACTTTGGAAGGCACAATATGAGCACAACCACAATGGAAACTCCTGACTACAACTACAAGGTTGTTCGTCAGTTTACTGTTATGACCGTTATCTGGGGCATAGTCGGTATGCTAGTCGGCGTTGTTATCGCCGCGCAACTAGCCTACCCCGAGCTTAACCTTAACCAGTATTTACACTTCGGTCGTCTACGCCCTCTACACACCAATGCGGTTATCTTCGCATTTGGCGGTAGCGCTCTTTTTGCTACATCGTTTTACGTTGTGCAGCGTACCTGTCAGGTGCGTTTATGTTCTGAAGTCCTTCCCGGCTTTATTTTCTGGGGCTGGAACCTCGTCATCGTCCTTGCCGCCATCACCCTGCCACTGGGCATGACCAGCAGCAAAGAATATGCCGAGCTTGAATGGCCGATCGACATTCTGATCACCATCGTATGGGTGGCATACGCTTATGTATTCTTTGGCACAATTGCCAAGCGTAAGACCTCACATATTTACGTCGCCAACTGGTTCTTTGGTGGCTTTATTCTGACCGTTGCCATTTTGCACGTGATCAACAGTGCCGCCGTTCCGGTCAACCTCTTTAAGTCTTACTCTGCATACTCTGGCGCCATGGATGCGATGGTACAGTGGTGGTATGGCCACAACGCCGTAGGCTTCTTCCTAACCGCCGGCTTCCTCGGCATCATGTACTACTTTGTACCGAAGCAGGCAGAACGCCCCGTCTACTCTTATCGTCTATCCATTGTCCACTTCTGGTCACTGGTTGCGATCTACATCTGGGCCGGCCCTCACCACCTACACTACACTGCTCTTCCAGACTGGGCTCAAAGCCTGGGTATGGTGATGTCACTGATTCTATTAGCACCATCTTGGGGTGGTATGATCAACGGCATCATGACCCTCTCCGGCGCCTGGCATAAGCTGCGTACAGATCCCATTCTTCGCTTCTTGGTTGTTTCCCTGTCTTTCTACGGTATGTCTACCTTCGAAGGCCCGATGATGGCAATCAAAACAGTTAACGCCCTGTCTCACTATACTGACTGGACTATCGGTCACGTACACTCCGGTGCCTTGGGCTGGGTAGCAATGGTCTCTATCGGTGCCATCTACCACTTGATTCCGATTATGTTTGGTCGTAAAGAAATGTACAGCACCGCAATGATCAACCTGCACTTCTGGTTGGCCACCCTCGGTACCGTTTTATACATCGCAGCAATGTGGGTAAACGGCATCATGCAGGGACTGATGTGGCGCGCTTACAACGAAGACGGCACGCTGACCTACAGCTTTGTTGAATCTGTTGCAGCCAGCCACGACGGCTATGTTGTTCGCCTTATCGGCGGCGTCATGTTCTTCGCCGGTATGTTACTCATGGCTTACAACCTTTATAAAACTGCCCAGCAAGCCAAGCTGGAAAAATGCGAATTACCGGCTTAAGGAGCAGATGAATGAAAAGTCACGATATAGTTGAACGTAATCTACCAATCTTCATGGTATTGACTGTTGTCGCCATCAGCTTTGGTTTCCTGGTAGAAGTGGTTCCTCACTTCTTCCTGAAAGAGACCACTCAGCCGATTAAAGGGTTGAAGCCTTACACGGCCATGCAGCTTGAAGGCCGCGACATTTACATCCGCGAAGGTTGCTCTGTTTGTCACTCGCAGATGATTCGCCCATTCCGCTCCGAAACTGAGCGTTATGGTCACTACTCTGTAGCCGGTGAATCAGTTTACGACCACCCCTTCCTTTGGGGCTCAAAGCGGACGGGGCCTGACCTGGCTCGCGTTGGCGGTCGCTACAGTGATGATTGGCACCGTGCACACCTGTACAACCCGCGCGATGTTGTGCCCGACTCCAATATGCCGGCCTTCCCATGGTTGTTTGATCAGGCACTTGACGGTCGCTACACCGCTCAAAAAATGCGCGCACTTCGCTTTGTCGGTGTTCCGTACACCGACGAGGATATTGAAGGTGCTAAAGAAGCGGTCCGCGGTAAGAAAGAAATTGATGCGCTGATTGAATACCTTCAGCACCTCGGTCTCCTACTCAAGCACAAGCGCTAAACATTTATTTAAGAGGTACAGCACAATGGATATTAACGATTGGCGCGGTGTCGCAACAGCCCTAGCTCTTATCGCCTTTATTGGCGTCTGCCTATGGGCCTATAGCGGTCGCTCAAAAGAGAAATTTGATAACGCTGCACAGTCACCGTTTGCTGACGAATTTAAAAATAAATAACGCTGCATAAAAGGGTGCTCATTACATTGAGCACCCGATATAAGCGAGGAATAAAAAATGGAAATGCCAAGTTTTTGGAGTGGATGGATAAGCATTCTCACCATTATCACTATCGTCCTAATTTCAGTTATTCTTTATCTTTGTAATAAAGATGACCCTGAAACCCTGGGCAAGCCGACAAGCCACAGCTATGACGGCATTCAAGAATATGACAACCCGCTGCCAAGCTGGTGGGTGGTGATGTATGTTGCCACCATCATTTTTGCCATCGGCTATCTTATCGCCTACCCCGGTCTCGGTAACTGGAAAGGTGTATTAGGCTGGACTCAGGTTGGCCAGTACGAAAACGAAGTGGCCAAGGCTGAAGAGAAATACGGCCCTATTTACGCCCGCTTCGCCGAGATGTCTGTCGAAGAAGTAGCCAAGGATCCTGAAGCCAATCGCATGGGTCAGCGCTTATTTGCCGACAACTGTGCTCTTTGCCATGGTGGTGATGCCCGCGGTAACCACGGCTTCCCTAACCTCACCGACGGTGTATGGCTATACGGTGGCTCACCGGATGAGATCAAGACCACACTGACCAACGGTCGCCAGGGCGCTATGCCAGCATGGGGACAACTCGGAGACGAGGGTATCGATCAGGTTACCCAATATGTAATGAGCCTAAATGGTCGCGATGTTAACGGCGATAAAGCCGCTGCCGGCGCCGACCTCTTTCAGGCCAATTGTGCGCTTTGTCACACTGCTGAAGGCACCGGTAACAAGCTCTTTGGGGCACCGAACCTGACCGACAACATCTGGTTGTATGGCGGCAGCGAAGCTCAGATTAAACAGACGCTACGCTATGGCCGTAACGGCCACATGCCCGCTCAAAAAGACCTGTTGAACGAAGACAAGATCCACCTTCTATCCGGTTATGTCTACAGTTTGTCGATGTAAAACACTGGTCAGCTAAGACAAAAAAAAACCCTGCAATCGCAGGGTTTTTTTTTGTTTCTTAAGGTTACAGCATGGTAAACTTTAGCCAAATTGAGCTGTCGAACATCTACCTGTATTGGTAATAAAAGGTATTGTCTATGTCCAAGCCAGAGAAAATATCTGCAATCGAAGTTGACCCTGCAGATATCGACCCCTTTGAGACCTATAATCGCGGGGAAAAAATCTATACTCGCGCCATTGAGGGCTTCTTTCAAAAACTCCGCGTCTATACCGGCTGGCCGCTGTTGATTGCCTTCTTCTTTATCCCTTGGATGAACTGGGATGGCCGCCAAGCCGTATTGTTTGACCTGCCCGCCCGCCAGTTTCACGTACTCGGCATTACCTTTTGGCCGCAGGATTTCTTCATGTTGGGCTGGCTGCTCATCATTGCCGCCTTCGTCTTATTTGCCGTCACCGTCTTTGCCGGCCGGGTCTGGTGTGGTTACACCTGTCCGCAGACTGTCTGGACCTCTATTTTCATGTGGGTTGAAGAGCTGACAGAGGGTTCTCGCAATCAGCGTATCAAGCTCGACAAACAACAATGGAGTGCCAACAAGCTAGCCCGAAAAACTGCCAAGCACGGTCTTTGGCTTGGCTTTGCCTTTATTACCGGCGTCACCTTTGTCGGCTATTTCACCGAGGTTAAACAGCTCATACCAGACACCTTTCTCGGCACTGCCGATTTATGGAGTTACGCTTGGGTATTATTTTTCACCTTGGCTACTTATATAAATGCCGGCTGGCTGCGCGAAATGGTTTGCCTGCACATGTGCCCCTATGCCCGTTTCCAAGCCGTCATGTTCGACTCCGACACACTGGTTGTCAGCTACGATGAAAAACGGGGCGAGCCTCGCGGCGCCAGAAAACGGACTAAAACCGCTCAGCCATTAGTCGATGGGGAAAAAGAACGGGGCGATTGTGTCGACTGCAAACTGTGTGTTCAAGTCTGTCCCACCGGTATCGATATCCGTCACGGCCTGCAATATCAATGCATCACCTGTGCCCTGTGTATTGACGCCTGTGACTCCATTATGGACAAGATGAATTACCAGCGCGGACTGATTAGCTATACCACGGAAAACTCTCTAAATGGTAAGAAAACGAAGCTTGTACGGCCTCGTCTAATTGCTTACGCTGCCGCCATTGCTATTATGGTTTCCGTGTTTGCCGTCACCTTGATTACCCGTGTCCCTCTTAATATTGATGTCGAACGCGACCGTTCTCGACTGTATTTCCAAACCAATGAAGGAATGATCGAGAACAGCTACACCATCAAAGTGATGAATATGAGCCAGCAAGATGGCCGCTATACGGTTTCAGTTGCCGGTATTAACAATATCAAATACATTGGCGAAAACACGGTCTCGGTTGCCAGCGGCGAGGTTTACTCGATTCCCGTTCGCCTTGAAATCGACCCGAAAGAATTGACCGAACAGAGTATGGATATCACCTTTACCGTGGTTGACGACGCCGAACAAACAGTAAGCAAAGACAAAGAGAGCCGCTTTACCGGCCCTCAGTGGAGATAAGCATGGCCGTTTTACGCAAACATGAAGATACCGTGGCTTGGTACAAACAGTTCTGGCCCTGGTTTATTATCGCTCTGCCTGCGACTGCCGTTATCGCCAGCAGCCACCTGGTCTATACCGCCGTTATTAATAAGCCTGAAATGGTAAGAACCAATTACTACAAAGAAGGCTTGGCAATCAACGAAGAGATCACCACCGAAAAACTCGCCGACGTACTCGATATTAATGCCGATTTATTAGTCATCGACAATAGCATCGAGGTCCGCCTCAAGGGGCGGCTGGCGACACCGCCGGCCAACATCACCCTTGTTTTTCAACACCCAATTGAAGTGTCTAGAGATATTACCGTCATCGCCACCCGAGGGGGCGACAATGTCTACCGCACCACCACCGCCATTGACCCATTCCGCTGGTATGTCTCAATTGAAGGCATCGATCAAAACAGCATGGCGATGTGGTTAATCAAGGGAGAGATTGATCTCAGCAAAGAAAACTCTGCAACCCTGATAGACCGGTCACTCTAAGCTGTTGTCTCACACCACAACCGCCACCACTGCTGGCCACGGTGATTGCTTTCACTGTGGCCTCCCCGTTCCTAAAAACAGTCGATTTAAACTGCCTATCGATGAGCAGATTCAACGATTTTGCTGCCCGGGCTGCCAGGCGGTGGCCGCCACTATTATCGATAACGGGCTCGGCGATTATTACCAACATCGCGATAGCTACGCTGAGGTCGCTAACAGTGGCGAGGGCAATAGTTATACGTTGTTCGATCAGCCCGAATTTCAGCAGGGCTTTGTCGTTCCCCATGTCGACCAGTCAGCCTTACTCTCCGCCCGTATCAGCATCGGCGGCATCAGCTGTGCCGCCTGTGTTTGGTTAATCGAACAGCAACTGAACAGTTTGCAGGGTGTTAACAAGGCCATCGTCAACCTTAGCCAGCATCGGTTGATCATCGACTTTAACCCCGACACGATTGCGCTGAGCGTTATCTTCCAAAAAATAGCCGCCATTGGTTACCATCCTGCGCCCTTTAGCGACGACGGCGAAGAGCAGATGCTAAAGCAGGAAAACAATACCGCATTGCGCCGATTAGGGATTGCGGGGATTGGTATGATGCAGGTGGGTATGTACGCCATTGCCCTGCACGCAGGCAGTTTACAAGGCATCAGCCTCGAGCAACGAGATTTTCTGCGCCTTGTCAGCGCCATTGTTGCCACTGTCGTGGTCTTTATCGCGGCCAAACCTTTTTTCACCAATGCCTGGCGTTCAATTAAAGGACGCCATCTCAGCATGGACGTCCCCGTTGCCCTGGCGATTGGCCTGGCCTACGTGGCCAGCTGCTGGGCCACATACCAAGGCACCGGCGAGGTTTATTTCGACTCGGTGTCCATGTTCACCTTCTTTCTGCTGTTAGGCCGCTACCTGGAGATGCGCGCCCGCCACTTTAACCGTCGCAGCGTCAAAGGGGTGCAGTCTTCGATGCCCGGCTTTGCCTGGCTTGTTGACGACCAGGGCGAGAGCCAACAGATAGCCATCGCACAGTTAGAAGTCGGCCAAACGATTTTGGTCAAACCCGGCGAACAAATCCCCGCCGATGGCATCATTACCCAAGGTGCCAGCGCTGTCGATGAGTCTGCTTTTAGCGGTGAATACCTGCCCATAGACAAGACGGCGGGTGACCGAGTGATCGCCGGCAGCATGAATACCGACAACAATCTGACCATTGCCGTAGAGGCCATCGGTGACGCCTCACAGCTGGCGACAATTAATCGATTACTCGACCAGGCGCAACAACAAAAACCAGCCATCGGCAAGCTGGCGGATAAGCTATCGAGCATGTTTGTACTGCAGGTATTAATCATCAGTGCAGCAGTCTATCTGTTTTGGCTCTCATACTCCCCAGATGACGCGCTCTGGGTCGCCCTATCCGTCCTTGTCGTCAGCTGCCCCTGCGCACTCTCCCTGGCAACACCAACGTCGATTACCGCCGCCACTGCCAGCCTACGCGAACGCGGCGTATTGATCAGCCGCTCCCATGTGTTAGAGAGCCTTAACAACAGCGACTTGGTTATCTTCGATAAAACAGGCACTCTCACCAGCGGGCGACTTGAACGCATAACCACCTATGCACCGCAGGGCGAACAACAGGCGCTGGCCATCGCCGCGGCAATTGAATTCCATTCAAACCATCCTATCGCTTTTGCGTTTCAGGATATTGCTTTCACCTGCAAGGCCAGCGACGTTATCATCACCCCAGCCAAGGGGCTGCAGGCGACGATTGAGAACACGGTATATCGTATCGGCACCGTGGATTTTGTCGAACAATTCTGCCTCGATAAACACGCCCTGGAACAGGCGATTGAACAGCAGCAAGATGATACTGATAGCCAGTTTATTTTCCTGGCCAGCGAGCAACAGTTCATGGGGGTCTTCACCCTCAATGATTATCTGCGCCCCGAGGCCATCGACGCCGTAAGTCAGCTGCAGAGTCTCGGTAAAGAGGTGATTATTCTCTCCGGAGATCCCTCTAATGCTGTACACAGCATTGCTCAACAACTGTCGATCAAACTTGCCATTGGAGCCGCCAACCCCGCCGACAAACTCGCCTATATTGAGCAGCAACAGACAGCGGGGCGACATGTCATTATGGTCGGTGATGGTATTAACGATGTACCGGTACTGGCCGCTGCCGATGTCTCTATTGCCATGACACAGGCTGCAGATCTTGCCCGTACCAACGCCGATTGTATGCTGCTCAACAACAGACTCGACATGGTGCCCGCGTTACTTGACACCGCCGCAGAAACCAAGCGTATTATTCGTCAAAACTTTGCCTGGTCTTTGGGGTACAATGTGCTCACGGTGCCCATTGCCGCCGCCGGCTTGATCCCGCCTTATATCGCCGCCATCGGCATGTCGCTGAGCTCGCTGATTGTTGTCTGCAACGCGCTGCGTCTCTTAAAAACCAAACGTTAACTTTTACAGGTTGCTGTATGGAAAGTATTTATATTCTGATTCCCGTCGCCCTTGGCTTTGCCGGCGTCGGTACCTGGGCTTTTTTCTGGGCCGTCGACAGCGATCAATATGAGGACTTGGATCGCGAGGGCCAGCGCATCCTTTTCGATGACAACAAGAAAGATCAAAAAAATCCACCAAAGACGAGTCAGCAAAACGATAATGACGGAACACCGCAATGAACCCTGAAACAATTGGTACATTATCGGCACTTGCCCTCGGACTCTTTGGCAGCAGCCACTGCATCGGCATGTGTGGAGGCATCAGCGGCGCCTTTGGGCTCGCCAACCCCGCTCAACAGGTCAACAAGAATTTGGCTCTGGCGGTCTCTTTCAACTTGGGCAGGATACTGAGCTATGCCTTAATCGGCTTTATCTTCGGCCTGTTTGGCGCCCTTGCCAGTGATCAGTTCACCGCCATCAGCAATATTATGCGCATAGTTGCCGCCGCACTGTTGGTTCTCATGGGGCTTTATGTGGCCGGCATCAACAGTACGGTGACCGTTGTTGAGAAGCTCGGTAAAGGCGTCTGGCGCCGCCTACAACCGCTGACACGCCGGTTTATACCCGTGACCAGTAACACTTCCGCATTATGCTTGGGTGGGCTCTGGGGATGGCTGCCCTGTGGTTTGGTGTATAGCACGCTCATTTGGGCCGTGAGCAGTGGCTCTGCCGGCCAGTCAGCCTGGCTGATGTTTTGCTTTGGCCTCGGCACACTCCCCGCGATGATCTCGACCACTTTTTTTGCTCAATCCGTGAAACACTGGCTACAGAAAAAATGGCTGCGAGTCATCGCCGGCATAATCATTATTGCCATGGGTGGCCTGACCCTGTCCCACGCCCTGATGGATCATAGTGGTATGGACCACGGGACAATGGACCACAGTAAAATGGACCACAGTAAAATGGATCATCAGTCGATGGATCACAGCAGTATGCAGCATTAATTGACGGGCAAAATAAAGCCGCCGCTATCGGGCTATCGATAGGGCGGCCAAAACACTAAGACCTAGATGATCAGCTCCAGGCTGCTTACCTGTGCTCACTAAGTTATAGCCTCTTCTGACTAAACAACCAGCTTTGCACTAGACCCAAAACCTGTAAAAGCCTTCGACAATATTGCCTTTCGGTATTGGTAGAACGAAAAAACCGCTATTCAAACTCTGTCGAATAGCGGCTGAGTACACCCGTGCTCAAAACTTTAGAACTTGTAACCGAGGTTTAGGCGATAAACCCAAGGATCGAGGTCAGCATTTACCTTAACCACTCCAGCATCAGATTTAATGGTTGCTGTCGTGCTGATATCGGCATACATCACCGAGGCATTTACCAGCCATTTATCACTGATGTAGTAATCCAAGCCCGCCTGTGCCGCCAAACCAAATGAATCATCTAGATCCATCGACGTATTACCCAGGGCCGCATCTAAACCGCTATCAACATCCTCACTAAAGAAGACGGTATAGTTAACACCGACGCCGACATAGGGCTGCCACGGACTATTACTGTCGCCCATGGGATAAAACTGAGCGCTGACTGTCGGCGGTAAATGCTTTACAGAACCTATGTCTGCTCCGGCCATGGCGCCGCCATCGAAGGTTAAATCGTGCTCGAAAGGTGTGGCCGCCAAGACTTCCACGCCCCACTTAGAGCTGAACATATACGTGCCAGAAAAGCCTATTTGTGTATCGTTATTAACGCTGGCCTTACCCAAACCCGCCGCCGCGCCATCAAGCTTGATCTCCCCACTACTTACGTTTGGCGCAACGGTTGCAGCACCAAAGCGAACAATAATGTCACCGGCTTCCAGCGCCTGAGCAGCCGGAGCAATAGAAACGGCGGCAATGGCAGCAACCAAAAGTGTATTCATTTGTGTCTTCATTATTTTTCCCTATATCATCCAAATATGACCAACTGTTAATGGGGCCATTATTAACCCTTTAATAAATAAGGTTATTGCGATGGATCAATAAAAAATGAACAGAAGATATAATCCTTGTAAAATATGTGGGCTTTATACTGTAAACTCGTCTGAATAGATGAGGTGATAGACGTAATGAATTGATATTGCTATACCCATGCTGCTTTTCAGCCCTTCGCTTGATGCAGCGCATTACTATTTATTCACCAACATAGATAATAAACTGTTCATTTTTCATCGCTGGAGCCGATAACCCATGCCCGAAACACAGACCAATATCACACCGACTTGGGACAGTGAGCTAATTAAGAAATACGATGTTTCCGGCCCTCGATATACCTCTTACCCAACAGCCAATTTATTCGGCAGCCAATTCCAGCATCAGCAATATGTGAGCATAGCCGAACAAGACAGCGATAATATCGCACCCATTTCGCTCTATATTCACATTCCTTTTTGTGAAAACATTTGCTACTACTGTGCCTGTAATAAGGTAGTCACCCGCGACCGAAGTAAAAGTCGTGAATACCTCGGCTATCTAGAGCAAGAAATAGCCCTGCGCGGCAAGCTCCATGGCAAACGGCCTGTGACACAGCTCCACTTTGGTGGCGGAACACCGACATTTTTAGCCCCCGCCGAGCTGACTGAATTGATGGTAATGCTGGGGAGGCACTTCAATTTAAGCGACAGTGATAGCCGGGAATATTCCATCGAACTCGACCCCCGCACCATCGACCACGATTATATTGCGCTATTAAAAGGCCTGGGCTTCAACCGCGTCAGTCTCGGCATACAAGACTTTCATCCACCGGTGCAAAAAGCTATCAACCGTGAACAAAGCGTCGAGATGGTCAGTGACTTGATTGATACTCTGCGCAACAATAAATTCGACTCGATTAGCTTCGATTTGATTTACGGTCTGCCCCACCAGTCGGTCAGCTCGTTCAGCGAAACCCTGGCCACCGTTATCAAGCTGAACCCCGACCGCTTGTCCATTTACAATTACGCCCACCTACCCGATCGCTTCAAGACCCAGCGCTCTATCGACCGCCTGACGTTACCGACTGCGCAGGAAAAACTGGAAATCATGGCGCACATTGGCACCACTCTCGATCAGGCGGGTTACGACTACATTGGCATGGATCATTTTGTTAAACCCGACGATGAGCTGGCTAAGGCGAGAAAAAATAAACGTTTACAACGAAATTTCCAGGGCTACTCGACCTGCCTGGCAACGGATTTAATCGGCCTTGGCGTATCATCAATCACCTCACTTTCAGATACTTACAGCCAAAACGAAAAGGACTTAACAAAGTATTACGAGCTTGTAAAGACAGGTCAATTACCTATTGTAAAAGGGTACCCTCTTACTGTAAAAAATACACTACACAGAGAAATTATTATGTCTCTAGCCTGTCAGCTAGAACTTGATATTGTCGCCATCGAACAGCAGTTTGACATTGACCTCAAGCAATTGTTCTCTAATCAGTGGCCACAGTTGCTCGAGTTCGAAGCCGATGGCTTGATTAGCTTAAGCGACAAGCAGCTGGTTGTGAGCGATAAGGGCCGCCTGTTTCTTCGGCAACTTTGTATGGTTTTTGATGAGTACCTCAACATTGGTGACGGTACTCGATTTTCAAAAACCCTGTAGTAGATTGACCCCTGCATTGAGCAGGAACAGTAAAATTTGACGCACGCAGACCTGTCTTCACTCTCATAACAGAGTGCAACAGACTGCTTAGGGAGAGAGACCGGATGCAATCAATCATGGCTGAACAACTCAGTGACAACACCACAACAGCACTTAACTGTCGTGGCAGCGCCTTCCAAACAAAATGCGGTAATTGTCGTCTTAACGCTATTTGTCTGCCTATCGCAGTGCAAGAGCCTGATTTGGACGCCCTAGATACCGTCGTTCATCGCAACAAACCGCTGCGTAAGGGTGACCACGTCTTCCGCGAAAACGATAACTTCAACTCGATCTACGCAATCCGCTCAGGCTTCGTCAAGGCCTACCGCCTCACTGACGACGGCAAAGAGCAGGTCACCGGCTTTTACTTCCCCGGTGAAATAATTGGCATGGACGGCATCAGCCAGAATAAACACAGTATTTCTGCCAAGGCGCTCGAAACTGCCGCCATCTGCGAGATCCCCTTCGATGATATTGAAAGCCTTAGCACCCGCTTCCCATCGATGCAGCGTCACCTATTCTCATTGATGAGTCAGGAGATCATCCAAGATCAACAATTGATTACATTGCTGAGTAAGAACACCGCTGAAGAACGCATCAGCGCTCTGATTCTCTCTATCTCAGACCGTAATGCAGCACGCAAGCTGTCGACAACCTCCTTCAGACTACCTATGTCACGTACCGATATTGGTAACTATTTAGGGCTTACCGTCGAGACCGTCAGCCGTGTATTCAGCCGTTTCCAAAAGAATAATATTCTCGAAGTGAACAATAAAGAGATTACTATTCTTGACCTTGAGGCAATACGCTCTATCATATCTCCACAGCAAGAAGCATAAGCTTCAGCCCACCCCCCCGGGTTGCTCTCGAAAGCGGTCATCTGTATTAACAGATGGCCGTTTTTTTTGTCCAGAATTCAACCAAGAAGAACCCTCTTCTCTCGTTGGCTAGCTCGCCGCCAACCTACACCCTAACAAACCTACAAAGCCGATTTCATCGACTATCAATAGGCAGACATTAGCCCTGTAATCAATTCACAACAGACAGGGTATTCATTATTTCAACATTATTTCCATTTTTTATTTGAGGGAGAGGATGAGCTCTTCGTGGTTATGCTTGAGGGCTAAAAAATAAGCTCGCTGTATTGAAGAAATACACTAAACCATTGAGGAACCTTGGAATGAATCTACAAAAGCCTATGGTGCAAGCTGTCAAGCTAGCGCTGAGCGGTGCATTTTTATCAACCCTAACACTGCCGGTGAGTATCGCTCACGCACAGCAGCCCCAAGCCACTGAAGAAGTTATTGTTACCGGCTCTCGTATCTCGCGTGATGAATTTTCATCATCCAGCCCAATGGCGGTATACAGCGCCGAAGATCTGGCGAAATCAAGCGCCAGCAGCATTGATGAATTTCTGATGAAGACACCAGAATTCACCGGCTCCAGCCTCGGCAATAGCACCAACAACGGCAATAATGGCGGCAAAATGGTCAACCTACGCGGCCTTGGCTATAAGCGTACGTTAGTGCTAATTAACGGTCGCCGTCAGGTCAGCAGCTTTGTTGGCGGCCCCGACGACCTAGGCGCAGTTGATCTGAATACCATTCCAATGGCAATGGTTGAACGTATTGAAGTTCTGAAAGACGGTGCCTCAACAGCTTACGGCTCCGATGCAATTGCCGGTGTGGTTAACATCATTACCCGCAGAACTTTTGACGGCGTTAAGATTGTCGGTGGCGGCGGTGCATATACAGCTGGTGAAGATGGCTTGGACGGCAAGAACAAAGATCTCTCCATCTTAATGGGAACCACTAACGATAAAGGTGGTGTTGCCATTGGCCTGGAGTATCACCAGCAAGAAGAAGTAATCCAGGAAAGTCGAAAGTGGGGCGAGAATGCTACCTGGCCAGTATACGACTCTGCCACTCGCAGCTTTACAGACACCAACCAGGGCTCGTCAAACAGCCGTAAGATCACTGTCAGCGGTGATATCAACGATCAAATCGCTGCCCAGGATCCATCACTGGCAGGCAGCAAGTATATTGTTGATGCCAAAACCGGCAAGACGCGCGCCTTCAACGGCGGCGACACGTACAACTACGCGCCTGTTAATGCCTTAATGACTCCCAACGAGCGCTGGGGCCTCAGCGGCTCAGGTGAATATTTAATTTTTGAACAAAGCCCCCTCGGCGCCATTACCGCCCACGCCGAATTAAGCTACGTCAAACGCACCTCTTCCCAGCGTCTGGCACCTGATGCCTCATTCAGTGTTACTGAATTTAACGGCAACCCCAACGAGTGGGTACCGGCTTCAAACCCTAATAACCCATTTGGTGACAACCCGAATAACGACTGGGGCATCAGTGGCGAAGGCGTACAGATCAACCGCCGCTTTGTCGAATCCGGTGGTCGAGTATTCAACCAAAATGTCGATACTTTCCGCATGAACGTCGGCTTCGAAGGCGCCTTCGATAACGGCATCAACTGGGACTTCAACTACGTCTTTGCTGATAACAGCGAAATTTATGAAACACAGAACTATGGCCGCTTCGATCGCTGGGCTACCGCAGTCGATCCTGATCTCTGTGCTGCCGATCCTGACTGTGCCGCTGTCGGCGTTCTCAACCCCTTCGGCGACTACGGATCAATCAGCAGCGGACAGATGTCCTATCTGTCAGCCGGCTCTCTGAAAGACCAGTATGACACCCAGCTAGAACAGATTACCTTCAACATTAATGGCGATATGCCAGGCCTACCTGCTGGCGACATTGGCTGGGCTTTCGGTATGGAAACGCGGACCGATTCCGCTGAAATTAAACCCGATGAATTCTCTTCTGGCGGTTTAACCACCGGTGGTGCGATCGATGCATTGAAAGGTGACCAAACCGTTGATGAATTCTACGCTGAATTCTTAGTCCCGGTTATCTCTGGTTTACCACTGGCCGAACAGGTCAATGTTGAAGCCTCTGTACGTTACTCTGATTACGATACCAGTGCCGGTGACAATACCAGCTACCGCTTCGGTGTGGACTGGATGTTCAACGAACAATTCTCCGCTCGCAGCGTGGTCTCGACAGGTTTCCGTGCTCCAAACACCGTTGAGCTGTTAACCCAGTCTGTTGATTTCCCCGTGGCAGAAAACTGGTGTGAATTCACCGATCTTCGCAACGACATCAGCGACACTGCCAAAGCTAACTGTGCTGCACTTGGCTACGACGGCATGTATGAGCAGGGCTTTCAATACCAGTCTACCCTCGGTCAAACTGCGACCACCAACAACGACCTTGGTCCTGAAGAGTCTCAGACCTTTACCTTCGGTCTGGTCTGGACACCTGAGATTGTTGAAAACCTGCGCATGAGCGTCGACTACTTCAATATCGAAGTTGATTCTTACATCGAAATGCCTGACATCAACGCCATGTCTTTGGCCTGTATTGAGTCGTCTAACTTTTCAGCGCCGGCCTGTTCACCGTTCTTCTCAGCCTATGGCGCACCGAACAATACCGGCATCGATGATGCCAGCATTGGTGTGACACAGGATGCAGAAACACCGCTGGGCAACCTCGGTACGCTGACCACATCCGGTGTCGACTTCGCTACTGATTACTTCATGGACATCAACTTCCTCAGCGCTCATACCCTGGAAATGGGTCTGTCTGGTACTTGGTTGGGTGAATATGAAAAAGACTTCGGCGAGCTAGGTAGCATCGATTATGTCGGCACTGCCGGCACCGAAGATGTGTTCCCTGAGTTCCGCGTTAACACCAATGTTGGTCTGGTCTCTGACAGCTGGTCTGTACAGTGGAGCATGCGTTGGATGGATGAGGCAGAAGACATCTATCGCCCTGCAGCAATCACCACCGATGCTGTTGCCGAGTCTGTGCTTTATCACGACCTCTACGCCAGCTACAACTACAAGAACCTAGACTTCAGTGTTGGTGTCGATAACGTCACCGATGTTGAGCCTCCGCAGTACCACAGCGGCTTCACCATGCACACAGCACCTGGCGTCTATGACACCATGGGTCGTCGCGCATGGTTCAAGGTTGGCGCTGAATTCTAAACATATGATGTGATAAAAAGGGCGGTATTAACCGCCCTTTTTTTTCGAGGAATTTCACCATGAATAATTATTTATTGATTTTCGGTATTCTCATAGCCAGCGCAAGTGCCGTTGCAGAACGCAATTTCTCCAGCGCCTTCAGTCACTGCAAGAGCATCGAAGAGAGCAGTAACCGGCTCGACTGCTACGACCAATTAACACTGGTATCTGAGCAGAAAATCATCAGCGGTTACCAACAGCAGGTATTTGGCAAAGAGAATTGGCAGGACGAGGGGGCAAAAAGCATGACCGCCACGATTATCAAGGTGAGCAAATCTGCCTATGGTAAAACAGTGGTTGAACTTTCTAACCAGCAGCGTTGGCAGCAGGCCAATGGCAAAACATTTAAATTAAAAGTAGGCGATAGCATCACGATAGAAAAAGGCGTGTTCAATGCTTTTTTTCTCGCCAAAAACGGCGGCTCAAAAACAGTCAAATTCGTCAGATTAGATTAAGTGATTCTCATTAAAATTTTTGCGTGACTTTGAAATAATAATAACGTCCAATCAAGTCATGGGTACGCGCATCAATATTATCATTAAAGGCCGTGGCAATGAGCGGTGGCTTTTCATCAAGAATATTATCGATACCGGCATCAAGATACAAACCCGACAAAAAATCTATTTGATAACCGAGCTGTACATCCTGTGTTAGCCAGGAGGAGATCGTCCGGCTCTCACCGGTAGACGCAATTTCCTCGGTCATTGAATCGATATATTGTAGAGAGTACCCCAGCCGCCAGGGCTTGCGGTTCAATTCAACACCGGCTGTCCCCTTCCACTCCGGCAAAGCACCTAGACCGTCAGAGGCGTCATCAACAAAGCTACCGGCAATATCTTCGGTATCATTACCGACATAAACCTCTCGGCTATAACTGTCTATAAAAGCAGCCATCACATTGGTGGTTAACCGCCAGCGATTATCGAATTCAATACTGTATCGGCCAGAAAAATCGAAGCCCGATAAGTCTCGGCTGCCAATATTAATATTCTTCGCAATCACTCGTTCGATATCGCCATTCTCATCACGCTCAACCAAATCATTATAATCGCCACTATAGGCGTTAGCGTTAACAATATACTGCGCGTTAGCATCGACCACGTTCTGCTGTTTAATTCGGTAGTAGTCTAACGACATTTGTAAGCCAGGGAAGTAATCCGGCGTAAAAACAATACCAAAGGTATTGCTCACCGAGGTTTCTGGCTGTAGGTCCTGGTTGCCCACAAAAACGGTCGAGAACTGATTGCGGCTGCCATCGCTGAGTTGGTCACAGCCGGTCAACACACCGACATTAGCAGGGTTGGCGCAGGGGTCATCTAACTGAGAGTAACTCTGACCTGCCACCTTGTTCAACTCAACCAACGAGGGCGCTCTGAAGCCTTCCGAGTAGGTAGAGCGAATTAACCACGACGGTGTTAATCGCAGCATTGCGCCAATTTTTGGCGTGGTAGTGCTACCCACATCACTGTAGCTTGAATGCCTGACCGCCAGCTCGATAGAAAAGCTATCGATACCCCATTGGTTTTTTAACAGTGGGATGTGTGACTCGGCAAAATATTCTGTTACATCGCGCTCAGCGGAAACGCCGACAAAGTTGGTACCACCGATGATTAAGCCGTTACTCGATAAGTTATCCGGCGTTTTATGGTTGCCCTCCATTCGATACTCGGCACCGAGAGCCACATCCAGCGTACCCGCGGGCAACGTCAGCGGGCTGCCGGTCAGAGTAAAGGCGGTGTTGTATAGCTCCGAATAACCGTCGATGGCACTGGTGGCGACGATATAATCCGTCTGCGCCGACGATAGCCCGCCCGGCGCCGCAAACGGATTAAGGGCGACACAGGGATAGACGCAGTCGCTGCCCAGGGATTGCTGCAGTCGTCTCGTATTGATCACATTGGTTTCTTCGGTCTGAGCATCGCTGCGGCTCCAACCAAAATAGCCATCCCACTGCCAGCGATTATAAAACCCTTTTGCCCCCATCGAGAAACGCTTGGCTGTGCTCTCATCGGTACGCTGGCGCGGGCCAAGCTCGACGAAACGACGGCGAAAATCTGTCACCTCGACGCCGAAGGGGTTGAAGGGGTTATCTGCCGCCACCACCAGAGGCAAGGCCTCAAATTTACTGAACACCGGCGTGGCTGCCAAGTACTGCTGATTGATCGTGCTGTCGTAGCTGGCACTGCCATAGACCGTCACATCGTCGCTGATATCAAAACTCATATAACTATAAACACTGTCGTGCTCACGGGGCACATAGGCCGTTGTCTGCTGCCGATAGTTATAATAATCCTCGTCATTCGCCGGCCGGTATTGGCTGGCCGAGCTGCCATCGGGGTAATTACCGGCGCTGTTTCTGGCCAGCGCCAGCACCTCATCGTTTACCTTTATCCGCGCCGCAGGTGTTGCCGACGAGCGAAAGTCATCGCCACCCCAGGCTCGACCATCGGCCGAGCGCGAGACACTGCGGTCACGACTCATAATATCGTCTTGATTCAGATAGGAGGCCGAGACCACGACGGCGCCCCGGTCAAACTCCTTACCCCAGAGTAGTTCAGTGGTCAGCGTCTGAAGATCGCCCTGCTCGGCCTGACCATAGTATTGTGAGGCCTGAAAACCATCGTAACTTTGACGAGTAATAATATTGACCACACCGGCAATCGCATCGGCACCGTACACCGCCGAGGCACCATCTTTAAGCACCTCAATGCGCTCAACCGATATCTCAGAGATCGTATTGAGATCGACGGTATCGCCCTCAATACCGTTATTAGCCACACGTCGACCGTTAATCAGTACCAGCGTATTGTTAGCCGGTAAGCCCCGCAGCGTCACTGAGGCGGTGCCATCACCACCGTTAGTGACAGCAGTGTTTGTTGGCTTACCCACCACGGCGGGGAGAAATTTTAACTTCTCACTGACCGAGGGGCTGCCTTTTAAATGCAGCGATGAACTCTCCAACACATCGACGGGGTTCGAGCCGGTAAAATCAGAACGTCGCAGCCGCGAGCCGGTCATCTGCTTACCATAAACCAACAAATGCTCAACGTTGGAGGTGGGGTCAATATTGAATTCTTCGTGGCTGATACTCACTGTCTCTTCAGCGCTTTCAACAATCACAATAAAACTGTTATCAACCAGCTCATAGCGCAGCGCCTTGTCATCATGGGCATTGCTCTGCTGTAACAACAGGGTCAACGCCTGCGCTACGGTATAGCGACCGACGATTGGCGAGCAACTGCGTGAACGGGTAAGGTCCGAGGAGAAAACAATGGGGTAGTTGGCCTGTTTTCCCAGGGTGATCAACGCCCTATCGAGCTGGGAAGTCTCAATATCAAAGTTAACATAACGTGTTTCAGCAACGGCCAGCGAGCCCCATGCCAGCAGCAGGGATAGCAGAGCAGCGCAAACCGTCTTTCGGACGCGAATTTCCAACAAAGCCAATACAACTGGGCAGAGCCCAACTGACTTACCTCTCTGATTTATTTTTTCTGATATAGAGAGTGTAACGGAGGAACGATAGGGGCTGCAAACTGGATAATTTTATTATATAAAATAGATAGTTAAACAGGGGCCGCCGGGGCCCAATGTTAACATTGACAACAAAGCAGTTATTGAGCCAGTAAAACCGTCGCCCCATCACTGCGTTGGCGCACCTCCAAGTTGAAGCTGCGCTCTAGTGCGGCCACGACTAATTGGGGGTCAGCGGTGTTGAATAAACCCGAGACCCGACGCTGCTTCAACGCCTGGTCACCGATGATAATGTCATGATCGCTGTAGCGGTTAAGCTCGCGGATCGCCTGTTCAAACGGCGTATTATCGAAACTCAGCTCACCACTACGCCAGCTAAGGCGCAGCGCCTCTATCGCCTGCGGCTGACTGACGCCGGTGAGTGCATCGGCGCTGACCTGCTGGTCGACAACCACTTGCTGACGGCTGACTCGATCGGAGTTTTGCAGCTGTCGACGTACCTCAACCACCCCCTCGGTCACCGAAACCTGACCGACACCGGCACTGCAGTTGACATTGAACTCGGTGCCCAGAGCCTCTGCCTCGGTGTTACAGGAGGTCACGATAAAAGGGCGTGACTTATCCTTGGCGACGACAAAATAGCCTTCACCCTGTAACAACTTAACGCTGCGCTTGCTATCGCTTAATAACACTTCTGCACGACTGTTGGTATTGAGTTGCAGTTGCGAACCATCGGCCAAGTCGACGGTTTTATGTTCACCGACGCCAGTACTGTACAGTGTTGCCTCCGGGGCTGGATTGAGCTGCAGTGCCACCAAGCCAACAGCGGCAAAAAGTGAGGCGGCCGTCGCGTAAACCCACGTTTTGGAACGCGGTTTAAAAGCCACAACATTGGCATTATTGACTGCGGGTGAGGCGGCATTAACCGACGGTAATTGCTTAACCAATAAGCCGAGGCTGCGCCACATTTCACTGGTTTGCTCAAAGGCCACGCCGTGCGCACTACTCTCACTCAGCCACAGGGCAAAACCCTGTACGTCTTGCTCGCTAATATTGTCCGACTGAAATCGCGCAAGCCACTGTTCTGCTTGCGCCAACATAATTTCTGTCACTGTCTTTACATCTTCCGACATGATATCTCTCTTGCATGCGGCATCGCCCTTAATATTGTTATAACGAACGAGACCACAAAATCCTCAATGACAAAATTATACTTGTGACATAAATATTCAGCAATGTTATTTCATCGCCTCTCGGCAGTGTTTTAAAGCCTGAATAATAAATTTTTCTACGCTGCTGACCGAGACACCCATTTCCTGTGCTATCTGGCTGTAGCTCAGACCAGACTGGCGGTGCAGCAACAGCGCTTGTTTGGGTTTTTGAGGCATATCACTCAGGGCCTGGTTTAATACCTCAAGCTGTTGTTTTGCCTCGATCGACTGCTCTGCTGACTGTACCGATCGTTCATCTTCACCCTCTTTTTCAAGAAAGCGCTCGTGTACCTGACGTCGACGTATTTGGTCGATGGCTAAGTTACCCGCCATGCGATACATAAACGCCTTGGCATCGCCGAGGGCCTCTTGCTGCTCCATTTTGTATAATTTCAGATAGGTTTCCTGCGCCAGCTCAGCCGCCTCATCGGGGTTGTTGAGCTTGCGGGTGAGAAAGCGTTCAAGCGCCGAACCATGCTGGTGGATCAGTTTTTCGAGCCATTGGAATGTGGGTTTGGTCATGGTGCGTATTGTTTGCCTTATAACGACTGCATCAACGTACAGTCGCATTATTTTAAGGCAATAATAACCGCATCGCAATCAAAGCGTGGGGCTGAATATGTGGCGATCACAAGCCCCTGGTCAAACCCTCTAATCAATAATGTGACAGGCAATCTGCCGCTCACCGACAGCCTTCAATAGCGGTGTTTGATGATGACAGAGATCAATCACATGGGGGCAGCGTTTGGCAAACCGACACCCGGGCTTAACATTGATTGGTGAGGACACCTCACCCACTATCGGCTGATGTTGCTGCTCACGCTCACGCTGCGGATCGGCGGTGGGATTGGATGACACCAACAGCTGGGTATAGGGGTGTTGTGGATTAAAAAATACCTCGTTGGCATCGCCCTGCTCGACTACTGCGCCCATATACATCACCACGATACGATCGGATATATAGCGAACCATCGATAAATCATGGGCGATAAACAACATCGTCAAACCCATCGATTCTTTCAACTCGCCCAACAGGTTAATCACCTGTGCCTGCACCGATACATCGAGGGCCGAGATCGGCTCATCGCAAACCACAAACTTCGGTTCGACAATCAACGCTCGCGCAATGCCAACGCGTTGTCGTTGACCACCGGAAAACTCATGGGGATATCGCGACATATGATCGGGGTTGAGGCCGACCTTTACCAGCCAATCAGCCACCAGCTGACGGTCATCGGCCAGGTTTCTTTTCGCGCCCTGAAACAGCAGCGGCTCACGAATGATATCAAACACCGTCATCCGCGGGTTCAGCGATGAGTATGGGTCTTGAAAAATCATCTGAATCTGCTTAGAGAAGCGCTTAAAGTCAGCGCCGCTATAGCGTTGAGGTAAGGCCTGCTGCTGGTATTCAATAGCGCCAGCGGTCTTATCAACCAAGCCGACCAAGGTGTTACCCAGGGTTGATTTACCCGAGCCACTCTCCCCCACCAAGCCGACCACCTCACCCTGATCGATGGTCAGATTGATACCGTCGACGGCATGGACATGGCGACCCGCACCAATATTAAAATAGGTTTTTAGCGCTTTAATAGTGATTAATGGCTTATCCATGCTACACCTCTACCGCGGCGTTAGCCTGGCTGTATGTATTGGTCGGTGCGTCGGGGTGATGCAGCCAACAAAGACTTTGATGACTCGGTGTCAGCTCGAATAATGGTGGCGGCTCTCTGCGACACAGTGTCATTGCCTCGGGGCAGCGGGCGCAATAGCCACACCCCTTAGGCGGGCGAAACATGTCTGGTGGCGAGCCTTCGATGGCGATCAACGGCTCATCTTCCTGCTGGCTCATCGCCGGCATCGAGCGCTGCAAACCGACGGTATAGGGGTGGGCCGGATGGTAGAAAATTTCATCGACAGTGCCCGACTCGACAATTTGACCGGCATACATCACCGCCACATCATCGGCCATACGAGCGACAACACCAAGATCATGGGTAATCAATACAATGGCCATGCCTTCATCGCGTTGAATTTCTCGCATCAGCTCTAACACTTGGTTTTGAATTGTCACATCAAGAGCTGTCGTCGGCTCATCGGCAATCAACAATTGCGGCTTACAGGCCAGGCTGATCGCAATCATTACTCGCTGCAACATACCGCCAGAAAATTCGAACGGGTATTGATTGGCACGCTGTTTTGCCTCGGGTATATGAGTGCGCTCCAATAACCTAACCGCCTCGATTCTGGCGGCCTGCCAGCTCATTCCACGGTGAACCACTAGGCTTTCAGCAATTTGATCGCCGACCTTCATCGTCGGGTTTAAGCTGGTCATTGGGTCTTGAAATATCATCGCCATCTTATTACCGCGCAGCTTATTCAAGCTGTCGGTATCGAGGCCAATTATCTCCTGCCCCAGCAGTTTCGCCGAGCCCTGCACAATTTTACCCGGCGGCGTCGGGATCAAGCCCATTAACGCCTGCACTGTCACCGACTTACCGCTGCCAGACTCGCCGACCACGGCCAATGTCTTGCCCGCCTCTACCTGATAGCTAACACCGCGAACAGCGTGAACAGTGCCGCCATAAGTGGCAAAATCGACGTGTAAATCATCGACGACTAAAACCGGTTGTTGCTGATTAGTTACTGATTCCGACATTACGATTGCCCTCGCATCTTCACATCCAAGGCATCGCGCAAACCGTCACCTAATAAATTAAATGCCATGACTGTGGCACTGATAAACAGCGCCGGAAACAATAGCTCGTGTGGGTGGGTCAGCATTGTTCTCAAGCCGTCATTACACATCGAACCCCATGAGGGTGTTGGTGGCGCAACACCCATGCCGATAAACGATAAGAACGCCTCGGTAAAGATTGCCGAGGGTATGGCAAAAGTCAGTGAGACCAACAACACCCCCATTACGTTAGGCAGCATATGCTTCATAATAAGATAACTTGGGCTGGCACCCATCAGCATTGCGGCATGGATATAAGGCTCCTCTCGAATCTGCAACACCTGGCCTCTAACCAACCGTGCCGTGCTTGGCCAACTGAGCAGAACCAGTGCCACCAGCATTGGCATAATGCCACTTTCACCCGGCCCAATACCAAACACAACCTTGAACAAAATCATAAATAATAAAAACGGTAAGGCGATGACGAAGTCGACAAAGCGCATCATTACCTCGTCGGTTTTGCCACCGACGTAACCCGATATCCCACCGTACAACAGACCAAAACCGACAAACAACAGCGGCGCTACAATCCCGATAAATAAAGAAGTGCGTGCCCCTTCCATCAAGCGAGCAAGCATATCGCGACCCAGGTAATCCGTACCCATGGGGTGACTTTTCAGCGTCACTTGACTGCCCAGTAACGCCGTCGCCTGCCCCTCACTGATCAAGCCCTGACGCAGTGCGTCGACCTGTTTAATCGCCTGTTCTACGTCGACGATTAGCTGCTGATATTGCTCTGACTCGACACCGTCAAACAGTGCCACGACGCTGTAGTAATAACGAATAGACTCCAGCTGCAAGCCATCGCGAAAACTCACCTGTTCGGCACCGGTATCCGCCAGCGGGACACCCAAATCGTGGCGACCATGGGGGGGATATTCATGACGATAAATAGTATAACCACTGGCGTTTGCCACCCCTTGCCAGGCAAGGTCGACCGCCTCGGTATTGGCAGCGGTCAATAAGCGAACCTCAGCCGTCGCCTCACTGCCAGCAACCAGACCAGCCAGTTGCTGCGGGCTTAAAATCACTCTCGGCACGGGGTTGTCATCGGCAATTAACACCGCCGTCGCAGCGAAGCTGGGGCCACGGGAGATCTGCATCAAATCCTGACTGTTTGAATCGACCCGCCAAATCAGCGGTCCAGCCAGGGTGAAAAATAGTAAAAAGATAACAATCCACAGCGAGACAATAGCGCTACGATTTTGCTTTAACCGCTGCCAAGCATCCTGCCAATAGGACAGCGAGGGGCGCACAATTTCTTCTGCTTGCTGTTGTTTTTTTAGTGGCTCGAAGGCCGCCGGATCGAACACCGGCAGTGTCGATTGATTAACCGTGCTCATGATTTAGCCACCTGAATGCGGGGGTCGATAAAGCCATAGAGAATATCGACGATGATGACCATCAATACCAAGAAAGCGCCATAAAAAACCGTTGTGCCCATAATGACGGTATAATCGAGCTGCTGCACCGCCTGTACAAAATAACGACCCAAGCCCGGTATCGCAAACACCAGTTCGACGACGAAGCCGCCGGTGGTAATAGCGGCGATGGCAGGGCCCAATACGGTGATGACCGGTAAAATAGCGTTGCGTAATTGATGGCTGAAGAAGATGCGAGTCGTCGATAAGCCCTTGGCTCTGGCGGTGCGAATATAATCGGCACCGGTAACCTCTAACATCGATGAACGCATCAAACGTGTCAAATAGGCCATGGTGCCTAATCCCAGTACTAATGCCGGTACTAACATATGGCTGATGCTGCCCCAACCCGCTATCGGTAAACGGCTACCAAACAGCTGATTAACTCCCATAATACCTAGCTGCCCGAGAGCGGCAAAGACAAAACTGGGCACCGAAACACAGAGCACAACCGCAAACATGATGAGATAATCCGGCCATTTATTACGATAAATCGCCGTGATAGTACCAAAGGCAACACCACCGGCAGCCGCAATCAACACCGCCAAAACACCGAGCATGGCCGACACCGGGAAATGCTCACGGATTATATCGTTCACCTTGCGGTTTTCCTGAGTATAGGAAATACCAAAATCTCCCTGCACCATGTTTTTTAAAAAAATCACATACTGCTCTGTCAGCGGCTTATCCAAGCCATAGCGCGCCTCAAGGTTTTTACGAATTTCTGGGTTGTTGGCCTTGTCGCTTAACAACGGGTCACCCGGTACCGCATGCATCCCCCAGAAGGTGGCCGTGGCGATAAACCAAATTGTGACCAGACCTGAGAACAAGCGCTTTAATGTATAGGTAAACATAAGTTTATTTCACACCCTCAAAATCTTTAATGTCGGCGTATTTGAAACTGGGGTCACCACCAAAAATACGTCGTACCACACCGCTGAGTTCACTGTGCTGTAAATAGACATAACCGCGCTGATACTGATTTAAAATCACCGCATCCTCGATCAGAATTCGCTGCTGTTCAGCAAACGCTGCAGCTCGTATCGTAGGGTCTGTCGTACCTTGAGCCGCTCGCACCCAGCTGTCGTATTCGGGGTTATCATAACGGCCGCGGTTGTTTCTATTCCACGAGGCGAATAACTCACCAAAAGTCATCGCATCATTGTAGTCAGGGCCCCAGCCCGCACCGACCAGATCAAATTCGCCGGAGCTCATTTTGGCCAGCCGCTGCTTAAAAATCTGTTTATCAATCTTGATCTCTAAGCCCAGCGTTCTCGCCACTAAACTCTGAAAGTATTCTGCCTGTTTGTTGGCACCAGGGGTATCGGTAATCAGTAACACCAACGGCGGGATTTTATCGACGCCGAGTTGCTGCTTGGCCTTGGCTAAATGCTCTTTTGCCTTGGCAATATCCGGCATAACTTTCTTCGGTGGGTGTTCGATGTGAAAAGGCTGATCCACCCCCTTAAGCCAATGAGGGAACAGCGAGTAAGAGGCAGTATTACCTGGACTGGCAACCACCTTATTGGTAAACAGCTGCTGGTCGAATACCAGTTGAATCGCCTTGCGCAGGTGATGATTGGCTGTAATACGACCGATGCGGTGGTTGTACTCCATGTAGAAGACACTGCCATCTTTAAATTTCTTCATCGGCATATGGTCACTCAATGCCTGCTTGATGGTATCGGCATTGAGACCGGAGATCACATACATAGCGATCTTTTCATCTTTGAATAAGTTATAGAGCGAATTACTGTCGCTGGTCATGTAGGGCACGTTAATCGTCTCCAGCTTAACCACCTCACGATTCCAATAACGGGGGTTTTTCTTTAACTGGAGAGAGGCGCCATGCACCCAATGAGTGAGGGTAAAAGGACCATTAAAAAGCATTTTATCCGGATCGGCGCCATATTCACGACCAAATCTCTCAACCGCATCCTGACGTATTGGGCGGTAGGTAATAAACGCCGTTAAATCGAGAAAGTAAGCCGTTGGCTGCTTAAAACTCACCTCCAGCTGATAGTCGTTCACTGCCTCGACACCCAGTTCCTCTACCGGCAAAACCCCCTGATTAATAGCCTCGGCATTCAACAGAGGGTAGAGAATAAAAGCATATTCGGAGGCGTTCTTTGGTGCCAGTGCCTGACGCCAGGCATAGACAAAATCATGGGCAGTCACAGGTTTACCGTCACTCCAGCGGGCATCTTGGCGCAGCCAAAAAGTGGCGCCATCATTACGCAGCTGCCAGCGCTCAGCCACACCACCGACAAGATTGTTTTGCTGATCATAGGTCATCAGACCCTCGGTAATATGGTCGATAACCATAAAACTAATTTGATCTGTGGCCTGCAGGGTATTCACCGTCGGCGGCTCATCGGTCAAGGCAATGGTAATCGATTGTTCGCCGCGGTCAATCGCCTGCTGTTGACCAAAGGCCAGGCCGCTACCGGCTAATAAAAACAAGATCAGCGCCGCCAGCTGCGACGCCCTCTTTTTTAACCAAGGTTTCTGGTAACACATATCAATCTCGATGTTATTTTAGTGACTGCCATTATAAAGACGTTAGTCAGTGGCAATCCCTCAATAAAAATTTGCCCCTTCATCCGATACGTCATCCCTCACCCTGTAAAACACTACCAACAATCTGTTTTACATAGCAATAGAGCCGGCGCTTTATTTCTCTTGCTGCACCCAGCGGTTGATTTTCTGCTCTAGCATTGACAACGGTAGCGGCCCTGAGGCTAAAATTTGTTGATGAAACTCACGGACATCAAACCGATTACCGAGTTGCGCCGCGGCCTGCTCTCGCAGCTGCTGGATTTTGACCGCGCCGGTCATATACGACAACGCCTGCCCCGGCCAGGCGATATAGCGCTCCACCTCTGCCGAGGCATCGGTATCGGAGACCGGGGAATAACGCATCATCCAATCGATCGCCTGCTGCCGCGACCAGCCATAGTGATGAATACCGGTGTCAATCACCAGGCGGTTGGCCCGCCAGATCGACAAATAAAGCGCGCCGAGCCGTTGATAAGGGTCGCTATAAAGCCCCAGCTCGGTGCCCAGCGATTCAGCGTACAGGGCCCAGCCCTCGACGTACGCCGCATTGAATGCCCAGCGACGAAACTCAGGTAAGTTTTGCTGTTCCATGGCGAAACTCACCTGAAAATGATGACCCGGTGCCGCCTCGTGCAACGATAACGCCTCACGCTCGAAGTTGGGGCGGGCAGGCAAATCGTAGGTGTTGACGTAAAAGATACCCGGTCGAGAACCATCAGCCGAGGGCTGCTGATAACTCGCAGCCGCCGCCGATTTTTGCAAAAACGGCTCCACCGCACGCACCTCATAATCCGCCGCAGGCACCGTCAAAAACAGTCGATTCAAACGCGGTGCCAATACTGCCTTCAACTCGCGATAGCTGTCGAGAAGTTGCTGTTCACTGGTGTAATAAAAACGCGGATCCGTGCGCAGATAATGGAAAAAAGCCGCCATATCACCGGCAAAGCCAACCTCCTGCTTAATCGCTTTCATCTGCTCAAAAATCGACAGGGTTAACGCCTTGCCCTGCTGATGTATTTGCTCTGGTGTCAACGTCGTGGTGGTGTATTCGGCCACCGCATCGCGATAATAGTCCTCACCAGCGGGCAGCGCTAACAGACCGACAGTGCTGCGGGATTTGGCACGATACTCGGTGCGCAAAAAACGGTACAACTTGGCATAGGCGGGCTGAACCTGCTGGTTGATCATCGCCAAATACTCAGACGTCAGCTGCTTTTTTTCGATGGCACTAAAGCTTGCCGGTATTGCCGTTATCGGCTGATAAAAGAGATGTTTACTGCCCTTTTCGCTGGCCAGAGAGGCAATGGTGGGCAGCATTTTATCGACAATAATATCCGGGTGTACCAGCCCGCTGGCAATGCCTTCGCGCATATTCTCAATGGTCTGATCAACCCAGGCAGGGAAGTGTCCTGCGCGCTGCAACCAACGCCGGTAATCAGCCGGTGTGTTAAAGGGTTGAGCACCATCGGTGGTGGCCAACTGCGCCAGTGTGGTCGGCAGGCCGTACATCTGATTAAACGGTACCATTCGCTGATAATTGGCAACACCGCTGTTATAGCGCGCCACCGATCGACTCAGCTCATATTTCAACAGCCCCAAACTGAGGCGCTGCTGATTCGATATCGATGCGGTAGGAATTCCTGAGAGACCGGCCAGCAGCTGTTGGTCATGCTCGACATCCGCAGCCAAATCCGCTGCGGTACTGGCACGCGGCAGGCGGTCATCGAATCGGTGATCCCCTCGATACGTTGCCTCAATAGGGTCTCGGCGCAACTGACGCTCATTGTAATCGGCAAAAATCTCTGCCAACACGGCCTGCAGATTATTGTTCGGTTGCGCCGCAGACAATTGTTGAGAAAAACAAGTAACAGCAAGCAGTATGACTAACAGCGCGTATTTAAGGTCTTTCATAATATTATTCTATTCGTTTGGGTATGACTAACACGTAGACTAAAGCCAGTCCCTCATGTTTTTTTAAACAGCCTGATTATATTTATAATAAAAAACACTGAAAAACTAGCGTAATGGCAACCGCCTGACTATGCTGCCTCTAACGATAAGATTAGTTGAATATAACTAAGAAAGAGTCGCTTATGAGTTTATCTGCCAAAGAGCTCGAACAACACGTTATCCGTCCTACCCTGGAATACCTCGGCGTCTCCTCACAATCTGCCATCGATCAACTCTTGTCCAGCGCTCAAAGTGAATCCAATTGCAGTCTTAGTCATGGCGCCAACTCATCCCCCGATGGGGTCGGCTTGTTTCAAATAACCCCGACCAGCCACCGTGAAGTGTGGGATAAGTACTTGGCCTTTCGCCCCGATTTAGCCAGTAAGGTACGCGGCCTCGCCAGCCAACGACTTTTTTTACTCAAGCCCGATCTCGAACTGGGCAGCAACCTCTCCTATAGCACCGCCATCGCCTGGGTCATCACCCAATATCACCGTGAGCTACACTGACTCAAGACTGGTCTTGATGCTGATAGACCCTCTTCAGTAACCGGTGGTAGAGCTCGGGAAAGAAGCGATGAAAATGATAGCCAAACCTGGCCTTGCCCGCAGCAATCACAATATCCTGACGCCCATTTTTCAGCTTTTTAATCATCATCGATACAAAATCGCCAACCTCAATACCGTTCTCGGTATCCCGGTCTTTACGATTGTACTGACTGCCATCGCCATCGAGGGCGTTTTCGGCGATTGCGGTTTTCACCCAGCCCGGACTGACCACGGCAACGGTGACGCCACTGTCACTTAACTCTGCCCGTAGACAGTCCATATAACCGACCACCGCATGCTTGGACGCACAGTAACCCGCCCGCATCGGCGCACCAATTTTTCCCGAAACGCTGGATATGGTAATTACATCACCGCGGTGTGGCATTGGCCTGGTCAGCAGCTTGGACACTAATGCCTTGGTTAAGGCGACGGTGCCGAAGAAGTTGATCTCCATTAATCGGCGATCCACCTCTGCCACACAGTCCATGGCCAGGCTGCGCTGACTAATACCGCCACTGTTGAGCAAAATATCAACACCACCACTCTGCTGCCACACATCGTCGACCAGCGCCGCGGGATCATCCATCGCCGCCAAATCAAAGGGCACAACCAAATGCTGTTCACTGTTAAAGCACAATTTTCGCACGGCTTCGAGCTGCTCTACATTACGGCCAGACAACACCAAACGACCGACCTCAGCACTGAGTTGAATAGCCGTTTCTTTACCGATACCACTGGAAGCGCCTGTCACCCAAACGGTCTTATTGTCGAACTGCATGTTTCACCTTTTTTTCTGTATTGATAATGGCCGTATGCTGATCGTTAAAAGGCACCAGTGAAATAACCAAATATTTATTATATTAATGTTGATAGGCTTAATTTACGGTATTTTTTAATGCTATGATAGCCAGCTAAATCTGCACCAACTATTATAATAACCTCGACACTGGTTTTAACTTGATGTTCTCAATGATCAAAAACAACTACTTACTGTTTGCGTTAGCCTCTGTGCTGACTGTCAGTCAGTGGCTGATCAGTCATCACGTGCACGATTATCAAGAGCAAGAGCAACACCATGTTGACTGTTCTTTTTATCAACACCGCAGTGGTGTTGACCTGGTCAGCCTCGACAGCAGCATTGTTTTCGAAGCCTCATCACCCCATGTTTTCCAGTATAAGATCGTCGATGAGAGCAGCAAAAAATCTGCCACCATTGTTCGCTACCACTGCCGCGCCCCACCCGCCTCGATAGCTTAAACCATTCCAATATTGCGTTTTTTATCACGGCTAACTGCCGAGAATTCGCGTTTTTTAATATTATTCACGGCTTTTGTTCGCCGCGATAATGTACGCCTGAACTGTATCAGGCTGGGTTAACTATTCGATGAAGAAATCACTTATTGCGCTGGCCGTCAGTGCCGCCACACCACTGCTTGCCCCCACTGCTTTTGCCAGCGACAACAATGACAGACTGGAAGAAGTGGTGGTTACCTCTACCGCACTCAACCGTAAAAAAGCTGAGACAGCGCTGCCGGTCATGGTCATCAGCGGTGAAGAGCTGCATAACAAGGCGAGCAATACCCTCGGCGAAACCCTCGCCTCGACGCCGGGCATTGCCAGCTCTAGTTTTGGCCCCAGTGTCGGCCAACCGATTATTCGTGGCCAACAGGGCAACCGTGTCCGCATCCTGCAAAACAGCACCGGTAATATCGACGCCTCTACTTCAGGCCCCGATCACGCGGTGACCATCGAGCCCGTACTGGCCGAGTCAATCGAGGTACTCAAAGGTCCCTCTACCCTACTTTACGGCGGCGGCGCCATCGGCGGCGTGGTCAACGTCATCGACAACCGCATCCCCACCACCGGTGCCGAAGGCATCAGCGGCGCGGTCGAAACACGTTATGACTCGGCCTCCAGCGGCAGTACCAGCATCATCAAGCTCGACGGCGGCAACAGCGACTGGGGCTGGCACTTCGATGGTCTTTACCGCGACTGGGACGATGTTGAAGTCCCGGTTGACCCTATTATTGGTGAGCCGCAAAATCAGAGCCAAAATACCGTTCACAACAGTGACGGCCGCACCAAGAATGTCACCGGTGGATTCTCACGCATTTTCGACAAGGGTTATCTCGGCTTCTCTGTTGCCCACCTCGAAAACACCTACGGTATACCCGAGGGCGGACACAACCACGGCGGCGGTCACGATGAGCACGACGAAGACGACCACGACGATGAGCACGGCGATGAGCACGGCGATGAGCACGGCGAGGAACACGGCGAGGAAAACGTCTGGATCGATCTGACCCAGACTCGCTACGATCTTGCCGGTGGCTATGAACTGGACCAGGCATGGGCCGAGGATATCAAATGGCACATGACCTATACCGATTATCAACACAAGGAGTATGAAGGGCACGAGGTTGCCACCACCTATAACAGTACCAGTTGGGAAAACCGCCTCGAAGCGACTCACTCACTTGCCGATGGTTGGCAGGGTGTTATCGGCATGCAAAACCAGATTCGTGAATTTGAGGCATTGGCTGGCCACCATGATGATCACGATGACCACGATGACCACGATGATGATCATGACGACCACGCTGACGAGCACGACGAGCACGACGAGCACGACGAGGGTAGCGAGGAACTGATCCCACTGACCAAGCACTACAGCAACGGTCTCTTCCTGGTCGAGAGCTTCGAAACAGGTCAGTGGATTAATGAGTTTGGTGCTCGCATTGACCACGACCAGTTCAAGAGCGATGGCAGTCAAGCAGAGGACCGTGACTTCACCAGCTTCAGCCTATCCGCCTCAACGGTTTGGCAGTTCCATCAGCACTGGTCGAGCAGTGTCGCGCTGTCACGCTCCGAGCGAGCCCCCAGCATTGATGAACTGTACTCCAACGTCGAAGGCCATAATATTATTCACGGTGCCACCGGTACTATTCAGCTGGGTAATCAGGAGTTGAACACCGAGGTTTCGAACAATATTGACGTCTCCTTGCGCTGGAACTTCGACCGTATCAGCGGTGATATCACCGCCTATTACAACGATTTTGACGACTATATCTATCTACAAAACAACGGCCACGACCACGGCGACCCGGATAACGATCACATCGATGTGTATAGCTATGAGCAGCAGGATGCCACCTTTAAAGGCATCGAGTTGACCAGTAACATCGTACTGGCCGAGGACAGCGCCTTCGGTGACTGGGATGTTGATGTATTTGGTGATGTGATCGATGGTCAAAACGCCGACGGCACAGCGGTACCGCGCTTGCCCCCGTACCGTTTTGGCGGCACGCTGAACTTCCACATGAACAACTGGGGCAGTTACTTGCGCGCCACCCATGCCGGCGCTCAGGACGATCCCGGTGTTAACGAGGATCCAACCGACAGCTATACCCGTGTCGACGCCGCTGTGAACTACACCATTGACAGCAACCGCGTTGAAACACTGCTGTTCCTGCGCGCCAAGAACCTGACCAACGAGGAGATCCGCAATTCGACCTCCTTCCTCCGCGATGTCGCCCCTGAACCAGGACGCTCGCTGGAAGTTGGTGCCCGCGTCAGCTTCTAAGCGACACCCAGCCCCTCTATTACCCGTCGCCCTGCAACAAAGGCGACGGTAATAGCAGGGGGCAACTCTGCATTCAAAACCGGCCCATCGCGCCGGTTTTTCCTCATTTTTAGCCTATTGGTGACGGTTTCAGCGTTATCGACACAAGATTCAAAGTCAAATCAGTGCTATGATAGCCCGCCGAAAAACCGACAGCGCCGACAATGGCAGGCTGCTGGTAATAGCATCGGCTTGATCTATCTGACAAGAAACAACAAAGCGACGACGATATGAACCAACATACAGTAGAGAAAATTGGCGGCACCTCGATGAGCAATTATGTCGCTATCCGCGATAATATTGTGATGCAGCCAGTCAACGGTGACCTGTATCAACGTGTCTTTGTCGTGTCAGCCTACGGCGGCATTACCGACTTACTGCTCGAGCACAAAAAAGATGGCCTGCCAGGCATTTATGGTCTGTTCCGCGCCAGCCAAAGCGACGAGAGCTGGAAGACAGCCCTCAGCGAACTGCGCCAGCGCCTACACGACATCAACTTATCGCTGTTTGAAGACACCGAGCTATTAGTCGAAGCCAACCTGTTTATCGATGAACGCCTCGACGACGCCGAACGCTGCCTGCTGGACTTACAGCACCTCTGCGGCCACGGCCACTTCGCACTGGAGGCTCACTTACTGACCGTACGCGAAATGCTGGCCAGTATCGGCGAGGCCCACTCGGCCTATAACACCGCCAAGCTATTACAGCGCGACAACGTCAACGCCGTCTTTGTTGATCTCAGCGGCTGGAATACCAATCAACACCTGCCCCTCGATGAGCGCATTCTGGTGTCGCTGAAAGACATCGATTACAGCAGCCAATTACCGATAGTCACCGGCTATACCCACAGCGCCGATGGCTTGATGGCCAGCTTCGACCGCGGCTACAGCGAGATGACCTTCAGCCGTATCGCCGTCTTAACCGAGGCTCGCGAGGCGATTATCCACAAGGAATACCACCTCTCCAGCGCCGACCCCCGTCTGGTTGGCGAGAGCCAGGCCGTGCCTATTGGCCGTACCAACTACGATGTTGCCGACCAATTAGCCAACCTCGGTATGGAGGCGATCCACCCGAAAGCCGCCAAGGGCATGCGTCAGCAGTCTATACCGCTGCGAGTGAAAAACACCTTCGAGCCGGAACACACCGGCACGCTGATCACCGACGACTACGTCAGCAGCACACCCAGGGTCGAGATCATTGCCGGCTGCAAGGGTGTCTATGCGCTAGAGCTATTCGACCAGGAGATGATGGGCTCAGTCGATCAGTATGACCGCGATATTTTGGCCACCATCAAGCAGTACAAGGGCGATATTATCACCAAGGATATTAACGCCAATACCATTACCCACTACCTGTCGACCAACCTGAAGACAGTAAAGCGGATTCAGGGCGCGCTGGAGCGCATCTATCCCGAGGCCGAATACAGCGTCCGCAAGGTGGCCATCATCTCTGCCATCGGCAGCAATATGAAAGTCCCAGGTCTGCTGGCCCAGGCCGTCAGCGCCATTGCCGCCACCAACATCTCGGTACTGGCCATGCACCAATCGATGCGTCAGGTGGATATGCAGTTTGTGCTGGAAGAAGATGACTACGACCAGGCCGTGCAAAGCCTGCACAAGGCACTGGTTGAGATCCACAATCATGGCGTCGCCATCTGCGCCGCCTAATACGTTGGTTAGTCCTAACAGCGCATTAAAAGGCCGACCTAATCGTCGGCTTTTTTATGCCTGGCGCTCGCCCAAATAATGATCAAGATAGGTTTTCTCAGTCTGCAAGCTATAATCTCGCATAAGCCGTGTAAAGATTGTGCAAATGCCTTTGGGGATTAGACGAAAAAATGCTAATTTATCATACAGATAACAATTATATCGAGTAACTACACAGTTTCGTATACCCCTGAGATATCCTTAGGACAAGCGATATCATGTGCACAATCAGCAGCTTGCAAATCGATTTACGCAACATCGTTGCAACAGATGCAGGCGCTACACTATGTTTTTCTCGCCTGTGCTGGCGGCGTTATACACCAAGGAGAATCAAGTGACTAAAAGCAATACTACGGGCGCATTAATTTTAGGCATCTCTATAGCCATTGGCCTAAGTGTATTAGGTTTTCAGTTAGGTGATGCGGCGATTAAGGTTAAGCAGTATGAGAGAAGCGTCACAGTCAAAGGGCTATCAGAAAGAGAGGTTGATGCTGACATTATTTTATGGCCAATTGAATTTACCGTAACGGGCAATGACCTTGAGGACTTATATAACTCAACTGATACAAACACATCAAAAATTGAAGTCTTTCTTGTAAAGAACGGTGTTTCACCACAAGAAATTACTTATTCCTCACCAGCTATAACTGATAAATCAGCACAGCAATGGGGCAACAATGCTAAAGCTGAATTCCGTTATACTGCTATTCAAACAGTCACAGTCTATTCAAAAAACATTGAAGCGTCTCGTTTAGTTATGAGTGAATTATCTGAGCTAGGAAAACAAGGGATAGTATTTACAGGCGGCAACTATCAATCGCAAACAGAATATATTTACACAGATTTAAACACAGTTAAGCCAGAGATGATTGAAGAAGCGACCAGAAAAGCAAGAGAGGTAGCGGAGAAGTTCGCTAAAGACTCCGATAGTAAGCTTGGGAAGATCAAGAAAGCATCTCAAGGACAATTTAGTATAAAACCACGAGACAAAAACAATCCACATATCAAAAAAATCAGGGTTGTTTCGACCGTTGAATACTATCTCTCAGATTAAAAATGTAGAACAAGGTTAGGCAACATTGTTGCGCTTCGCTCCACTCACTGGGCGCCAACGGGTTCTGCGTTTTGGCTAACGGCGTTATGCATCCAATAAAGACGTTAAAACCCTAGGATAGTTATGCCCTTTACGCCAATACACATGGGACCAGGTATTTTAATTAAAGCGATCTTACAAAGTAGCTTTAGCTTAATGGTCTTCGGCTGGACTCAAATTGTAATGGATATTCAGCCGTTGATTGTCCTCATGACGGGAGAAGGTCATCTACATGGTTTTACTCATACTTACGTTGGCGCCATTATTCTAGCGATTTTCTCAGCCCTCACCGGAAAATGTCTTTCAGAGCTAGGCCTGAAGGTTCTTGCTATCGACAAATATCAACCTATTCGCATTGCTTGGTGGGTCGCCTTCGTAAGCGCATTCATCGGTAGCTTTAGTCATGTATTTCTCGACAGCATAATGCACACAGATGTAGAGCCCTTTTATCCAATTACGCTAACTAACGACTTGCATGGTATGGTTTCAACAACAATATTACACAAACTATGCCTGTACAGTGGTGGTGTGGGCGCTGTTATTTACTTTGCAGTCCATTATCGTGCGTTCAAAACCTAACAAGGCTGTTACCGATACTGTAAACCCTGCGCCTTCTGCGCCAAAATCGCCATTTTTCTCACCGAATTACCGATGTTGTCTACTCGCTCTATGGCGTTTAAAATAGGGGAAAAAAGAAGAAACCAGAGTCTATTGGGCTCAAGTACTGGCAAATTTATCAGCCACGTTATGCGCTCTTTTTGATGGCGTGTGTATTAGTGAATTTAGTCAACCCAACACGGGGTGGTCATTGTATACCTTCAGCGTTAAGTTGAAGGACCAAATAATCAATGTAGAAGATGACCTGGGAAGAGCATGTAATCATTATTTAATTTCTGTGATTACTATTTTCACATCAAAACCATGCTTCAGTAAAATTAAATTCAATTTTCCAGACACACACTGATTTTTAAAAAAAATTTAGAGATACAATAATGAAAACATCAACTGCCAGCATCATTTTATATGGCTCAATTTTAACTGCCGCATTATTTTCCACACAAATAAAACAAACATATAACGGTGTCATACAAAAAATAAGTGAAAACCATATCAATGAAAAACCAACCAACCAGATACCAGCACCAACTCAAGTAAATAACCACCCGTCAAGCCACCAGACACCAGATATTGTTGATAACGCATTATCCAGGGGGCAAGCACAGGAGTGTTTAGCCATAGGCGATCACTATAGTAAACTGATTACTCAACATTCAACCACCAGCAACGAGCATCAACATGAGTTGGCAGAAAATCAGCTACACTCTTTCGACCTAAAAGAACAAGTATCTGAATTAAAATCATTAAATAAAGAAATTGACCGATATAATTATACGCTTGATTCCTTTAGGCAGCCGGTACCGAGCAATCAGGTTGATGAGTACAATGCATTTACAGATACGTATAACGCACTGGTAGATGCCTCTTGGAAATTGGAAGAAAATATTAAAGAAACTCAATCAATGATGAATCAAACCGCCCACCATCAAAACGACCTGGCATTAAAATTACTGAACACCACCAAAGAGATAATCTCTACAGAAGATCAATTAAAGAAGAAATGCATAATCAACAAAAAATTTAGTGACAAAGACTTAAGGCAGTTATGCGGCAGTACTACTGATAATTTTTTCTGCTCATTATCACGCTAAACCAACAAAACATGATGAACACGCTTCATCGGCAAACATCAACAGGCCCAATTTTCTAAACATACGACGAGGCTCAAACAACAGATTATAACAACCAATATCAGCGCGTCTGGGCAGTTTTGATCATGGCTTCGTCACCATCCCCGCCACCCGAATATGTTCCCGCCAGCCTCTGAGGTTTGCAAATAGAGTTGGGGGTTGGGTTAATAAGTGCTAATTTGTCAGGTAGATAATACTAACATCGGGGTCATCGGGGTCATCGATCTCAACTTGAGGGTAGCTTATGGCATTTCTAATTTCCGGTATCGTACTGTGGTCTCTGGTTCACTTTATTCCATCGATTGGGCTGTCGCTTAAAACCGCCGTCATCAATCGTTTAGGCAGTTCGCTTTACGCGGCCATGTTCTCATTGCTGCTGCTTTTATCGCTGGCGCTGATTATCTTTGGCTGGCGCGACTCTGTGCCACAGTATATATACTCACCGTTATCGGCTGCCAAGCCCGTGGCAATGCTACTGCTGGTCATCACCTTTCTGCTATTTGGCGCAGCAAAACATCAGACACGAATTAAACGAGTGATTCGCCATCCACAGCTTGCCAGTATTGTCACCTGGTCGACGGCGCACTTATTATTAAATGGCGACTCACGCTCTGTCGTTCTATTTAGCGGACTGGGTTGTTGGGCACTGCTGGAGATGATTTTTATCAATAGACGGGAGGGTGAATGGATTAAACCCGACAGCCCCTCGTGGAAAGTAGAAATAAAAGGTGGCCTGATCAGCTTGGCCATACTGGCTGTGGTGATTTTTCTTCACCCCTATATTGCCGGCGTTCCAGTACACTGATTAGTAAGCCTTTTTAGCCATCAATCAGGGAGCGGCCAATGCACCACATACGCATTATTTTAAATGGCAAGAAAGCAGCACAGGAAACTGTGCGCACGGCTATTTTCAACGCCCGATCTCACAGCCCTGTCGAGGTACGAGCCACCTGGGAGGCGGGGGATGTTGCCCGTTTGGTTGCAGAGGCCTGTACCGAGGGCTGCCAGCGGCTCGTTGTCGGCGGCGGCGATGGCACCGTCAAAGAAATAGTCGAGGCGCTTATGCAGCACCCCGCCGAGCAGAGGCCTGAATTGGCCATTCTGCCACTGGGTACGGCCAACGATTTTGCCACCGCCTGTCAGATCCCCGCAGCAGCCGAGGCTGCGCTGACGCTGGCTCAAACAGGCAGCGCAACGGCCGTCGACTGCGTCAAAGCCAACGATGAGTACTTTATCAATATTGCCAGTGGCGGCTTTGGCGCCCACATAACAACAACCACGCCGGTAGAGCTGAAGAACTTTCTCGGTGGCGGCGCCTATACCCTCAATGGCTTAGTACAATCATTGAATTTTAAACCCTATCAGGGGCGGCTGACATTACCCGATCAGAGCATCGATGGCGAGGTCATCATCGGCGCGGTGTGTAATGGCCGTCAGGCCGGTGGTGGGCAACAGCTGGCACCACAGGCATTGATCGATGATGGCTTGCTCGATATTATCGCCCTTGTCGGGTTTCCGCCAGAAGCCACCCTGCAAGTACTGCAAGAATTACGCGATCCCAGCCTCAATGGCCAATACATCAAACGGTTTAAAACACCCTGGGCAGAATGGGCCTCTGACAACAGGATACCAACCAATCTCGATGGCGAACCTATCGCCGCTCACCGCATTCGTTTTGACATTGTCCCTCGCTCAATCCGTCTGGTACTGCCAGCCCATAGCCCGGTCAAACAAGGCTGATGCCCCTGGACAGTGTTTAACCATGGCGGCTTATCGTATACTCCTAGCCTAAATTAAGTCGACAACAGGTGCTCTACGATGACGAAACAAGCCATTATATTTGGTGCCACCGGCGCGGTGGGTCAGCAACTGCTAACCCTGTGCCTCGACAATGATCGCTATCAGCAGGTCACGGTGATTGCCCGCCGACCAACCTCGCTGGCGCACCCAAAGCTGCACTGGCTTGAGGCGGATCTCAAGACCCTCGATACCCTGGCGGTTATGCCGGCGCTGGCAGGGGGGGATGCCTTTTGCTGCCTTGGGACAACGATCAAGGCGGCCGGCAGCAAACAGGGCTTTCGCCGGGTAGATTTTGATTTTGTCTTGGCGGCGGCGCAGTTTGCTCAACGGTGTCAAATCAACAGTTTTAATATGGTCAGCGCACTGGGCGCCGACAGCCAGTCAACAGTGTTTTACAACCGGACCAAGGGCGATATCGAAACCGCTTTGATTGCACAAAAACTCCCCCATCTACGACTCTTTCGCCCCTCCCTGCTGAAAGGGCCGCGGGCAGAATTACGCTGGGCAGAAGCCGTTGGCAATGTTGTGTCGACCGTACTGAAACCACTGTTTGCTTTGGGGCTAAAAAAATACCAACCGCTGGCAATTGATGCATTAGCCCGCGCGTTGTACCACACGGCGGATGAAGACGACGCCGTTGCAGTAAGAGTCTATGAAAGCGACGAATTACAAGGCTATTAATGGCGGTTTATACCGCCAGTTGCTGTAGCGTCTTCACCGCGACAGCATAGGATAACGTCGACCAGATAAAGGCCACGAGCAACACGCTGATAGCCACCTTAAGCTTTGCCGTACCGAGGCGAACGGCAATCCAAACCCCCACCGGCAAACCAATCAAAATCGGCGTCAATATCATCAAGCCCCAAAAACCATAACGACGGTAAAAGCGCAGCGCCCGACGCAGCTTTGGCTTGAATACCACTCGCCGAGGCTTTTCACTCGATGATAATAGAATAACAACCTGCTTGGACCAACGGGTCAGCCTGCGCTCAAAAGCCAGTGTGGTAAACACCGTTACCGCAGCACCTAACAGGGTATAGCCTACGGCTTCGATATAGCCCATGCCAAAGCCTACTGCCAGAGCCGGGCCAAGATAGGTCTTCCACAGGCTCAGCAGAATAATCGTATTGGCTTCTAAAAAGTAGATAATAAATCCTCGACAGTTTGTTAGCGAACAAAGTCCACACCGCTCCTCGACAACGAGAAAGCTGAATACCACCATTCTACAATGATAGCGAGCGATAGTAATACTGTGCTGGTGATACCGAATATACCGCCCTGCCAATAATTCAATATAATGGTTTTTCTGGCGAAAAAAATAGCCTATGCTCTCTAAAAACATAATAAGGCGCTATCATGATTCCCAGTGTTATCCAAACATGGCACCAACTACTCAAGACCCAAAACACCGCATTGCTTGATGAAATATTGGCCGATGACGCTCGTATGCACTCCCCTGTTATTCATACCGTGCAAGAGGGTAAGGAAATCACCAAGATGTATCTTAGTTGTGCCGCCACCGCACTGTTTAACGATAGCTTTAAGTATGTGCGCGAGGTTTACGATGACGGTTTTGCCCTGCTAGAGTTTGAAACCATTATCGATGGCATTACCATTAACGGCGTCGATATGATCTCCTGGAATAAAGATAATCTGATTACCGATTTCAAGGTCATGGCTCGGCCACTGAAGGGCATTAATACGCTGCACAAAGCCATGGGTGAAGCCCTTGAACACTATATGAAGGCACAATAGACGGGACTGACATGGAAAAAGAAAAATCGATTAACGTCTTAGGCGAAGCGTTAGTAAGCTGCTGCCAAGATCCAGTCACCGGATTCTTTCGCGACGGCAGCTGCAACACCTGTGAAGAAGATGTTGGCTCTCATACTGTGTGTATCGCTATTTCGCAGAGTTTTCTTGAATACTCCCGGTTTCGAGGCAATGACTTATCAACCCCTGTACCCGAGCATAACTTTCCCGGTTTAAAACCTGGCGACAGCTGGTGCCTCTGCGCACTGCGATGGCTGGAAGCTAAAGACAATAATATGGCGCCGAGAGTGCATCTGCAAAGCACCCATAAAAAGGCGCTGGACATTATTCCTCTGGCGTTACTGAAAGAGTATGCCGCCGATTTAAATTAGCCGGCGGAGTAGTCCCCTATGATATCGAAGCCTTCTTTTATACAATTGGCCATTCGTCCCCGTGTCGTCAGTACTGCGTTGAAACTATCGCTGTTAGTCGGCACCGTCCTCGCCATCATCAATCATGGCCCTGCAATGCTGCAGTTTACACTGGGCAGCGACAATTTTTTACAAATTGCACTGACCTATCTCGTGCCTTATTGCGTATCTACATACTCGGCGGTAAAAGCCCTACAGCAAACAGAGGCCAGCGATGACTACAATCAACCCAAAAAAACTACTCAACAGTAAATGGACGGCGGTCAGCCCACGCCACAAAGAAAAACACTTTATGATTACTGAGGTTGAGTTTGACGAGGACGACATCGTCATCAGCTGCCTCATTGAAGCCATTATCAATAAGCGCAGTGAGTGCATTGATTGGCGTGATTTAGCGGATGGAAAACACTGGTTACAGGGCTGGCAATAATTTTTCTTGTCTGCCTATGGATCGATAAGCGACATAACAAAAACAACAATTAAGCGACGAGAATTACCCCATGCTGAAAAAGTTTGCCGCCCTATTAACGCTCATTGTATCCAGCGTCTTCATTGGCTATTACGTCTTTCTCCATGTTTCTCTTGCACCAATACCCACTCTCTCTGGTCAGTTCATCTCCGCAACGCTAAAAATAGACGGCAACAACAGAAGCTTTCACTATTATTTACCGGCCGATATTGACGTCGACAGACCACTGATTTTTGCCCTACATGGCTCCAAGGGGGACGGCGAAAAGATGCGCCAGCTAACCGCCTATCAGTTTGATCATATTGCCGACCGCGATCATATTATCGCCGTCTATCCCGATGGTTATAAGCATCATTGGCACGATTGTCGAGCAAGCGCCAGCTATGCAGCCAATGTAGAAGACATCGACGACATCGCTTTTTTCAACGCTATGATTAACTATTTCAGCGAGAACCATCAGATCGATCGATCCCGTGTCTTTGCCACCGGCTTCTCAAATGGCGGCCATATGGTTTATCGTCTGGCCCTGGAGATGCCCGAGGCCTTTGCCGCCCTCGCCCCGATAGCAGCCAATCTACCCATCGACGACAACCTTGACTGCCAACAATCATCAACACCGGTATCCATTGCCATCCTCAATGGCACCGAGGACCCGATCAACCCTTATGAGGGCGGACTGGTCGTCGTCGCTGGTGATAAAAGCCGCGGAGTCGTGACCTCGTCAACAGACTCGGCCAACTACTTTCGTCAGTTATCCGGCGCAGACAAAGCCGCATTGCATCGGCAAATACCCGAGCGCGATGGCGATTCAGCTACCCGAATTACGCTAACACACTGGCAAAATGACAATAACATTCAGGTGCGATTGTATCGCCTCACTGGCTCGGGGCACGTCATACCATCAACGCTCATTCGCTATGGCCGTTTCTATGGCGGCGATGCCGGGGACATGGACGCGCCGATTGAGTTATGGCAGTTCTTCCAATCGGCGAGCAAGCCTTAGCCAATAAAGGCAATATAACTTTGTAGGATGATGAGATTGGCAATATCGATAAAGAAGGCGCCGACAATCGGCACCACCATAAACGCCTGAGGCGAAGGGCCGTGACGCGACACCAGCGAGCCCATATTCATCACCGCTGTTGGCGTGGCTCCCATGCCAAAACCACAATGCCCGCCGGCGATGACGGCACCATCATAGTTTTGCCCCATAAACTTGTAGGTAACAAAGAAGGTGAACAGCGCCAGTATCACCGTCTGTACCAGCAAGATGATCAGCAGGGGTATGGCCAGCTCGAAGACTTCCCATAACTTTAAACTCATTAACGCCATTGCTAAAAACAACGACAATGAGGCCGTACCGAGGATATCAACGGATTCATTGTTAATTTTGTAAACCTTGGTCACCTCGGTGAGGTTGGTAATGATAACGCCAATGAATAAGGCGTAGACAAAGTCGGGTAGCTTCAACCAACTGACATCGAAGGAGTCGACAATCTCTTTGATCTCCTTGGCACCCAAGATACACACCAGTAACAGAAACAGCGTTTGAATCACTTTTTTGGCGGTGATTCGATCCTCTTCCAGTTCGTTATAGGTCACCAAGTCGGGGTGATCGACATGGTGATTACCGCCGACGCCATAGGGCGATTCTAGCTTGTTTCTTTTGATCAAACGCTCGGCCACCGGACCACCAATCAAGCCCCCCATGACCAAGCCAAACGTCGCCGCCGCCATCGCCAGCTCCAGCGTTTGCAAACCGTATTGCTCGGCAAAGATCTGCGACCAGGCGACACCGGTACCATGACCGCCCGACAGGGTAATAGAACCCGCTATCAAGCCCAGTAGCGGGTTCAAACCCAGTAGATTAGCCAGCGTCACACCGACGCCATTTTGCAAGATGATAAACACTGAGGCCAGCGCTAAAAAAACCAACACTTTCTTGCCGCCCTGGGCCAATAGTCGAAAGCTTGCCGCCAGGCCAACGGTACTGAAAAACATCAGCATAAAGGTATTTTGCAGTGGCAGTGAAAAGACCACATTAACCTGACTAAAATGAAGCGAGGTAATCATCGCTGCCATGACCAGGCCGCCAACAATTGGATCGGGAATATTAAAACGCTTTAATGGAGGGATCAGTTGCTTTATCCACCCCCCCACAAACAACACCAAAATTGCCACCATTAATGATTCGGTGGCGCCGACGTTGATGACTTCGCTCATGGTTTAGATTCCCTGGATTTTTATGGTCAAAAATTCGCTCAACTGAATAAATATTCTATCGGAACATAAGCACCTCGTCAGCTATTTAAAACCACCGCAACCCACTCTCTGCCAACAAAGCGGTAACAAGGTCTGACGAGCAACGCTTTACTTCAAAGCCGTGGGTCAAATATTGCGTGTTCTTTTTTTGATCCAGATAAGTACTGTCAGCGTATAAATTGATAAGCATTTTGCGGTTGTTGATATTTTCAGCAATGGCGACAACAAACTACCCTTTTTACCGTAGTCGAGTGGCCAGCTCGCTGCGGTTTTTTTTTGCCTGAAAAAAATGGTACAGCCCAATCTAGCCGATGAACGCTGTAAGCATAATATTCAGACACAAAAAAGCCGCTATGGTGGGTCAACACCATAGCGGCTAGTAACAACCGGTGAGTTATTCGAGGGTTTCAGTAATCACTGTGTCGATTACATGAATCACACCGTTCGTCGCATAAATGTCTGTCATGACCACGGTTGCCCCCTGAACGATCAGCTTACCGTCAACAATGTCGATAGCAACATCCTCATTAGCGAGGGTATTTGCTGTTTGACCGTTGAGTGAGAAGGCGGTGATTGAATCGACCTCACCGCTGATCACATGCTGAGTCAGCACGGCTGTCAACTGCTCTGTGGTCAGCGCATTCAGTGTCGCTTCTGGTATCTTGGCAAACGCATCATTGGTGGGAGCAAATACGGTGAAAGGACCATCACCCTCTAGGGTAGATACCAGGCCAGCATTTGATAATGCAGTTACCAGGCTAGAAAAGTTGTCGGGATCCGCAACGGCAATATCCACGATGCTGGCCGTTGGCTCACCGCGCTCTGCGGGGGGCACTAGTACAGCATCAACCGCATGAATTACACCATTGCTTGCCAGTACATCGGGGCTGATAACTTTTGATAAATTGATATATAAATCATCACCGCTGAGCGATAGTGCCAAGCCTTGTCCGTTCACGGTGTAGACAATATTGTCATCGGAACCGGCAACCGCAATAGCGTCAGCAGCCAGTACCTCTGAGGCCAACACATGGTAGGTTAAAATATCAGCCAACTGGCTTGAGGCCAATAATTCATCAGCCGTTAAGCCGGCAGAGTCGAGATAGCTAGTGAAAGCGCTGTCCGTGGGTGCAAAGACCGTAAAAGGGCCGTCACCTTGCAGCGTAGCAACAAGGTCGGCAGCGCTGACTGCGGCGACCAAGGTTGAGAAATCATCGGCATTAGTGGCTGTCTCCACAATATCAAAAACTGCAGCCGAGTCACTGGCTGCCATAGCGTCAGAAGAATCATTATCATCATCGCTACAGCCAAAAAGACTCAAGCTGAGCGATACGAGAACTGCACTGGTGTAACGTTTAGTCGAAAACATTGTTTTTTCCTCATTCATATTACTGTTGGCGGTATAGGTAATACGAAGAGGATTATTTTTAGATCAAAAAAGTCACAGAAATAAATATTTTTAAAAACACATCCAATATCGAGTGGGCTACGTAGCGCAGGTATTCATCAGGAAGATATGCTGATTATTATTCTAAAAAACAACTGCTATATGATTTTATGCAAATGCTACTGCGTCTTCGACAGCATTTTGCGCATAACACTCTCGTTTATTGGTTTTACCATCACATCGTCCATGCCACAGGCAATGCAGCGTTCGGTATGTTCTGGTAGCGCGTGGGCGGTAAAAGCGATAATAGGAATACGCGGCAGGCCCTGCGACTGTTCAAAGCCGCGAATCTTTTCAACCGCACGATAGCCATCCATTACCGGCATTTCACAGTCCATCAGAATGACATCAATTTGGCCGTGATGTTCGCGATAATAATTGACGGCATTGAGACCATTCTCAACCACCGAGGCACTGTGACCATTCTTTTCTAACATCTTGCTGATCACCAGCTGATTCACGCCGTTGTCTTCGGCCACGAGCACCCTCAATTGGTGCAGGGCATTGAGTTTTGCCATAACAGTCTGCGACTCTTCTGCCGCAATATTTTTCTTTGCCGAGGTCAACCCTGGTTGTAACTTTAAGTCGAACCAGAAGCTGGCACCAAAGCCCTCAGCGCTTTGGCAGTATATTTCACCGCCCATTAATCGCACCAATCGGCGGCATATATAAAGCCCTAAGCCACTGCCTTTAAACTCCGACTCTTGATCAACCTCACCCTGTTCGAAGGCATTGAACAGAGTCTGCTGAGTTTTGCTGCTAATCCCCCTGCCCGTGTCGGCAACGGTGAAGCGAATAGCATCCTCCAGCACTGTTAAGGTCAAGACAATCGTTCCACTGTCGGTAAAACGAATAGCGTTATTGAGTAAGTTGCTGATCACCTGACGTATACGCTGGGCATCACCCACCACCGTCACCGGAATCCGTTGATCGACATGACACTGTAACTCGACCCCCTTGGTCAAGGCCTGCGCCTCGATCACAAACAATACCTCGTTGGCCAGCGCCCGGATATTAAATGCCGCATACACCACGTCCTGCTTATTCGCCTCTATTTTGGCTGAGTCAAGAATATCGTTAATCACCGCCAACAACGATTGTCCCGACTGATAGATCACCTGATTATAATGACGCTGGATGGGGTCGGTCAGCTGTTCCTTGAGCAGCTCACTCATGCCTAGGATACCGTTCATTGGCGTTCGCAGCTCGTGGCTGATATGGGCGATAAAGTCACTCTTGGCTGAACTTTCTGCCCGCGCGGCCTCACCGACCATGGCGATATAGTTAATTCTTGCCGCCAGGGCAAACGCCAGCAGTGTCATTTCTGTAATGCTACCCAGACGCAACCAATACCAAACCTCATTCATCTCGACAATAGCAAAATCAACAGCCGCAGCCGAAATCAACGAGATCATAATGCACAGCAGCAACCAGGCAAAAGTGAAATACTTGGCGTAGAAATGGCCTTTATACCAACTGAAAGCACCGGCAAACAACAATATAGGAAAAACGACTAAACAACCTATTGAGCCGAGGAAATGAGCATAACTAAACGGTAAAAACACCGACACAACCATGCTGACAACATTGAGGCTAAGCAGCGTCATTAACACCACATACAAGCGACCACCGTGCAGCGAAAGGTTCAGAAAAGAAATGGCGAATAGAATGGCGAAGATTGACGGCAAATTGATCAGCGCGTTGATGGAATAACGGTTGACCCACGGGGCTGACGGCCACAGCGTCTGAAAAGCCACACCCTCAACAACGGCGACAATCATGCCTATAGAAGCGGTAAACAAGATGTAAAACAAATAGGCGGTCTGACGGGTCGACAACCACAAACAGAAATTAAATATCACAATCATCAATACTGCACCGTAATAGATGCCACGCTCAAATCGTTTTTTGCTGACGTGATTGAGCATCTCATCCCGACTAATCAAGACCACTGGGCTGTCGACAAAGCCACTGTGCTCGACCCGCAGGTAAATCTGATATTGCTGATTGGCCGCTAATTGAACCGGCATATAGAGCTCGGGGTTTTTAATCGCCCTGTCAGCAAAGGGCTTGCTGGCATCGATGCCGGCCTCCGCTTCAACGCGGTCACCTGTGACTAAGTAGGCGGTGACTTTATCGATGCTGCCGTTGTTTACGCCGACAAACCATTCACGGGTAGACAACGCTGTGGTTTGTATATCCATTCTCACCCAGTAAACCGAATCGCCATTTCCCAGGGTGGCACTTTCATCCCGTACCTGCTGCTGCGGTATCGACGGCCACAGCCGGCGTACCTGCTCGATGCTGTAAACCTGATCGTGTTCGATGAAAAAACGGGCATTAGCGCTGACCATAACACCCGATACCCCCTGTTCTGTCACTGTTATTTCATCAGGCAGCCCTGTATCACCTGAAGCCATCAAAGGCTTAAAGCATAAAAAGACTAATGAAATAAGAGCAATATACTTTGCAGCAGTCACTGATTGGGTACTCCTCACCCGCTGTTACATCCACAACTAACGTATTATTTTATATCTGCCTCACGATTCTAACACCAACTCTTATGCAAACCTATGCACATTGATAACTATCTCTGTTAGCCAGTTCACACACAAAGGGATAAATGGCTATTGTATGATTCGACTAACAGTTGTTAGCGGCCGTGTTAATGTTTGTTATAATCAGGACTTAATATTTCTCAAGTTGTTTTCGTTCATGGCCGCCACCCCTATTTCGTCACTATTTCCGCTGATCGAGCACTGCCAGCAACAGCGTCACGTCTATCTCGACAGCGCTGCCACCAGCCAAAAGCCGCAACAGGTGATCGAGGCGGTCGGCAATTTTTACCGCCGCGATAACGCCAATGTTCATCGCGCCGCCTATACATTGGCCGTTAAGGCCACCGGCGAGTACGAGCACAGCAGAGCCCTGTGCGCAGCCTTCCTCTCCGCACCTCGAACTGAAGAAGTTATTTTCACCAGCGGTACCACCGAGGCCTTCAATCTGCTGGCCAATACCCTGCCCTATGCCGGCGATGGCTGGCAGGCAGGCGATGAGGTTATCCTGTCGCAACTCGAGCATCACGCCAATATCGTGCCCTGGCAAATAGTCGCCGATAAACTTGGCCTGGTCATTCGCGTTATCGATGTTGACCCACACGGTGATCTCGACCTCGATCACTTCCAGCAATTACTCAATGCCAACACACGACTGGTCAGTGTCAGCCATGTATCCAACACCCTCGGGACTGTTAACCCGATCGAGACTATTTGTCGCCTGGCCCACGCCAATGGCAGTTTGGTGGCGGTCGATGGGGCGCAGGCGGTGGCGCACTGCGCTGTTGACGTGACCAAACTGGACTGTGATTTCTACTGTTTTTCGGGCCATAAAATGTATGGTCCCACCGGTGTGGGCGTGCTGTGGGGGCGCTATCAGCTACTCGACCAACTCCCCCCTTGGCAGGGTGGCGGTGAAATGATTGAGCGGGTCAGTTTTGATCACACCAGCTACAATCAACTCCCTTTTCGTCTTGAGGCGGGCACCCCCAACATCAGCGGTGTCATCGGCCTGGCCAGCGCCATCGCCTTTATCAACCAGCAAGACCGTGGCCAGATAGCCGAACACGAACAACGGCTGATGCAATCCGCCAAATCACAAGCCGCGGCAATACCCGGCGTCCGTATTATCGGTCAACCACAGCAACAGAGTTCACTGTTTTCATTTGTCGTTGACGATTGTCACCCCAGTGATATTGCCACTCTGCTCGATGAACAGGGCGTGTTTGTCAGAAGTGGCCATCACTGCTGTCAGCCACTGATGCAACACCTCGGTCTTGAAGGCACGGTCAGAGTATCCTTTGCCACCTACAATAACGACGACGATGTCGAGCGCTTCATCGTCGCACTGACCAAGGCCTGTGATTTATTATGACCTATCTACAACAAAGTCTGCCGGCAGAGCGGCGACAAACCATCGAACAAAATGCTCTGGGGCACAGTATTACAGAGAGCAGTCTCATAGATCAGTGCCAACAGTGTGGCGACTGGGAATCTCGCTATCGCGTGATCATGCAATTGGCCAAACAGCTTCCGCCTATGCCCTCAGAGCTCTGTTGTGAGAGTAACCAGATCCATGGTTGTGAGAGCCAAGTCTGGCTGACCATTTACTCACAGGATCAGCGCTATTATTTTATTGCTACCAGTAATGCCCGCATCGTCAAGGGGCTTTTGGCCGCGCTGATTGCCGCCTGGCAGGGCCAGAATGGCGACTTTATTCAGCAATTCGATGCCAATCATTATTTTCATCAGCTTGGGCTGTCTAAACATTTGTCCCCATCACGCAGCAATGGCTTGGCCGCCATCGTTGCCACAGCCAAGCAACACTGCCTAAAATCCTAGCCGCAGCAGTCTTCAACCCTCGCCACCACGCCTTAATTATTTGAATTTTATTATTTTTCTTGATTTCAACCAGAATATAACAGACCAATAGACTACCCGCGAGCAATGGGACAGGCGGCAATAGATGGCGAGCTATTAGTTTATATACGCGTTAAATAGCTAAAATTACCTATAGCATTCATTGACATAAAACATAAACTTAGCTTCCATAAGTATGATCAATGCCAATCAACGCATCCCCATCAATGGAGTGAATATGTCCTTTCGCGTACTACCCCTTTTACTTGCCGCTTTTTTCAGTCTCAACACCCAGGCAGGTGACCCGACCGAAGACAAAAGCAAGCCGGTCATCGGCGAGGCAGCCAACTTCTTAGTCAACGGCTCCTCAGAGTTCCGCGCCCGAATCGATAGCGGCGCCACTGGTACCTCGATTAATGCCGCCAATATCGCCATTGTCGATGAAGCCAAATCAATGCATGACAATAAGGGCAAACAAATCGAGTTTGATATTGTTGATAGCAACGGCAACCCTACCCGCGTCCAATCGAAGATAGAAGGTATTAACAAGGTCACCACGCCACAGGGCGTAGAATACCGCTATGTCGTACCTATGACGCTGACATGGAATGGTAAAACCTCGATTGTTAAGATCAACCTCCGCGACCGCTCCCGCATGGAATACAAGCTGCTGATTGGCCGTGATTGGCTCGACAACAACGCGGTTATCGATGTCGCCCCCAAGCAGACCATCGGTGAGATCTCCGATTATATCGTCGACGGCGACATGAAGTTCAGCGCCCGGGTCGATACCGGCGCCGCCTCAACCTCGATCAACACCAGCAATATCGTGGTCAAAGACGCCGCCGAGGACATGTCCGACAACGTTGGCAAAACAATCAGTTTCGATATCACCAATAACAATGGCGACAGTAAGCGTATCACCTCAACGATTAACAAGGTCATCAAGGTCAGCAACTCGATAAGCTCTGAGTACCGCTATGAGGTAAAGATGAAAATCGAATGGCAGGGCGAGACCCAACTGCTGGCCTTTAACCTGAAAGATCGCAGCAAGCTAAGCTTTAAGTTGCTGATTGGCCGCGATTGGATTGGCGAGAATGCCATTGTCGATACGGCTGAAGGCGAAAAGTAAGAGCACTCGGGGAGCAATGTCCTGCTCCCTTTTTTATCCCTCTGTTCAGCCAGAGTTTACTCTCCCCGCTCTGCCGCTTTCTTTAATTCCGCCTTGAGCACCAGCTTCTCCAGCACCTTTGCCACCGCGGCAAAGGCAAAACTGGCGGTTACCACCGTGGCCGAGCCAAAGCCACCGGAGCAATCCAAACGAACGCCATCTGTCATCACCGACTTGGTTTCACAACTGCTGCCATCGGGCTGGGGATAACGTAGCTTCTCTGTCGAGTAGACACAGGGCACGGAAAAATTACGCGTCTTACTGAAATTATAATGACGACGTAATAACTGTTTAACTTTTTTTGCCAGCGGATCATTTACCGTCTTGGTCAGATCGGTGACGGTAATCTGAGTGGGGTCTATCTGACCGCCGGCGGCACCGGTGGTAACAATACCAATCTTATTGCGCTTACAATGATGAATTAAGCGGGCCTTGTTATTGGCGCTATCAATGGCGTCGATGACATAATCGAAACGCTTATCGATCAGCTCAAACAGCGTCTCCTCGGTGATGAAATCTTCTATTTCCGACACCACACACTCGGGGTTAATCAGCCGTATACGCGCCGCCATCACCTCGACCTTGGATTGACCGACGGTATCCGCCATGGCATGGATTTGACGGTTGCTATTGGTTACACAGATATCATCCATGTCGATCAGCGTGATTTGACCGATACCACTTCTGGCCAACGCCTCAGCCGCCCACGAGCCGACGCCGCCGATACCGACAACGCAGACATGGGAACGGCTAAAGAGCTGGCTGTTATCACGACCATAGAGGCGGCTGATGCCACCAAAACGCTGATCATACGAAGAAGACATAGAGACACCTGGAAAGAAATTAGCGCGCCATTATAGCCCCATCAATCGCAATCGACTACCACCGCCACAGACAGCGCAGACCATGACCTTTATTCGGGGCGAGCCAAACACTGGCTAATCATCAAGGCCATGGTCTCAATCATCGAAGCCCTTGCCGCCTGTTCAATATAAATGCCGTCAATTAACAGTCGGCTCAGGCCGTGCAGGCTGGCCCAGGCGACTTGGGCATAGCGAAGTGCATCGACATCATCGACCAATAGACCATCCTGCTGCCAGTCGACCACGGTATCGACAAAGGTCTTGAAAGAGGCGTAGGCCACCTCTTTCAACGACTCTGTTGCCTGCGCCGTTTTCCATATTTCACGGCCAAACATCAGGTCATAATAGGCGGCGTTCTCCACCGCAAAATCGACATAACAGGCGACATAGTTATGCAGCGCACTGACAGAGCTGTCGCCCTTCTCCCGGCGGGCCAGCCTGGCATTGTCTTGCAGCTCAGCGGTAAAACGCACAAAGCCATCCTCCGCTAACGCTGAGAGCAGCGCTGGTTTACCATCAAAATGATGGTACAAAGCCGTTCGCGACACCCCGACCTTATCGGCCAATTTACGCATGCTGATGGCATCGAAGCCTGTTTCGTCGATCATTACCACAGCCTCATCGAGCAAGCTGCGGCGTAAATCTCCATGGTGATAGGTTTTCTTCACATTAGTCATGGGGGCAATTTAGCAGGGGATCTTGACAGTGTCAAAATAGCAGTCTAAAGTAGCCACATCTTGACACTGTCTAGTTACAGTTTTTTTATTGAGCCAACCAGCGGGAAACCTATGACAACCACTACAACAGCCTACCCCAACCTGTTAAAACCGCTTGATTTAGGTTTTACCACGTTAAAAAACCGCGCCTTAATGGGCTCTATGCACACCGGCCTGGAAGAGGCCCCTAACGGCCATATTCGAATGGCTGCCTATTTCGCCGAACGCGCACGCGGCGGTGTTGGCCTGATTGTCACCGGTGGCTTTGGCCCCAATGTCGAAGGCTCAACCCATGAGCACACCAAGCTGATCGACAACGACGACGAAGTTGCCAACCACAAAGTTATCACCGACGCCGTACACCAAGAGGGCGGTAAGATTTGTATGCAAATTCTGCATACCGGTCGCTACGCCATGGGAGAACGTTTAGTCGCCCCCTCCGCCATTCAAGCGCCAATTAACTTCTTCAAGCCGCACGCAGTCACCGCCGACGAGATCGAAAAACAAATCAACGATTTCATCTTCACCGCCAAGCAAGCCCAGAGAGCCGGCTACGACGGTGTCGAAATCATGGGGTCCGAGGGCTATTTCCTCAACCAGTTTATCGCCCAGTGCACCAACCACCGTGATGACGAATGGGGGGGCAGCTATGAAAACCGAATCAAACTACCGATCGATGTTGTACGTCGTGTCCGCCAAGCCGTCGGCGAAAACTTCATTATCATCTACCGCTTATCAATGCTCGACCTGGTAGAAGGCGGCAGTAACTTCGAGGAAGTCGTACAGCTGGGTAAAGAGATCGAAAAGGCCGGCGCTACTATTATCAACACCGGTATCGGCTGGCACGAAGCCCGTATCCCAACGATAGCCACCAAGGTACCACGCGCTGCCTTTACCTGGGTGACCGCCCGCTTCAAGCAAGAGCTGTCAATTCCACTGATTACCTCAAACCGCATCAACACCCCTGAGGTTGCCGAGGATGTATTAGCGCGCGGCGATGCCGACATGATCTCAATGGCCCGTCCGTTCCTGGCCGACCCGGAGTTCATCAACAAGGCCGCCGCCAACAAAAGCCAGATGATCAATACCTGTATTGGTTGTAACCAAGCCTGTCTCGATCATGTCTTCAGCTTGAAAATGACCAGTTGCTTGGTCAACCCTCGCGCCTGTCACGAGACTGAACTCAATCTTATCGCTACCACTGCAGTTAAAAACATCGCCGTTGTAGGCGCTGGGCCAGCGGGCTTGGCCTTTGCCACCTCGGCCGCCGAGCGTGGCCATCGGGTTACCCTGTTCGACGCAGCTGAAGAGATCGGTGGACAATTCAACATTGCCAAACAGGTGCCGGGCAAGGAAGAGTTTTACGAAACTATTCGATACTTCAACAACCGCATCCAGGCAACCGGTGTCACCCTCGAACTCAATGCCCACGTCGATGTTGAACAGCTCAACAATAGCCAGTTTGACGAAGTCGTTATCGCCACCGGTATCAGTCCACGCCTGCCGGCTATCGAGGGTATCGACCACACCAAGGTTCTCAATTACATCGATGTGCTCCGTGATAAAAAGTCTGTCGGTAAGAAAGTTGCTGTTATTGGTGCCGGTGGTATTGGCTTCGACGTCTCCGAATATTTGGTGCACGACGACACGCATGAGGCCAGCAGCCAAAACATTGAAACCTTTATGGCCCAGTGGGGCGTCGATATGACGTTACAAGCCCGCGGCGGTGTTGAGCAAATGATCAAGCAGCAGCCAACGTCTGCCCGCGAGGTTTTCCTGCTACAGCGTAAGGCATCCAAGGTCGGTGCCAACCTCGGTAAGACCACCGGCTGGATTCACCGTACCGGTCTGAAAATGGCTGGCGTGAATATGATTAACGGCTGTGAATACAGCAAAATTGATGACCAGGGTCTACATATCAACATCGGTGATCAAAGCCAGATACTCGACGTTGATAACGTCATTATCTGCGCCGGCCAAGACCCGCTGCGAGCATTGACCGAGGGCTTGACCAAACCCTTCCACCTGATTGGCGGTGCCGATGTTGCGTCTGAACTCGATGCCAAGCGCGCCATCGATCAGGGCACCCGTTTGGCCGCCGAGATCTGACGGCAACAGGCATAAAAAAACCGGCCTTGGCCGGTTTTTTTATGCCTGAATATAACAACTAAAAAATAAACGCTAACTCAATTCTTTAAAAATACGCGGTTGAAAGGCCTTTTCACAGTAATGACAGCTTAGCTTGATACTGTCCTGTCGCGTTTTAACATAGAAACGGCTATCAACAGGTTCATCATGGCTGATGCAGTTACTGTTAGGGCAGCTTAAAACCGCCGCCACCGCATCGGGCAAATTGACCGTGTACTTTTCGACCACCTGAAAATTGTTAATAATATTAATCGTCGCAGACTCGGCAAACAGCGATAACTGATTGGCCTGTTCGCGGCTAAAAATTGTATTTTCAATTTTAATAATATCTTTTTGATAACCATCGGCTGTTGGCAAATTCAAACCGACGGTTATGCAATCTGGCTTATCGGTTAAATCGAAAAACTTAAGAATGCGAATCCCCATGCCGGGAGCGATATGATCGATGACCGTGCCCTTTTCGATGGCCTGAACCTGCATTTTATTATTCGACATCAAAGGTCTCCTGTTTCAATACCAAACTTAATAATGCTTGGCGGGCATAAACACCGTTTTCAGCCTGCTGAAAATAATACGCATAGGGTGTTTCATCCACATCCGTGGCAATCTCATCCACTCTTGGCAGCGGATGCAGTACTTTTAAGTTATCTTTCACATCCTCAAGCATGCCTGCATTCAAGACGTATTTAGATTTCATATGCTGATATTCGGTCGGGTCAAAACGCTCTTTTTGTACCCGGGTGACATAGAGGATATCGAGCTCGGGCAACATTTTATCGAACTCCTCCAGCTTGCTGTACTTGACGCCTGCATCATCTAACTGTTCGCAGATATAATCAGGCATCTGCAACACATCTGGGGCAACAAAAAAGAACTCACAATCAAACCGTGACAACGCTTGCGCTAACGAATGTACCGTGCGGCCATATTTTAAATCCCCGACGAAGGCGACTTTCAGACCATCTAAACGGCCCTGAGTCTCGTAAATACTGAAGAGGTCGAGCAGGGTTTGGGTCGGGTGCTGGTTGGCACCATCGCCGCCGTTGATTACCGGGATAGCTGAGAACTCTGACGCTAATCTCGCCGAACCCTCCTTGGGGTGGCGCATAAAAAAGGCATCGGCATAGGTTGAAATCACCTGCACAGAATCGGCCAGTGTCTCGCCTTTTTTAGCCAGCGATGTGTTGCCACCGGAGTCGAAACCAATACAACTGGCGCCAAGACGCTGTACTGCAGTCTCGAAAGATAGACGTGTTCGAGTCGAGGCCTCAAAGAAACAACTCGCAATCACCTTGCCTTTGAGCAAATCAGGTTGCGGGTTTTGCTTAATATATTTTGCCGTCGATACAATTAATTCGAGATCCTCACGACTGAGCTCTGCAATAGATAAGATGTCTTTTTTATACAGAGTATTGTCCATTCAATGCCTCACAGTGGTTGTCACGACAGAGGGCTGCACCGAGAAATACGTATCATATTTTCCCTACCAGCACCTCACAATGTTTATTGGTTGACGACTACCACCGCCTCACCGCCAGCTATTATAGCGATGTCGACAAGCATTAGTCAGTAGCCGAGGATCAACAAATCTTTATTATTTAGCGTAAATGACTATTATTATGCGCCTAATGATTGAATCGACTACTCCGCATCGCCTAAATATGATAAAGATAGCTGGCTTGATCCAATAATCGAATTAAAAACTGGGCATTTATCTGCCTAACAATAAGCTTTTGCTGTTGGAGTAACTCGTGTCCCTTAATCTGCGCAACCGTAACTTTCTGAAACTACTAGACTTTACCTCGGAAGAACTGCAATTCTTGCTCGATCTATCCCTACAGCTGAAACAGGCAAAACAGGGTGGCTACGAGCAGCAGCAACTCAAAGGTAAAAACATTGCGCTTATTTTTGAAAAATCGTCGACCCGCACCCGCTGCGCGTTTGAAGTCGCCGCCTTCGATCAAGGCGCTCTGGTGACCTATCTCGGCCCCTCGGGCTCCCAGATTGGCCATAAAGAATCGATGAAAGACACCGCCAGAGTACTCGGCCGGATGTATGACGGCATCGAGTATCGCGGCTTTGGACAAGATATTGTCGAAGAGTTAGGAGAATATGCCGGCGTACCGGTATGGAACGGCCTCACCGACGAGTTCCACCCAACTCAAATTCTCGCCGACTTTCTTACCATGCATGAACACGGCGAAGGTCGCCCACTAAACGAGCTGAGCTTTGCCTACCTTGGTGATGCCCGCAATAACATGGGTAACTCGCTGATGGTCGGTGCCGCCAAAATGGGCATGGATATCCGCTTAGTCGCACCTAAGGCCTATTGGCCAGAGCAAGACTTGGTGGATCAGTGTCTGGTAATTGCGAACGCCACCGGTGCCAAAATCACCCTGACAGAGAACGTCGATGAGGGCGTTAAAGACTGTGACTTCCTCTACACCGATGTTTGGGTGTCGATGGGCGAACCCGCAGAGGCATGGGACGAACGCATTGCATTAATGAAGCCCTACCAAATTAATTCTGAGACAATGGCCAAGACCGGCAAGGCAACCACCAAGTTTATGCACTGCCTGCCCGCCTTCCATAATGATCAAACCACACTGGGTGCCGAGATTGCAGCTAAATACGGCATGAATGGCTTGGAGGTGACTGATGAAGTTTTTGAGTCGACCCAATCCATTGTTTTCGATGAGGCCGAAAACCGTATGCATACTATCAAGGCGGTGATGGTGGCCACCCTCGGGCAATAAACACTGCCATAACAATCTGGTAGGCAATAAAAAAGCCGCGACGGATGCATCATCAGTCGCGGCTTTTTTGTCTCAATGATGACTAGCCTTTCAGTAAGTCACGACGCTGCTTAAAAAACTTGGCTATTTTAGGTGCCACCACCAACTGGCAATATCGATTGCCGGGGTTCTGTTCGAAGTAGTCCTGATGGTAGTCCTCGGCACTGTAAAAATCCTTATCCTGCTGTAACTCCGTCACGATGGAGTCGGGCCAACGCCCTTGCTGCTCTAAGTCAGCCATCATCTGTTCTGCCAACTGCTGTTGCTGGGGTGTTTGATAAAAAATAATAGAGCGATATTGACTGCCTACATCGGCCCCCTGTCGATTCAGCGTCGTCGGATCATGGACGGTAAAGAAGACCTCGAGTATCGTTGTCAGCGAAATGACCGCATCATCAAATTCAACGCGTACGACCTCGGCATGCCCTGTCGCACCACTACAAATCTGTTCATAGCTCGGATTGCTACGCTCGCCACCTTGATAGCCGCTGGTGACAGAACTCACCCCGTTCAATTGGCGGAATATACTGTCTAAACACCAAAAACAGCCTCCCCCTAATGTAATCCTTTGGTTCGACATATCCCGCCCTCTCACGTTGTTTTATCGTCATAATCATACACCATGACGTCTGGATAAGAACTAATGCAATATGCGCTAATATCAGGCTAGAATAACAATACATGTATTTAGGGAATATCATGATTAATCTCAACCGCCTAACCCGAGCCGACCTTAACCTACTGATTTCACTTCAGCTATTAATGGAGGAACGCAGTGTCAGCCGGGCCGCTGAACGCAGCTTTATTACCCAATCGGCAATGAGTCGAACCCTACAGCGCCTTCGCGACATGTTCGAAGACCCATTGTTTGCACGCAGTTCACACGGTTTAGAGCCTACGCCTCGAGCCGTTGAACTGTATCAACAAATGCAGCCAGTACTATCCGACCTGTCCTCATTATTACAGCCCGCTGAATTCGACCCCGCTGAGCTCGACAGCCGCATTATTATCTCCTGCCCCTCACTGCTGAGTTATCACTGGATACCACAACTGATCCAAAAGCTGACACCGCTGGCTCCCAAGCTTCGCCTGAGAATCATCGATGCGATAGAAAACCCCGATGATGCCCTGGCCAACGGCGAGGCGGATCTTGTGCTTCACGCCAAAGAGGCGGCCAATAAAGAGTTGATATCCGTGCCCTTTAAAAATGCTGCCGGTGTTTGCCTGGTGCGCCAAGACCACCCAATGGTTAACACTGGCCTGAGCTTCGAAGATTTTTTATCCACCCCCCATGTACGTTATTTTATCCCCGGTATTACCAGGGACAATAAAGGCTTGATCGACAAAGTACTGAGTGACCTCGGCAAACAACGGCACATTGCTTTTGAGGGCAATGATATTGAAACGTTATTAGATATCACTCGCAGCACAGACTATCTGTTTGTGATCCCCACGTTTCAGGGTAATGTAAAGAGTAAATGGTCCGGCATCACTTCGCTTGCCCTGCCAGAAGAACTGGGCAGTAATCAAATTCCTCTGTCCATCTTTTACCATCGCAGTCGAGTATCCGACCCCGCTATTCAGTGGCTATTGCAACAAATGAGCGATATCTAAAAACACGCTGCTATCGGCCACCAACTCCTCCTTATCAACGCTATTACACGGCGGCCTGCGCTACTTCGAATGAGGCGCGACATTGAAACGCCATCGCTTTTATCTTTTGAAAAGCTGATACGTGATCAACTCCGCCGATCCATGGAACCATCAGGAACGCAGTTATCTGCTTTGCGTTTATCAGCAATATTTTCAACAACTACTGCAATCCGACAAGATTGCCGATGATAAAAGGACAACCGCACCGGCCTTGGCCGAGAAAATCAGCGACACTGTAAACAGTAACTCTGAAGCCCGCCGCCATTATATGCCGACGGGTAAAAAGGCCTTGGCAACCCCGTGGACGACGGTATTAATACCCCGATCAGTTTTTGATGCCACAATATCGGCCATCATGTCCTGTACCATGGCCATGCGGGCGAACAGGCGGTCGAAGCTGTGATCGCTGTAATCCTCGCCATGATAGTCAGTGAGCAATAGTTGCCGTCCCTGCAGATCAAAGCGGTGCGTTATTTTCCAACTTAACACCTCAACATTGCGGGCACTATTGTACAGTGATTGCTGGTCCAGGCTGTCCAATATATAGAACTCCGCCTTGTTGTGATAAGACTCCTTTAGCATACCTGTTAAGCCGACGACCACAGCAAACACCCTGTCGCCCTGCCAGTGCTTATCGAGCCCCAGATTCATTGCATCCACCCCCTGTTTATAACGCAGTTCTTTAAAACGTAACACGGGTAATCCAGTGCCATCACGGGGGCCGGTAATCATGCGTATTCGCTGCTCAACAGTCATTGCCTGTGGCGCCTTGTTGAGCTCCTTTGGGTTGCGGGTGTATAGTTTACGCGTAAGTTGCTCAATCATATTGAGCTGTTCCTGAGCGTGAACATCAATCACAAAATCGATATCGCTCTTAGCCAGGTTACGCACCTGTTTTGGAAGCGAGCTACAGCCTGACACCGTCATTATCACAAACGCTATCAAGCCAATTTTAATCACAGCCAGGGTTATTTTTCTTATGGCCATCGATACAATCAAGACGCCGCCTTATTCATTAGTCCTCGGTAAAATAATTTACTGCAGAGCAGACAAAATTACCAATGCTGAACCAAAATAACTGCCAAGGTGGCAAGTGATGACAGCCGCCCGCAAAGACCCCTTGAATATACGATTAGTCATATATATGATTATCCGTATGTTTAATGATTAGGTGGCCTCATGGGAATTTTCGAACGACTTTTATCGCTCTGGGTGGCGCTCTCGATTGCCCTGGGCATCATACTGGGCCTGCTTTTTCCTGGTGCCTTCCAATCCATTGCCAGCTTAGAGTACGCCCACGTCAATCTTGTTATCGCCGTCTTAATCTGGCTGATGATTTACCCCATGATGATCCAGGTTGATTTCTCAGCATTGAAGGATGTCACTAGAAACCCCCGCGGTATTATCCTCACTGTCGTCATTAACTGGTTGCTAAAACCCTTTACCATGGCACTGCTGGGCTGGTTGTTCTTCAAACTCATCTTCGCGCCCTGGCTCGATCCGCAAACCGCCAGTGAATACATCGCAGGTATGATATTACTCGGTGTCGCGCCCTGCACGGCCATGGTCTTTGTGTGGAGCCAATTAACCAAGGGCGACGCCAACTACACACTGGTACAGGTGTCGGTAAACGATATTATTATGATTTTTGCCTTCGCCCCGATTGCAGGCCTGCTATTAGGCGTCAGTAATATTACCGTACCCTGGCAAACCCTGCTGTTATCAGTGTTACTGTATGTCTTGCTGCCGCTGATAGCCGGCCTGCTGACCCGGGTCTTACTGAAGGGGCATATCGAGGCGCTGGTACACCGTTTAAAACCCTTATCGATGGTTGGCCTGCTGGCAACGGTATGCCTGTTGTTTGGCTTTCAGGCCGAGACTATTTTAGCCCAGCCATTAAATATTGTGCTGATTGCTATTCCCCTACTGATTCAATCTTATTTGATTTTCTTCATCACCTATTACGCGGCGAAGCGTCTTAAACTCAAACATAATATCGCCACACCGGCAGCCTTGATCGGCACCAGTAATTTTTTTGAATTAGCGGTGGCGGTGGCTATCTCGCTGTTCGGATTGCATTCCGGTGCGGCGCTGGCCACCGTTGTTGGCGTGCTGGTCGAGGTGCCGGTTATGTTATCATTGGTCGCCTTTGCCAATCGGCATCGCCAGCAATATACGCTGGCCATTGGCCAACAAGACAACGCCTAATTACCCTCATCACTGAGCTCAACCTTGAGCTCTTGCTGCAGGTCAAACTGCACGCTTATCACAATCGGCTTACAGCACACCTGGCAGTCTTCGATATAACTCTGCGGCACCTGTGAACAGTCGATCAGTAACGATATTTTCTCACCGCAATAGGGGCAAGAACCGTGGTGGTTTTCTAGCGGCTGCATGGTAATACCTCGGCGTATAAAATCCCTCTCATCTACTGACAGTTTAGCAGCCCAACGTCCCTGACGCGTTACCAGTGGAGTAGTGAATAACAAATAATCGGGCATAAAAAAGCCGCTCATAAGAGCGGCTTTTTAGTCGAGATCAATAACAGCAAGATTACGCCGTTTCTTGTACCGGCTTAGACGTCGCATTGATGTCTTTGGCGTGGTCGTGATCTAGCTCACCCTCACTGCCGGCGACAATCGTTACAACAGCGGCATCACCAACCACGTTGGCTGAGGTACAGACCATGTCGTTGATACGGTCAACAGCGGCAACAATGGCCAATGCTTCGATGGGCAGACCAAATTGCTGAATCAATACAGCAATCATCACCACAGCACCGCCGGGTACACCACCAACACCGACAGACATGAAGCAGACCGTCGCACCGATGGTAATCAGTTCAGCCGGAGACAGCGTCACACCGTAGGCATTGGTGGCAAAGACCGCGGCAACCGCGATGTAGATGGCTGCACCCGACATATTGATGGTGGCACCCAGTGGCACGCCAAAACCGGCCAAGGCTTTAGAAACCCCAAATTTTTCAACCAGCGTACGTGTGGTCACAGGGATGGTGGCGTTGGAAGAGGCGGTCGACAATGAAAACAATACCTGTTCCCGAGTCTTGGCACGGAACACCGATGGCTTAATACCAGTAAACATCCAGACGGCCAGTGGGTACACGATCAAAATCCAGGCAAACAGGATGGAGACAACAATGGCAACATAACCGGCCACCGAGATAATAGAGTCCATCTCAAGAGTGGCACCAAGATTAATCATCAAGGCAAACACACCGTATGGCGCAAGATTCATTACCATGGTAATCAGACGCATCATAATGTCGTTGGCCATGGCAAAACCGCTCTGTGCAGGCTTGGCGTAATCACCCAATGACTTAATGGCAATCGCAACAACAATGGCCATAAAGATAATCTGCAGCATATCACCGCTGGCAAAGGCAGCAATCGGATTGTCAGGAATAATATTCACAATCATCTGCCCCACATTGGGCAAACCCTGCTCGGTTAATGCAGAGGCACCGGCACCGGCTTCACCGAGGTTGGCGCCAGAGCCTGGTTGCAAGATGTAGGCAATAACCATGGCCACAACAACCGCTAACACGGTGTTAGCAAAATAGAGACCCGATATCTTACCGCCGAGGCGGCCTAGCTGCGAGGTGCTATCCAATTCACAAATACCGGCAACAATAGAGACAAAGACTAACGGCACAACCATTAATTTAATCAAAGAAACAAACATGGTTCCGACGGCTGAGGCTGTTCCAACAAGGTACTCATCAAAGATGGGAATACCGGCGAGCATATATTGGATGATAGAACCTAGGATAAGGCCGCTGACCAAACCAATAAAAATCTTATGCGAGAGTGATTTTTTCATATATGTATCCTGACACGCTGTTATCGTTTAGAGACAATTTAAAACACAGACGGCATTCATGTTTGGAATGTCGTCTGTATTTTTGCAGCCGGTGTTATAGCAGCCTCAAAACTACAGCGAATGATTCACATCAATTTTTTACGAGTCAATCCCCATATGTTGCTAAAATTTTAGGTAGTAACACTTATTCGTTACTCAACGAAACTAGTGTTTCTCAAATAAAGTTTTTATTCGGTAACACTCTTGTTTTTGTATACATTCACCCTTTATTTTCTCTTTACGCTAAAAAAATGATTTAGCGCAACACTGCTAGCAAGTAATCATATTGGCCTTTCTGCTAAGCTTAATTACACTACTTCTCGGCATGCCCAACTGCTCCCAGTACTTTCTAAAAATTTATGAGAGGCCGCTATGGCTAAGCAATTATTGCAACAATTATCCGACCAACTTGTTGAACTAAAAGAGCTCGGCCTCTATAAAAGTGAGCGTGTTATCACCACCCAGCAGCAGGCCGAAATTAAGACTATTGAAGGAAAGTCGGTATTAAATTTCTGCGCTAACAACTATTTAGGTTTGGCCAATTCAGCAGAGCTGATTGCTGCTGGCAAGGCTGGACTGGAAAAAGACGGCTACGGTTTAGCCTCTGTCCGTTTTATCTGCGGCACGCAAGAAGTTCACAAACAACTCGAGAACAGAATCAGTGACTTCCTGCAGATGGACGACACTATTCTTTACTCCAGCTGTTTTGATGCCAATGCCGGTTTATTCGAAACCATTCTCGGCGCCGAAGATGCCATCATCTCAGACTCACTCAATCACGCCTCAATCATCGACGGTGTTCGTCTTTGTAAAGCAAAACGCTTCCGCTATGCCAACAACAACATGGCGGAACTCGAACAACAACTTATTGCCGCCGATGAGGCCGGTGCCCGTCACAAGCTGATCGCCACCGATGGCGTTTTTTCTATGGACGGCATCATCGCCGACCTCTCGGCTATTTGTGATCTCGCCGATCAATACAACGCCCTGGTCATGGTCGATGATTCCCACGCCGTCGGTTTTGTCGGTACCAATGGTAAGGGGTCGCCCGAGCACTGTGGCGTGCTCGATCGGGTCGACATCATCACCGGCACCCTCGGTAAGGCGCTCGGCGGTGCCTCCGGTGGCTACACCTCTGCCCGCGGCCCTATTGTCGAATGGCTACGCCAGCGCTCGCGACCCTATTTATTTTCTAATACGTTGGCGCCAGTGATTGCTAATGCCTCTCTTACCGTGCTCGACATCATCGATAACGGTAACGCGCTAAGAGACAAACTCAATAACAATGCCGAGTACTTCCGCAGCGAAATGACCAAGGTCGGCTTCACCCTTGCTGGCTGTGGCCACCCCATTGTGCCGGTCATGCTCGGCGAGGCCACCGTCGCCTCTGAGTTTGCCGAGCGCATGCTGGCCGAGGGTATCTATGTCATCGCCTTCAGTTTCCCGGTAGTCCCCCAAGGTCAGGCTCGTATCCGTACCCAGATGTCTGCTGCGCATTCACTGGCCGATATCGACAAGGCCGTCGCCGCCTTTATCAAGGTTGGTCGTGCGATGAACATTATTCAATAGGAGGCTGTAATGACGGCAACAATGAAAACCCTGGCCAAGAGCCGAGGTGAAAAAGGCATTTGGCTTGAACAGCGCCCCATCCCCGACTGTGGTCACAATGATATTAAGATCAAAATTACTAAGACAGCTATCTGCGGTACAGATATGCATATCTATCACTGGGACGAATGGTCACAAAAAACCATTCCACTGGGCATGCATGTCGGCCACGAGTTCGTTGGCACCATTGTCGAAATAGGCCAAGAAGTAAAAGGATTAAGTATAGGTCAGCGAGTATCCGGCGAGGGCCACATTACCTGCGGTCACTGCCGCAACTGTCGCGCCGGTCGTCGTCATTTGTGCAATAACACCGTCGGCGTCGGTGTTAACCGCGAGGGGGCCTTTGCCGAATATCTAGTCATTCCAGCCGCTAACGCCTTCCCCATACCCGATGATATCAGCGACGACTTGGCTGCTATTTTCGACCCCTATGGCAACGCCGTGCACACTGCTCTTTCCTTCGACATGACCGGCGAGGATGTATTGATTACCGGTGCCGGACCAATTGGCATCATGGCTGTCGCCATCTGTAAGCACATCGGTGCCCGCCATGTAATCATCACCGACGTCAACGAATATCGCCTTGATTTGGCCCGTCAAATGGGTGCCACCCGTGCGATCAATGTGGCTGAGGAAAACCTCAGCGACGCGATGCAAGACATTGGTATGGTCGAGGGCTTCGACGTGGGTTTAGAAATGTCCGGCAACGACCAAGCCTTCGAGCAGATGCTGGCGACCATGAATTACGGCGGCAAGATTTCGCTGCTGGGTATCCCGTCGGCAAACACGGTCATCGACTGGAATATGGTAATATTCAAGGGTTTGATTATTAAGGGGATTTATGGGAGAGAGATGTACGAAACCTGGTACAAAATGGCTGCAATGATTCAATCTGGGCTGGACCTTACCCCCATCATCACCCACCATTTTAAGGTTGATGACTTTCAGCAGGGCTTCGATATCATGGCATCGGGGCAGAGCGGCAAGGTAATCTTAGACTGGCGCTAGGGCTGGCCACAACGCGCTCATTAACAACAGCGCCTGAGCGCTGTTGTTATCATTTTTCAACCGTATTACACCATGCCCGAAACAAGACAAAAAGTACCCAGCATCATACAGCCGGCGACAAGAATCGGATCTGAATTTAAACGCTTATGCATACAGGTATAAATAACCGCACTGCCTATTAACGCCAGGCCGGCAACAACAACAAAAATATGCGCCAACAACATCATAGCTACTTCCATTTATTTGTTATTATGTCAGGGATTAATTGCCACCGTAGGTGAGTTGTTAGGCAATAGCAAGCCTGTCATTCATTCGCTACATTATCGTGGTTTAATACGTTACACTAGGCTCATTGTTTTCACTTTTCGCTACCAACTGTAACATTATGTCGACTGTCTTTATTCTCGAAAATCAATACGGCCAATACCTGAACAAACAGGGTGAGTGGCTGTTGCCTGTGGCAATTAAAACTCTTTATTCTACGGTACACAAAGATGAAGCGCTCAATACCCTGGTAGAAAACAACAGTCAGAATGTCACTTTGCGCGTTAAAATTATCGCCGTCGAGTGCGACGAAAAAGGCCGCCCTATACTGCCCGAGCGCAGAGATGATTTCGAGTTATTACCGGGCAGTCAAGCGGCTGAAGAGAACACTGAAGCCGAGGCTGGCGAGCAAGCCGTCAACGACAGCCAGGCTGTTATTTTTGCCAACGAAGAGGCAACGAACAAGCCCTATAGTATCGATAGCGGCCTGCCGACAGCCGCCGAAATACTGCAGCGACAGCAGGCAGAGCAAGCTAGCAACATCAATACCCTTGCTGATATTAACCACCGTTTCAACCAGCGTGACGAAAGCCCGCCGCTGCCAACAGATAACCTATCCGAGCCGGCATTGAGTGACGAGCAACAGGCTATGTTAGATAGAATGCTGGCGCAGCAAAATCAATTGCTGGCCGACAAAGACACTGATCAAGATTAATCATCGAGGGGATGTGAACCACCCCCTGCAAAGGCTTGAAACCGGCGTAACCTAGCCAACCATCGCCTCACCGGCGGCAATTCTTTTGCCTAATCGAGCCAGTGTCGAGGCACTGGAACCCAGTGTTAACTCGATATGTCGAGCCCACAGACAGTAGCGCCACAGCGGGTAATCTTTATCAATACCAATACCGCCGTGCAGGTGCTGCGATGCATAGCTAACACGGTGACCTACATCGCCAGCCCAAACCTTAGCAATATCGACCTCAACACCGGCATCGTCTTCGGTTTCCAGCAACGATGCCGCCTGATAAGTCGTCAGCTTCAAGCATTCAACATCGATAAAGCTGTTAGCGGCACGGTGTCCCACCGCCTGAAAAGTGGCGACAGGAACCCCGAACTGTTTACGCTCTGCGGTGTATGAGGCGGTCATCCGCATCGATTTATCGCTGATACCAACCTGCATCGCCGCATAGGCAGTTATTGTTCGCTGAGACAGCCAGTCCATCACCACCGCACCGCCACTGCGCGCCAGTACATCCGCGCCATCGACCACAACATTTTCCAGCGTCATTTCGAACTGCGGCTCGCCACTGGTTACCTTCAGACGTTCGAGGCTGACACCTTCAGCTTTCGGGTTGACCAACAACACAGCAACCTCATCGCCGACGGCGACAGAAACCAAGATACGATCAGCCTTATCGGCAAAGGGTACGGCTGTTTTAATGCCATTAATGACAAAACCACCGCCGCTTTTCTCCGCCCTAGTGACAGGTGCGGCTGGGTCTTCTCCGCCAATCTCCATCAAGGCCGCCGACAGCAGACTGCTGCCATTGATTAAATTCGGCAACAATCTATTTTTTTGCTCGTCACTCCCAAAGTGCTGAATCGGTAAACCGGCACTGACCAGGGCGGGAATCACCGGCACCGGCGCGACGGTACGCCCTACTTCTTCGATAAAGAAACACAGCTCAGTAAAGTCGAAGCCCATGCCGCCATTATTCTCTGCGATAGCGACACCGAGCAAACCCGCCTCGGCCAACTTGGCCCACAACGGCTCATCGAAACGATATTGCTGCTGATCTACCTCGGCTAAACGCTCAGTACTAACCTCCTCAGTGAGGATTTGGCGTGCTAGGTTTTGCACATCTTTTTGTTGTTCTGAAAATGAAAAATCCATAATAACCTCCTAGCGTGCCGCACGCGGCATCCATAGACCCGCAGCAGAAATGATATCTCGTTGAATCTCGTTAGTGCCACCACCGAAGGTGATGATCGAGGCGGTCCGGTACATCATTTCTAAGCGCCCACGTATTTGTACCGTCTTTGAATCCAGATGTTCATTGGCCACCTGGCCGAGCACTTCGGCCAACAAACGGTAGGCCTCGATAAAGAACTCTGTGCCATAGACTTTTGCGGCAGAGGCATCCGCCATATCGAGGGTGCCGTTGGTCATCGCCCAAGCCTGCTTGTAGCACATCAACTTTAACGCCTCGATGCCTGTTCTCACCTTGGCCAAATTCATTTGCACCCAAGGCTCATCAATAATGCGCTTGCCGCTGTTATAGCAATTGTCGTTAGCCCAGGTAATTATTTCATTAAGCAACTGCGAAACTGGACCACAGTTGACCAGGCTGAGACGCTCCCGGTTAAGCTGGCTGGTAATCAACTTCCAGCCACCATCAACCTCGCCCACCAAGTGGTCGGCTGGCACTCGAACATTATCGTAATAGGTGGTATTGGTCGTCACATCACCCAGCGTGTGAATCGGCGTACGGCTGTAGCCTTCTGCATCTGTCGGCAGCAAAAAGATTGAAATGCCCTTATGCTTTTTCTGCTCTGGGTCGCTATTGGTCCGCGCCGCAATCCACACATAATCGGCGTGCTGAGCCAGTGAGGTGAAAATCTTTTGCCCCTTGATCACCCACTCATCACCGTCTCGGGTTGCCGTGGTAGTCAACGCCGCCAAGTCAGTACCGGCACCGGGCTCAGAGTAAGCAATCGTCATAATCGACTTGCCACTGAGAATTCGCGGCACCATTAAATCGCGCATTCTCGGTGTCGCATTGGCTGCTAAGATCGGACCAACAGACTCGGTGGTGAGAAAGGGAAAGGGGAAACCCGTGCGCATCACCTCCTCAATAAAAATCATCTGTTCGAGCTCGGTCATACCCCGGCCGCCCATCTCCTTCGACCAGCCGACACCAATCCAACCGTCTTTGCCCAGCTTGTCCATGGCCTGCCAAAACAACGGACCCCCACCCTCTCCTGGGGTGGCATCCACCTCTGCACGCAGCTCAGGTGTCATCAACTCTGCAAAATAGGCACGCAGCTCTGCTCTCAGCGCCGCCTGCTCGGGAGTAAACTCGACTTTCATAACAACTCCATTATTATATGAAATAAAATTCTTTTATTTCATCTGGTTATACCATTTTTTATTGTTTCATCGGGCTATAGAAGCCCTGTCGTAATCGATGATTTTCTGATCCTATGATTGAAAATAAGTGCCGTTAGAACAATAGCAAAATAGGTCAACTTGACTGTCAAAATTGCACAGCGGTCAATCGAGTGTCAGGCTCTGCAAAAGCAGTAGCCCATTTGTATTAAAAAGCCGACATAATAGCGGGACTAATGACACTGCTGATTGAAGTCTTTAAGACACTAGGTGTACTCTAGCAGGCAATATAAATAGACCCATTATTCAACCTGCTCTGCTTTCAGGCTAGGCACTCTCAACGGAGATATTCATGAGCACAAAACCGCAAGTTGCCGCCATCGAAGGCTGGTATACGATGGATGCCGACAATCCACATCTGATCGGCACCTGCTGTAAAGAGTGCGGCACCTACTATTTCCCAAAGCTGGCCACCTATTGCAAAAACCCAGCCTGCGAAAGTGAGAGCTTTGATGAGGTTGAACTCAGCCGCACCGGTAAGGTTTGGTCCTATACAAACGCCTGCTACAAGCCACCGGAGCCCTTTGTGGCCGCCGAGCCTTTCGCACCCTATGCCATCGCCGCTGTCGAGCTCGACAAAGAGAAGATGATTATTCTCGGCCAAGCCATCGAAGGGGTCGAAGTCGCCGACTTGAAAGTCGGCATGGAGGTCGAGCTGGTACTCGAAACCTTATACCAAGACGAAGAAGCTGACAGGCTAACCTGGAAGTGGAAACCCGTAGCAAACCCCGCTTAATTGACGTTGATAGGAATTTATAATGAGTGATGAAATTGCCATTCTCGGCGTAGGCATGCACCAATGGGGCAAATGGGGCCGCAACTTTACCGAATACGGTGTTAAGGCTGCTCGCGATGCGATCAAAGATGCCGGTATCGACTGGAAAGAGGTTCAATTTGTTTCTGGTGCCGCCACCATGCGTTGCGGCTATCCTGGCTATGTTGCCGGCGCCACCTTTGCTCAGGCGTTAGGCTGGCAAGGCGCCGAAGTTAACACCTCCTATGCTGCTTGCGCCTCTGGTTCACAGGCCCTCGCCGCAGCCCGTGCCAAGATTCTCTCCGGCCAGGCCGATGTCTGTCTGGTTGTCGGTGCCGACACCACACCCAAGGGGTTCTTGGCTCCCGCCAAGGGCTTCCGACCGGAAGACCCAGATTGGGTGCGCTTCTACCTCGGTATCACCAACCCATCCTATTTCGCGCTGTATGCCCGTCGACGAATGGATTTATACGGCGATACGGAAGAAGACTTCAGTATGATTAAGGTGAAGAATGCTGAGCACGGTTTCACCAACCCCTACGCACGCTACAAAAAGAAGTTCAGTCTCGATGATATTAGAGAGTCACCGATGGTGGCCGACCCGCTGCGCCTGATGAACATCTGCGCCACCAGTGATGGCGGTGCCGCCATGATTGTCTCCAGCGTCGAGTACGCCAAGAAGATTGGCAAGGGTGATGCCCCCCGCGTTGCTGCAATTTCAACCGTCACGCCGACCTTTGCCAACTCTGTCGTTGAGATGCCCGATATCGCCACAGACTCGGCTGCCGCAGCAATGGTTGAAGGCCAGAGCTTCCGCGCCTCGCTGCCGGTGAAAGCCTACGAAGAAGCTGGAATAAGCCCCAGCGACGTCGACCTGGCAGAAGTCTACGATTTATCATCAGCACTGGAGCTGGACTGGATCGAAGATTTACAGCTGTGTGAGCGCGGCACTGCCGCCCAACTCATTCGCAATGGCGACACTAAAATAGGTGGCCGCATCCCGGTCAACACCTCTGGTGGCCTAGCCTGCTTTGGCGAGGCGGTACCGGCCCAAGCACTGGCGCAAATATGCGAACTAACTTGGCAGCTCCGAGGCCAAGCCGGCGACAGACAGGTTGAGGGTGCCAAGGTAGGGATTACGGCCAACCAAGGTCTGTTCGGTCACGGCTCCTCGGTTATTATTAAGAAGTAAGTCAACGAACTGACATACTGAGCAAGCACAAAAAAAGCCGCGACATCGCGGCTTTTTTTATGGTTTTCTATCCTTGCTATTGTCGTCTTTTCGCTCGACCCAAACCGCCCAAACCAATCAACGCCGAACCCAGCAACCAAGCCGAAGCCGGCACTGGAACAGCGTATTGACCATATTCAATCGATGACACAAACGTGCTCGTCCAGTAACCCGCACTGGCAATAGTAAACCATTCTATGCCGTTAGCACCGATATTGAACAAACCATCTGTCGCATCTCCCGACAACAGCAATGATAAGCCATTGCTGTCGGTATAAGAGACTTTATCGGGCCCGGTCCAGTCGTGCCAAGTACGTTTATCGAATGCAATGTTTTTTAAACTCACTGCATCTGTAAAGCTAAACGTCATGGTTTCACGACCAATACTTTGGAAATGCCTAACCCCGCCATTCACTCCTAAACCGCGCCGGTTTTTAGTGATGGAAGCAGAGCGACCATAACGAGTCGCGGTAATATCAACACCAACACCATCAGAGCTGGTACTGTAGGTCGATGTTTTACCATAACCACCGGTTAAATCTAACGAGCCGGCAGAGGCCCCCACACTAACAACAGCGGCGACCAAGGGCATAGCCAACTTGGCTGTTAACTTCATTAGAAACTCCTTGTAAATCATTATTGTTATCTTTGCGTCCGCTTACCATATAACGGCCATTGACGCATGATGGTCATGGCCGTAACACCCCTGCTCATAGCAAACTGCTTTGCACAGGCTCGTCCATTCACAAAACGACCAACACGCTAAACATAAAGATAGACAGAAAAATCAGAAAACAATAATATTTTTTAGAAGCTAACAGCACGAAATTTATAATTCAAAAAAACAATTTAGTCACTTTGCGACGACAAATACAGTGAATTTTTAACAAAAACCAAATATTACAAACAAAAAAGCCAGGGGCAAACCCTGGCTCTAAAAAATATAAATTATTTTTTCTTACGACGTAATCCTACCAAACCTACCAACGCAGAACCAAAAAGCCATGCGGATGCAGGCACAGGGACAGCATACTCACCGTAATTAATGCTATCAACAAATGTGCTAGTCCAATTACCTGCCGCAGAAATAGTAAACCAATCTACATTATTCTGACCGATATCAAATGAACCATCGGTAGAATTACCCGATAAAGTTAGGCTCAGTCCGGTGCTGTCAACGTAGCTAACCTTATCTCTACCCGTCCAATCGTACCAAGTCTTACTGTCAAAAGAGATATTCTTAAGACTGACCGCATCGGTGAAATTAAACGTCATGGTCTCACGACCAATACTCTGGAAGTGATTCACCCCACCCTTCACACCCAAGCCACCTCGGTTCATCGTCACTGACGCCGAACGGCCATATCGAGTGGCAGTAACATCGACACCGATACCATCAGAGCTGGCCGAGTAGGTACTGGTTTTGCCATAACCGCCGGTGAGATCCAACGACCCTGCCGACGCCATGCCACTGGCAGCTACTGCCACTACAGCAACCGCTATTTTTGATTTTATTGTCATGCGTAAATCCTCGCTAATATTTATTGTTATGCTGACGAGTAAATAAACAGCGGCCGTTGCCGCCACGTGATCAAACAATCCGCTGAAATTTGGTCCGGCTAAACCTCTAACAAGACCACAACAATTTCAGCTGCCTCTCCCATGGTTCTTATAAAGCAATTCCTAGGCCAACAAAGAAATACTTTTTTAACCATTAAAAACAACAGCTTAATAAAATTAAATTTATTGAAAAATGTCGCCATGTTAAATACTTCGACATACGGCTGTCGAAAACGTGAACGATTCGACGTTTTTCATTTACAGCAGAATCAAGCCTTTATGTCGCCACCGTTCAATCACTGATATATCGAGCGCCGGCTATGGTATTATCTGCACTTTGCCACTTATCACGCTCGGGTATACACCGTTATGGAATCATCAACCGCCATACTGTTATTGATTGCAGCCTTGGTTATCGTCTCTGCGCTGGCCTTCATTGCCCTGCGCAGCACTACTGCTGTGAAGCAGAAACAACTGAAGAACGATAAAAATCTTGAACTACTAATGCAGGACCAGCAGCAACGGCGTGACTATGCCCAGCAAAGTATCCGTCTGCTAACCCTGGGGGCAATGGATGAACAAGTACCGTTGGTCGAAGCCTGCATCCGCATCAACGGCCTATTCGATTTCATGGGCCACGATGAAAACCTTCGCCTGCCCTATACAATTTTTGCTGACATAGCGACTCAGACCAGCCACATACCCACCAAGGAGGACTGGAAAGACCTCAAGCGTAAAGAGCGCCGCGGTTATGAGCAGTTGATGTTAAGGCTGGAGCAGCAGCACAAGAAAGCCATTCTGACAGCGCTGAGCGAGCTTAAAAACAACGGTTTTCTCGACCCCAAGGCGGCCTCATCGGAGCCACAGTTTTACCAGGCCTAGACGATGGATGTCACTGCATAGTACTCAGACACAAAAAAGCCGCTTAATAGCGGCTTTTTTGTGTCTGAACAATGACTAAATACTGGTATGCAAACCACACTCACGCTTATCTTCAACCTTGGTCGGATCAAAATAACGCTGACAACTCGGTAGTTTATTGTCATCCATATATTGATCAACCTGCTGATCAGACCAATAAAAAATTGGCGCCACCTTGAGAATGCCACGACTATCCCAGGAGACAATATCGAGCGTCTCTCTGAAGGCTGTCTCGTCCTTACGAATACCCGTCAACCATATCTCTGGCTGATGCTCGGCGAGAGCGCGTGAGAACGGCTCGAGCTTGACCTGCCGGGTAAACTCCTTATGCAACGCCTCATCTTCGAGGGTCGGTATACCCATTAACGCATCGCGGCGAGCCGTTGTCATTAACGGCGCATAGCTTGATAAGTTCAGCTGTAACTCTTCAGTTAACTGCGTGGCGACATTATAGGTATCGCGAGTATTATACCCCGAGTCAATCCAAACCACGGGGATACGGCGATCAACCTTGACCAACTGATGTAGCATAACCGCTGCATTAGGGCTAAAGCTCGTCGTTAGAATCGTTTTCTTCTGTAATTCAATCGCCCAACGAATCACCTCTTCCGGCGACTTATCACGAAGCTCTGCATTGATTTCAGTTAGATTAAAATTGTTCATTTCTGTTCCTCTACTACCAACATCGGCAAATATCGATGCAGTGATATTTGCTTAAGGGGCGAACTATATGCAAACAAAATAATATAATCAACGCGGATTGGTATAACTTTTTCTTCTATACATATGACTTGGCGAAAAACTTACCCCCTTCTTGACACCTTGCCCCCCTTATTCTTTGATTGAACGCAGGGCACCGTGCCGAAACTGCAGAAAATACAACACGGGTCAGCGCCTGCCGCCTGCAATAGCTTAGCGCAGGCCAAACAACGATAGTCAGCCAACAATTCTGTCGCCAGCGTGTCCTCCACGGCCTTAAAACCACAGTGTGGACACTGGATAATTGAGCGCACCCTCCCCTCCTATTACTCTTTCTTAGGCGTTTACCGGCTTGGTTTTGCTTATCGGGGCATTAAAATCAGACAGTATCATATAGAGGCAGGGCACTAAGAGCAGCGTAATCACTGTCGCAAAGACAATACCAAAACCCAATGATATGGCCATCGGAATAACAAACTGCGCCTGTACGCTGGTCTCCAGTAGCATCGGCAAAACACCGAAAAAGGTGGTCAACGAAGTCAACACAATAGCCCTAAAGCGCAGCTTACCAGCACCCACTACCGCAACATCGATAGCCTCTCCCCCTTTTACTCGCCGGTTAATGTGGTCCACCATAATCAAGCTATCGTTCACTACCACTCCGGCAAGGGCAATAATGCCAAAGATCGACATCATACTAACGGTCACCCCCATTAGGGCATGGCCCACAACGGCGCCAATCAAACCAAAGGGAATGACACTCATGATGATGATTGGCTGAGTATAGGAGCGAAGGGGAATCGCCAGTAGCGCATAGATACCCAGCAACGCCAAACCAAAACCAACAAACAGTTCACGCTCCATCACCTCACTTTCCTGCGTACTGCCATCGAGCTGATAATCGACAGCGGGGTAACGCTGAAAAAGCTCAGGAAAGAACACATTGATAATGGCATTATTAACCACTGAGGGTTCGAGCACGGTTTTGTCGGCCTTGGCAGTCACCTGCGCCGCTTGCAAGCCGTTAATTCGGGTAATCGTCGCCTCGCTCATTGTACTGTCTAATTCCGCCACTGAAAGCAGCGGGAATTCGTCACCGCCATCACCGCGAATGGTCATATTTTCTAAGTTGGACAATGATTGTCGTTGTTGCTCTGGGTAGCGCACCATGACCTTGATTTCATCAAAGCCCCGCTGCACCCTTTGCGCCTCGCGACCATAAAAAGCCTCTCGCACCTGACTGCCTATATCAAATAACGATAACCCCACAGCCTGTGCCGCCGGCTTGATGGCCAAATCAATTTCACTGATTTGATCGCCAATACCATTTTGCACATTCGACAAACCGCTATAGCCCTTGAGCTGAGCGGTTAATTCCGCCGCCGCCGCCCGCAACTGTACAGGATCATCACTGACCAGGTTGTAGGCAATATCCTCTCCAATCTGATCGTCAACGGCAGAAAAAGTCAGTACCTTGGCGCCGATGATCTCACCCACCTGTTGCTGCCACTGCTCAACAATTTCTAGGCTGCCGACACTCCGCTCCTCCTGCTTGGTCAATTCCAACATGAAGAAGCCGATGCGACCATCGGCGCTATAATTAAAAAAGTGCTTAATAAAGCTTTTATCACTACCCGTTTCCGTAAGGTAGCGCTGCTCAACCTGCCGAATCGCCTGTTTAATGTGATTAACTGCCTCTACGGTCTTTAACTCATTCGTACCCTGCATCATCTCTAATTGAGCACTTACATAATCGTTAGGAGAGTCAGGGTGCATGACATAGCGTACCCAGCCGCCCCCCATCATACCTATCGTTAGAATAAAAATGCCGATAAAGGCCGCCAACGTGGTGTATCGTTCAGCGATGCAGCGATGCAGGAATGGCTGGTATTTTTCCACCACAAAACGCTGCAGATGAGCGTTACACTTGGTTTGTAAACGCTGGTGACGCTCGCTGCGTACCCAGCGGAACAAACTCTGTTTGCGGTGCGCTATATGCGCAGGCAGAATCCATTTCGATTCAATTAATGAGAACATCAAACAAAAAATAACCACAAAACCACAGGCCGCAGGGAAGTTGGCCAGCGTGCCGCTCATAAACAGCGTCGGCAAGAAGGCACAGATAGTGGTTAACACGCCAAAGGTCGCCGGCGTTGCCACCTTGTGCGCTCCCATGATGACACTGCTATGACTATCACCATCGGTTAACATCGTACTGTGAATGCTCTCGCCAATGATAATGGCATCATCAACCACAATACCCAGCACTAGAATAAAGCCAAATAAGCTGATCATATTAATGCTGACACCCACCAGCGGCAGCATAATAAAAGTACCGAGGAAACATACCGGTATACCAATCATCACCCAGAAAGCGATACTCAGTTCCATGAATAAGCCAAGCGTGATAAACACCAAAAGAGCACCGATGGCCAGATTCTTAACCATCATCGATAACCGACCATCCAGGTAATAGGTGCTATCGGCCCAATAATCAATTGTTACGCCTGGCGGTAGAGTTTGCTTCTTTGCTGTCACATAGGCCTTGGCCTGATCGGCAATGACGACCAAGTCTTGATCGCCGACGGCATACACCGCCAAGGCAACACTGTAGGTCTCATCGAACAACGCCGAGCCAGTGGCCTCGACAAAGCCATCCTTAATAGTGGCTATATCACCCAATAGCAATCGGGTGCCGTCAGCAAAAACCAATAATTCAATCTGCTCGAAATCCTGCTGTCGATAGGCCTGACCACTAACCCGCAGACGGACATCGCCATTGGCGGTATTTATCGCTCCTGCTGGCAAATCAACTGAGGCACGCTGAATGGCCAAGGCAATCTTACCCAAGGTTAAGCCATAGCGTCGCAGCACTGATTCCGACACCTCGACAGCAACCTCGTAGTCACGGGTGCCATAGACCTTAACACGGGCAATATCGGTGGTGGCCAACAACTCACGCTTCATTTCATCGGCCAGGGTCTTAGCCGCCGATTCGGTCAGGGCCGGACCATAAATTTGCAACTGAATCGCCTGCCAACTGGGGTCAATTTTACTGACCACTGCCCGCTCGGCCTGTTTGGGGAAGCTGCTGATAGCATCAACAGCTATCTTGACCTCATTGAGCACCTGATTAATATCGTAGCCCTCAACAATTTCAATGTTGACCCGCGCCATCGAGTCATTGGCAACAGACGCGACCCGTTTAATCGAACTAATATCCTTGATCGCTTCTTCAATCTTAAATATGACGCCCCGTTCGACTTCGGCAGGGCTGGCTCCTGGGTAAGGCACCACGATATTCATCGCATTGATTTCAAACTCAGGCGTCAGTGATTTTTTTATACTGACAGCACCATACAAGCCGACGACAATAATAAAAAACATCAATAGGTTAGCGGCCACGGGGTTGCCAACAAACCAAGCTATAATGCCTCGATGTTGTGCCAATGGCTTATTCATCGCCAGCCACCTCCTCAGCCATTGACTCAGTCACAGCGCTGGCGTCAGACGCCTGCTCACTCTCAGGCACTGTCACCGGCTGTGCAAGCTCAGTGTCGCTGGGGACGGATAACGTCTGCTGGTTTATCGTCACCAACCGGCCCTCTAACACCTGACCTAAGCTGGTCAGAGACAGTTTATCGCCGTCATTCAAACCCGCTTGAATATAGGTCTTATTGGCACTGATCTTCAGCGGCTCAACAACCCTATCTTGCAGCTGATTATTATCGTCAACCAACCACACACGATTACCGGGGCGCAGTAAATAACTGGGGATCTCAATCAGCCCCTGCAACAGGCGGCCGCTCAGCGAGGCCTCGACAAAGCTGCCAATGCGCAACGGTTGTCGAGCAGTATCTGTCGCTCTTAAACCATAGGGGTCTTCAATACGGGCTACAACATGCAACACCCGGGAACGGTCATCCAATACTCCTTCAGTACGAGTTAGCATCGCCTGCCACTGCTGCTGCTCCATGCCTTCGCTATTGGTCAACAGGATTGGCGAGGGTTCATGACGTCGCTGCCCAAAGGCGTCGGGTAACTGCAAGTACGCCAGCTGGAATTCTGGAATGGGCAGCCTTACCTCTGCATAATCGATGGCAAAACTAACCGCCAAGGGCGAGCCAACGGTAACATAGCGACCGATATCAGCCTGTTTCTGTCGCACCAAACCATCGAATGGCGCCCGAATAGAGGTGCGTTTTAAATCATCTTTTGCCTGCTGATAATTGGCCTCCGCCGACTCTAAATTGGCCGAGGCCTCCAATAGCTGCGGTTTTCTCAGCGCCAAATCCTTCGCTGCTTGATCAACATTTTTATTGTTTCGTGTTTTCCACTGCTGATCTGCAACATAAGCCCTGCCTTGTTCCTGAGCGAGAGCACTCTGCGCCCGGGCAACGTCGGCCTCCGCCTTTTTTAACGCCGTTTTGTAGCGACTGTCATCAATCTTTAACAGCTGTTCGTTCTTTTTAAAAAAGCCTCCAACGACAAAATTTTCAGAGACTGCAACTATTCGCCCCGCGACCTCCGAGGTCAGTGTCGACTGGGTTCGCGGCAACACCTGGCCGTAACTCTGTAACTCGAGCTGTACGTCTGCCTTTTGAACCACTAAAACGTCCACGACCAAGGCTTTTTGTACGACCACAGACTGCTCCGCCTCAGGTCGTGTTAGCACCATCACAAGGGCGACTAACATGGCAATCACAAGTATCAACAGAGGTTTTTGTGCTTTTTTAAGCTGCATTACAGTACCAACAGTTCCGTCTTAAATTTTCAACAGCAAACCCTCAGGCTGGCTGCGACATGGTTTTGTTATTATTAAATTAATCCTAGCAATGCCTTGACGCTTATAGGCATTACTATACTGTCATTTACAGCGTCAACATTAACGCGGACAAACACTTATCCCCCTAAGGTTTGGCCCATGGCGACTGCTTAGTCTGCAGGTAGAGCGCCTCCACCTTCTCTCTCGCCCAAGGCGTTTTACGCAAAAACTTCAACGAGGAGCTGATACTGGGGTCACTTTCAAAGCAGCGAATGGCAATACGCTGTGCCAAGCCATCCCAGCCATAGTGTTGATGTAGCTCGGTCACGATGGCCTTCAATGTAATGCCGTGAAGCGGATTGTTTTTCTGTGTCGGTTGCGACATAAAATTCTCAAAGCGAAAAAGATAATAAGCCAAATATAGCCGTCAACATCAAATATTGGCGGGGTTTTGTCGCCATCGGCAAAAATCACTGGCACGGCGCCATACAACAGGATTAAATAGCCGCCATGACAGAGATGAATTTTGAACAGCTAGCCGATGATATTGCCGATGCCTTGGTTAATCAAGGACGTATCACTATTGACGATTTTCTACCGCCCCATATTACCCACTCACTGCTGACCAAGGCTCGCAGCCTGGCGGCTAATCAGTGGCAAAATGCCGGCATTGGCCGTGGTAATCAACACCAACAAGCCCGCGACATCCGCAGTGACGCCATCCACTGGCTGGACTACGATGACAGTGCAGAACAACACTACCTTGCCTCACTTGAGCAGCTGCGGGTAGCGATCAATCGTCGACTTTATTTGGGGCTGTTTGACTCCGAGAGTCACTTTGCCAGCTATCGACCTGGCGATTTCTATAAAAAACATATCGATGCTTTTAAGGGCAACAGTAATCGGGTACTGACTATTGTGTACTACCTCAATGAGCAGTGGCAGTCAGAGGATGGCGGTGCGTTAAAAATTTATTCTGATATCGACAGCGGCGACAAAGGCCGGCAAGTTATCGATACGGTATTACCTCAGTTCGGGCGGATGGTTATCTTCCTGAGCGAGAAATTCCCCCACGAAGTGGAGATCAGCCACAGAGATCGCTTTAGCATTGCGACGTGGTTTCGCATCAATAGCGGGTGATGTAACAGAGGAGGGAGAGATGACAGCAGCGGAGAGACCACTGCTGCACAGGCGTTCTTAGTGAACGTGACCGTGATCCAATTCTTCGGCGCTGGCCGCACGAACCGCATCAATAGTGCCCTTAAAACACAGTACCATGCCCGCCAATGGGTGGTTGCCGTTCACCGTGACAAACTCGTCATTGACATCAACCACGGTGACATTCATGGTTTGACCGTCGCCGCCAGTGGCTGTTAACGCGGTACCCGGTACCAACTCGCCATCAAAACCTTCAAACGAAGCAACAGGCACCTGTTGAATCATTTCAGGATTGACTTCACCGTAGCCATCGACAGGTTGAACAACCACTTCAAAGCTGTCACCCACACTGAGGTTTTCAAGAGCTGTTTCAAGACCTGGAATAATATTTTGAGCGCCGTGCAAATAATTCAACGGCTCCTGACCATTCGATGAATCGAGCACATCACCGGCTTCGTTGCTAAGGGTATAATGGATTGAAACAACGTTGTTGGCGCTAACTTTAGACATTCTAAGCTTCCGTTAATGAATATTAAGGCAGTGATTATAGGGGCATTGGCAATACACCACAACTGTTGTCGAGCGGCCTCAATCGGTGAACAGCGCCACTTCCTGTTCCGTGAGAGCACGATACTCTCCCGCAGCCAGATCCGCATCTAAATGTAAGCCACCGATTGACTCACGATGCAAGCCCACCACCCGATTACCCTCACTGGCAAACATCCGCTTAACCTGGTGGTATTTACCCTCGTGTATCGTCAGACGGGCTTGATGGCTGGCAATAATTTCCAGCACTGCAGGCTTCGTCGTGACATCCTCGTAACGCAAATAGACACCGGCCGCAAAACGTTCGACGGCGGCGGCGAGAATAGGCTCGACGGTGGTTACTAAATAAGTCTTACCGACCACTTTATTGGGTGATGTGACCCGATGGTTCCACTGACCATCGCTGGTAATCAATAATAAACCGGTGGTATCGGCATCGAGTCTTCCGGCGATTTGTAGGCCGCTATTATCCTCTTGCAATAGATCCAGTACTACCGGCTGCTGACTATCGGCATTGGCGCTGAGATAGCCTGCCGGCTTGTGCAGCATAAAGTAGCGTTCACCAACCACGACCAGCGGTTCGTTATCGATCGCCACTGCCGCATTATCGGCGACACTGGCATTCCCCCCGGCCACGACAGCGCCGTCGACAGTCACCCGCTGCTGTTTGATGAGTTTTTTGGCATCGCTACGGCTGTAGCCTGAATTATTACTGATATATCGGTCGATTCGCATCACCGAATTATGCCACAGCGGCCAACCTCAGGACAGGGCTGACCATGAATCTGGCTGGCGGTTTAAGACTTCAACGACTGGTCGACACCGTGGGTGATAACATTATCGCCAAAGACATTCAAACAGGTTTCAAAGCTGTCCTGTATTGCCGTCAGGGTAAACGCCAGCCCGACCACCAAACCACTTTGATCGGCACTTAAACCGAGGGCATTGAGCGAGACAAAAAGCAGCATTAACGAACCACTGGGGACGCCACCGGCACCGACTGACACAATGGCGGCGCTGAAGATAACAATCATCAACTCCATCAAACCAAGATGCACCTCGAAAACATTGGCGGCAAAAATAGTGAACACGGCAACGGTTATCGCCGCGCCGGTCATATTCATCGTGGCACCAATGGGAAGAGCGAAGCGGCTGACCGACTGATCGACGCCCATATCATCCATGGTGGCAATCGACACCGGCAGCGTCGCCGCCGAACTACGGGTAAAGAACGCGGTAACACCAGCGGTTTTAAAAATCCGCCACATCACAGCATAGGGGTTTTGCCGGGCCAGTAAGTAATGGGTCAACGGGTAAACAATGAGAGCAACAAACACCATCGCAGCGACTAGTGCCCCCAGAATACTGGCAAAGGTGCCGGCCAATGTCGCGCCATAGACACCGATTGACGATACCACTATGCCGAAAATGCCAATCGGCGCAAAGTGCATCACCCAACCGACAATGGTCAGCATGGTGTCATTAACATGGCCGATAATTTTAACCAACGGCGAGCCAGGATGACTCTCTTCATTCACCTTCAATGCAATACCGATAACCAGTGCCGCGACAATAACACCGAGGAAATTACTGCTCGACAAGGCTGAGAATGGGTTGGCCAATGCACCAATAAAGGTATTATAAAGTGTGCCGCTAATCGAATCAGCGCCGAGATTCTGCGCACCGGTGACGCTGCTGCTAATCCCCTCCAAGGCAAAACCACTACCCACATTAAACGATAGCGCCATGATTGTACCGACTAATGCGGCGACCAAAATAGTCAAGCCATAACTCATGACCACCCGCTTGCCAACACTACCAAATTTATCGGTCTCGATCGTCGTGGCACCGGACAGCAGTGAGAAGAAAATAACAGGAATGACAACAGCCTTTAAGCCGGCAACAAAAATATCACCGAGTACCGCCAGTTTTTCTGGAAACCCCCAACCGGCAGCATGAGCGATGCCACCAATAATACAACCCAGCACAAAGGCCCACATGATCCGCTTGACTAAACTCGCCTGAAAATATCGCGCCAACATATCCATCTCCACCCACGAAAACTAAACTGATTCCGCTGTTTATAACGTTTTCCACCGTCGGATAACAGCGACCCATGCAATAGCTGCTGACGAGTTGATTCATCACAATAATTATGCCCCGCAACAGCAGTGCATCCAACAGCTCCGCCGAGCATCAATAACAGGGCGCTATCAATCGGTAAAGTATAAATCACAGGCGAAAAAAAAGGGCAGACTTTACGTCTTGCCCCTTTTTTGATTTGACCACTAAACCGTGGTCAATCACAGTGCTCTACATTATAGAACAGTGATGTTCTCTGCCTGAGGACCTTTCTGGCCCTGAGTAACAGTGAAAGAAACCTTTTGGCCTTCAACAAGAGTTTTGAAGCCTGAACCGTTGATTGCACGGAAGTGAGCGAAAACGTCAGGGCCGTTTTCCTGCTCGATGAAACCAAAACCTTTAGATTCGTTGAACCACTTAACAGTACCGGTAGTATCAGACATAGTAATATCCATTTTTTCAAGAGTAATTTACGCCCTAATGGGCTGTTTTGCTGGAAGCTTGCTATTACTTATGAAAAACAGGACTAGCCGATGCGCATAAATATAAGTCGTACTTTCAAGCTACGAGGAATTATATACTCCTTTATGCCGTTGTCAACGTCGTAAATAGACCTATAAGAAAGTATCCGTGTTCGACATCAAAAAAATAGCAAATTGATGCAATACGGGTACAAAACACTATTAAATCGGTTGTATAGCAGAAATCAAAGCTGGCTAATTGACGGTAAAATCACCGGCCATTTTAGTTTTATTAAAAACGCGTATCGTCGAGGCTATGTTTGATTTTTTGCAACCTTTCCCCCCCCTCTTGTCCCTGTGCCAACGCCAAGCCTGTGGCGATAATATCAATAATGGTTAAGATGACAATCCGCGTAGTCATCGGCACATAAACCGTTGTATCCTCCAGCTCGTCGCCGGAAGTTATTGTAATATCTGCCAATTTTGCAAGCGGCGAGCCAGGACTGGTAATGGTGATCAGCGTCGCACCGCTTTTTTTGGCAATCTTGGCAACCTCGATCATCGACTTGGTGCGGCCAGTAATAGAAAACATCAAAATCACCGTCTGCTCACCGGCCGCCGCCGCCGCCATGCGCTGCATCAGATGATCCTGATAGGCGATGGTCGGCACGCCGAGGCGAAACAGCTTGTGCTGAGCGTCCTGTGCCACCGCCGCCGAGCCGCCAACACCGAAGATATCAATCTGTCGCGCCTGCTTTAAGGCCTCGACCGCCTGCTCTATCGCCTCGGTCTCGAGGTGGCTGCGGATATATTCGAGTGCCGCCTGATTGGCGCTGATGCGCTTTTCAATATAACTGCCAGCACTATCACCCGGCGACACCGCCTCGGTGATAAACGATTCCTTGCTGGCCAGGCTCTTGGCCAGTTGGACCTTAAACGCAGGGAAACTCTGACAGCCTAAGGTTTTACAGAGCCGCGACACCATCGGGTCGCTGACTTCGGCACGCTTGGCCAACTCCGCCGTGGTAATGGTAACGATGGCTTCGGGGTTCGACAATATCACCTCGCCGATACGGTGCTCAGCCTTGCTGAGGTTCGCCATCGACTGCTGTAACCGGATCAGTACACTCATCGCGCGCGCTCGTCGGACATCATCTGGGGGGGCTGCCTAAAGAATGAAAAGGAATGGCGCTAGATTAGTGAGAAACGTCACCAAGGTAAACAAAAACAACACTTTTACCATCACACAATGTAATTGAATTAAACAATATCTAATTAAATTAACATTTTTAGATGAATTTACAGCTAAAATAGGGCATTATTTAACTAAGCTAAATTAATTAGTGTAATTCAATAACAAGAAAGGGTTAGGTTATGGCTATTCGTGTCGCTATTAATGGTTACGGTCGCATCGGTCGCAATATTCTTCGTGCGCTGTATGAATCAGATTTTCGTCAGCAGATAGAATTGGTGGCTATTAACGACTTAGGTAGCACCGAATTCAACGCCCACCTCACCGCCTTCGACTCAGTTCACGGACGCTTTCCCGGTACGGTTGAACACAGTGACGGAGAACTGATCATTAACGGTGACAGCATCCAAACCTTTTCCCAGCGCGATCCAGCGCTGCTGCCCTGGGGGCATTTGGATATCGATGTGGTCTATGAGTGCACAGGCTTTTTTACCAGCCGCGACAAGGCCCAAGCCCATATAAAGGCTGGCGCCAAGAAAGTTATCATTTCTGCTCCGGCAGCCGATGTTGATGCCACCGTGGTCTTTGGCGTCAACCAACAAGTGCTGAATGCCGACAGCCAAATCATTTCCAACGCCTCCTGTACCACCAACTGCCTGGCGCCAATGGCAAAAACACTGCACGACGCGGTCGGTATTGTTCAAGGGAGTATGACGACAATCCATGCCTTTACCAACGACCAAAATCTGCACGACGTTTATCACGCCGATAAATTCCGCGCCCGCGCCGCCGGCCAATCGATGATTCCCACCAAGACCGGTGCCGCTCAAGCCGTCGGTCTGGTGCTACCGGAACTGGCTGGCAGACTCGATGGCATGGCTGTTCGCGTTCCCACCGCCAACGTCTCGCTGGTCGACCTGGTGTTTATCGCCGGCCGCGATACCTCCGCCGAGGAGATTAATCAGCTGATGAAATCCGCGGCTAATAACGGCCTCAAAGGTGTGCTGGATTATAACGACCAGCCGCTGGTCTCGATTGACTTCAACCACCAGCCCGCCTCCTCCACCTTCGACGCCAACCACACCAAAGTCGACGGCAGGATGGTCAAGGTAATGGCCTGGTATGACAACGAGTGGGGTTTCTCTAACCGTATGCTAGACAACACCCTGGCGCTGATGGCCGCCGATGCAATAAAAACCGAACACGCCGCCTGAAAGACACCGTAGTGATGGGCACAGCGACGAGGATCACTTGGCGCTGTGCCTCAGCAAGAGATATCAACATGCTTAGAAGAACTAAAATTGTCGCCACCCTGGGCCCAGCCACCGATGATCCGGCCACACTGGAGCGACTCATTCTCGCTGGCGTTAACGTCGTCCGCTTGAATTTTTCCCACGGCCAGCCGCAGGATCACGATCAGCGCGCCCAGCAAGTCCGTCGCATTGCCAAGCAACATGGCCGCACCGTTGCCATCCTCGGTGATTTGCAGGGGCCGAAGATTCGTATCGCCCGCTTCCAACAGAGCTCTATCATCCTCTGCGCCGGTGACGGTTTCATCCTCGACGCCAGTCTCGGCAGCGACGAGGGCAACCAGTACCAGGTCGGCCTCGACTACGACAATCTACCTAACGAGGTTGCCGCCGGCGATAAACTATTGCTCGACGATGGTCGTATTGTTTTAGCCGTCACCGCCATTGAAAACAGCCGCATCAGTACCACGGTGGTCGTTGGCGGTAAGCTGTCGAACAACAAGGGCATTAACCTGGAAGGCGGTGGCCTGAGTGCCGCCGCACTGACCGAGAAAGATTACCGCGACATTCGCCACGCCGCCGAAATCGACGTCGATTATTTGGCCGTGTCGTTTGTCCGCTCCGCCGCCGATATCGAACTGGCTCGCTCCGCCTTCGAACAGGCCGGAGGCAACGGCGGCATCGTCGCCAAGATCGAGCGCGCCGAGGCCGTCGCCTGTAACGACTTACTCGACGAGATCATTAAATCCACCGACGTCATCATGGTGGCCCGGGGTGACTTGGGTGTCGAGATCGGCGACGCGCAGCTGGTCGCCGTACAGAAGCATTTAATCGAGCGCTCGCGCCAGCTCAATAAGATTGTCATCACCGCCACCCAGATGATGGAGTCGATGATCGACAGCCCGCTACCCACCCGCGCCGAGGTGTTTGATGTTGCCAACGCCGTACTCGACGGCACCGATGCGGTGATGCTCTCCGGTGAAACCGCCGCCGGTCACTTTCCGGTCGAGGCCGTTGAGGCGATGGACCGGGTGATTCTTGGGGCCGAAAAACACCCCTCCGCACATGTCTCCGCCCACCGCCTGCATCAGAACTTCAGCGTCGCCGATGAGTCCATTGCCATGGCTACGATGTACACTGCCAACCACCTCATTGGTGTCGGCGCTATCATCAGCATGACCGAAACCGGCAGCACCCCGAAGCTGATGTCACGCATCAGCTCCAACACGCCGATCTTCGCCTTCACCCCCAATGTGAAGACCGAAAACCGCGTCGCGCTCTATCGTGGTGTCGTCCCCGTCACCTTCGATATCAGCAGCGTCCCCCCCGCCGAAATCAACGATTGCGTGGTGCAAAACCTGATCGACCGCAAGCAGGTTACAACAGGTGATTGGGTAATCCTGTCCAAGGGCGATTTCGATAACGTCCACGGCGGCACCAATACCATGAAGATTATTGCCGTGGGTGGTGCCACCTAACAGATATCATCAGTGATTATTTATGGCGCCTTTTAGGCGCCTTTTTATAGGCTTGTTACCGTCTTACAACATGTAGCCTTGTTGAGCACTAGGACTATATTGACTACAATGTCACCCATACTACTTATCTGAGGCTCCCCGTATGAACGACACCACATCACAACCCGAGTTACCCGATCGCCTGTCGGTAAACCCCAAAAGCAAACACCATGTGGCCGCCATCTTCGAACACAATATCGGTATCCGCTTGAATGACAAAGAGCGTAACGATGTTGAGGAGTACTGCATCAGCGAAGGCTGGGTGAAAATCCCCTCACCTAAAGCGCTGGATCGTCGCGGACAACCGCTGTTGGTGAAGCTCAAAGGTACGGTTGAAGCCTTTTATAAATAAACCGTTCGCTGCACCGCTTTGAAGAATGACGCAGGCCTTGCCTTGTCATTCCTCGACCAACCGCCTAATTCTTCCTCACAAGCCCCCTCCTGTTAACAAGCCCAATACCCAGCTCAACAATAATTGACCGGCGTCAAACTGTTTGACGGTTGCCACATTAGCGATGAATATCACTATCCATAGCAAGGTCTAGCCCTTTTCAGCCGATTATAATTGGCCACTTGATAAAGTGATGATGAGGTGTGCCATGTTTTATCTACACATGCTGTTACTGTTAAGTGTTATTTTTGTCGGCATACGCCACGGTGGCATTGCCTTTGGCTTACTCGGCGGTTTAGGCGTCTCTATTTTAGCCTTTGTCTTCGGCATCGCTCCGGGTACGCCACCGATCAGTGTCATGCTGATAATTCTGGCTGTCGTTGCCGCCTCGGCGACACTGGAGGCCACCGGCGGTCTCAAGCTACTGGTTAGATATGCCGAGAAGCTGCTGCGCAAACACCCCAATCAAATTGTTTTTCTTGGACCACTGTGTACCTATTCCCTCACCGTTTTAGTCGGTACCGGCCATTCGGTCTACCCGCTGTTGCCGGTGATTTACGATGTTGCCTACAAGAAAGGCATTCGCCCCGAGCGGCCGATGGCAATGGCAACCATCGCCTCACAAATGGGTATCACAGCCAGCCCAATTGCGGCGGCAGCGGCAGTGGTCATGGCAACGGCGGCCGACAACAATCTGGATATCGGCCTTATCAATGTGTTATTGGTCACCATCCCTGCAACGCTTATCGGTGTGCTTGCCGGTTGTTTTTGGAGTTTGCGACGCGGCTGTGACTTAGACAAAGACCCGGCATTTCTTGCCCGCTGTGAAGACCCAGAATTCAAGTCACAATTAATCGATGAGCAGGATCAGGCTGGTGATAACAGCATCCAACCCATGGCCAAAAAAGGCCTGGGCATTTTCCTCGCCGGTATTGCCACGGTTATCATGGTTGCACTGTTTGGTAACAGTCTCGGGCTGCTGCCCGAGGGAGTTAACATGTCGGTGGCGATACAATTTTTAATGCTATCGGTCGGTGCCGTCATTATACTAACCACCAAGGTTGACCCCAAAAAAATCGTCAACAGCAACGTCTTTATCGCCGGTATGACGGCGGTCATTATTATCTTTGGTATTGCCTGGATGAGCGATACTATTATCGGCCATCACAAGGTCTATTTAATCAGCCTGGTCAGCGATCTGGTCGCCGAGCTGCCATGGACTTTTGCCATCGCCATGTTTTTGGTGTCGATTTTTCTTAAAAGCCAGGCCGCGGTATTGGTGATTATGCTGCCGCTGGGGTTTTCGATGGGGATTCCAGCCGAGGTGTTGATCGGCGTGCTGCCAGCCTGTTATGCCTACTTCTTCTTCCCCTTCTACCCCAGCGACTTAGCCGCCATTACCTTCGATCGCTCAGGCACTACTCAGATTGGTAAATACGTGCTCAACCACAGCTTTTTATTACCCGGCTTCATCGGTGTAACCACCGCGACAATCACAGGCTATCTGATCTCGATTACCATTAATTAAACCGACACAGAGACGCAACAGCAAGGACGCTGACAAGCCCTCTACAGCGGCGCTTTTATAGACAAAGCAATTTTCAACCACTGCGCCGCCCTCCCCATCGCCCAATTTTGATCTTCCATTTATCATCCTGCGTGCTATTATTAAACACCGTTAGTTAATTAGCTAAAACTAACGAGAAGTTCATCAAAAGGCTTTTGCTGCACATGCTGAAAGGTTTGGCGAGTGAGCAATTATAACAATAATCTTCATAGCCTCGACAACGCCGTCTGTGTTGTTATCGCCATAACAATAGGACCCTGCCTGTATGTCTTTTTCTAAAGTTGCCACCGATATCAAACGTCCCTTTGCAGTGACGTTGATTAATACCGTCGGCCGATTATTAAACACGGTGGGCATTACTGCTGTCCGTTTAGACGAGCAAAAATTGCTGAACAAAGCACAGAAAAACACTGGTCTGAGTGACTTCGGCGACGATGATTTTAGAGAGGGGCTGACCGTTTTACTCCACTCTTTAGAGCATGAGGCCGAGCTCAACCTGCTGGGCCGAATCATGGCTTACAAGCAGGTACTGAATTTATTAAAAAATAGATTATTGATTACCGACACACTGAAGAAAAACCCTGAGATTGAACAAATAGACATTGCCAAGCCGATGATTATCGCCGGCCTACCACGCACCGGAACGACTATTCTTCAGGGCTTATTAGCCGCCGACCCGGACAGCCGCGTATTAAAATTTTGGGAGGGGGCGCAGCCCTGCCCGCCGGCCTCGGGGCCAGACAACCGTATTGCCGACAGCAAGAAAGACATGGATATTTTATGCCAGTTCATTCCGGGATTTCAGGCGATCCACTCTGTCGGCGCCGAACTGCCGCAGGAATGCCTGACCCTGATGGCCATCAACTTTACCAGCGCCCAGTTTGAATTGAATTTTAATGTGCCCAGTTACCAGGAGTGGTATTTCAACCGCGACTTAAGCAAAACATTTATCTTTCATAAAAAATGCCTACAGCTACTACAGTTTTATCAGCCCGGTCAACATTGGGTATTAAAAACACCACCCCATGTCAGCGCGGTAGAACCATTACTGGCGATTTATCCCGACGCTCGCATATTACAAACCCACCGCGACCCGGCAAAGGTGATGATCTCTGTCTCCAGTCTCTACTATGCCCTGCACGCCTTGGGCTCAGATACCGTGACGCCGACAATGATAGGGGCGTTAGAGGTCAAAAACTGGGCCAGACACCTAGAGATAAGCATGCAAGCGCGGGACCGACTGGGCGATAAAGCCGAGCAGATTTATGACGTCTATTTTGATGACTTGCTCGATACCCCAGTCGCCGAAATCAAAAAAATCTACAACCACTTTAACATGACCTGGTCTGACACCTTAGAGCAGACGCTAAATACATTTATGGCGCAAAATACACGAGAAAAACACGGTAAACACGCCTATAGCGCAGAGATGTTCGGCTTGAATGAAGACGAACTCGACGAGGCTTTTAGTGCCTATCGACAACGTTTTAATATTTCGAAAAATAATCGCTAATCACACAAGGAAATTCTATGAATACTGTTGCGACAAATCGCGCCACTCTCAGGCGCTGGTACGATAAGATGTGGGCGGAATGTGATAGTGGCTTGGTGCCTAAGATTGCCGGCCAAACGTACTTGCGCCACGATATTACCGGCGCCAATAATGCCATGACCTCTGAGCAATACGGTGAGATGGTCGGTATCGGCACCACTGACAGCACGGTAATCGATTTTAGCTACTGCTTAATCGCCCAGGATAACTATGTCGGCTCTATCGGCCGCATGATGTTTGAGGGTGATCGTCAGTGGGACTGGGTGCAACTATTCCGTTTAGAAGACGGAAAAATGGTCGAAACCTGGTTGCCCGGCATGGGCGGCACAGACCCCTTTGGCTTCCCCCAGGCCTGGTCAGTATGGCAGGGCGGCGAAATCCCACCAGCCTTACCCGAGAGCTCTCGTCAAACCTGTGTGCGCGAATTTTTGCAACAGCGCTGGGTCGACAATAAGCCAGAGACTCTTGACCAATTCGTTGGCGACTACATCGTGGTCCATGATACCGACAAGGCCGGTCAACAACTGACTCGCCAGGGCTATAACGATGTCATCGCCGCTCAACTGGCGACACGCGATGTGGCGGATTTGCAGCTGTTTATGCTGGAAGAGGATAATCTGATCATTGCGGTGGCTAGCTGGCAGGTGAATGGCGACAAGCAGTGGGACTTCACCCAGGCCTTCCGCTTTGACGGCAACCTGATAGTTGAAACATGGCTACCCTCGATCGGCGGCACCGACGATACCTTATCGCTGGGGCCACACTCAAGATGGCCAGACGGGGTTATCCCCGAGACGGTCTATCGCCCGAAGCCATAACGGGCCAACAGACGCTGGCGCGACTGACGCACCTCAGTCGCGCCAGAGTTTTCCCTAGCAACTCTACTGACAACTCTATTTACAACTCAAACAACACATCACTGCGCACGATATATTTAGTCCCCTGGCTAATGTCTTCCGAGCCATGCAAACAGTGCAGCGGATGAGTGCCATGGGGGAAGCATAAAACACTGCCCGCCGGGGTTCTCACATTGACAGTGGTAGCACTTGCTCTGCCGCGTGCTGGCAGTTCAGGGTTTTCACTGTTAACCAAAAACTGAGTATGTCCGCCCTGATAATCGTCACTTAAAAAAATCAAAAACGTGTACATACTCCAGCGATCATCGTAGGCATTACTGACTAATTCGCCATCAATAATTCGACTACCCGGCCAGGAACCATCGGTATGGGTGGAGAAGAAATCACCTTGCTGGTAACGATAGAAACGACAACGACCATTAATACCAAGTGGCTTTTTACCGGCGAAATGATTCTTTGTATCGGTAAATAAATTTTTACAACGCTGCCAAATTAAATCGGTGGTCGTGTCGTCGGCCACCCAGGTGAGATTATTGTTATGACGAATTGAGCGTGGCAGTGATACCGCCGCATCATCGGTATAACCCAGGGTCTCAGTCGTGGTAATAAACTGCTCACACTCCGCTTTAGTCAGCACATTGTGAAGCTGAAAGGCGCCGGGGACCGATGTAATATCCTGCCGTGTCACCTTCGCTGGCGCCGCTTCAGCAAGTGCCATCGGGTTTTCGATCGCCGAGGCCCACAGCGGCAAATCATCACGCATGCTGCCGGTTTCTCTGCTGGCAATATAAAATCGTTGTTCATTCATTTGACTACTCCTATTCGCTTAACGCGACACGACTCTGACTTGACTAAACTGGCGATGACCTTCGGCTGATCCGTGATAACCATAACCACTTTGCTTGGCTCCAACCCACGGAGCATTTCCGCCACCACCCTGACCTTGATTAATGCCAATCATGCCTGCTTCTAAGCGCTCGGCCACGGCCTCAACACCGGCGCCACCAAATACCACTGCTCCCAATCCATAATCGGAATCGTTGGCGCGGGCAACAGCCTCATCGACGGTGTCAAAACGACTAATCGCGACGACGGGACCAAAGGTTTCCTGCTGTTCAATCAGCATATCGCGGCTCATTCCGGTCAACACTGTTGGCTTAATATACGGCGCTGTTTGCTCGCTGCCGCCCAATAAGACGGTCGCCCCCTTAGCCTCGGCATCCGCGATATGACTCACCACCGTCTGATGTTGTTTGGCGTTGATAATAGGGCCTATATTGACCCCGGCCTGATGCCACGGACCAGTTTTATATTGCCTGGCTATTTGCACCACACGTTGCTCAAATGCCTCTGCAACAGCACGGTCAACATAGATTCGTTCAATCGAAGTGCACATTTGGCCGGCATTTTCAAAACTGCCTGCAACGGCGAAATAAGCCGCGTTATCAATATTGGCATTGGCCATCACAATCATCGGATCGTTGCCCCCCAACTCCATCACCAAGCGCTTTAGCGTCGGTGCAGAGCGCGCCATAATATCATGGCCGACCGCCTTGGATCCGGTAAAGGCAACCATTTGCACATCGCTGCTTACCAACGCTCGGCCGACATCACCATCACCCTGTAGAACCTGCAAAACCCCGTCCGGTAATGCCTCAGCTAACTGACCAAAGAATACCTCGGCAATCAACGGTGTGTGCTCCGACGGTTTCAAAATAACGCTGTTGCCGGCAATCAACGCTGGGACAATCAAATTGTTCGCCATCATCACCGGGTAATTCCAAGGGGCAATCACCGCCACAACACCGAGAGGGCGGTATTGTAATTCAGTGCCACGAGCCACCGGCTGGCTTTTGAAAGCCGCCACTGCCTCACTGGCGAGATACTCGCCCATTGAAACCGCCCCCCCCACTTCACCGTTGGCGCGACGACGATCCTTGCCCTGCTCCTTGGCCAGCAAATCACTCAGTGCCGCTACCTGCTCAATTAAGCCATCATAGGCCTTGGTCACGGCGGCAGCTCGCGCTTCAAGCGTCAAAGCGCCCCAAGCCTTCTGTGCTTTCGATGCCTGTGTTACTGCCTCATTCACTGCCTGAGCCGTTGCGATATCGACCTCACCAATTGCCTCTCCGGTACTGGGGTCGTAGGATACTAGCGTCGTCATTGTGATCACCTTCAAGTATTGGGATATCTAAATTTATCGATATATGTGAGTAATAAAAAAACAGCGTCGCTTACAGCTGCTGATTTAACTGGGCTAAAAACGCCGAGATTTGTACTTCGTTACGCTGATAATATGTCCACGGTCCAATCCGTTTTGACGTGACCAATTGAGCACGCTGCAACGTGGTCAGGTATGACGATATCGTCGACTGGGACAGCTGTGCTTTCTCTTGGATAATACTGACACAAACACCCTCAATATCGGCGTCAACCAACTGCTCCGCCACCTCAAAATTTACCGACGGGTGTTTTAGCCAGTGGAGTATATCCAACCGAATGGGGTTGTTAATGGCCTTCAGTACTTCTGTCACATCAATCATGGAATCATCTACCCCGTCTATTTGAGGCTTACTCTACACCCATATCGATAAATGTCAATATCTAAATATTCAGTTTTCTGTACGAAAATTATTGGTGCCGCCGCCGTTGGCTGTGGCGTTACACCATTAAAACGCGATCAGTCATTACGCCAAAAGCGCAGCGGCCTCTTCACTCTGCTGACTGATCGTCGACCAATCTTTTGCACTGATAGATTTGGCCGATGCCATCCACGATCCGCCAATACAAGCGACGTTGGGCAACGACAAATAATCGCCGGCATTAGCCGTACTAATGCCACCTGTGGGACAGAATGTCAGCTGTGGCATCACCGCCGAAACGGTTTTCAAAAACGGGGCACCGCCGTTTAATTCGGCAGGAAAAAATTTCAACACCTGATAGCCTACGTTATAGAGCGCCATCATTTCAGATAATGTGCTGGCACCGGGTAAAAACGGTACGTCATACTGCGCCGCTGCCGCCAGCAATTGTTCACAACATCCGGGGCTGACGATAAACTGACTGCCGGCTTCCACCGCTAAACGATAGTGCTCTGCAGTTAATATAGTCCCCGCACCGATGATTAAATCGGGGCACGCATCACGCATTGCCTTAATCGACGCCAGTGCCGCCTCGGTACGCAATGTTACTTCTAAGACCTTTAAACCACCGTCACTGAGTGCCTGTGCCAGTGGTACGGCATCCTCTACACTCTCGATGACCAACACGGGAATAACAGGGCTAATCTTCAATACATCTGCCAGGCCTGTCTGCATATCACTCTCCAAATACAATTATTCAATTTAAATGCCCCTGTGTTATTTATTCACAAAAGCCAATAATAAAAAAGCCACACTGTACAACAGCGTGGCAAAGCTAGCCTTATAAGCTAGGGTGACCAATAGACGTGAATATCTTTTTGATGTTGCTTCAGCACCGCGGTAACTGGCGTCGAGTAGATATCATTCGATGACAGCGCCTGCTGGAAGACGTTGAATTTTTCCTCGCCGGTAATCAATAAAATAATATTATCGCTGGCCAAGATATTACTCAACGTCAGCGTCGCTCGCTCGACATAACGGCCGGTAACCGCTGACTCCACTGCGGTAATTGCCGCCACCCGATGATGATTGTCCGCCAGCAATGCCGCTGCCAAACCCTCTGCATGGGGAAAAAACGAAGCGGTATGACCGTCCCCGCCCATACCCAGAATACACAGCGTCGATTGCTTAGGCAGCTGACTGTAGCGACGCTCCAGCATATTTAAACCCAGCGCAGGGGTTGTCGCCTCATTCGTCATCGGCAGCAGGGAAAAACCATCTGCGGAAGAGAAACAACTGTCGATAAAGCGGTGATTACTGCCACTGCTGTCGTAATCTACCCAGCGTTCGTCGACCATCGCCCAGTTAACATCGGCGAAATTAAGCGGCGAGTTAGCCAGAATCTCGTAAAGCGGCGCCGGTGTACTGCCCCCTGACAAATACACCGTTGCCGATTTAGTCGAATCCACGCTCTGACTAATCGCCTTAAGACAATGCTGACCGAGTTGCGCGAATAATTGCTCTCGATCAGTAAAAAAATGTTCAATAATCATTGGTCAGATTCTCCATTAAACCAGTAACGGTCATCTTGCTCGATTAACGTTTTAGCAGCACTCGGCCCCCAAGAACCAGCACGGTATAAATCCGGTGTGTGAGCCGATTGCTGCCACTGCTCAATAATCGGATCTATCCAGCGCCAGGCACAATCCACCTCGTCACGGTGGATAAACAACGCGGGATTATTCGCCGCCACATCCAAAATTAAGCGCTTATAGGCATCGGATTTAAAATTATCGTAGGTATCAGAAAAATTCAAATTCAGGCTAACCGGCTTAAGCTTGGTCTCTAAGCAGGTTAAATCCTTGGTCATCAGGCTGAGCTGAATACTCTCACCGGGCTGCAACTTTATAATCAGCTGGTTGGGCGTCATCTGGCCAACACTGCCGTCATAAACCCGGTGTGAAACCTCTTTAAACTGGATAACGATTTTTGCACTGCGCGCCTTCATTCGTTTGCCTGTTGAGAGGTAAAACGGCACCTTCGACCAACGCCAGTTATCAATGTGCGCTTTGATGGCGACAAAGGTTTCAGTGTTACTACTCGGCTTGCCCAATTCCTCTAGATAGCCGGGCACAAGATCGCCATTGAATTCACCGGCGACGTATTGACCACGAACCGTGTAGTCGTCAACATCGGCGCCGGTGAGCGGCCGCAAGGCTTCTAACACCTTCAGTTTTTCTGCCCGGATACTATTCGCATCGAGCTTGTTTGGTGACTCCATGGCAACCAAACACAGCAGTTGCAGCAAATGGTTTTGCACCATGTCACGGAGCGCACCGGCATTATCATAAAATCCGGCACGCCCCTCTAAGCCTACAGTTTCTGAAATACTAATCTGTACATGGTCAATCGATTTGGCATCCCATAATTGCTCGAAAATAACATTGGTAAAGCGCAGAGCCATTAAATTTTGCACCGTCTCCTTACCCAGGTAGTGATCGATACGAAAAATACTTTTCTCATCAAAGTAGCGGGCAATTTCATCATTGATTGCCGATGCGGTGACACCATCATAGCCGATTGGTTTTTCAACCACGATTCTGCTCTGGCCGTTAATCATTTTTTGCTGGCTGAGATTTTCGCAGGTAATACCAAAAATAGCAGGCGGTACAGCCATGTAAAAAATACGTGACTGCTCGGCATCTTTACTGAACAACTTGTGTAATGATTTCCAACGTTCATCAACAGTGGTGATATCCAGAGCACAGGGCATGACCAATTGCATAAAGCTATCAGCAACAGCGCTGTCATACTCATCCGAAGACAAGAATTGCTGTAGAGACTTTGCCAATATCTCGGCATACCCCGCCGCAGTCTCGGCATCGCGGCAGGTCGGTATGATTCGGCTATTGCTATCAAAGCTGCCTTCGGCGTAGCCGCGATAGAGCGCAGGCATCAGTTTGCGCAGCGATAAATCGCCACAGCCGCCGAAAAGTACGATATCAAAAACTGTTGTTGTCGCCATAAGTCACATCACTATTAGTAGAGTCTTCGCCAATCTATGATTTATTTTTCGATTGGCGTTTTACACATGCGGTTTATATTATTTGCCTACAAGGGGCTACCAGCGAAACAGAGTTGCACCCTCTTCGGCGCTGTTCATTAACTCTCTCATCGGCGCAAACAGTTCTCGGCCCATACCATTATTATTCGCTGATATATCGGGCACAATGACTGTTCTGGCCGCCAATACCTGCTCGCTGACATCGACGGTCAGGCTGCCGTTTTCGCCGTCGAGGGTAATCATATCGCCCTCTGCAATTTTGCTGATGATACCGCCGGCCAGTGCCTCCGGCACCATATGCATGGCCGCAGGCACCTTGCCCGAGGCTCCCGACATGCGCCCGTCGGTAATCAACGCGACTTTGTGACCCGCATCTTGCAAGGCACCGAGAACGGTCATTAATTGGTGCAATTCCGGCATACCATTGGCCTTCGGTCCCTGATAACGGACGACGGCAATAAAATCTGTATTTAACAAACCTTGATCAAAGGCATTCTTTAACGCTTTTTGAGATTCAAAGATCTTGGCCGGTGCTCGCACAAAACGGTGTTGTTCGACAACCGCCGACAGCTTTATCACACTGCGACCAATATTACCCTGCAACAGTTTCAAGCCGCCGGTGGTGGCGAACGGTTCGGCAACAGTGGTAAGCACTTGCTTATCGCCACTGTCAGTTGGACAATCCTGCCATACCAACACCTTGTCCAAGGCTGGTATTTGACGATATCGGTCCATACCCTGTTCGCCGCAGACAGTATAAACATCGTCGTGCAGCAAACCGGCATCGATTAACTCACGAATCAAAAAGGCCATACCACCAGCTTGATGAAAGTGATTAATATCGGCTTGGCCATTAGGATAGATACGGCATAGTAGCGGCACCACTGCGGACAACTCAGCAATATCTTGCCAGTCGATAATAAAGCCTGCGGCTGCAGCCATCGCGACCATATGAATAAGATGATTGGTTGAGCCGCCGGTGGCTAACAGGCCAATTAAGCCGTTGACGATATTCTTACAATCGACAATCTGTGCCAGCGGTACCGCCTTGTTATCGATATTACGCAGTAGTTGTTGGGTGGCGTAATCAGTCAATTCCGGACGCAGCTCAGACATTGGCGAGACGAAAGAACTGCCTGGCAATTGCAGCCCCATGATCTCCATTAGCATTTGATTACTGTTGGCTGTGCCATAGAAAGTACAGGTACCGGCAGAATGGTAAGACGCGCTTTCGACCTCTAACATTCTCTCTTTGCTGACCTCGCCCTTGGCAAACTGCTGCCTAACCTTCGCCTTTTCAGCATTTGGAATACCCGAGCCCATCGGCCCGGCCGGCACAAAGATAGCCGGTAGATGACCAAAGGAAAGTGCACCGATTAACAAACCCGGAACAATTTTGTCGCAAATACCCAGCATCATGGCGCCATCAAACATATCATGCGACAAGGCGATCGCTGTCGACATTGCCACCACCTCCCGGCTAAGCAGAGATAACTCCATACCATCGCGCCCCTGAGTAACGCCATCACACATTGCCGGCACACCGCCGGCGAATTGGCAACTGGCACCGGCTTCGGCGGCGACGCGCTTAATTTGCGCGGGGTAATCAAAATATGGCTGATGCGCTGATAACATATCATTGTACGCGGAGATGATACCGATATTGGCCGCGCCATTGGCAGCCAGCAATTGTTTTTGATCATCACCACAGGCAGCAAAACCATGTGCTAAGTTTCCACAGGAAAGTCGATTACGCGTGACACCGCTGTGCCTGGCCGTCTTAACTTTATCCTCATAGCGGCCACGGCTATCTTCGCTGCGCTGGGCAATACGGGCTGTTACTTTTGCTACTGTGGTGTTAATCATCTGCAACCTACTCTGTCTGAATAGCCCCGACCATCGGCCAGTGAACACCATCAGACTTAACGTTTAAAATGTCTATACTATTTATTCTATAGCACGTAATGGGCAGCATTTCTGCCGCCGGCACAAGCTATTTCTTGCGGCTTCTACTCTTGACTGTTTTATAGCGATCGATCAAGTTCTTAGTCGAGCTATCATGCTGTTTATTTTCAGTATTATTATGCAGCTCCTGTTCGATGCCCTTGGCCAACATTTTGCCAAGCTCGACACCCCACTGATCAAATGAGCAAACCTGCCAAATAATACCCTGCACAAAAATCTTGTGTTCATACATAGCGATTAAGGCGCCAACAGACTGCGGTGTAATCTTATCCAGCAAAATGGTGTTCGATGGACGGTTACCCTGATGAACTTTATGGGTTACCAGTTCAGATATTCTGCTCTCGTCGGTGCCGCCGGCACGCAGTTGGGCAGCCACCTGCTCTTCATCAACGCCCTGCATCAACGCTTGGGTCTGGGCAAAGAAGTTAGCCATTAACAAGTCGTGATGACCATCAACCGGATCGACACTTTCAACAGAACCAATAAAGTCAGCCGGCACCACTTGTGTACCTTGATGCAGTAATTGGTAAAAAGCATGTTGACCATTAATACCTAGCTGCCCCCATAAGATCGGACAGGTCGAGTAATCTACCTTGGCACCGCTCCAGCGAACAGACTTGCCGTTACTTTCCATCTCTGCCTGTTGTAAGTAGGCAGGCAGCATATGCAGTGATTGGTCGTAGGGCAAAATAGCATGACTGCCGCGACCTAAAAAAGTGCTATTCCAAATACCAACCAGCGCCAACATCACCGGTGCATTCTTTTCGAAGGGCTGAGAGATAAAATGCTTGTCCATCATATTAGCCCCCTCTAGCAACTGCGCAAAAACTTCAAAGCCAAGCTCTAACGCAATAGGTAAGCCGATAGATGACCACAGCGAGAAACGTCCGCCAACCCAATCCCACATGCTAAAGATATTATCGGCGCCAATACCGAATTCAGTCGCCTTTTGTAAATTAGCTGTCACCGCCACAAAGTGATTCTTGATGTCTCCTTGACTGGCGCCGCTCTGCTCTAACCAGCGCTTAGCAGTATTGGCGTTACGCATGGTTTCTGCGGTGGTAAAGGTCTTGGAAGAGACAATAAAAAGTGTCGTGTGCGGGTTGAGCGTCGTTAATACATTGTTAATTTGCACGCCGTCGGCATTGGATACATAGTGCACGTTGAGCCGGTTATCGCTGTAGCCTCTTAACGCCTCACTGACCATTTGTGGGCCAAGGTTGGAGCCGCCGACACCGAGGGTGACAACATCTGTTATCCACTTACCGGTATAGCCTCGCCACTCACCGGAGCGTACCTGACGAACGAAATTTTTCACCGCCGCCAACTCTGTATTCACCAGTTCGCTAACATTCTCATCATCGATGTTTAGCGATTCGTCGACACTGCCACGCAGCGCCATGTGTAGCACTGGACGCTGCTCGGTTTTATTAATAGGTTCGGCATTAAAAAACCGACTACGCCACTTAACCAAGTCAGATTCTTCAGCCAACTTTATTAACAGCGCCTTCACATCTTCGTCAATTCTATTTTTTGAGTAATCGACCATCATATAAGGCAGTTCGATTGCGTATTTTTCAAAACGCTGCTTATCGTCTTCAAACAGGGATGAAATTGAAACATCGCTGGCCTTTTGGGCCTGTTTCTCAAGCGCCTTCCAGCTGGGTAATTGGGTGGGACTAGTCATCTTCGCCTCGGTGTTGTTTTTATATCGATCGCAGCGTCCAAACAGCCAATCGACTCGACGAATAAAAACGCCAAAGCCAATTGAATAACCGCTTTTGATGCGATTAACCCTAACAATAATCAAAAATGACAACGCTGTCAATTGAGTAATTCGGGGTTTTAAATCATTTGTCGCTATTTTTATAACCAAAGCTTAGGTTAAGCTCCGGCTGTATGTTAATTTGATCGGTTTATAGAGACCCTGCTATTATGGCAGGAGATTGCCGGCGTGCTAGACGGCAAGATGACAACGGCAAATGACAGTAGATAAAGGAATCTTATGAAGGCTACCATCAATGATGTAGCGGCCCTGGCTGGGGTATCGATCAAAACCGTCTCTCGCGTAATTAATCGCGAACCTACTGTCCGAAAAACAACCGCCGACAAGGTGTGGTCTGCCGCCAAAGAGCTGCATTACCAGCCTAACTTAGCCGCCAGAAATCTCGCCGGCACCAAGTCATACTCTATTGGCTTTATTTACGACAACCCCAACGCCTATTATGTTATCGACATGCAAAACGGCATTTTGGATGAGTGCAAGAGCAATGGCTACGACTTAATCATCCACCCCTGTAATGCACATTCAGCCACCATTATTGATGAACTGACCGAAATGGTTAGAGCGTCAAGAGTTGCCGGCTTAGTATTAACACCGCCGTTTTCCGAGTCCGCCGATGTCATCACCGCCTTGGAAAAACTCGATATCCAGTTAGTCCGTATTATTTCTGGCAAGGCCAAGACTCATGGCCATATCCCCCACATCTCAATCAACGATGCCGAGGCTGCAAACTCGATCACCGAGCATATGATCAAGCTGGGGCATAAAGACATTGCTTTTATTTCCGGTGACAAGGATCACAAATCGACAAACGAGCGCTTTAAAGGCTATAAATCCGCCCTCAAAAATGCCGCCATCCACTATCAAAAAGATTTTGTTATCACCGGCAATTACTCGTTTGAATCCGGTGTCGATGGCGCCAAAAAATTACTCGCAGGCAGCCACAAACCGACGGCCATTTTTGCCTGTAATGATGAAATTGCAGCCGGCGCATTATTTGCCGCCCGCCTGATGGGGGTAGAAGTCCCCGAGCAGTTATCAATTGCCGGCTTCGAAGACAGCCCGTTCTCTCGTCAAACCTGGCCCAAGCTGACCACGGCACAACAGCCCAATAATGAAATTGCTCAACATGCCACTGCCATGCTAATTAAACAGCTTCGCAGCAAGCGGGCTGCCGATGATGATAATATCGAGGCCAGCCAATCCTTCGAACCAAAAATAGTGGTTCGAGACTCAACCTGCCAGCAGATGGCATAGCCTTGCATTCTCCGCTGCAACTACAGCCACTGTCTTTTAGCAAGCTTTAATGCAGCGTTAAAACGCTGCTGCCCTTACAATTCCAGCACCCTAGCGCACAATAATTTCCCCCTTACGCTTTACAAGCCTGACAAAATACACCAAAATGACAGCGCTATCATTTTTAATGGTATGGCTTCAGAAAACGTAATGACAGTGAAGCTATACTTTCTTTGCAATATTTTGGCTCTATGGAAGTTATTGTTATGTCAGCAAGCAATGTCAACGCAAACGGTAATACTGCACTACAGGCAGAAGACACCCTCATGTTTAAAGAGGCCGCTTCTGCAGCCGATGTTGTTCGCGGTCAATTAGCCAACAACCAAGCCGTTATTGAAGCCGCAGTAGAAAAACTAAATCAACTGCAACCCCGCGCCATTGTCACCTGCGCCCGCGGCAGCTCCGATCACGCCGCTACTTATGGTAAGTATGTCTTTGAGTCGCAGCTGGGTATTCTCACCTCATCTGCCTCACCATCGATCAGCTCGGTCTATGGCTCCAAGCAAAAGCTTGAGGGCGTGCTCTATCTTGCTATTTCACAATCCGGTGCCAGCCCTGATCTGCTCCACAATGTCGACCAGGCACGCGCCAATGGCGCCACTATTATGGCCATGGTCAACGTTGCAGACTCACCACTGGCTCAGAAGGCCGATATTCTCATTCCACTGCACGCCGGCCCCGAATTAAGTGTTGCCGCGACTAAAACCTATATCGCCACCCTCAGCGCCATTATGCATTTGGCCTCTGTCTGGTCGGGTAATCAGGCACTGCAAGATCACCTTTTAGAGCTGCCAACTCAGCTCGAAAAAGCCTGGGCTCTCGATTGGACACCCGCTCTACCCAGCCTGCAAGATGCTAACAACCTGTTCGTCATCAGCCGCGGTTTTGGTTACGGCATCGCACAGGAAGCCGCGCTCAAGTTCAAAGAGACCTGTGGCCTACACGCCGAGTCTTTCAGCTCCGCAGAAGTTAAGCACGGACCCATGGCTATCGTAAAAGAAGGGTTTCCAGTACTCATGATGTCACAGGAAGATGAAACCCAATCGGGCATGCACGACCTGGTTGAAGACTTTCTCAGCCGTGGCAGCAAGCTGCACATTGCCGCCAAGGGCGAGGCTGCTCCTTGGCGCCTGCCGGTCGTCGGTGATTACCACCCCGCTATCGAGCCTATTTTACTGGTACAAAGTTTCTACAAGCTGGTTAATAAACTGTCTGTACTGCGTGGTTACAACCCCGATCAACCTCCTCACCTTAACAAGGTTACGGAGACCATGTAATGAGCAAAGCCTTTATCAACGGTGATATTTTCACCGGCGAAGAAGTTCTTTCTGGCTATACCCTGTATACCGATGGCGATACGATTACCGATGTTTCACCGGAATCGCCCTGCCACTCTTACGATGGCGAGATTATCGACTGCGCCGGCAAGACTTTGGCGCCGGGGTTTATCGATATCCAGGTAAACGGGGGCGGCGGCGTGCTGTTTAATGACCAGACCAACGCCGACGGCATTGAGGCCATTGTTAAGGCCCATCAACGCTTCGGCACCGTCGCCATGCTACCGACTCTGATCAGCGATAGTCATGAGAAAATACAGGCGGCGATTACCGCCACCGACGAGGCCATTGCAGAGAAAATCCCTGGTGTTTTAGGCGTGCATTTAGAAGGGCCGTTTTTAAACCCAGAGCGTAAAGGTGTGCACAACCCTGAGTATTTTTCTGCCCTGGAAAATGATTTCGTACCGATGCTAAGCGCACTGAAGACGGGCGCAACTCTGGTCACCATGGCACCAGAACAATCGCAGCCTGAGATAGTCAAACAGCTCAGCAATAACGGTGTTCTCGTCTTTGCTGGCCACACGGGCGCGAGTTATCAACAGACTAAAGTCGCTTTAAATAATGGCTTAAAAGGCTTTACGCATTTATTTAATGCCATGACACCGATGCTAAGCCGCGAGCCCGGCGTAGTCGGGGCGGCTCTCGAAGATACTCATAGCTGGTGCGGTATTATTGTCGACGGCTATCATGTTGATAACGCCAGCTTAAAGGTGGCCATTGCCGCCAAAGCAACGGGTAAAATGGTGCTGGTGACTGATGCCATGCCAACAGTGGGCGCCGAGGACAAACGCTTTGTGCTCAACGGTGAAGAGATTGTCGCCAAAAACGGCCGCTGTGCCACTGCGGCGGACACCTTGGCCGGCTCTGATCTCGATATGATTTCGGCGGTCAACAACACCGTTAAATGGCTCGATGTCGATTGGCAGGAAGCCATTCGCATGGCCAGTACTTACCCGGCTCAATGTCTCGGCGTCGACCACCACTATGGTTTTCTGGCGCAGGGCTATAAGGCATCATTTGTCGTGCTCGACCAACAGCTCAACCTCGACAGCGTATGGGTAGAAGCCAGCCGCATCGATTAATCAGTGAAAAATTCCATCCCACGACAGTGTTTCTCGTTTAGGGTGGCTGGGTAACTACCAGCCACCCCTTTTTTTATCCGCTTTGCTTCTACAGTCCAGTCGCGTCATAATCTGCACTTAATGATTACAGGGGTATTTTATGCAGGTGATACAACACTTTGGCGTCGACTTTATACGCCTCTCCAAACTGCTAACCACGGCAGAGCTACTGGCTATTGCCGAGGCAACACACTGCCAGGATTTTGCCTACATCCATTTTGAAAACCCGAAGAAAAAGAAGTTTTACCACAATCATAACTCGCTGCTTCGCGCGATCCGCAATCTGTATCATCAAGAAAAGTTGGCTCGACCAACCATTGTCAGCCAGTTAGTGGCACGACAAGAGAGCCTGAAAGAGAGAGTCAAAAAAGCGAAAAAGTAGCACCCAAAGGCTGCGAGAATACAGCCCTACAAGGGTGACACGACTAAACCTTGATAAAGATTTTTTTCCGATAAAGCTGCCAAGCCAGCAGTGAAAACAGCAGAATATGTGCGACGGCGAATGCCAGTGACGCCAGATAAACATCGCCTATCGGTGTTACGAAAGCTTGATAGATAAAGTCATAGGCTGGCTGACCGGCAATACTGAACTTATAATAAGTCGCCGTCCAGGCCCACGAAACCACATACAAAATTAACGCGTTGGCGCCAAACCAGACAAAGCAACGCCCCCAGGCCTGCTTGCCATAAATATCGACAATAAGCACTAAAACCGCCAAGACCAGCACCGCCCAAGCGCCTGTTACCAGGACATAGCTTGCTGTCCACAGGCTTTTATTGATCGGTAACCACAGGCTAAGTACATACCCTGCCAGCATCAGCCCAAGCGCAGCCATTGTTAATGTCTTTACCGCTTGTTGACGGTTTTTTTCGGCACTGAGATAAGCCGTCGCCTCATACCCCAGCAACACCGTGACCACACAGGGAATGGTACTTAACAAACCCTCTGGGTCGAAGGCAATACCATCGATGGACCACATATGAGCAGCGCCGAGCAACTGGCGATCAATCACGCCGACAACATTGGCGGCCAGACCAAAGGGCTCGTCGACAGAGAATAGTAACAGTGTATATACAGCCAATATAACAATACTGATCAGTACACGCTGGCGCCGCCGACAACTGAGCACTATCAACCCAGCGATAAAGTAGGCGATACCAATACGCTGTAACACTCCCATCAGCCGCAGGTTTTCCCAACTGAAATTAGCTGCATAGAAATGCAACGCCAAACCGAGAAAAAATATTTTAAGACTGCGACTGCTTAAGCGCTGAAATTTTACCGGGTAAGCACTACGATCTCGACCCAGTGACAGGCTCATGGCAGAGCCGACAATAAATAGAAAAAACGGAAATATTAAATCTGTAGGCGTATAACCATGCCATTCGGCATGAGCCAATGGCGGATAGATATATTGCCAAGAGCCCGGGGTGTTCACCAAGATCATGGCGACAACCGTCATGCCCCGCATGATATCAATTGAAAGGTAACGCATAACTTTCTCTATTTAAGTTCTTTTGAAAAACATGATGAAACCCGGCAGGGCAACGGCGACCACCATGATCAGCGCAGCCATAGTATATAAACCCATCAGCAGATAGCCGGTGGTGAAAAGTACACCGTAAATAAACAACAACGACAGCAAAGTCATCATGAGTCCGTGTTGAATCTCAGGTTTCTTGGAGTTTATTTTGGTTTGAAAGCTTGCCAAACACTGCGGTTCACAGGCTGGAGTTAACAGCGTCACCAACACCCAAATAGCAGTGGAAAAAGCCACGGTTAATAATAATTTCTGCCAATCCAGCAGCGCCTCAAAAGGACCAAACTGTAGAATCATGGTAATCACAAACGAGGCGATCATCGCTGCTAATTCGCTGTAGGCATTAATACGCAACCAAAACCAGCGCATCATAAATAACAGACCGGTACCTGCACCGATAGACAATAGTATTTGAAAGGCCTGCATTGCGCTCTCTAAAAACAACGCAATAATGCCGGCGGCAATCATCAGCAACACACTACTGATTCGGCCGATCAGAACCTGCCGGTGGCTATTCGCCTCAGGGTTGACAAAACGTAGGTAGAAGTCATTCACCACATAGGATGCCCCCCAGTTTAAACTGGTTGATATTGTGGATATATAAGCGGCAACAATAGAAGCGACTACCAGCCCTAGAATACCGGCAGGCAAGAAGGACAGCATGGCTGAGTACGCTAAATCCTGCTGCACCAAATGCTCCGGCACATGGGGGAAGGCCACCCTTAAACTCTCCAGGTCAGGAAAGACCAATAACGATGCCATCGCCACCAAAATCCAAGGCCAGGGTCTGACGGCATAATGGCATAAATTGAAAAATGCCGAGGCAGCCACCGCATGACGTTCATTTTTGGCCGCCAGCATGCGTTGGGCAATATAACCACCGCCGCCAGGCTCGGATCCGGGGTACCAGACACTCCACCACTGCAAAACCAAGGGAATTAATAGCAGTGGCACATACTGATTAGGGTCGCTAAAATCCGGTAAAAAATGCCATTTTTCACTGAGTTCAGGGGCGCTGACCAATGCCTGAAGCCCCCCTACCTGCGGATGATTGACGGCAAAGTATGCAGCAATCATCGCCCCAGCCATGGCGAGAAAAAACAGCAGTGCATCGGTTAAGAGTACCGCCAAAAAGCCACCAACGGTTGAGAACACAACCGCAAATAAGCCAGCGATAACCACCACAACAATGGCATCGACCCCAAGCAACACCGTGCCGATCTTAATCGCGGCCAGCGTGACACTGGCCATAATCATCACATTGAAGAAGACACCGAGGTAGATTGCCCTAAAACCCCGCAGTAACTTTGCGATTTTACCGGAATAGCGCACCTCATAAAACTCAACATCGGTCACCACACCTAAGCGCCGCCATAACTTGGCGTAGATGAACGTGGTTAACAGACCGGTGATTAGAAAGCTCCACCACAGCCAGTTACCGGCAATACCGTACTGCCTTACCAGGCCGGTGACCAAGTTAGGCGTATCGGCTGCAAAGGTTGTTGCCACCATCGACAGCCCTAACAACCACCAGGGCATATTGCGACCGGCAAGGAAAAAGCCCTCTTTATCATCACTGTTTTTCTTGGCAGCATAAAAACCGCCAAACAATATGACAACCAACACCGCCGCCACGATTAACCAATCGATTATTATCATTCTTTCGCCTTTTTTCTTAGTCTTCTAAGCGATCCCACCAGAACTTTTTCAACAACAACGTACAGAAAGCAAAGACGGCGATACTGATAGTTAGGCTGCTGTAACTGCGGATGACGAGGAACATAGGAATAACGACCAGCGTCATCTGCCAGGCAATACCAACAAATATGTTAAACATATCGCGACCGAAATCATTGTTCTTTTTGAAGCTTGGATCTTCGGCTATCACCTTGTCATGGATTGGCCCCCAGAAACCCCAGGGGCGCGTCTGCTTATAGAAGTTTTTCAACACCTCTTCATCGTCGGGTGCGGTTAATAAACAGCCTAATAATGACCCGATTAAAGCGAAGGCGAATAGAATGGGGAATTGTTCGATGGCCAGTAACTCGAGGTCTAAGGCTGACATCAACCCTGGCATCAAGGCAACACCCAGCATGCCAGAGGCCATACCGAAGAAGAAACCATAGCCATTAAAGCGCCACCAGATCCACTTAAAGACGTTTGAGGCGACGTAACTGCCATAGAGCAGACCAACAATCCAGTCAGTACGTGCCTGAATATTGCCACCAACCAGGCCAAAGGCAATACCGATCAGCACAAGGGCACCGGTGACGTAGTAGCTCAAACGCACATAGCGCTTATCCGGCGCCGCATCATTAATATATTTACGATAGATATCGTTCACTACATAGGCAGAGCCGGCGTTAATAAAGGCGGCGAAGGTCGACATAAAGGCTGCTAACAAACCAGCCAACAACAAGCCCTTGAAGCCTGGGCCGACATATTCACTGATGGCAAAGGGAAGTACTCGTTCAAAATCGAGTCGGCCATCGGACATCACCAATTGGTCGGCATCCATATATACCAAGGCCAACACCGTAATACCGGCAATCATAAAATAGCGTGGGAAAGACAGTACCATTGGAGTTAGGCCAAACATCTTAGCCGCCTCACTGGGCGATTTAGTACCTAATATACGCTGCATATCATAGCTAGGAACGGGGCCGGCGAGGCTGGCAAATACCCCTTTAAAAAGCATCAACATGAACAAAAAACCGAACATTTCATAGCCATCATCACTGATACGCTGATCGGCCGCCGGCAGTTTATCACTCCAGTCGAGACCGATTTCCCAGCCAAACCATAGGCTATCCCAGCCCAGTGGTACCGCCGCTTGAATCTGGTCGGCGCTGGTAGAGAAAAAGGCGATAAAGCCGACAATAAGACAGGCTACTGTCATGATTAAGAATTGAATAACTTCGGTGCCAACGACACTATAAAAACCACCCTTGAGGGTATACAGCGTTGTCAGTGCGATAATAATAAGCGCATAACTATCTTCGTTACTGAGGGTAAAACCGGCGATGGTTACCGATAAGTCCCAGGGCAGAAACTCTGTTGAAAATTTGCCAATACCCTCGACAAAGTAAGCCATAAATGCAATCACAATAACGATGGCAAAGACGACCGTGGCGATGTGCGAAATCTTACCACCCAGGCCATCTCCAAAACGGAAGGTTATCCATTCGGCACCAGTGAGCACATTCGATCGGCGCATCCAAATAGCCAGGAAGACCATCATAAATATCTGATTCCACACCGGCCATAACCACGGTATCCAAGCACTTTTAATGCCGTAAACAAACAGCCAGGCTACGGCAATCATAGTACCAGAAACATCAAACATACCTGAAGCGTTAGACAAGCCGAGGTAGTACCAAGGAATATCATTGCCCGCTAAAAAATAACTTTGCATATTGCGGGTGGCGAGCTTTGATAACCACAGACCCACGCCTACGGTGATTAACAAAAACACCCCGATGATGACTAAATCAATTGTTGCCAGCTTCATAATTTGACCACTTTATTATTGTTTGCTGTGTATTGAATACGTGTATTTTTTTGTAACGCAAGACTGAATCAGTGAACCACGATTTCATCTATATGGATGGTCATCGGGATCTCACGCTTATCTTCAGCACTGAAATCGATATTGTCGTTCTCTGCCCGCACACGAATATAACGTGTTTTCAAAGCATCCCATGATAAGGTTGCGACCTTATCCAGCGCATCGATTTCCGCCTGGTCGAGCACGGCTATCGACTGCCACTGCTGCTGATCATCAGAAATTAATATTTCAATATTTGTTGGTTTATAAAGTCTGCGATGCGACCCCGCATCGAAGCCTAGCCGCGCTGTTGATATCAGTGTTGACTGTCCAAGATCGATGACTGCGTCCATACCCTTGCTATCAAAGCCGCCCCACTCGTGATACTGAAAAATGCGATCTGTCGACAGCATACCATTGACCAGCAACTGACCCTCTAGTGGGTTGCCTGTTACCTCAGGGTTATGTAAATAGCTGACCGGTTTTAACATCGCCTTGTGCGGTTCTACGGTAATGATCTCATGACCATAGTGCTTGGCCTCTTCCGGGTGACGAGCGTTTTTATCGACACCGGTGGCATGTAGCGTTGTCTTCTCTGATACGGTAATTGGTTGCTGATAACGTTTAAAGCCTGAGTCATCCGTCCAATAGTAGATATCATGATGCGGGCTATCGATCGATAACGACAGGGTAATCGTGCCGTCCATATTAGCCTGCATGCTGGCAGCCGGCTTAAATCGAGCCTGTGAAATATGATATTTTCGGTTCTCTAAACGCTGCAAAAATCGTGGCAGCCGACGACTAAAATCATCCCATGACTTGTTCTCTGCCTGGCTCCACATTGCCTCAGCCAAGGCCGTCATCCGCGGCAGTACCGCCAGTTCAACAGCCTCTTCAGTGGGTAAATATTCTGTCCAGACATTACCCTGACCGCCGAGGATAAAGCTCGCCTCTTCGTCAGTGAGCTCGGCCGGTGTCAGATCAAACTGATAGACCTTGCTCAGTGGGGTATAGCCGTGAATTGCCTGCGGGGTATCGAGAGAGGTCGACTGATAAAAATCAAAGTAGACATGGCTGACCGGGGTCATGATCACATCGTGCCCCGCCTTGGCTGCAGTGATGCCTCCGGCCATGCCCTGCCAGGACATAATAGTGGTAGAACGATCAACATCGCCTTCTAACACTTCATCCCAACCGATAATTTTTTTATCGTACTTTGCCGCTGTAATAGCTATTCGCTTAACAAAATAACCCTGAATCTGCCGTAGGTTTGCTAATTTTTCATCCTGCATTAACTGCTGACAAGCCGGGCAATCTCGCCAGTGATCGGTTTTTACTTCGTCACCGCCAATATGTAGATATTCACCGGGAAACAAGCCGGCAACCTCTTCCACAATAGTATCGACCATGGCCATGGTTGCCTCTGTCGGGCACAGCACATCAACAAAAATACCAAAGCGTGTCTGCACCTTATAATCTTTCTTGAGGCAACCAAACTCCGGGTATGCCTCGAGCAGCGCAGAGGTATGGCCCGGCAGATCTATCTCCGGCACCACCATAATATTTTTTTGCTCAGCATAGGCCACAACGTCTCGAATTTGCTGCTGGGTATAAAAGCCGCCGTGGGGGATGCCATCGTAGTGAGGATTGCGGTCAGAGGTGTGACCAACAACGGTTTGGTCACGAAAGCCACCGATACTGGTCAGCTTAGGGTAAGCCTTTATTTCAATTCGCCAGCCCTGATCATCGGTTAGGTGCCAGTGAAATACGTTCATCTTGTGCAGCGCCAATAAATCCAAATAACGTTTTATAAATTCAACATCATAGAAATGGCGACTGACATCCAGCATCATGCCGCGCCAGCGGTAACGGGGCTGATCGGTAAGGGAAAGAAACGGCACGGCGACAGTCTGTTCCGAGCTGTTTACCGACAATTGGCGCAGACTCTGATAGGCGTAATAAAAGCCTGCCGCTGTCGACGCCTTGATATAAGCACCGGATTCATTGACACGGATACTGTAGGCCTCTGCCGCCATCGATTGATCGATGGCCACGGCAATCATGTTATCGCTGACTGCATCGTGCTGACTTTGGCGCAGCAGTAAGCCATGCTTAACCAGCAGCCACTCTCGTACTTCCTGCGGCAGCACCGCCAGTACATCGGTATTCGCCACCAAGGCTGTCTGACTGTTGAAATGAAAAAAACCATCGCCGAGAGTGATGGTTGATGGTGCCGGTATCAATGTATTATTTGAGTGAGTCATCGCTATTGTCTTGGTCGGTAAATACACCAGCAACATCGCAAACATAAGAGTCACTATCAACTGACTAACGTGCTGAACTGGCGATTTTTCGGCCTTACCTCGTCTGTGTGTTTTCATCGTAAAAAAATTCGCTGAGTCAATATTATGATATACGATTGTGACAAATTTCCGCTTCTTTTTTCGCGAAATAAACACCGCCAAATTCTGGCTGAGCAGCAGGATCAACTATCTTATCCTGCACATCGGCAGACAACAGTGGTCTTATTTTTTCAGCCACACCGCCGATCAAGGCCAAGGACTGCGGATTTTTTTCCAGTAAACGCTTGGCCAGGGCATCGATATAAGCGACACCGTCTTCAATAATGGCGCGAGCAACAGGGTCACCAGCATCGGCAGCATTAAACACCGCCGGTGCCAACTTGGCATAAACCGATGATGGCTTGGCCGCCGCCATCTCTACCAGCGAGATAATCTTGCCGTTAAGGCCATAAAATTCGTCAACCAAATCGGTCAGCAAGGTTTGCGGGCCGAGGCGGTCATGCGCTAAAAGAACCGATTTAATCGCCTGCAAGCCAATCCAAGCACCGCTGCCTTTATCGCCATAGGGGAAACCATGGCCGCCGTACATCGAGTTTTCATCGTTGACCGAGACAAAGCCACAGGAGCCGGTGCCGACAATAATCACTGCCCCATCTTGACCGTTATGCGCACCCAAGCAAGCAATATGAAGATCAGTGGTTAGGTGCATGGCTTTGAATGGATGGGCCCAGTTGCTCATCATGTCGTAATACGAGGGGACATTAACGCCGGCCAAACCGACACCGGCTACCAACTCACCCATCATCTCTGGTTTCAGGTGTGCAGCGGCCAGAGCCTTTAGTGTGGCATCTTGAATAGAGTAAACTGTTTGGTCGAAGCCATGAACAGGGTTTGCCGGGCCTGAAACACCTTCGCCTAGCATTTGGTTATCGGCGGTTAAAATACGTGCGCGACACTTGCTGCCGCCGCCATCGATACCAAGAAATAGCGTCTTATTATTATCAAAGGGCTGTTCAGCCATTATCAATCCCTCAGTCAATACCATCTCTATAACCACTTATTTATCGTTTAGTGATTTTCATTATAGGGACTAAGCAAACAAATGACAACGCTGTCATTGTGTTTTTTTGAATAAAAAAAGGCGGGGGAAACCACAGCGATAAGATTGAGTACAACGAGAGAAATCACTACCCGCCAAGGGGTGTTGGAGAAAACACTGAAGTTTAGAGTCCACCCGAGGGCGGACTTGCCAGTTATACCAACCTGGCGTCAAACACAATCGAGGAAGACGGTACTCCTCCTCGACTGCGTAAGCCTTTAGAAGCGAGCGTTAACACCCATGGTGTAATACGCTTCGCCTTGGTAGGTCCAAGTCGGATAGTTGTTCTTAAACTCAGGCTCTACAGCAGCGCTGTTAGGCGAGACACCGGTTTGAACACTGTCCTCTTCCAATACGTTGACCGCATCGAAGGTAATACCGATATTTTCAGTGACCTGATAGCCGAAGCTAAGATCCAGGGTGCCGAAGTCATCGTGCATACGGTTGCCGTAGAAGCCACTTTCACGAATCATATACTCTGAGCGCCAGTTATAGGCAGCACGGGCAGAGAAATCATTCATTTCATAGTAACCAACAAGGTTCACAGTATTTTCAGAGCTATCCGAGAACACACCAACTTCATCGACGAAGTTTTCTTTGTCGACATTAGAATCGGCATAGGTGTAGTTAGCCAAGACACCGAAACCATTGTCGAAGGCATGCTGAATCTGTAATTCAAGACCGGCAATCGTACCGCCGTCGCCGTTAACCTTCTGCGTTACGTTCCAGCTATCAAGACCGGTCACCGGATCTGTTACGCCAATGGCAACATCATCGGTAATGGTATAAGTGGTAAAGTTAGTAATATCCTTATAGAACAAAGTAGCCGACATCAGATTACCTGAGCCGTAATACCATTCGATGGCCAGATCAGCCTGATTCGCCTTGAATGGGTCTAGAGCGACATCACCCAGTTGCGCAGAGCGGATAGCAGTGTAGTTACCATCGGCATCCTCGTCTGTATTACCGAGGTTCGACAAGTTTTCGCGGGCAAACAAATCATCGTAGTTTGGACGCGCCATTACCTGAGCAACAGAACCACGAAGAATCGTATCCTCAGTCAAGTCATAGGCAATGTTAAAGCTTGGCAAGAACTCAGAATAGCTGGCACTATCAGTACTCTTATCGAAGGAGCGACCGGTGTTAATGCCATCAGGATCAACATAATTAACGTCTGTACCGTAGTAATCAGAAGATACATCAGTCGTGACATAACGGACACCGAAGTTACCGCGGATACGATCCATCTCGAAGGTAGCCATTACGTAGGCTGCAAGGTTTTCTTCTTCAACCGTACCGTAAGCCTGGCGATTATCAACATAGCGCGCCTGGTTTTCAGTATCGTTAATCATTGCACTGAGATCACCAGCAGGAATCTCGAAGTCATCCATACCGGCTTTAGAGGTGCCACTGAACAGATAGTTTGGATCCGCCGCAACAACAGCATTATCAAAAACGCCATTCTGCTTCTCTGCAACAACCTCGTGATCAGACCAACGCAAACCAGTCTTAATCGCACTAACCGGGCCAAACTCTACATCAAACTCAACGTCAGCCTGGAAATAAGTTTCCTCATCACTGTTTGGACCCTTTGTCGCTGCCCAGCCCGCCGATGCTAGACCAGGGTCTACAAAATCGTTAGCGGTATAGTTAGGGTTCGCTAGGTCCATCTTGATCTGGTCGCCAGTAGAATCATAGGTACCGTATACCTGCGACACATCACCGATCAAACCGCCATAGTTAGCCGTACTATCTGTACCACCTTCGGCTTTGGTATGACCCGCACGAGCAGTGGCCAAGAAGCTATCACCCTCATAGGCAAAGTCAAAATCGAAGGTTTCCGAGGTCATCGACGCCTTACGAGCAAAGGTCTGAGCCCAGGCTGGGTTGGCGTTCGGGTTAGCGGCATCGGTTGTTTCCAACACACACTGACCACCGGCATTCACCTGATCACAGTTGGCCGGATCGGCGCTACGGAAGATAAACAAACTGTTGTTGGTGTTATCCGCCTTCATATCAAGATTGATATAGTGCGCACCTAACTGAATACGATCGGTTGGACGCCACTGAGCCGCCAGATCAAACGCCTGCTGCTCACGCTCCTGCTCAAATGAGTTAACCGAGACCGAATCATTCCACGCTGTGTACGCCTCGTTACCGCGACGAATATAGTTGGTATCGTTGCGAGAATAACCGGCCAAAATACCGAAAGTTTCAGCATCGTTCTTCCAGCTGTACAAACCAGACACTGCCGGATCTGTTTCTTCAGAGATAGTACCGTAAGTAGCTTCTGCCGATAAGAAAACAGTATTCGCATCCAGATCTAACGGCTTGCGTGTCTTAACGTTAATCGTACCACCGATACCACCTTCGACCAGATCGGCCTGTGAAGATTTATACACATCCATACCGGCAATCATTTCAGGCGGCAACAATGAGTAGTTAAAGCTACGGTCAATGGCCTGTTGATCATACCAGCCGGTAGATGCCACGTTTTGTCCGTTAAGCGTCGTCAATGTTAGCTGGTTAGAGGCACCACGAATAGACACCTGTTGACCTTGACCAAACTGGCGATTAACAGAAATACCTGGCACGCGTGCCAAGGCCTCTGCAACATCGCTGTCGGGGAATTTACCGATATCTTCGGCACTGACCGCATCAACAACAGCATCTGAATTACGCTTAGTCGCCACAGCATTGGCTAAACCACCGCGAATACCGGTAACAACAACCTCTTCCAAGGCTCCTGATTCTTCAGCCGCAGCCTCTGCACCTGTCTGCGCCATTACACCACTGGTCATAGACATGAGTGCGCACATGGCAACTGATTTTGATAACAATCCATGGCGGTTCACGATGCGAACCATACTTCTTATTTTATTAGACACGACAAGCCCCTGTTTTGTCTGATTTTTTTGTTTTAGGTAGCGGTGTCGCCTACCACTTTTGCAACCGAGATTGCGCCCTTAAAATGACACCGCTGTCATAAAAACTTAACAAATTTCTGACAGCGCTGTCAAACTTATCCGTAAAAATACCTAGAAGAAAAAATAAGCGACTGTTTTGCATGACTTTTTAAAAAACCGTATATCATGCTTTTATTATTTTTTTTTACTTTGATATAAAAAAAGGAGCCAAGGCTCCCTTACTCATTCACACACTAACACATTGACTAAAGCTCTGAGGATAGCTCACCGATACGCTTATCCTTATCCTGCCAGGTTTGATTCAACCACTGCTGAAATTGAACCCGGAACTGCTTGTCATTACCGTAATCCCCCTCACACAACCAAGCCGGTATTTCACGCTCAGTGATATCGACAATGACTCGGTCCACGCGTCCACACATTAAGTCGACAAACGTGGGAGTGTCGCCCTCGGGGTAGACCAGGGTCACATCGAGAATAGCGCTAAACTGCCCACCCATGGCCGACAACACAAAGGCCACGCCACCTGATTTTGGCTTTAATAAATGCTGATACGGGGATTGACTGGCCAGCTTTTTTTGCTCTGTACAACGGGTGCCCTCGACAAAGTTCATCACCGACACCGGTATTTTTTGAAACTTATCACAGGCCTGACGAGTCAATTCCATATCCTTACCCTTGAGGTGAGGGTTTTTCTTCAAAAAGTCTTTGCTGTAGCGGCGAACAAAGGGGTAATCCAGCGCCCACCATGCCATGCCAAGTAGCGGCACCCAAATAAGCTCGCGCTTCAAAAAAAATTTAAAAAAGGGAATTTTACGAGTAAAGGTTTGCAGCAAGGCCGGAATATCGACCCAGGACTGATGGTTCGCTAACACCAAATATGAGCGGTGTTGATCGACATTCTCCAGCCCCCGAATGTCCCACACCGTGGGCGTCGTCATGGCAAAGATTGCCTTATTGACCATCGACCAAGTTTCAGCAATCCAAGTCAACACACCGGTACAACCTTGCTGGAAAGGAGCAATGGGGACGACAACCTTGACCAGCGACACACACATCAGCGGCAAGACAAAACAAACGGTATTAATCGCCAAAAGAATAAAAGTAAGCCAGCCTGTGAGTAATGCCTTCATGAAACATCCAATTTATAGTCTGCGTGACCGACACTGCGGTCAATCGCTAATTCATCATTTTACAATTTTTTTTCATACATAAAAAAGCCACATTTAAGTGGCTTCTATCAACACGCGTCTGTTATCACACCCGTGTTAAGCGATTACGATCGGTATGATCATATTCCTTATCATAGATACTCAGCATCGTTGACTCGCTGTACACCAACTTATCACCTTCGACGGTAATATGGTGGGTAAACGCCGTGGTCTTGGCGTTTTGTTCCATAAATGGCTGCTGCAATATACCGAAGTCAAGCGCGCCAGCGGTGGCAGTGACATCGATCACCACATTGGCAGCATCATACTCGGTCACTTTACCGCCAGCTAATAATACCACACCGCGTGGAATAGACAGCGACTGCATGACGGTATCGGTATCGGGGTCCCACATTAAATAGCCGGTCTCATTGTGGAAAACCTCATCGTTAGACTTGCGACTAACAACTTGATGGTAACGCAACACTGACAGCGTTTGCTTCTTGGCATTGGTCACATCACCAATCGCCTCATAAGTAATTGTTTCGTAATAGAGGTTTTTCTCTTCGTCGTCACCGGGTTCGGGCGCCTTATCGACCCCTTTATCACCAGCCCAATTACCCACTAAAGCAGCCAAAGGCCCGTAGTTGACGCCATCAATAGTTGTTGCTTCGCTCATTACTCTCTCCCTTATTTAGCCCTTAACGGTGTCGCTTCGTACGCAACACTCTTAAACCCATTAGATAAGCCAATTATAGCCAGAATATAGTAAGTTATATTGTTCAAAAATCAAATTATTTGCACTTACTTACACAGCTTCTGCCACTGACAAATGCCGGCTTTCACCCCAACGTACAATCAGCAGAGCCGCAAGACAACAAATGCCCAACGAGGCCACAAAGGCCGTCAGAGTACCATCGAAGCTCTGCCCTACCCCGATGCCAATTGGTATCGAGATATAGGTACCCACAGAGCCAACGATACCGGCCCCGATACCAGCAATATGCCCCAGCGGCTGCATCGCAATTGCATTGACATTGCCGAATAACAAACCAATGGCAAAGAAACTGAATAAGAAATAGACCATTGCCATCCACAGCGGCGGGATTCCGTTAAACCACAGGCAGACCCCAAAGAAGCATAACGACAGCAACGTAATAAACAGCATGGCGCCGTGGGATAAAACCTTCATGCCAAAACGCATGACCAGCTTGGCGTTGGTTAATGAGGCCAGACCAACAGAGATTGCCAGTACGGCGAAATACAGCGGAAACTGTTCACCGAGCTGGTAGATATCTTGGAATATCTGTTGCGAGGAACTGAGATAACCTAAGAAGGCACCAGTAAAAAGGCCCGTGGCCACGGTATACGATAAAGCAATGGGATGACGAAGGATTTCAACGGTATGCTTCAGCATTAGTGGCAGAGACATCGGGTGTCGGTTTTCTACCGCCAAGGTCTCCGGCAGCCTGATGGCAAACCACAGACAGACCAATACGGCAATGGCAATATATACCGCAAAAATTAACCGCCAGCTGCCCAGTAATAGTATCAACTGGCCAATACTCGGTGCCACCACCGGCACCAAGATAAAAATGGTCATAATCAACGACATCACCCGAGCCATTTTAACCCCCTCGTACTGGTCGCGTACCAACGCAATAGTGAGTATCCGTGGGGCAGCAGCACCCAGGCCTTGGAGTACACGGGCGATCAACAGGGTATTGAAGTCGGTGGCCAGATAAGCCATCAGGCTGGCGCCAATAAAGACAATGAAACCAATATAGACCACCGGTTTTCGACCCCAACTATCCGACAGCGGCCCATAAATCAGCGTTCCCGTGGCCAAGCCAATAAAGAGGCTCGATATGATGAGTTGAGTATCGTTGCCGTTAACAACACCGAGATCATGCCCCATGGCTGGCAGCGCCGGTAACATCGCATCGATTGACATGGCAACAATCGAGATCATCCACGCCATGAGAATGACAAATTCGCCAAAGCCCATATGACGCTGTGAAGGGTTTGCCTGAGACATAAATACCGCCTTATACACCACCGAAGAGCACGACGGCAAAGATTCCAAAGCAGCATAGTATGGAGACTCGTCTCTAACTACAAGGGTAAGCCGGCGATATATTTTCGCCGCCAGACAATATCCTGCACAATATTCCCTTGCTGTCGGATCGTGCCCCGCAGACATTTTCTGTTACAGTAGATTTTTTACTGATTTAGAGGGTTTTATGGACAGAGCACGTTTATGGACGAGCAGTTTTCTTTCACTCAGTATTATCTGTCTATCCGCGGCATTAGCCTATTTCAGCTATACCGTCATAAGAACCTTAGAAGCAGCGCCTCAGCTCATCCATCAGGCGCAAGATGCCGCCAAGGTAATAGACCCGATACTGTCGGAAGTGACAACAGTCACCACGTTAATACCCCAAATCATCGAAGAGGTCGCCTTGGTACGCGCGCAAATTCCCCCTATATTGCAACAAGTGGAGGCCATACAGCGGCAAATCCCCGAGATTCTCACCGAGATCGAAAAAACCCGTGCCGTCATCCCCTCTATTCTCGCCGAGACTGAGCAGGTCCGATTGACCATCCCGCCGATACTGTCTGAAGTCGCCGGTGTTAGAAAACAAATCCCCAGCATGATTAATGAGTCGGCTGGTTATCGGGCCTTGATTCCTCATATATTGGCAGAGGTTGAAGCCACCCGCGAGATGGTACCGGTCACACTGAACAAGACCGAGTACTTGATTGCTGAGGCAAGAGTCGCTGGGCAAGAAGCCAGCGAGGGCGCAGTGACGGGTTTTTTCACCGGCATTATCAAGGCCCCATTTAAAATGGTCTCTGGCGCCAGTAGTAAAATGATGGCGATTTCTAAAAACCTCAACGACGAGGATGTCGCCCTGCTGACCGGCACGGTAGAAGACTTAATCAACCAGGGAAACATTGGCCAATCAAAGACCTGGAGCAACAAAAAGTCCGGCGTTTCAGGCACTACGACGCTGGCGCGTCAATACAAAAAAGATGGCAAGCAGTGCCGCGTGATCACTCTGACCGCCGCCAAAGCGAACAAACAGCTTGAGAACACCGAGCGTACCATCTGTGTCGATCAAACCGGAGAGTGGAAGATTATTGAAAGCTGACGACGATCCCCCGCAGCCTGACAGTAGTCTGCCAGCGCCCGGATTCACTGCCGGGGGCCAGCGCAAGCACTCAGTGCTCGACGGGATCTGCGATACCGGCATCATTCGACGGCAGGCTATCTCCGTCACCGGGCAACAACGCCTCAGCCGATGCATCAAGAGGGGTTTCGCCCCCCTGGGGCTCCACAGAAAAAGGCCGAGCCGGTTCAGCAGCCTCCTGACTATTGGTGAGCGCCTTATGATCAATCACTGGGCTGGGCTCACTGACATCCTCCTTTGGCGCCTGAATACCGACGTGGTAGGCAGCAAAACCTGGCTGCACCACCTGATTCAATGCCAGGCCTAAAATTCGGCCTCGGTGCTGCGAGCGTATTTGCGTGCTGACATTGGTAATCGGGTCGGTGACCACCCCCAACACCTGCCCCTTATTCACCCGCGAACCCAGCTTTACATTACTGAATAAAATGCCGCCCTGCTCAGCCCGCTCCCAAACAGAGGTATAGTAAACTGGCTCTGGATCACCCCACAAACTAAATTGTTTCAACATACCCAGCTTATTCAGCAGGGTGCGAATCGCCTTGACGCCATGATCAACGGCATCCTTGTCGAGCATCATCGGGCCTCCAGCCTCAAGAGTCACCGCAGGAATGCCAGCCTGCACGGCCGCATAACGCAACGTTCCCTTAGAACCCTCACCGTGCAACACCACGGTTGAGCCAAAGCCCTTGGTAAGTTCAACCACCTGTGGGTTGGTTAGATCCGCACGTAGTTGCGGTAGGTTGGTGCGATAAAAGGAGCCGGTATGTAGATCAACCACCGCATCGCAGTGCAGAATAACCTCGTGGAAAAAAGAGTGGGCAATACGATCCGCGGAACTGCCACTGGTATTGCCAGGGAAGTAGCGGTTCAAATCACGCCGGTCAGTCAGGTAACGTGTGCCCCGATGAAAACCTTGTAAATTAACAATTGGGACACCGACAACTGTGCCGTTCAATTTCTCAATATCGAGGGTGTACATGATTTGTCTTACCATCTCGATACCGTTTAACTCATCACCATGCACTGCCGCTGTCAGACATAAGGTTGGCCCCTTATGTTTGCCATTAACCACCAGCACGGGTGTCGGGCTATACAAGCCAGCAAAGCCTTGACTGGGCTGCCACATTAACCGAGTAGACGTCGCCGGCGGCACCTCCTTACCCAATAAAACAAAGGCTCGACCATCTTCCTCGCTAACCTGAGCAACACTCTCAACAACCGTCACTTCAGCGGCTTGTTCAGTCTCTGTAGCTGGCGATTGCGGTGCTTTTTTGCTGTCAGTAATCGATGCTGGCGCCGGACTCTCAACCGCCATAGGCTTGCCCAAATCGACACTTTCAGCCTGAGGCAACTGCTCAATCACCTGATCGCGCAATGCCTGTACCGTACTGGCCGGATAAGTTGTTTCCGTGGCCAGCTCGGTCGTGATTTCATTAGCAACAGTACTCATACCGGCGGAACCAGCAGTATCATCATTACTTTGCGGTTCAGCCTGGGGGATTTCAATCGCTATCGTACCGCTGGCATTCTCGACAATAATACTGGAAGGCTCAGTGTCACTGCTGCTTTTCTCAGCGGCGGGCATTTCGTTAGCCCTGACACTCAAGGTCAACAATGCCATGATAAAAAGTGGTGTTAGTTTTGCCTTGCCGGACAAAAACGACAAAAACATAGGGGCTCCCAATAACAATGCGTTGAATTGTTGTTCAGCCGCTTTATAAAGCAGCTAAACTTGCGCTGAAGACAGCAGTCCCCTGATTAAAATTAATCATCGGTTACCGATTACACTGCCACGCCGCTATGGGATAATAGCAAAATAAATGTGTGAATTTAGCGACAGAGAATCAACTTGCAACTATTTAACCTCGATTTTTATGGTAAACCACTGATGTTAGAAGCCTCAATGGCTGGCTGGCAACAGCTTAGTTGGGGCGATACGATTATCAGTCAAATCAAAACCCCCAGCGCTGCAACCAACAGCGGCACTATACATCACCGCTTTACCCTGCAACAATTTGGCCAGCAACACCATATCGCAGAAGACGGCCAACACCCCTCGCAGCAACTCGAATGTGAACTGCTGGTTGACTATCAGTGGCAACCGATACTGTTCAAATATCAGCTAAAGGTCGACGGCAACCCCGTTCAGCAGGGCGAGGTGGATCAGCAACAATTGGCGGTGATTCCAGCGCAGCCCCACAATATACCTCGGCCCAAAATGGGTATTATCGGCCTGGCCTCACTGGGATTTAAACTACTCAAGAGCGCCAAAATGATCAAGGTAGTCCTGGCTGGCGCCAGTTTGGCGGCTTACTCTTGGCTGTTTTCGCTGCAATTCGCCGTCGCTTTAATCGCCTGCTTAGTCTTCCATGAATACGGCCATATTCGCGCGATGAAATATTTTGGCATGAGGACTAAGGGCATCTACCTTGTCCCCTTTCTTGGTGGCCTCGCCGTCAGCGATGAGAAAATCAGCAGCCGCTGGCAAGATGTTACCATCTCATTAATGGGGCCTGTTTTTGGTCTCTTGATGGCATTTATCTGCCTGCTGGTTTATTGGCTAACAGATAACATTTTCTTTGCTGGCCTATCAGCTTTTAGCGCCCTGCTTAACCTGTTTAACCTGTTGCCAATACTGCCCCTGGATGGCGGTCATGTGTTGAAGAGCATCAGCTTTTCCATGCACAGCAAAATGGGGTTGGGACTTTGTATTGCCGCCGCCCTCATCGGTGTTTATATCAGCTACGCTCTTAGCCTCAGCTTACTTGGTTTTTTGCTGATTATCGGCACGTTTGAAATTCTCTCTGAGTGGAAACACCGTTATCACACCCACCTCATCCCCCTCGACCGCTATGGGCAAATATTTTCAGCACTGTGGTATTTTCTGACCGTTGCTGGCCTCGTCGCCATCATCCTCTATTTTGCTGGCAGCGGTGATGCTATTCTTGGTCTCCCCCTGCAAGTGTTGCAGAGCTAAATAATGGACAATTGGAGCCAGAATCGATGTCGACTGTTTTTCACCTAAACAACGAAAACATTTCCGTTAGGCGACCACATCGGCAACTGCCCAAAAACCCTCACTTTGCCCTTGTTGCCGAGGGTGGTGGTCAACGAGGAATTTTTACCGCCGGCATTCTCGATGCTTTTTTGGCCCGCGATTTCTCCCCCTTCGACACCCTCGTCGGCACCTCTGCCGGAGCCCAGAATGTCACCAGTTATTTTCTTAAGCAGGCGGGTTTCGCACGAAAAAGCATCTATGAACTCAGCACCCATAAGGAGTTTTTCAAGCCGCGAAACATTTTTAGCGACGACCACAGCATGGACTTAGATTGGTTTTTTGATAACGCCCAACAAGAGTCGAAGAATAGTTTAGGGCTGCCAATTAAACAGCTCAACAACATCCGGCCCGGCCAATTACTAATTGTCGCCTCCGATATCGACAACAAAGAAACTCTGACCTTATGCCCCACTGAACGCAATATATTCCACCTGCTTAAAGCGTCCAGTGCCATTCCATTTCTCTATAAAAGCGGCGTGAAGTATCAGGGCCGAACACTGGTTGATGGCGGTTTGACTGCCCCTATTCCCCTGCAGCAAGCCTTCGACCGGCACGCCAATATTGTGGTGGTTATCCGCACTGTGCCAAGCAATAAAGAAAGCGAATCGTTATGGAAGCAGAAGGCCAGTGATAGCATCAAAGATTTGCTGCCTGAGAATCTAGGCGATAGCTTTAGCAATGCCGTCAGTGAGCATCTACACCTACTGCCAAATATCATCAAAGAAAAAATCGACAGCGCCAAGATGATTAACCCGGTACAGGCGTTTTATGATCGCAACCCACAATACAAGGCGATGTATGATCTGATGAAATTGCACGACAGTCGTTACGACGAGACACTGGCTCTGATTAATCAACCACCAGAGGGTAAGATTGTCATTGAGATTGCCCCTGCCGAGGCATTAGACAGTCGATCTTTAGCCAGTTCGACCAAGGCGTTGGAACAGGATTATCAACTCGGATTAGAAACAGGGCATTATTTTCTCGACAACTTTGCCCATTTTTTTCGCTGAATCCACTCTCGATCAGGACAGGAAAAATAATTCACAGGCAATCAGGGCAACGATGACAACCAGCCCAAACCTGATCAAATTTGTCGACGATTTTTTAGTAATCATAAAACGACTAGTCCTCTCCGCTTCTGTGCTATCGCCAACATCGACGACTTCAGAAACCATTATTGTTATATCTTTAACGGTACAGAAGTCAGCATAGTGTATCTATATTGATTTAAAATTTACCGTTTCGTTAACTTAGCCACAGAGCAACCATGAAACCGCTACTTCGGTTCAAAATCACTCTACAAGAACCATTAACCGGTTAGTCAGTACTTATGCGACTAAAAATACCACTTTATGACAATATATTTAGACTGCTAAAAAGAAGTGAATAACAAAAGCAAATCGGGCTATTCTGTCTGTCATCCAGATGCAGCATCTGTAAAACAACACAATAATAACAACACAAGGAGTTAACCATGGGCCCGCAAAATAATCCCGGTGAAATCACCCAATGGCCAATGCTAAAAATCGCCTATCGTACCGATGCCGATAAAATTGCCGCTTTACTCCCCCCCGGTATCGAGCCGGGCGCAGAGCCAAACGTCTATATCACTATTTATAACTTCCCTGTACAGGGTGAGCCAGAATACGGTTATGTGATCAATGTCGAGGCCAACTACAACGGCATTGCCGGTGAGTATACTTTGGCAATTGGTATTGATCAGGAAAACGCCGTTCACATCAGCCAAGAGCGCTGGGGCCAACCTAAGTTTGTTGCTGCCACACAATTTTATCGTCTAGGCGATATGGTCAAGGCAAAGCTGACCCACCAGGGTTATACCTTCCTAGAGTTTACCGGTCAGGTGACCGATGTCCTGCCAAACGGCGAAGAGTTTGAGCAGAACGAATGGTGGATTAAATCGTCACGCGCCGTCGATCTCTCTCCTGAAAAGTACGATTTCCCTCCCCATGTTGTTCGTGTCTATAGCAAATATGGCACTCAGTTCCAAGAAGCTATTGCCGGCGAATTGAAACTCAGCGACAGCCCTTGGGACCCGATAGCACAACTATTACCCATGCGAGAGCAGCTATCGGCCAAACTGTGGAGCCCAATCTTCCTCGATCGTCGAATTACTCTTGAGGGTGAACTCGACGGCAAAGCCTTCTGGCCACATGCAGACACTATCGGTGGCTCTCGTTGGCCCGGCAGCGAAGGCGGCCCGAAACAAGGCTAAGCCAAAGGCAACGGTGCCGCTCTGAATGCAGCACCGTATTGAACAAGTTACCGGAGCGCCCCTTACGCCTCCGGTGGCTTCTTATCTTTTATCCCTGCTTACAGAACTGCTACACTGCCCTCCTTGCTCCACTCCAGACCGCTGCGATGAACCGACTAAGTGCTAACACTCAATAATGGCTGACGAATACAATCCCCTGTCTCGCTATCAGCGCCTGCGCGCCATCGATGCTGAGTTTTACCATCGCTGCTATTACTGTGGCGACATTGCCAATACTGAAGACTATATTCCGCCGTTAGCCCGCGCCCGCACCCCCGGCAGCTACCCCAATGCACAGTTTTTCATCAGCCCAAGCTGCAGCGAATGCAAGACACTGGGGGGAATAAACCCCCATGTGTCCATTGAACAGCGCGCCAAATATATTCGCCAAGCATTGAAGAAAAAGTACGCTGCCACCTACAAAAAAACCATGTTGTGGAGCCGTGAAGAGGTTGAAACGATGATTGCCGATGACGGCATGACCAATATAACCCGCTCTCTCAAGGCCGTCATCGACATGGAGGAGGACTTACACGGGCGACTACACTTTACTGGTTTCCCCTTAGAAGTTAACGGCAGCCGATACTACAACCCGGCCGAGAGCCCCGGTGACATTACTGTCTTTGGCCAACGTTTCAGCAGCCGAAAGCTGGCCCTTCACAGCCTGGCACAACAATACAGCTGCAAGGTAGAGAAACTGCTGAGTTTGGTTGAAGACTATAAGGGGGACTTCGAGGCGGCGGTACAAGACTTACTCAAACAACAGCAACAATCAATCCAGCAACGGCAAATACGCCAACAAGCCGAACACCTTCACCAGCGTTACAATCAACCCACGCAGTGGCTACAGCGTAGCCTCAGCAGCCTCTGGCAACAACATCCGGAACACAGCATCGAACAAATTAGCCAGCAGCTCGTCGAACGGTACATCAATCGTTAGCTGTTGCAGTAAAAAGCGAGGCCCGTGTTATAGTTAGCGCTTTAGCGTCTGTCTTTTTCTGAGCTACTCTTTGTTTTATTCAACCAATGTTTAAACACTATGTCTTTTATTAAGAATTACAAAGCGTCGATCTTATTGGCTATCGCCATGCTGCCTCTGATCGCTCTGCCGATACTGTATCTGACCTCGGATGACGTGTTGAAATCGCTGGCTAAATACGCCGTTTACCACTCCAATATATCGCGGTGCAGTAACAATAACTTTGTCAATCAGCATTACCGTCAGTCATTAACAAAGGCCACAGGTGGGCGCGAGGCCAGCTGGGGAGATTACCGCCAGAGCATCAGTATTTATTTGCCCAGTACCACCCGGGCAATTCGTTTATATCTCAACGAAAATATCCACCAATATGGCGCATCAACAGTTGTCGATATTGATCCGGATGAAATGATTTGTCGGCTGAGCAACATCTACGATGACAGCATTGGCTTCGATGGCATCGACAGCAAGGGTTTTACCAATAACCTGCCACTGCACCGTCAGTTTGTCAGCCTCACCAACCTCTTCTCCACTCAAACAGGCAGCGAATTTAATTATCGCATTAATCTTAACTGCCCAACCGGCGGTCGAGATTTCAACCAAAATGTCTGGGCCATTGGTCAGATTAATCGCCGCAGTAACCACTGGCAATTTTGGTATGAGTTAGCACCGCTGTTTAATAACAAGCACCCGGATATCAACAAGCAGGCATTGGACAAAGCGTTTCTTGAGTTTGAACCCATCACCAACAGCCCCCGTCAAATTGCCGACCTGACCTGTCTGCTCAGCACACTCTAAGTCGGCTCAACCGTGGTGAATTGATGGTTATATTTAAACGGGCTCTCACCGTTCTATCAGGCTACTCGTCCTGACCAAAAATCACGGCACCGGTCGGCACACCAACACCGCTGGACACTAACACGTGATTAATCGGCTTACTCGGCTGGTTGGTCGACTGACCGCGAATTAACCGCGCCCCCTCGGCGAGATTGTTAACACCGTGAATATACGCTTCTGACAACAAACCGCCGTGGGTATTATTTGGCAAACAGCCCTGACTCGTCAGCGCCCCGCCTTTAATAAAGTCTTTTGCCTCGCCACGACCACAGAAACCAAAGGACTCCAACTGCATTAACACCTCGACGGTAAAGGCATCATAAAGGCAGGTGGCGTCGATATCCTTTGGCGTCAAACCCGACATCTCATAGACCCGCTTAGCCGCCAACTCCATCTCAGGCAGTGACAGTAAGTCATCACGATAGAAGCTGGTCATCTGTTCTTGCCCCCGGGTAGAAGCCTGGCTTACCGCACGAATAATGACCGGCTTTTGCTTTAAGTCCCGTGCTCGCTCCGGCGTGGTGATGAGGAGCGCCACACCACCATCGGTCTCTTGGCAGCAGTCAAAGACCCGCAGCGGGTCGGACACCATTTTCGAATTCATATAATCATCGAGGGTAATCGGCTTGCCATAGCCGGCGGCCACCGGGTTATTGAGGGCATGATTTCGCTGGGCAATAGCAATGGCGGCTAAATCTTCACTGCTGGCGCCATACTCGGCCATGTAGTGACTGCCAATCAGCGCCACCCAGGAAGCCGGCGTTAACATGCCCTGGGACATATACCACGACCAGTGAATCAGGTCGCTGCTGATAATATCCCCCGATACACCCTGCCCCATACGCTGGCCTGAACGACCATTCATCGCCCGCCAAACTACCACATTCTTAGCAGCACCGGTGGCCACAGCCATACAAGCCTGCTGCACCAAACCGACAGCGGCACCGCCACCGTAGTTAATCTTGGCAAACATAGTGAGATCGCCAAGACCGACGGAGCGGGCCAGCTCGACCTCATCGGTTGAGTCGAGGGTAAAAGTGGCCAGACCATCGACCTCGCTGGGGTCTAAACCGGCATCGTCTAAGCAGTTCCTCACCGCCTCGGATGCCAGCGCCAACTCAGAGACACCAGAGTTTTTACTGAAGGTTGTCTGACCAATACCGGCAATTGCCGCTTCATTATTCAGTGTGATAGGCATTACTTATCTCCTTTCACCGGGCAAAATACCGGTATCTTGAAGCCGTCATCGTCCTGCTGAAAGCAGACGCTTATTGGCATGCCGCGACGGATCTCATCGGGATCACAATCAATAATTTCGGCAATATAACGGGTCCCCTCAGCCAACTGGCCCAATACCACGGGTAATGGGTAGCGGTAACCTGGGAACTGTGGGTGGCGTAATACGGTGAAACTGACCACTGTCGCCGCACCGCTGGCCTCGATAAAATCCCACTCCATCGAGCGACATTTATCACACATTGGCCTAGGTGGATGGCGCAATACCTGGCAACCACCACAGCGCTGGATGACCAGTTTATCTTCGGCGGCTTGCTGCCACCACCAGGCATTATCGTGCCCCATAGGGGGTTTAATTCTTCCGGGCTTGCTCATTATCATGACCTCAAAAATACTTGCCCGCACTGTAGCAAGTCACCAATAAGTAAGCGACATTCTTTTGGGGGATAAACACACTTTAAATGTGATCACACCCATATGTCATCACAGACAACCTGCGACGACGACCAGCTCGACAATGAGATACCTACCAGCGAAAGGTCGGTGACGACAAAAACGTAGAAACAATTACCACACAAGCCATTGAAAAAATATCCTAGAGAAATCAAAAATATAAAAACTCAAAAATACTTAACAGCATACTTAGCGAAGAATAAACTGATAAAATAAACAGTTATTAACTACAAAAAACAGTGAAATCACATCAACACCTTTAACAGACTAAAACAAAATATAAAAACCCATGACAAAGCCATCAGACAATGACTTGCATTTTCCTCACCGAAGAAAAATTTAATAACGCCGCTTAGATCCTCAGTACCGTACCGTGGTAGCAATGGCTGAAATTTACCCGCTGTTAACGACCACGTTTACCACAACCATCCCCTAGTGGCCTCATCTCGCAGCTGCTATAGTCACTGCTTTACACCGAACGGTTGCCGACATGAATCCAGCACTCTATATGATCACAGTTCTTATCTGGGGTTCGACCTGGCTGGCGATATACTTTCAGCTCGGCGAAGTCGCCGTCGTGGTATCGGTGTTTTATCGCTTTGCCTTGGCCGCCCTGCTATTAATGACTACCATGGCGCTGCTGGGCAAACTACAAAAGACCACCCCCCGCGACCATGCCTTTATGGTGCTGCAGGGGGGCTGTTTATTCTCGTTTAACTTTCTGTGTTTTTACAATGCCACCGAATCGATTGCCAGCGGTTTATTATCGGTGGTTTTTTCGCTGGCCACAGTGTTCAATGCCATCAACGGCAGGCTGATCTGGGGCGATGCTATACCGCGCCGAGTCATCGTTGCCGGCACGGTCGGCTTTGTTGGTTTACTGCTGTTATTTTGGCCGGAGTTTGCCGGTCAACAAATCGATGCCGCCGTTATCCGCGGCATTGGGCTGGCGACACTGGGCACCTACTTTTTCTCACTCGGCAATATGATTTCACGTCGCCATGGCAGCAAGGGCCTTCATCCGCTCACTACGAACAGCTATGCCATGTGTTATGGCGCGATGATTTTAGCCTTGATTGTCTGGCTCAGCGGAGAGAGCCTCAGCCTGCCGACAACAGCCTCCTATTATTGGGCGTTAATTTATCTCAGCGTTTTCGGCTCTGTCGTCGCCTTTACCACCTATCTGATGCTGATCGACCGTCTAGGCGCTAACAAGGCCGCCTATACCACGGTGATTTTCCCACTGATTGCGCTGGTACTCTCGTCGATTTATGAGGGCTATCAATGGCAATGGATGGCCGTGCTCGGACTGAGCTTGGCTATCCTGGGGAATATTATTATTGTGACCAACAGGGAGAGTCTGAGCCGTTTTCAGCAGGCCCTTAACAGACTAACGAGCTAACTATTTAGTCTTTACCTGTACTGTATTATTGCGATCTCGATTCTGGCGAATGACATCGTCACCGACCACCGTCTGCTGGTTCTTTGCTAATCGGTCGTAGAGTAGAACATTGACCGTGGCCGCCATATTCATACAGCCAACCGTCGGAATATACACCACCGCATCGGCCTTATCGATAATCGGCTGTTTAATAGTGCTGTCCTCGGGGCCAAAGATATAGATCGCCTTATCGGGGTGTTCAAAAGCAGGCAGCGGCGTCGCGCCGACCACCAATTCAACACAGACAATACTGATGTCATCGGCCAAATCGTCGAGCAGCGATTGCTGCTTGATCAACGGTATTTTCGCACCGGCCTTTTGGGTATCGGTCTGATGCTTGGCGGCATTGTCATAGCGGTCGCCGGTATAGCGGATTTCATCGGCACGGTAGCAGCCACAGGCGCGCATCACTGCACCGACGTTGGTGACACTCTTGGGGTTGGTCAAACCAATAATTACTTTTTCATCACTCATTACAAAAACATCTCAACATTTATAACAGCCCTGCGGGCAGGGCTAACTTTCGATCTCTAACCGGTATTGCGCAAGCCTGCGGCAATGCCGGCAATCGTCGCCATAATCGCCCGCTCCAGCTGCGGGTCGGGGTGGGCGCGATTGCGTCGTAACAACTCTGCCTGCAACAGGTTTAACGGGTCGACATAGGTATTGCGAAACTGCACCGAGTCACGCACCATCGGCAAGTCTTCCATCAGACTGCCGTCGTTAGTAATCGATAACACCGTATCGATATTTTGTAGCAGCTGCTGCCGAAGTTGATCACCAAGGTATTGCAGGTCCGCGTCGACTAACACGCTGTCATAGTGTGATGAAAGCTCGATATCTGCCTTGGCAAACACCATTTCTAACATCGAGACACGGGTTGAAAAGAACGGCCAGTCTCGGCACATTTCCTCTAACAGTTTCTGTTGGCCATTGTCGATCGCCTTGCCAAGCGCCTGGCCTGCACCCAGCCACGCGGGTAGCATTAGGCGATTTTGACTCCAGGCAAAAATCCACGGTATCGCCCGTAACGACTCGATGCCACCGTTGTTGCTGCGTCGAGAAGGACGAGAACCCAAGGGGAGCTTACCCAGCTCTTGCTCCGGCGTTGCCTGACGAAAATAACGCACAAAGTTTTCATCGTCACGAACGAAGCTGCGATAGGCGGCACAGGAGTCATCGGCCAACTGTTCAATCAATGCCCGCCACTGGGCTTTTGGCGCCGGCGGTTTATCGATATTAGCCTGTAATATTGCGCTGGTATAAAGCGCGAAACTCTTGATCGCTATCGGGCTGAGACCGAGCTTGGCGCGAATCATCTCGCCCTGCTCGGTTACTCTTAAGCCGCTTCGCAATGAACCCGGCGGCTGCGATAACAGTGCGGCATGCGTCGGCGCACCGCCGCGACCAATGGTGCCACCACGACCATGGAATAACATCAGCGACACCTTGGCCTTATCGCAGACTTCGAGCAATAACTCCTGTGCTCGATACTGCGCCCAGCCGGCGGCTAATACGCCAGCATCCTTGGCTGAATCAGAATAACCGATCATCACCATTTGGTAGCCATCGATATACCCCTTATACCAAGGGATATTGAGTAACTGCTCAATCACATCGGCGGCGTTATTTAAATCTTCCAGGGTTTCGAATAAGGGCGCCACCGGCATGACATATTGACAGCCAGACTCCTTCAATAGCAGGTGCACGGCTAATACGTCAGACGGGACCTTGGCCATCGAGATCACATAGCCACCAAAACGGTCGATCGAGTTTTCTGCCACCACGCGGCAAGTCTCCAACACCTCGGCCACCTCGGCCGAAGGCTGCCACTGGCGGGGAAATAACGGACGCTTGCTTTGTAGCTCAGCCAGTAAAAAAGTCTGTCTATCCCCCTCACTCCATTCGTTATAATCACCCAGACCAAGGTAACGGGTTAATTCTGCAAAACAAGCACTGTGTCGGCTGCTCTCTTGGCGAATATCCAGCTTCACTAAATTTGTGCCGAAGCAGCGAACACGCCGCAGCAAGTCTAACAATTTACCATTGGCGATAATTGACATACCGCTGTCCAGCAACGACTGATAACAGCGGTGCAGTGGTAGCCAAAGCTGATCGATGTGCTCTAAGGTCTCGCCACCCTCGTAGCTATGTCCACGCAACAACGCATCGGTTTTTTGCAGCGTGTTATTGAGGATACGACGCAGCGATTTCATCACCGCGCGATAGGGTTCACTGCTATTATCGGTCATCGCAGCCAATGCTTCACTACAGGCTGACATCGATAACTCGTCGACTAAATCAACAATATCATTGAGGTATAAATCGGCCATTTTCCAGCGGTAGATCAACAACACCTTGCGAGTAATATCCGCCGTGACATTCGGGTTACCATCACGGTCGCCGCCCATCCATGAGACAAAGGAGATCGGCGCCGCTGTTATCGGTAAATCGATGTCGTAGGCTTCTTTAGCCGTGCTCTGTAACCGACGAATATAATCGGGCACCGCCTGCCATAATGAGTTTTCCAACACCGCCATACCCCACTTAGCCTCATCCAGTGGGCTGGGTTTATCCTGGCGGAATTCATCGGTATGCCAAATCTGTGCAATTAATTCTTCCAACCGTTGTGCTCGCGCGCTCTGCTCTCTGTCGGTGTAACCAGTGAGTTCGATATCGCCTAGGCAAGTATCAAGTTCAGTGTATTTATGAATCAGGCTACGGCGGGTGATCTCTGTTGGGTGAGCGGTTAATACCAGTTCGATATTGAGGTTTTCTATTTGTTTAGCGACCTCATTCGCACTGACGCCCTGTTGTTTTAAATCTGAAAATAAAGACTTTAACGTTTCTGTCGATGATAGTTCATCGGCCATCTCCCGGGATATTGCGTGATGCTGATCGGAAATATTGACCAAATTCAAGAACTGACTAAAGGCCCGGGCCACCGGTAACAATTCTTCATTATCGAGCTGCTGCAAAACCGACAACAGCTCGTGACGGTCAGCGTCGTTATCTGCACGCGCCGTCTTCGCAAGATTACGAATCGTTTCAATCTTGCTTAACAAGGCTTCGCCGTGACTATTACTCACCGCCTGCCCTAGCATGCGCCCTAAGTTATCAACATTATGGCTAAGTGCTTGGCTGATTGTTTCTGAGTTTTTATTGATCGTCATCGTCATACTCTCTTTCACATTACTCAATCGGTATACGTTATCGCCTTGTGGAATACGACAACTTAACGGTTATTCATTGAGGCTCTTATCGAGGCAACTATCTCTCGTACACAGGTCATTCTCGGGTAGTTGGGACGAACAACCAGGGCTATCTCACGCATCGGTTCAGGCTGTTTAAAGGCTCGATAGTCAATCAACCCCGACTGGTCCTGTGCCGCCAACTGCGGCATCAAAGTAATCCCCAAACCATTGCCGACCATATAGCGTAGCGTCTCAAGGCTGGTCGCACGGAAGCGGCTATCTTCCTCGGCGCCGGCACTGAAACAAAAACCCATCGCCTGATCACGCAAACAGTGCCCATCTTCAAGCGTTAACACCTGCTCGCCATTTAAATCACTCAACTCTACGATCTGTTTACTGCTCAGAGGGTGGGTGGGCGGCATTGCCAACACCAGTGCTTCCTCGAATAAATCATAGCGCTCAAACCCTTCCATCTCATTGAGCCAGGGCAGAATCAACACATCCATTCTCCCCTCGTCCAGCTCTTTCAACAACACATTGGTGTGCTCCTCGTGCAGAAAGAAATTGACCTCCGGCAGACGTTGACTGAGATCGGACATAATAAAAGGGAGTAAATATGGGGCCAGCGTTGGGATGAGCCCAACATGCAGATCACCGGATAATGGGTTGCAGAGGGCCTTGGCCTGCTGCTCGAAATCGCTGGCCGCCTGCAATACAACCTTGGCCTGTATTACCAACTCCTCGCCCGCCGGTGTTAACATCACATTGCGGCGATGGCGCTCAACCAGCGTAATACCAATTTGCTCTTCCAGTTTCATCAACTGGCCACTCAGCGTTGGCTGGCTGACAAAACACGATTCCGCCGCCTGGCCGAAGTGCCGGTATTGATCAATGGCGATCAGATACTCTAAATCTCTCAGTTTAATCATTGTCTCTGCTCTTATTGTCGAGTCTACGCGACAGCCATTGGCAGACGTTCATGCGTGGTGTCACAGCACAGCATGCCATAATTCTTTAATAGTCAAAACCTATTATATTAATAAGAACTATCAATTATACCTATATCAATGTTTTACCTATTATAACCCCAACAGCAACAAATGCTGCTTTCAAAATCAGTTACTGCCGATCCAAGGGGAATTACATGTACAAGTCAATTATCAACTCTACTGTTCAGCCATTCAGCGCCACCGCCTTCCACAACGGCGACTTTATCGATGTCTCTGATGCCGACCTTAAAGGCAAATGGGCCGTCGTTATGTTCTATCCCGCCGATTTCACCTTTGTCTGCCCCACCGAGCTCGGTGATATGGCCGACCACTATGAGCAGCTTCAGGGCATGGGCGTAGAGGTATACTCGGTCTCTACCGACACGCACTTCACTCACAAAGCATGGCACGACAGCTCAGACACGATTAACAAGATCAACTTTCCAATGATTGGCGACCCTACCGGTGCCATCTCTCGTAATTTTGGCGTTCTGATTGAAGAAGAAGGCTTAGCGCTTCGAGGCACCTTCGTCATCAACCCAGAAGGTGAGATCAAAGTCGCTGAAATTCATGACCTCGGTATTGGTCGCTCAGCGAAAGAGCTTGTTCGCAAAGTACAGGCTGCACAGTATGTCGCCGAACACGATGGAGAGGTTTGTCCTGCGGCATGGCAGCCCGGTGAGGAAACCTTGGCACCATCGCTGGATTTGGTTGGCAAAATTTAAGCCAGAACAGGCTGACACTTTAGCCCTGGTGATTGGCTCTGCCTGTCATTGGGGCTTTTTCGTATGTGACAAATATCGCATGACTGCCGACGGCAACTTGCACACGCAACCGCTGTGTTCGAGCGACTGATATAACTGGCAGTTAAATGTTTAAACACTCCACAGAGGTTTTAGTCGTTATTGCTAGTGCAGCCGTCAGTTTATCCCACCCATGGCACACCCCGTTAGGGGAGAAATGTTGTCGCCAGCTTTGCGCTATGCTTTAACAAAATAAATACATAACAGGACTACCCATGGATATTATTAACGCCGACGCGTCTCATATCGAGCAATTGGCACCGCTGTTCGACCTCTACCGCCAATTCTATCAATGCCCTGCCGATGCCGAGCTGGCAAAACAATTTATCAGTGATCGCATCAACAATAATGAGTCGCGAATTTTTGTCGCCGACGACGGCGGGATACTGCAGGGCTTTGTCCAGCTTTACCCCTCTTTTTGCTCCGTCGACGCCATCAAAATCTACATACTCTATGATTTATATGTCGCCAAGAGTGGCCGCGGCAAGGGTGTTGGTGAGGCTCTGATGAACAGGGCAAAGGCTTTTGCGACGGAAAATGGCGCCGGTCGCATCGACCTGGAAACCGCATTCGACAACAACGTGGGGCAACGCCTTTACGAGAAATTAGGCTATAAGAGAGTGTTGGAAGATTTTCACACTTATTCACTCCCCCTCGACCGCTGAAATCGGTGGGGGCATTGGTACCAGTTGTTACGACGCCAGTGGCTCCGCCCCACCATCGAGACAACATTCATCCTGCAAGAAACACATCACCTGCTCCAGTTGCTCAAAGCCTGCAACACAAAACAGCACCCGGCCCTCTCGACGCTGACTGACCAAACCTGCCGACACCAAACCCGAAATATGATGCGACAACGTTGAACCAGGAATGCCTAGTTGCTGCTGTATATCACCCACTGGCAAACCCTGGTAGCCCGACCTAACCAGCTGCTTAAAAATCGCTAAGCGGGTCGGATGCCCCAGCTCCTTTAACGCCTTGGCTGCGCTGTCAATATCCATTTCAACCCTCCTCTTTACTGATATTTCGATAATACCAGAACTATCTTTTGATCGGTAGTTTTGCGATTGACAGTATCCACAGACTGCGCACTTTTTTAGCTTTCGCGATAGCCCTCTGACGGTGTTATAATTCACTATACCCCTCCAATAAGCCTCTGCAGCCGTTAACAGGAAGTACCATGACCGATATCGCACTCCAACAAAATAATCCTCTTCACGGAGTAAAGTTGGACGATTTACTGGCTGACTTAGTCGAATACTATGGCTGGGATGTACTGGCCGACGCCGTCAACATCAACTGCTTTAAGAGCAACCCCAGTATTGATTCGAGCCTGAAGTTTCTGCGTAAGACCGTCTGGGCAAGAGAAAAACTGGAGAGCTTTTATCTCTACCGCTTTAAAAACCTCCCACTGGCGCCAGAGTCTGATTTAGAGATCCCCCCCCGTGACCGCATCATCCCCTTTGAACAACAACCTGGTGAACCTGCCGTCGTTATCCCTCGCCAGCGCAAGCCTAAGGTTGAGCCTGTCGATGACAACCCTTGGCAGGGTTCTGACCAGGCGGAGCCAGGCGTCGATACCTGGGCCCAGTTTCGCAAGAAGTGACCTAAACAACCAATTTAGCTATCGCCAAAACCTATCGAAACAATAAATAATAACGATTTAAGCTATTAACAAGGTCGCTCTACACTGGCTGCAATTCATCAAACAGCAGCCAGTAAGGACGATTCCTATGTTATCTCCCGCACTCAATAGCCAACTCACAGAACAGCTCGCCAACTACCTACAACACTTGAAAACACCGGTCGAGTTAATTGCCTTCACCGATAACAGCGAAAAATCACTTGAGCTTAACAGCCTGGTTAACGAGATTGCCGCACTATCCAGCCTGGTCAACATCGTCACCGCCGACAGCGACGGCGAACGACTACCCAGCATGATGGTACGTTCGGCAGCCACCGGCTCCGAAATTCGTTTTGCCGGCCTGCCCATGGGGCATGAATTTACCTCTTTAGTGCTGGCACTATTGCACTGCGGCGGCCACCCGATGAAGATTGAGCCCGAGCTGATCGAACAGGTTCGCAATCTTGACGGTGAATTCCATTTCGAAAGCTATATCTCTCTGAGCTGTCAGAATTGCCCCGACGTGATTCAGGCGCTCAACATGATGGCGGCGATCAACCCACAGATCACCCATGTGATGATCGATGGGGCGCTGTTTCAACAGGAAGTCGACAAACGCAACATCATGGCTGTGCCCAGCGTGTTTCTCAACGATCAATCCTTTTCTCAGGGGCGTATCAGTCTCGCTGAAATCGTCGCAAAAATTGACCGTGGCGCCGGTGCCAAGCAAGCTGCTGACATCGACCAAAAAGAAGCCTTCGATATGCTTGTCGTCGGTGCAGGCCCGGCCGGCGCATCGGCAGCTATCTATAGCGCACGCAAGGGTATTCGTACCGGCATTATCGCCGACCGCTTTGGCGGTCAGGTCATGGACACCGTCGGCATCGAGAACTTCATCTCGGTCAAGGCGACAGCAGGCCCCAAGTTGGTCGCCAGCCTGGAAGAGCATGTGCGCGATTATAATGTCGACATTATGAGCAACCAAACCGTCAGCAATATAGTGGCGGCAAAAGAGGTGGGCGGCCTGATCGAAATTGAATTGCAAAGCGGTGCCAAGCTGAGCAGTCACTCGGTGATTATGGCCACCGGTGCGCGCTGGCGCGAGCTCAATGTGCCCGGCGAACAGCAGTACCGCGGCAGCGGCGTCGGGTTTTGCGTGCACTGTGACGGCCCGCTGTTTCAAGGGAAGTCAGTCGCCGTCGTGGGTGGTGGCAACTCCGGCATCGAAGCCGCCATCGATTTAGCTGGTATTGTCGAGCATGTCACGGTACTTGAGTTCAGCGATAAGCTGTTGGCCGATGATGTCCTCATCCAGCGAGCAAACAACACAGCCAATATCGATATCGTCTTGCAGGCAGAAACCACCGAAGTGGTTGGCGACGGCAGCAAGGTGACTGGCCTACGCTATCTCGACCGCGACAGTGGTGTGCAGCAGCATATAGCTCTGGCCGGGGTCTTTGTGCAAATTGGCTTAGTCCCTAATACGGATTTTATTCAGGGCACTATTGAATTGACCCGCCGCGGTGAGATCATCGTCGATGAGCGAGGTGAAACGTCAATGGCTGGAGTTTTTGCCGCCGGCGATGTGACGACAGCACCCTATAAGCAGATTATTATCGCCATGGGTTCTGGTGCCACCGCCGCACTCGGCGCCTTCGACTATATGATGAGAAACCCGCTGCTTAAGACGACAGCGACAGAAAGTCGTGCCGCTTAGGGAAAACGCCTGATTTTCGCCAATCCATCCCGAACAGTCCGCCGCAACCCACGTTGACGGCGGTTTTTTCTCGAAGCCGCCATAAAAAAAAGATATAAACAAACAATATCAACACGTTAAGCAAACAGAAAAGGACTTTCTTGATAGATTTTTTTGTCCTAAAAACGTCTTTTCAAGCTGCTGAGAACCAACATTCAAGATTATTTATCAAGGAAAGTGAGAAAAGCATAATAATCTGTCCAAACTATTGGTATAATCCCCGCGATTTTTTCCGACTGCAATCTATAGAGTATAACCATGGCAGATTTATCGAAATACAGAAATATTGGTATCTTCGCCCACGTTGATGCCGGTAAGACGACAACAACTGAGCGAATCCTGAAACTTACCGGTAAAATTCACAAGACCGGTGAAGTACATGACGGTGAATCTACCACCGACTTCATGGAACAGGAAGCTGAGCGAGGCATTACTATCCAGTCAGCAGCGACTACCTGTTTCTGGAAAGATCACCGCATGAACATCATCGATACTCCAGGCCACGTTGACTTCACCGTTGAAGTTTATCGCTCGCTTAAAGTATTGGATGGCGGCGTCGGTGTATTCTGTGGTTCAGGCGGTGTTGAGCCTCAGTCAGAGACTAACTGGCGCTACGCGAACGACTCAGAAGTCGCTCGTATTATCTTCGTTAACAAGCTAGACCGCATGGGTGCAGACTTCCTACGCGTTGTTGGCCAGGTAGAGAAAGTATTGGGTGCAAACCCAATGGTTATGACTCTGCCTATCGGTATCGAAGAAGACTTTAAAGGCCTTGTAGACATTCTATCTCGCACAGCCTACGTGTGGGATGACTCAGGTCAGCCTGAAAACTTCGAAACCATCGACATTCCAGCCGACATGGTTGACCAAGTCGAAGAGTATCGTGAGAAGCTGATCGAAATGGCCGTTGAACAAGACGACGACCTAATGATGATGTACATGGACGGCGAAGAGCCCTCCATGGAAGACATCAAGCGCTGTATCCGTAAGGGTACCCGCACCATGGACTTCTTCCCGACTTACTGTGGCTCTGCGTTCAAGAACAAAGGTGTACAGCTGATTCTTGATGCTGTTATCGACTATCTTCCGTCGCCAACTGAGGTTGACCCTCAGCCATTAACCGACGAAGAAGGCACACCAAACGGTGAGGTTGCATTGGTTACACCAGACGCACCCTTCCGCGCACTGGCGTTTAAGATCATGGATGACCGTTTCGGCGCCCTGACCTTTATCCGTATATACTCTGGCGTACTGAACAAGGGTGACACCATCCTTAACTCGTTCACCGGTAAGACTGAGCGTATTGGCCGTATGGTTGAGATGCACGCCGATGAACGTACCGAATTGAGCAGCGCTCAGGCCGGCGACATCATCGCCATCGTTGGCATGAAGAATGTACAGACTGGTCACACACTGTGTGATCCTAAGCACGAATGTACACTTGAGCCTATGGTCTTCCCTGAGCCAGTCATCTCTATCTCTGTCACGCCTAAAGACAAAACTGGCATCGACAAGATGGGTATTGCCATCGGTAAGATGGTTGCAGAAGATCCTACTTTCTTGGTTCACACCGACGAAGAGTCTGGTCAAACCATCCTACGCGGCATGGGTGAACTTCACCTAGACATCAAGGTTGATATCTTGAAGCGTACTTACGGCGTTGATCTAGAAGTTGGCGAGCCAATGGTTGCCTACCGCGAGACCATCACCCAAGAAGTTGACGACAGCTACACTCACAAGAAGCAGTCTGGTGGTTCTGGTCAGTACGGTAAGATCGACTATATCATCAAGCCCGGCGAGCCAGGCACTGGCTTCACTTTCAGCTCTAAGGTTGTTGGTGGTAACGTACCGAAGGAATTCTTCCCAGCTGTTGAGAAGGGTTTCAATAGCATGATGGACACTGGTCCTCTTGCTGGCTTCCCAGTACTCGATGTTGAAGTCGTACTTTACGATGGTGGCATGCACGCGGTTGACTCCTCGGCTATCGCTTTCGAAATCGCTGCTAAAGGCGCTTTCCGTCAGTCTATGCCTAAGGCCGGTCCTCAGTTGATCGAACCTATCATGGCTGTTGACGTGTTCACACCTGATGACAACGTGGGTGATGTTATCGGCGACCTTAACCGTCGTCGCGGCATGATCAAAGACCAAGAAGCGGGTGTTTCTGGCGTTCGTATCAAGGCAGACGTTCCACTATCGGAAATGTTTGGCTACATCGGACACCTACGTACCATCACTTCAGGCCGTGGTCAGTTCTCTATGGAGTTCTCACACTACAGCTCTTGCCCTCAAAACGTAGCTGAAAAAGTTATCGCTGAAGAGAAAGAGCGTCAGGAAGCTAAGAACAAGAAGTAACTCTCTGCTCCCTCGACAAAAAAGCCCGAGCCTAAACCCTCGGGCTTTTTTGTGGCCGTCAGAAAGCAAAAAAAATCGACAAAAGCCCCGCGACAACGCCCATCACAGCTGGGCTATGGTAGTATTTAGCCATTGCAAATAATTAGGTTTACCGATGAAGTCCACCGACGATGTACGTATCAACGAATTAAAAGAATTAATCTCACCTGAACAGCTGATCGAACAACTACCGGTCAGCGAACCAGCCGGCAGCGTAGTCAATCAGGCCCGCAATACCATTCACAATATTTTGCACGGCAAGGATGATCGCCTGCTAGCCATTGTTGGCCCCTGCTCTATTCATGACCCTGGCGCCGCAATCGAATACGGCAAGCAGCTCAAAGCCCTGCATGATGAGTTGATTGACGACGTCTTCATTGTGATGCGCGTCTACTTTGAAAAGCCCCGTACCACTGTCGGCTGGAAAGGCCTGATCAACGATCCCGATTTAGACGACAGCTTCCAAATCAATAAAGGTCTGCAGATTGCCCGCAAGTTATTACTCGACTTAGGTAATATGGGCTTGGCCGCCGGCAGCGAATACCTCGATTTAATCAGTCCACAGTATATTGCCGACTTGATTTCCTGGGGCGCCATCGGTGCTCGTACCACCGAGAGCCAAACACACCGCGAACTAGCCTCTGGTCTATCCTGCCCCGTCGGCTTCAAAAACGCCACCGATGGCGATATTCAGGTTGCCATCGATGCCATTAACTCAGCCTCACAACCACACAATTTTTTGTCGGTAACCAAGGGCGGCCGCTCAGCCATTTTTAACACCACCGGCAATGAAGACTGCCACGTCATCCTACGCGGTGGCAAACACCCTAACTACGACATGTTCTCAGTCGACGACACCTCTTCGATGCTGACCAAATCCGGCCTGGCACCACGCATTATGATCGACGCCAGCCATGCCAATAGTCGCAAAATACCTGCTCGCCAGATCGATGTCAGCAACGATATCGCCAATCAGGTAGCCAAAGGCAACGACGCAATCTTTGGCGTCATGATCGAGAGCAATATTGTTGAAGGCCGCCAAAACGTCGTTGATGGACAACCACTTACCTATGGCCAATCCATTACCGACCCCTGCATCAACATCGATGATACCGCCGCGGCGCTGCGCAACCTCGCCCAGGCTGTGCAGGAACGTCGCGGCTGATACCGCATAGCATTCGATCAATCAAAAGGCGCTTAGGCGCCTTTTTTGTCGGCAGCTATTTCAATGGCCATGCTTGACTTATTAATACTAAGGTATTAACTTGTAAGCACCCCAGCCACAATAAGACAGCACTATGGACCAGTCAACCACCAACAATCTCATCAATCGCCTGATTGATGCCATCGAAATCGGTGACTCGGAACAGGGAGACTCCTCCCCTCTGATCGACAGCAGTATCTTTGTGGATAACGCTGTCTTCAACGCAGAAAAACAGCATTTCTTTCATAACACGCCGCAGGTTGTCGGCTTCGCTTCAGAAGTGAGCAAGCCGGGCAGCTATTTTACCACCGACGTGCTTGGCATTCCCATCGTCATTACCCGCGATGAAGACCATCAACTGCACGCTTTCATCAATGCCTGCGCCCACCGCGGCGCCAAGGTCGCCAACGGCAGCGGAGAGCGCAAACGCCTGACCTGCTCGTTCCACGGCTGGACTTACGATTTAAACGGGCAACTCTACGGCCGACCTAAAAAGCAGTGCTTCGACCAAGCTGGACCTGAGTGCAACCTCTCTAAGTTGCCTGTCAGCGATAAATACGGTGTGCTGGTTGTTGGCCCCCATCGGGGCATCAGCCAACCACAGGTCGACCAAGCGCTCGATGACATTGGCGATCAACTCGTTGGTTTTGAGCTACAACACAGCCAACCGCTCGACTGTCGCCGCATCGACGTCAAAGCCAATTGGAAACTGATCGCAGGACTCAGCCACGAGAGCTATCACTTCAACATACTGCATCGCAACTCTGTCGGTCAGCTGCTCGACCCCAATTCTGTCTTCGACACCTTCAAGCGTCATAGCCGTTGGGCCTATGCCGTCAAAGGCATCGAAAACCTCAAAAAACAACCCGAACAGCAATGGCCACGCTTTCTGCTTGGCGGCTGTAACCATACCCTTTTCCCTGGCACACTCTTAATCACCAATCAGAGCGACGCCCAGATGATTAGGCTGGAGCCAGGCAATAAGCCCAATGAGTCAATTATCTATTTCTCAGGGATATTCCGCGATACTAACAAGAGAGAGGATTCTCAGTCAGCCTTCGATTTCGGCTTCGATGTATTTACCACGGAAGATCTGCCCGCCGCCGAAGAATGCCAGCGCGGCTTCGAGGCCGGCATGCCAACCATGATTATCGGTAAAAACGAACCGGTCATGGCCTTTTGGCACCAACTTTGGCAGCAAGAGCTGGCAAAGGTGGCTACTTAAGTTTCTTCAACAGCTGCTTTACTTCTCGCTGCAACTCACTGTCACCGGTTTGAGCAGCAGCGACATCGGCAGCCTGCAGCTTCGGCAGCGCCAGCTCCGGCTGGCCCTGCTCAATACTCAGCACTGCCGAGGCGTAGTTGATCGAGGCGATGAAATCTTGATTCTCGATGGCCTCAGCAAAATCGAGGGCTTTTTGATAGTACTGCTGAGCCAACTCCGCATCCTCAGTAAAATCAGCCAGCGTCTCCCACTGTACCGGATGGTCTTTACGCTCTACGCCCTCATGCTCCAGGCAAAGCTGCTTCAGCTCATCGTAACAAAGGTCAAAGGTCTTTTGGTTGGATTTCGCAACAGCCTCAACCATGGTCTCAGCCAGAGTGTGTACCCGCTTATACAGTTTGGTATTCATTATGTCACTCCACAGAATAGAGCGAGAGTATAAACCATTGGCAGCAAAATCAGCAGCGGGTTAATGCCTGAAAAGAAATAAAGTAGGCCTAGATAATACCTTGCTTTAACGCCTTTACAATGGCGTGCGTTCTGCTCTGAGTGTCGAGCTTATGGAAAATATTATTGAAGTGAAACTTCACCGTTCTCTCTGAGATTGAGCAAATCATCGCGATATCCCAGGTTGACTTACCCTCGGCGGCCCAAGACAGCACCTCCAACTCACGTGCGGTTAATACTGCCCGCTCACACACAGACTTCGACAATGAGTTAACCACACTTGAGCCAATCAACTCTAACACCGCCAAGTGTTCACGGTTAAGTTCGCGGCCAGACACCGACAGAACGTGCAAATCGTTGCAAACACCGCGACGCTCAAAATGACCAATACTGGCACCTTTGCTAAGACCAGCACCCTCTGCAACCGCCATATAATGCCGTTGACGCTCGCTGAGATCCAATGACCGGCATAGCACAGGCCAATTAAACGCTTTTCTACCCTGGGCGGAATAAGCTATCACCGGATCAACCTCATGATAGTCATTCTCTTCATACTGCTTTGACCACTCGGAGTTTACACCGCTGCTGACAAAGTCTTTGGTAACATAATTTTCAATCTTGCGTTCACTACCCGCATCACAACGCAACTTAAGCAGGGCAACACCTTCGATATCTAACAGGTTTTGCAAGTCTGAGGTCGCAGTAATAACATCATCAAAGGAATCGGCGCCGTTGAACGACTGAAACACATCGACGACCGTCGTCAGCTGTAATGCGCTATTAAAAGAACTCATAATCAATAAATCCATTTGAAGCTGTATATGAGCACAACGGCATCGGCCCACTAGCATTTTTATCCTAATCGAAACATCAACGGTAAATCTTCACTGTTAGAGTGATCTACCCAGTACTAGCAAACAAAGTCTATAGCTTAACAAAATAATAGCAACGCTCTATATAGTTCATCTGTCAAAATTAATACTTGGTAGTGATATTTTTTTAATTACAGCATTAAACTTGTTAAAAACACCGACAAAAATGTGAGACCCGGCACAAAAAAGGCTTAATTTATTCCTGCTACCTGCCAGAAAGTGCAGGTAACCTGACGCCCGACACAAGATAGTATTTTGCTAGTAATCGAGATATAAAGCTGACTCATTGGGCTTATATGCCAGACATCACATAAAACGCCTGTTAGACTAACTCCTTAATTTAGCTATGTCGCTAACGCACCACATTCAGTGTCGATGAAAACAACAGGCTTAATTACCATTCACCGCCTTATTAAACAGAAAAATTACATGAAAATCCTATACGTTGACGACGAGCCCAAGGAATTAAAATATTTTAAGCGTGCACTTAATCACAGTTTTGACATTGTCCTCGCTGACAGTGTGGATGAGGGGATTCTTCTTTTAGACCAACCTGACAGTAACATTTCAGTGGTTATCACCGACCAAAGAATGCCCAACAAGCTAGGCACTGAGCTATTAAGCTATGCCCAACAGAACCATCCCAGTATAACCAGAATGCTGACTACAGCCTATTGCGATATTGAAAGCGCCATATCAGCCATCAATGATGTTGAAGTTTTTCGCTACATACCCAAGCCCTGGGATATAGAAAGCCTGGGCAAAGAGCTTGAACTGGCTGTCGAAAAAAATTATGCCACCAGCCAAGTCAAAACTGACTTTGAAAGTCAGATTATGGCTGAGGCTAATGAAGACTGCCAACAATGGTTGGAGTATGCCGAGAGAGCCTACGCTGATGAAAAAGTATATCGACATGGAATAGAAGCGTTCGCCAGCAAGTATTACCTGCGAGTAAGGGAACAATACGACGACAATGAAACAAGAAGAATCTGCCAAAAGATAGACCTCCTCATCGATGAGATATTTCTAGACGAAAGCATTACAGGACGCTTTGGGCATTAGACGATGACAAACCTTGAGAAGATATTCGCATATCTAGTTCGATCAAAGACACAGCTAAATAGTATTTCAAAAGCAGAATTTTCAACAAAAAGCAAAGAGAGCTTATATTTTTTAAAAAAATTAAAAGAATTGTTTGACGATTATGAAAGCGAATCATCAAAGAAAAACAATAAAACCCATGAGAGCAGTAGTGAATTAACTGAAATACTTAGCGAATCTACTTTTTTTGAACGTTCTCTTAAAAAACCACTGGGGTACCCTGGCGACTACCTCATGGTGAAAATGATTTTTGACAATGAAATATCTGAAAAAAGCAACTTTGCCACACTGCTAAACAAGTTCTTTTTATCCAGCGACACCGCAGAAGGACATAGAAATAGAATAAAAATCATTCAGAATATAATTTTCAACACAATATCTGGTGCAAAATCTGATATAAGAATACTGAGTATTGGCTGCGGCCCTGCTATTGAAATTTTCACCGCATTAGAGTTGTTGACGCCAAATAAAACGGTGACTATTGATCTTGTAGATTCAAACCAAGAAACAATCGATTACCTCGACACTGTCATCAGCAGTCTCGACGCCAAAAATGCCATAATCAACACGCACAGAAAATCCGCAAACAATATAATTCGAGGGAATTTCTCCAACAATGGTTACGATTTATGCTATTGCGCAGGGTTACTCGACTATCTTGATGACAGAACCTCTCAGCTATTATTAAAGTCCCTCGAAGGAAAAGCAAAAAAGGGAGGGAAGGTTATTGCCACCAACGTCTCCAAGGCCAACCCAATTTACTATCTGATGAGAAACATTGCAGACTGGGACCTGATACAAAGAAACAAGAACCACCTGCAAAACCTGACATCAAAGCATTCGACTGTATATTCTGACAGCACCCAAACAAATTCCTTTATAGAAATACACAATGAGTAGAAACAAACTATTAGAATCTTACGACAAATCTAAGAATGCCTCCAAAGAAAAAGAAATTAAAACGACCTATCTCGTGTCGATTCTTTTGATGCCTGCTGGATACAGCATGGACTATATTATTTATCCCGATTACTTCTGGCAGTTAGCAATTATTCGGGCTGTTACAATCGTTATTCTTGTTATTGCTTACCTCATCTTTTGTCATCGAATAAAAAACAAAAAAAATGATCACTTAAGCTTCTTTGAATTCTACTGCCCTACTATGGTGATATCGTCTTTAGCCGCCATGATTTATATAACCAATGGCGTCGAGTCCCCCTACTACGCAGCCATAAACTTAGTCATCATGGGTACCAACTTACTCTTACCACTTACATTGACGAAAGCAATAATAAACTCAGCCTCGTCTATAGCGATCTATTTAGCAGCCATTACACTACACAATGTGGGTAAAGACGGGTTCGACCTAGTAACACTTTACAACAACCTTTATTTTCTCACCTTAACATCAATAATTGGCTGCATTGCATGCTATGCAACTGAAAAGAAACGTTTTTTTGAGTTCTCACTACAATATGAGCTCAACATAAAGAACAAAGAATTAGCCAGGGCAAACCAATCAAAAACAGAATTTTTTGCCAACATTAGTCACGAGCTGCGCACGCCATTGACCCTGATAATATCTCCTCTCGAAGATTTAGAGCGGGGGGACTCATTGTCTCGTAATGAAAGAATTGAGTTGACTTCTATTATTAAGAAGAACAGCTACCGTCTTCTTAAACTGGTTAACGATTTACTAACCTCAATAAAAATCGATGCCCACCAAATCGGAGAGCGTCAAGACATTCATATTCTATCGCTAATATCTGAAACAGCCGAAACCATGCGGGTTATCGCAAACAAACAAAAATTATCTATCCGCATAGCCAAAATGAAAGATATTAGCAATATGTTTATCGATGGCAATAAAGATGCCCTCGATAAAATTTTCATTAACGTTATTAATAACGCGATTAAATTCACCCCCCCTGGTGGAAAAATTACAATATCGTTTGAATATATCAATGGTCAACTGACCACACATATTTCTGACACCGGCATAGGCATCAACCATAATGATCTGCCTCATGTCTTCGAGCCATTTCGCCAAGGCGACAGCTCCGCAACACGAAATTACCAGGGAACAGGCCTCGGTCTTTCTTTGGTCAAACAGTTAGTTGAAGAGCTAGATGGTAGTATCTACATTGATAGCATCATCAACCAAGGGACGACTGTTTCGATAACCTTCCCGACAAAGGATTGCAACGACGATGTCATCGACACCTCAAAACCGATGCAGCTTTCACCGCTTGAGAAAATGCATAAAAAGGCCGACTTTTTTATGCATCTCAACATTCCTGTAGAGAGCCATACCCTGCACCATGACGAGTCAAACCTCATAACACCACAACAATCAGGTAACACCACTCACCCCTCAAGCATATTAGTTGTTGAAGATGAGCCGGACTTACGTGGCTACCTTGAGAATATTCTCTCCCCCCATTATCACGTTATTACCGCCAGTGATGGCGAACAAGGGTTAATACAATATCAAAAGCACAAACCCAGCCTTGCGCTTGTTGATCTAATGCTTCCTAAGATCGATGGCATTGATTTATGCCGTCAAATTAAATCAGTGGACAATCACCACTGTAAAATCATTATGCTAACTGCACGGACAGATGAAAAATCGAAGATACAGGCCCTGACTAATGGTGCTGATGACTTCCTCAACAAACCATTTTCGGCCACTGAGCTTAAGACAAGACTGTCCAACATCAGCGATGTTCAAGCATTTCAGAAAGGCCTCGAGCTTTCTAACAATGAACTCAAAGCCACTATTTCTAACCTGAAGGCTACCAAGGGTCAACTGATCCAAAGCGAAAAACTCAACTCTATTGGCAGCCTCGCAGCCGGTTTATTGCATGAGGTCAATAACCCGCTAAATTACGCCTTCACTGCAGTACAAATTCTTCAGCGTGAGCCCAATATTATTAATGATGCCGACAGTTTGGAAATGGTCGACGATATTCATGAAGGCATGGAACGTATCAAACAAATTGTCAGTGACTTACATAATTTTGCCCACCCAGGCAGTGTCGACGAGCACAGCGACTTTCTACTCTATAACACCGTGGATACGGCTATTCGCTTTACCTCTGCCGACACCAAGCAGATATCAATTCTGATCACTAACAATGTCGATCGCAACATCGAGGTTAAGGCTTCGAACAGTCACATATTGCAGGTATTTATCAACCTCATTAATAACGCCACCGCCGCCATGAAAAATGGCAAAGAACGAAATATCTCGATCAACTCTAAGATAGTTAATGGCAGAGTGCTTATCTCATTCAAAGACAGCGGTTGCGGCATAGGTAAAGAGAAAATTGACAGAATCTTCGAACCATTCTATACCACTCGAGATGTTGGTAAGGGTATCGGCATGGGTCTAAGCATTTGCCATACCATCATACAGAGTCACCACGGCAGCTTAACAGTCAACAGCGAGGAGGGTGTCTTCACCGAATTTCAATTTGACCTCACACTTGCTAGCAATACTGCGTAGCATAATGGCCGCCGATTACCGAGGTAAACGGCGGCCAAACCAAGATTACTTGCGGTCAAATCTGACCTGCATCTGACTAAAGCCTCTGACATTTCCGGAGTGCACCCGAACAAGAGAAGCCTCATCCACTTGAAATCCCTTGTAGACCTTAAAGAGTTCCTCCATACACACCCTGCCCTCCAGCCTGGCCAATGCCGCCCCTAGGCAAAAATGCACACCCTTACCAAAGGCGACATTTTGGCTTAAATCCCGGTCAATATCGTAGATATCAGGCTGTTCAAATCGACGCGGATCACGGTTGGCAGCGCCCACTAGCAATGCGACTTTGACGCCCTTGGGAATAGTCACCCCATGCAGTGTCACCTCCTCCATGGTTATGCGATAGAGTATTTGAGAGGAGTTATCGTAGCGTGTGGTCTCCTCGATCCAGCGTGGTATATTGGCATGGTCCTCCTGCACCTTAGCGAACTGTTCAGGATGCTTTTGCCCCCAGTACAGGGCATTCGCCAACAACTTCGTCGTTGTTTCATTGCCGGCAACACTCATTAAGAATAAAAAACTTACCACCTCCTCATCACTTAAGCGCTCACCATCGAGTTGCGCTGCCAGCATTTGAGCGGTTAAGTCATCACTAGTACCTGCCTGGCGACGTTCGGCAACCATGGCACCAAAGTATCCCAGTAAGCCAATGGAAGCCTCTATCGCTATATCGGGAATATCAGGGCTACCATCGACTCGCTCAATCAGGTTGTTAGCCCAGTTGCGGACCCTATCGCGGTCTTGCTTCGGCACACCGATCATCTCGCTGATCACATCCATCGGTATTTTACCGGCAAACTGTTCGATAAAATCAACCTCGCCATTGTCTGCAAAGTCGGCAATATATTCCTGACAAAGCCGTTGTAAAACAGGCTCTAATTCAATAATCCGGCGAGGAGTAAATACCTTGCGCACAATACCGCGAACAGCCTGCTGCCTAGGCGGATCCATGCCCAAAATAGAAAAAACCTTGCTGACATCGTCACTGACATTCTCCAGCGCCACACCTGCACTGTTAGAATACACTGGCCAATTCTTAAAGGCCTGGACGACATCGTCGTAGCGGGACAGTGCGTAGAAGTTCAGCTCCTCATTATAGTAAACTGGGTAGTGTTCTCGCAGCTGTTCATAAACGGGAAAAGGATTCTCATGAAACGACCAATCATAAGGGTTAAATAGTGCCTGTTTAGGCAGTGTTAGCTCTGACATAATAGGGTCTCATTACACGTTAAATTCTTTACTTAAACCCATCAACGCCATGCGTAATCTAGCCGCTTTTGGGTAGCCGACATATTGGGTCATAAATCTGACAGCTTCTTCCAGTTGTGAATAGCTCAACTCGCCACGTTTCATGGCGCAGCGAGCCTGGATAGTAAACATCATCTCCTCACCCTGGGCTAAAATGGCGCCCAGCAATAGTAATCGTTTCTGCTCAATGGTCAGTTGAGCATCGGCCCACAGCTCACCAAATAAATTCTCTAGCATCGAATCGAAAAATTTATCCTCACCTGCCGCCGGCGGCTCAGGCAGCTCGTTACAATACACTTCCCGGTACATTGCCACCCCTATTTCACGCTTCTCCACAGTTATTACTCCCTGCTATTATTTATTTTTTAAAGCCGCATCAACTGACCGCCGTCGACATTCATAATATGTCCGGTAATCCACGACGCCTCATCAGACAAAAGAAACAGCACGCTGGAGGCCAAATCTTCCGGCGTGCCCAAGCGTGCTATCGGCATGGTTTTAGCGATTTCATCAGCATAATCGCCGGCATTATTTCTCAACGCCTGGGTTTCTGTCGGCCCGGGTGCAATGGCATTAATACGAATTTTTCGCCAGCCAAGCTCTCGCGCTAATGAGCAGGTAATACCATTCATCGTTAACTTGGCAACACCATAAAAACCCATATTCATCCAAGCGGCTGTAGAGGATTGGTTAACGATGGCACCGCCACCACGCTGCTCCATATATGGCACCACGGCCCGCGTCATAATGAGACAGCCATGGGCGTTGACCCGCATAAATTTTTCCAAATAATCGAGGTCTACATCCAGATAGCCCTGTATTTTCATCTCGCCGAAGATGGCCGCATTATTGATCAAATAATCAATGCCGCCAAAGCGCTCAACAGCAAGATCGGCGCACTGTTTAGCCGATACCTCATCGGCGATATCGGTGGCAACAAACAACGCTTTGCCGCCTGCTTGTTGATTAATTTCATTGGCTACTCGTTGTCCCTGCTCTGCATCAAGCTCGGCAATCACTACCTGCATGCCTTGTTGTGCGCAGGCCTTGGCATAGCCCTCTCCTATACCACCACCAGCACCGGTTACAATGACTACTTTGCTTGAAAAATCCATACAACAACCTCGGTTATTATTGTTTTTAAAAAACGACTTTATCAATTTTGTGATGCGGTCTAATCTCCAGCAAATCGATGGCCAATCCTGGTGGGCACGACAGGCAATACACCACAGCATCAGCCACATGTTCCGGTTCCATACCGTCGTAGGTATGCGGTCCTAAATCCTGCCAGGCCTTCAGCGCATCTCCCAGCCGATCAAAATCGAGCCCGGCTGAGAAGTCGGTTGCCATCGAAGCACCCGGCCGAATAATACTGACACCAATGGCATCCCCCTCTAACTCTCGGCGTAAGTCGCGGGAGAAGCGTTCTACCGCCGATTTTGTTGCCGCATAGACGGCCATGTGAACCATCTCATCATGGTGATATGCCGTCGCCGATGAGATATTGATAATACGACCATTATCAACCTCACGCAGATACCGTATTGCCATGCGACAGCAGTACACCACACCCAACAAGTTAGTATTTATCTGCAGCTTAATTTCCTCATCTACCATATTTTCGGTACTGGCTACCCGGGCGAGCCCGGCATTATTCACCAGCCCATCGAGGCGACCAAAGCGCTGCACAATATTATCGAAGGCCTGTTCAACCTGGCCGCTGTCGGCAACATCGGCAAGTTCACCACAGACCCGGTCACGGTAATCGTCGTGCTCTGCAGTCAATATCTCAATCGCCTGCTGCATAGAGTCTTTACTGCGGCCGGTAATACCAACGCTGGCACCGGCAGCCAGTAACGCCTTCGCCATGGACAGACCAAAGCCCCGGGAACCACCGGTGACGATGTAAACCTTGTTGCTTAATGAATAATGCATCCCTGCTACCTTGTTATGCGCCTATGGCGATTGTTTTTGTTTCTAAATACTCAGCAAATCCCTCTGCCCCCATTTCGCGGCCGATGCCACTTTGTTTGTAGCCGCCAAAAGGCACATCGGGCGCTAAGAAATTCCCTCCATTGACATTGATCACGCCGGCACGGATACGCTTTGCCACCGCCATCGCAGCGGTTTCATCACCACTGTTAATCACCGCGCCAAGGCCATAGTCACTGCTATTGGCCAGGGTAATTGCGTGTTCAACATCTCGATAGGGGATAATCGTCAGCACCGGGCCGAAGATTTCTTGCTGAGCAACACAACTATTTCCCTGCTCATCAACAAGTATCGTCGGCTCGATATAAAAGCCCTGTTGCAGGCCTTCGGGGATACCGCCGCCTTTAATCAATCGCGCGCCCTCAGCAACCCCCTGTTCTATCATCGATAACACCCGCTGGCGCTGATGCCGATTAATCAACGGTCCCATAATCGCGCCAGCCGCCTCGGGGTCGCCAAGGGTAATAAAATCGAAATAACCACTGACCGTGGTTTCCACCTCTGCCAATCTGTCGGCTGGTACCAATAAACGAGTCGCGAGCACGCAGCCTTGACCTGCGTGATAGCACACCGCCAAACAGTTCAATAAGGCCGCACCAAAATCCGCATCGGGCAGAATAATATGAGGTGATTTTCCGCCTAATTCTAAAAATACCTTTTTCACTGTCTGCGCTGCTGCTGCCATCACCTCTCTACCCACACGGGTCGAACCGGTAAACGACACCATGTCCACCCGCGGGTCTGTTGACAGAAATTGACCAATATCTGCCGGCTGGCTGGCCGTCAATATATTCAACACACCCTTGGGCAACGCCTTGCTTTGCTGGGCAATACGCCCCAATAAAGCTGCTGTCCAAGGCGTGTCCGGCGCCGCCTTTAACACCACGGTACAGCCGGCAGCCAGAGCCGGGATGATTTTGGCCAAGATAATCTGCAGCGGAAAATTCCATGGCGTAATAGCGGCCACCACACCAACAGCCTCCCGACATAACACGCGACGACTGGTGGTGCCAAAAGCCGTCAGGGTGTATTCCCCCAAGTCCCGCTGCCATTCGAACTGCTCGAGATAGTCAATCACCCAATCGGTCATCGCAATAGGCCCGTTAACCTGCGCGGTCTCTGCGTTGTGTCGCGTTGACCCGGCCTCCGCAACCATCGCATCCTGTAGGCTTTTGATCTCTGCTCGCATCGCCTCGACAAATTTCTTCAGCGCGGTTATTCGGCCCTGATGATCCATTGACCAGGCCGTGCGATCAAAAGCCTGTCTGGCTGCGGTCAGCGCTTTATCGGCGTCGGCGATTGACGCATCGGCAGCGCGGCCAATCAATTTTGCTGTGGCTGGCGCAATATTGTCATACTCCCGCCGCCCTTCTGCTGCACATAATTCGCCATCGATATACAGCCTGGCCTCCCCGTAATCTGGCTGTTGCATTCTCGTTACCCCCTGTCCTGCGAAGCAGTATTTTTTAAAAACGTGGTACGGATATGCCGGCGAACAATTTTGCTGGTATCCAGTGACAGCGACAGCTGATCCGCCAAGACCAGGGCATGATCGAGATCTTTTTCCGCCAGCCCAACAAAGGGCCCCATCAAGGTGTTCATATCTTCTGAGCTACAGCCTGCGGCTAACATTTCCCGGTTGCTGATAAAGGTTTTCATTTGAGCAGAAACGACACCATTAGCCTCGCCAATCTGATACACAGTCTCAGGGTTCAGCCCCGAGGCGGTCACCAATGCCACCGCCTCAGAGATGGCGGCGAATTGGGCGTAAGTCATCATATTATTGGCCAGCTTGAAAACCACACCGCTGCCGACATCACCGGTGTGGATAACCTGTTTTGCACTGATGCTGTAACCCTCAGCAACACGGCGAAATAATGCCTGATCCGCACCAACCATCATGCATAATGTACCGTTTTTCGCTCCCTGAGCTCCACCAGTGATCGGGGCATCGAGTAGATGAATATCGCAATCTTTCGCCTGTTGATGCCAACGCAGCACGTTGTCTCGGGTCACGGTACTGTGCACGGCGACAATGGCGTCAGCGGCTAAGACATCAAACAGGCCTGCCGTGATCAAATCATCAACATCGTCATCGCCGCGCACACAGAGCCCAACAATTTGACAGTCGGCCAAGTCGGCGAGATCGCGACAGCCTATAGCCCCTTGCTCAACCAACTCCGCCACGGCAGTGTGATTGATGTCATATACCTTGAGCACTATCGATTGCTGCTTCAGCGCCGCCAGCAATGTCGATGCCATCGGCTTGCCAATGTTACCCAGGCCGACAAACCCCATCGTGGTGAGTGTCATCACTTCATCCTTGTTGTTATTTTTTATCAACAGTTAAACAGTGACTGGCAATCTGGTCAATAAACATTTATTGTCTAAATAAGCCTTTCCTCCTCTCATCAACGTCACTCATCACAGACATAAAACCGCTAATGATTATTGATCAAGACAATTTGCTGCAGTTACAACAACGCTATCAGCACAACTTTATGCGGCCACTACTGGCACTCTCTCATTACTTTCGCGCGGAGCTCATGCACTACCTGCAAAATGAGTGCGGCCATACGGCTCTAAAAATCACCTGGGAACCGCTACTCAATATACCCGGCAGCAAGGGGATACAAATTGGTCAATTAGCCAAGCTGATGGCCGTGTCCAAACAAAACTGTGACCAACAACTAAAAGCCGTTGAGCAGGCTGGGTATCTGCATCGGATTAGCGACCCCAGCGATGGCCGCGCCAAGTTAGTCGCTCTTACCGAGCGCGGACAGCAACTGCTTCAACAGGGCAAGGCGAGGCTGGATGATCTGCAGCATCAATTCGATCAGCAGCTCAGTCAACATGAGCTGTCCCAACTACAAAGTGTTTTAAGCACGCTGACCAAGCCCCGCCCCGTCACCACACCCCCGATCTGCATCGCCTCTCTTATCGAGCTTGCGGCACTGTTCCAGCGTCGCTTGATGGCCCTGACCATCGCCAGCGGCCACCCCGGCCTACAGATGTCCTATGAACAGGTACTCAACCATATCGGCATGCAAGGGGCGACGATCGCCCAGCTTGCGCAAATCAACAATGCCAGCAAACAGGCGATTACCCGCATTATCAATGCCCTGGAAGATGACGACTATGTCAAACGGATCACCCAGCCATCGATGGCCAAGCGCATCGTATTCACCCATCGCGGACTCACTCTGATCGACAGCGCATGCGATGCAATAGCGTCCCTCAAAGAACAGGCCGGCCGAGAGATTGGCGACCAGAGATTCAAGCACTTCGAGCATCTTTTATGGCAATTGCACAGCCATTTTGTCACCACCCCCTCATCGCCAACCGTTGCAGCCGGCACGATCAACATCGACGACTACAACGCCGACGACAAACCTCAGCCATCACCTGAAACACTGTTGCTTGCACTGGCAACAGCGCTGGACCCGACGCTGACAGAGACCGATGCGGCGGGCAATATACGGTTAACGAAAGACAGCCTACAGCGCTTAGAAAAAAGTCAGATTAATAGCAATCAAAAGCCACTGGAACACTATTGGGGGCAGCGCCGAGGGCGTGCGCTGTGCAAACAACTGGCCGGGCGACCAACAAAGTCTTGAGCACCTCAGTGCCGACAGAGGCTTGCCAATAATCGGAGCCACGATTACACTCGTTAGACACCTTTGCTGTGACTAAAATAATGAGAATAATATAATGAAGAGACGGATTCTTACCCCCCTTAGCGCGACGCTATTTAGCCTGTTCATCAGTACCAGTTTAATAGCGGCCAGCCCCGCCCAGAATACTGACTCGACGATAAAGATCGAAGCGGAGTACATGAGTGAACAACAAAGCCTGGCGGACTATCGGCAGTTTTATATCCAGCCCTTTGATCTAACTGACACCAAAATCATCCCGGCGCCCTGGCTCGATCAGAAAAATTTCCGCTGGGATATTCCAAAGAAAAATATCAAACAGCTGCAAACTATGTTTAAGCAATCGATCAAAGCTGGCATCGAGGCGAACAGTGATTACGCTGTCGTCGATGACGAACAAGCTGGGGTCTTGGTGATCAACGTAAGCATTATCAGCTTCACCCCCTATGCAGACCGAAAGGACACCGAGCTGCTCACCAAGGGGAGCGGCGAGATTAGACTGCTACTGCAGTTACGCGATGGCGCCACCGGCAAGCTTATCTACTTACTTGAGGGCACCGAAGAAACCGGCGAAGACTATCAACCGAATACCGATGTGGCCCGACTGCAAGATGCCGACAAGCTATTCCATATCTGGGGCAAACACCTGCGTCAGTTGCTGGATTCGGCCCAGCAATAGCAGTGAATGGCCGCGCCAGCCCGGTGCGGCCAACAGCAAGAGCTAATCCTCTAACGACGAGTCATCCAGCGTCGGCAACCAAAGAATATAGCCGGTGACACAACTGGCAATCACCAACAATAAAATCTTAACCGCCACAATGGGGATAAAGAAATAGGCCGATAGCGAAATCGTCAGCCACATGGTAATGATCGCTTTGATTTTAATCCTTAACGGAATACCAAGCCCAGATTGATAGTGCTGAATAGTCTTGCCAAACCATGGATGGTTGATCAGCCATCGGTGGGCTGTAGGTGACCCCTTTGAGAAACAGGCAGCCGTTAACAATAAGAAGGGCGTTGTCGGTAGCACCGGCAAGAAAATACCCAACACACCCAAAACCAAGCTAATCCATCCCACAGCCAGCAAAAAATACTTCATACAACGTCTTCGTTAAATACCGGTATTCAGCATATCACGACGACGCCATTCGGTCAGCCAACTATAACAGGCCGCAGCGGCAGCGTCTGTCTGACGCCAGCGGTTGAGCCTTACTGAAAACGCTATTTTTTGACTGCAAATAGGTGCAATAACTCAAGTCCAATTGAGGCACCGGCAAGCGAGGTGATTTCCGCCTGGTCATAACAGGGCGCCACCTCAACCACATCGGCGGCGACAATATTGAGCGACTGCAGGCCGCGGATAATCTTCATCGCCTTATCACTGGTCAATCCACCCACAACCGGCGTACCAGTGCCCGGCGCATAGGCGGGGTCCAGACAGTCAATATCGAAGGTCACGTAGACCGGTAGATTACCCACTCGCTGGCGCACCTGCTCGACAATCTGCTCGACACTTTGATCGTTGGCCTGGGCCGCGTCGATTACCTTAAAGGGGTGATCGTCATAGCCATACTCGGTACGAATACCAATCTGCACTGAATGAGCGGGGTCAATCAGCCCTAACTGGGGCGCACGGTAAAACATTGTACCGTGATCAAACTCGCCGCCCTCGCTGTAGGTATCAGTATGCGCATCAAAATGTATCAGTGCCATTTTACCGTGGGTCTTATGCACAGCCTGCAACAACGGCAGAGTGACAAAGTGATCGCCACCAAAACTGAGTAATTTCTTGCCGCTGGCGATGATTGCATCCGCGTCGGCGACAACCTGGTCCATCATGTGCTGGCTGTTACCCGGCTCAAAATCGACATCACCATAGTCGATGACGTTGAGCTGTTCGAACAACCTAAAGCGCCACGGCCAACGTGCCTCCTCCCAGCGCAGAGTAACACTGGCCTGGCGCACACCGTTGGGCCCGAAGCGGGTACCCGGACGGCCTGTTGTTGCCATATCATAGGGCACACCGAGCACGACGGCATCGACATCATCGGCTAACTCACGGCTGAGTTTGCGCCCCATATAAGAAAAATTATTCGCATACAGCGAGATATCATTAACAAAGGGATGATCTGACATGGCCGTTTTTGCCTCGGTATTGTTGTTAAGTCATTGAATAATAATGACAGAATAATCACATTGAACACTAGTATCGAGCAATCGTCACCTGCTTTACATACCTCTTTAGTGATATTGCTTAATCGCCCGGAAAGCTTAATCTAACTAACCTATATCCTAGTGACTGAATAATAAAAGCACACTGTGGCTCAACGCAGTAACGACAAAAGGAAAACCAATGACCAGCAAAAGCAAAGCCCAATGGCAACAGATGGCCGCCGACCTACAAATTGAAAGCCGTGCCTTTATTAACGGTCAGTACGTCGATGCTCTATCCGGCAATACTCGCCAGACCATCAACCCATCGAATGGTGATGTGCTCGCCGATGTCGCCAACTGTGGCGCCGAAGACGCCGATATCGCCGTTGCCGGTGCCCGTGCCGCCTATGAATCCGGCGTTTGGAGTGATCAATCACCCGATGCCCGCCGCGCTGTCATGGTGAAATGGGCGCAGCTGATCGAAGACAATGCCGATGAACTGGCGTTGCTCGAGACCCTCGATGTCGGTAAGCCGATCAGCGATACCACTGGCTCTGACGTCCCCGGCGCCATTCGCACCATCCGCTGGAGCGGTGAAGCCGTCGACAAAATCTATGAGCAAATCGCGCCCACCGACAAAGACTCGCTCGGCTTAGTGACTCGCCTTCCCCTGGGTGTGGTCGCCGCCATTGTGCCGTGGAACTTCCCGCTGTCGACCACCGCCTGGAAACTCGGCCCTTCGATTGCCAGCGGCAACTCGGTCATTCTTAAGCCCGCCTCCAATACCCCGCTCACCGCGATTCGTATCGCTGGCTTGGCCAAGGAAGCCGGCCTACCCGACGGCGTACTACAGGTATTGCCTGGGCCCGGTGGCAGCATGGGCGCCCACCTCGCCACCCACATGGACATCGATGGCCTGACCTTTACCGGCTCAACACCTATCGGTAAGAAATTGCTAGAATACTCTGGTCAATCGAACCTCAAACGCGTGTTCAACGAACTCGGTGGTAAAAGCCCTAACATCGTCTTCGCCGATGCCGATCTCGACAAGGCAGCCTCGGCGGCAGCACTGGCCTGCTTTTATAATGGCGGCCAGACCTGTACCGCGGGCACCCGCTTGATCGTTGAAGAAAGCATTCACGATGAGTTCGTCGCCAAGGTGATCGAGGCCACCAAGGCCTGGCAGGTGGGCGACGTGCTCGACCCCGCCACCACTCTTGGCCCCATGGTCGACAAATCTCAATTCAATACTGTCAGTGAATACATTGCCATTGGCGACGGCGAAGGCTGCACCCGTCACGGCGGCGACAGCAATGTCTTCCCTGACAGTGGCGGCCACTATCTTAACCCCGTCATCTTTACCGGTGTAACCAACGATATGCGTATCGCTCAGGAAGAGGTGTTCGGTCCCGTATTAGCGGTGATGACGTTCAAGACCAAGGAGGAGGCAATTGCCATTGCCAACGATTCCATCTATGGCCTTGCCGGTGCAGTTTGGAGTCGCGATATTGGCACCGCCCTGTCGGTGGCGGAGAAAATTCGTGCCGGTACCGTCGGCGTCAACAACTACTTTGGTGGTGATATCACCGTCCCCTTTGGTGGCTTCAAGCAGTCGGGCAACGGCCGCGATAAATCCATTCATGCCTTCGATGATTACACCGAGCTGAAGACAACATGGATTAACCTCGAGTAGGCAACCCGATGAGTACGATGGCCCCAGGCCATCGTATTCTCTGCCATCAAGCAACAAATAATATATAGGATAAATGCGTCCCAATACCGCACAACCGTACCAGTCAATCACTGATAAATTTCACTTTCTGTATTAATACCCGACGCAAATATCAAAAATAACAAAAACTGCTTTCGCTCTTATTTTAACGTTTCTATAATCTTTTAATTCTAACGATTACACTATATCAACGAATATTAAAGGATTAACCGTGTATAGAAATCTGCTACTTGCCAGCCTTATGTTACTCTCCGCCTGTACCAGCCAACCACCACAGCAACAATCTTTAGCAACCACAGAAAAAAACACCACACTAACCGCACCGCCAGCCGATATGGCGCAGATTGTTTTCGTTCGCCCCTCCCAGGGTGTGCTGCAGCAGAGTGATGTCGAGCTATATCGAATCAGCCGCGAAAGAATTCCGGTGGCCCCTATCGAATCCGGCAGCAAGTTCAGCCTCGACATCACCCCCGGTCATTATTATTTTATGGCTTACCAGAACAAAACTGCCAACTTTATCGAGGCCAACGTCATCGCCGGCCGGCGTTATTTTGTACTTATTGATGCAGCCAATAGCAAGAGCAGTCAGTTAATGCCCCTGAGCCAACAGCGCTACAGCGCCCTCAACTATCAACAGCTGCCTCTGACCACAACGGCAGAAATCGAGCAGCCACAGTGGTTCAAGAAAAACCAGGGCAAGGTTAAGAAGTCTCAGATCGTCTATTGGCAGCAGTGGCAAATGCTCGATAGCAACAGTCGCAAGGCTCTGAAGGTGTCAAAAAATAGCGGCATTGCCTTTTAGACAGCAAGGCCGATCACTAACGAGGTGACTAAACCTGCTTGTCGGCAAAGGCTTTGCGCACCTCGTCAGCAATAATATCAACCCCCTGCTTTACCACCGAGGCGCTCTGCGCATAGGACACCCGAATACATTCGTTCTTATGCTGCCACTGTTCATCGAGGCCGGGGAAGAAGTTATGGCCGGGGACAATCAACACACCCCGCTGTTTCAATCGCTGGTAAAGCGCCTGACTGCTGATCGGCAAGCCTTCAAACCACAGCCACAGAAAGATAGCGCCCTCTGGTTTATGGATACGGAATGGCAAACCCTTTAGCGCGGTGCGGAACCAGTCGACGGTTTGCAATGCCTGTTGTTGGTAGAACGGTTTTACCACCGTCTGGCTAAGGCTTAATACCTCACCGCTCTCGAACAACTCGCCGGCGATTGCTGGCCCGAGATTGCCGCAGGCCAAGCTCAACACAGTATTTGCGTTAGCGTAGGCCTTAACAATCTCTTCCTTGGCGACAATAATACCGGTTCTCACGCCGGGCAAACCTAACTTGGATAAGCTCAGCACCACAATGGTGTTGTCATTCCAGTGTGGCTTGGCCTCGGTAAACAGAATATTAGGAAACGGTAAACCGTAGGCGCCATCGATAATCAGTGGAATATCCTGATCCTTGGCAATCCGGTCCAGCTGCTCAATTTCATTATCGGTCAGCACATTACCCGTGGGGTTGGTTGGCCGTGAGACACAGAGTGCCGCCACACCATCATCGATATGCAGTTCATTGAAATCGACCCGATACTTAAATAAATCATCGTCGAGCAGGTCGATTTTCGGCCGCGTCGCCGAGAAGAAATTCTCCGACAGACCAATTTCTGAATAACCAATATACTCAGGCGCCAAGGGCAGGTGGATGGTCTTGTGACTGCCGTCGGGCATCTCACCGGCAAACATGTTGTAGAGCACAAAAAATGCCGACTGACTACCATTTGAGATGGCGATATTATCGGAATTGATTGGCCAGCCAAGCTGGTCGGATAGCAGTGTCGATATTTGCTGACGAAACTCCAGCTCTCCCTGGGGGGATTGATAGATGCCGAGCAAGCTGTGACGTTTCTCGTCGTCTTCTACCAGGGTCTGTAACCGCTTGGCAAACACCGTATCGAGCTGTTCCAATCGGGCTGGGTTACCGCCGCCCATAAAAATCATCTCTGGGTTTTCATTCAGCGCACTGCCGAGGTCTGCCATTAAATCGACAATCCCGGAGTTAGTGGCAAATTTTTGTCCAAATACCGATAATTTCACACTGTCCTCTCTACGCTACAACGCACCCTGTGCTCGACATTACGACGGCTGAGTATTGAAACCCTTAGTATAGTCGGCGGCCATTTCCCACTGTTCATCCGGGTCGATGGTATAGGTAAACGGTCTTGGGTTCTCTTCCGCTTCGATCAAGGTCTGCAGCACCTTATCAGCCTCGACCGGATTATAGACGCGAAACAATAACTCATAGGTCTTTTTCCAGCTGATTCTAGCCAGCGGCACGGCATTGCCGTCGGCACTAATCAAACGGTCAAGCTCGGTGCAAAAAGGTTCAATTTCCTTGGCTTCCGCCGCATCGGGCAGACCTGTCTCTGTCTCGGTATTCAAATCCATAATCAACGACAGCTGCCAGCCAAAATACTGCTGCTGCTCTTCATTAAAATCGGCTAGAACAGTATTGATAGCGGCATAAACAGGGCTGTTTTCATCCTCACGCTGAACCACAGTAAAAATAGGCTCGGCAACCACAAATTTAGATACACTCACAAAAAATCCTCGAAACTACGCAAAAGGCCATTATACCCTCAGACTACTCCGGGGTAACAGCAGCGATGCACAATGCAGCGCCCCTCATCTTGATGTCAACATTAAAGTTGCTTATGGCAAACGAAATACTTGCAGCAAACCTCGTCTAACTAGCGTATAAATAGCCATTATTATCGAAGAATAACAAGGCTTTACCTGACTCTCGTCAGAAATAACCCAAGGATAGATCATATGCTCGCTGAACAGACCGCCGCTACCTCTGATATCTCCGACTATAGCTCGCTACTACAATCTCTCTATTCCTGCTTATCGGATTCAGCGGGCTTTGAACGCTTTCTCTTCGATTTACGCACCCACTTTCGCTGTAACGCCGCCAACCTCGGCGGTGTGAATCTCAAGCCTCGGCTAATGACTTTTGCCTGGTCTTCGGGGATTCCCGAGTATGTTGAGCTGTTCTATATCGAAAAAAACCTGATCGCCACCGACAGTATTATCGACCTGACGCTGGGCCTGCCAACCGGAGAATTTCACAGCGCCGCCAGTGTTGACCCGGAGGGCGGCTATATCACCAAACTCGACAGTGACCTGATGGACTGGGTTATTAAGGACAATATCATCGATGTTGCCGGCATGCTGGTCAACAATAACCATGACAGCGCCGTAGTCCTGACCCTCTATCGTGATGTCGAAGGTGGTGCCTACAGTGATGCCGAGCTCGAGCAACTCAACCTGTTAGCCCCCCATATCCGTCAGGCCATTACTCTACACCAGCAACTCTACTTTCAATCGGTCGATAATGTATCACTCAAGGCCGCACTCGACAGCGCGCCACAGGCCAGTGTTGTACTGAGCCCGCTGCTGGAAATAGTCCACGCCAACAGCAGCGCCAGCCGCTGGATAGACGATGTCGACTATCTGCGCATTACCAATGACAACCACATCATTTTTGCCCAGGAACGTATCAATACAGAGTTCCAAAAACAGTCCTATCAACTGCTGCACTCACTCGAACAAAAAGAGCTGTCCTCTGTTGCCGTCTTTAATATTCAAACCCCCTACGGCTTGCCCGTCAGTGTCACATTAACGCCCATTGGCTCTGACAATGGCGAGGGATTTAAGGCCCTGCTGATGCAGTTCTTCGACCCCAATGTCAGTCAACTGCCTCGCAGCGCTGAGATTCGCAAGGTGTTTAACCTAACCCCTACAGAGTCGCGGGTCTGCGAACAGCTTATCCGTGGTTTCAGTGCCAAAGAGATTGCCCAGAAGACCGATCGCAAAGAGTCGACCATCCGCGATAATATCAAGTCTATCTTCTTAAAAACCGGCTACAATCGCCAGGTTGAATTGGTCGCCGCTATTCTGCGCACCATTCCCAGCAGTTAATTGCCGCGGCACTGTTTGCCGATCAATCAACCATAAAAAAAGGCGCCCCTAGGCGCCTTTTTTATACCCTTCGAACTAGAAATCGACGCCTTTACGGGCCTTAACACCGGCACGATAGGCATGTTTCTGATCATTTATCTCGGCCACAGTGTCGGCAATATCACGAATCCCCTTGCCACCACCACGACCGGTGACAACCACGGTTTGCTCACGTGGCCGCTGCTGTAAGGCCGTCAATATCCGCTCTTCATCGAGGTATTTAAACGCCAGCATATAGGTCATTTCATCGAGGACGACCAGATGATAGCTGTCGTCCTTGAGCAGTTTCTCGGCATGGGCCCAGGTAGCCTCGGCAGCGGCAATATCGCCGTCACGATCCTGCGTATCCCAAGTAAAGCCAGTCCCCATCTGGTAGAAGTAGACCTCGGGGTGCTTGTCGCGGATAAAAATTTCCTCACCCGATAGTTGAGCCCCCTTAATAAACTGCACCACACCCACTTTATAGCCATAGCCTAGGCTACGCATGACCATACCAAAGGCAGAGCTACTCTTGCCCTTGCCGTCACCGGTCAGCAATATAATCAAGCCTCGCTCTTCATCGGCGGCGGCAATAGAAGCATCGACACTCTCTTTCTGTTTTTCCATACTGGCCTTGTGCTTAGCGGCCTTTTTCTCATCACTCATACGACAACCCCTGACTTTATACGGTTCCTACTGTAGCAGGCCATTGTACGGGTATTCGACGCCCAGGCAAGACGCCAGCTATCACGACCAGCGATACACGCAACAGCACCGCCAATAAAACGCTATCACCTTGCCTGAAAAGGTTTTTTTGACACGATAAAAAAATTTTATAAAAAAAATAATTAAAAACCTTGAAAAATGTTTTTTCAATCACATATTAGTTAATACGAATGATTCATAGAATATTCGTATCGATAGCGCTATCGAACAACCCTAAATAGATTACCTTGCTTATTATTAAGGAGGCCAACTATGGCTACAGCACTATCATACGCACCACTATTCCGTCAGAGCATCGGCTTTGATCGTTTCAACGATTTATTTGAAAACGCAGTTTCTGAAAAACAGACAAAGAGCACCTATCCTCCGTACAATATTGTAAAATCGGACGAACACAATTATCAGATTATTATGGCCATCGCCGGCTTTAGTGAAAAAGATATTAATATCACCCTGCACAACGACACCTTGAAGGTGTCCGGTAAGCCGGCAGCAGAAAAAGCCGATAAACTGGAGTTTCTCTATAAGGGCATTGCCGAGCGAAGCTTTGAACAAAGCTTTAGACTGGCTGACCATATGGAAGTCAAAGACGCCAAGATGGAGAACGGTATTCTTGCCATCTCACTACTGCGCAACATTCCCGAAGCTAAAAAGCCTCGAATGATTGCCATCAACAACGTCTAAACTTCACATTAAGCCGCTGATTCGTTGCTGAAATAGTGGCCAAAGACACCCTCGTAGCGACGCTGCGGGGGTGTTTTTTATTGGCCGCTTTTTATTCCATCTGTCGCCACTAAATGGTAAATTGATAACACTGTCACATAATGAAAACAACAACACTCGATGCTGAACGCCCTTAAACGGATATCACCGATTAACCTGATAGCGCTTGGCGCCATCCTGCTAACCATCCTGGTATGGCTGGCCCTGCTGATCTCTCTTAATGTTCCCTGGCTGGGCCTATCACTGGGTGCCGACGGTGATCGTGTTACCATAACTGACATTGCACCGCAGTCTCCGCTGCTAGGCACGATTACCGCCCCTGCTGCACTGCAACAGATTAACGGCATGACCCTGATAGCAGAAGACTTACTGCAGGAGCCCGACGAAATATCCACCGTCACTGATTACCTGGCCTTCTTCACCAGAAACGCCGATCTCTATCACAGTTTACAGCTCACCTCGACACTCAACATCGACAATCAAGCTTACATCGTCAAGCCGTTAGCCCAGCGTCCACTCAGTAGCCTGCCGCTGGTTTTTTGGTATCAGATTGTCTGCGGTGTCTTTATTGGCATCATCAGTGTTGCCGTGCTGGCCTTTAACCGCGGCAAAGACAATATCGCCCCAGTTATCTATAGCTGCGCCGGTTTTGCCATTACCATTGCCGTGTTGTGCAGCGCTGTTTACTCCAGTCGCGAGCTGGTGATTGCCGATGGCATATTTTATTTCCTCAATCGACTTAACCTACTGGCCGGCATATCTTTTTGCGGTTTTGGCACCGCCTTGTTTTGGTATTTCCCCAAACCGCTGTCCTCCTTCCCCATGATCAAGGCCACAGTGGCCGCTATTATCATTTTTTACAGCATGAATTTGCTGGCCATCATCGAAAGCTTAGACATCTCCATTCGTGCGCTATTTGTCAGCTGGTTTGCCATCTGCATGCTGGTCAGCCTGCTGCAGTGGCTGCACAGCAAAAACAACCCCATTGATAGGGCCGGTTTTAAGTGGGTTATGTTTTCCTGGCTGGCTGGCACTGGCGCGTTTATTGCCTTGGTCTACGTCCCCATGCTGTTTTTTAAAGAGGCCGTGGTACATCAAACCTGGGGGTTTGGCGCCCTGTCGCTGGCCTATGCCGGCGTCTCGATCGGCATTATCCGGTACCAATTATTCAACATCGACCGCTGGGTCAGCCTGGTGTGCTTCTGGGTCTTCTGTGGTTTTTCTTTAATTTTGATCGATCTATTGCTGATCTACCTACTGGATTTCGACGGGGTTAACAGCCTGCTGATATCGCTGTTGTTAGTCAGTTTCATCTATTTTCCACTGCGCCAAAAACTGCTCGAAAAAATCATGCCGTTGAGCGAGCAACGTCAGTTTCTGGCCACCTTTCAGCAGCTGTTCAATCACAAAATCAGCCCCGCCAGCTCCACTCGAGAACAGTGGCTGACGGCAATGAATGCACTGTTTCAACCGCAACAGGTCACCGCCACCAACACCACTGTTGAACAGGCTCGCTTTGAGCAACACGGTCTTAAGATGAGACTACCCGGTTTCAATGATATTCCCTCCTACACTCTCGCTTATGCCAATAATGGCCGCCGCCTATTCAATCACCACGATGCCCAACTGGCTAACACCTCGGCGCTGTTCTTCCAGCATCTCGCCTTGTCGAAACAAGCCTTCCAAGAAGGCATGGTGACCGAAAGGCAGCGTCTGGCCCGTGACCTTCATGACGATATCGGCGCTAAATTACTGTCGCTGATCTATAACAGCAGTGACGAGAAATCTGCCGATTCTGCCCGGGCGGTACTGCACGAGTTACGCAGCGTGATACAAGGCCTGCAGACCGACACCATCAGCAGCGAACAGTTTGCCGCACAATTATCGACAGAGACCAGCCAGCGGTGTAACGAAGCCGATATCAAACTCAGCTGGCAACAGCAACTCAGTGACTTCGATATATCCAGCCGCTATTGGCGCAACCTGCGTACAGCCTGTAGAGAAATCATCAGCAATATGCTCAAACATAGCCATTGCACAGTGATTACCGTGGATCTTAAAATCAGCCAACAACAGCTGGTTATTAACCTCAGCGATAATGGTATCGGCTTTGATACCGAGCAACCTGCCAAGGGCAACGGACTGTATAATATTGCTCAGCGTATCGATGAAATTAACGGCCAACTCACCGTCCAATCTACTACTGCCACCGTGGTTTCTGAGCACAGCGGCAGCCATTTCAGCATCACACTTAACCAGGGTGTTTAGAATGAAACACATTGTCATCTTAGAAGACCACAGCGATGCCCAACAGTGGCTTCGCGCTGTTGCCGAGCAAGCTTTACAGCCCGATAGTATTGCTATTTATGGCACGCTCAGCCAGGCCTTGGCTGCTCTGGAGCACAGCCAACCCGACCTTGCTCTGGTTGATCTCAACCTACCCGATGGCAGCGGCTTGGAATACATTAGCGCCTACCAACAGGCCAGCAACACAGCGTACAGCGTTGTTACCACGATTTACGATGACGACCTCCATCTGTTTCCCGCCCTCGCCGCTGGCGCCAAGGGCTACCTATTAAAAGAGCAGAGTAAGAGTAAGTTGGTTGCAGCACTGCAGGGCATACTCGAGGGAGAGCCGGCTATCTCGCCACAGATATCGCTGCGCATGATCAGCCACTTCCGCGAATTAGAACGTAAGAAGAACCTGGGGTCAGAGCTTATCAAACAATTGACACCCCGTGAGATCGAGGTGCTATCGCTGATTTCAAAAGGCCATACCGCCAATGAATGCGGTAAAATTCTAACCCTCAGCAAGTATACCGTCAGCGGCTACATCAAGAGTATTTATGAAAAGTTAGAGATCAATAGCCGCGCTGAGGCTACAACAATAGCCCTGTCTCATGGCTTAATTTAACGACATCTAAATATTAAAAAAGGCAGCCTAGACTGCCTTTTTTATTTGTTTCTTCTGGCTTATGCCGCCTCTTCGCTACCCAGCCATTTGTACACCACTGCCGCTGCTGCCGCGCCCGCTATCGGCGCCAACCAGAACAACCATACCTGCGATAAGGCCCAGCCGCCCACATAAAGTGCCGGTGCCAGACTTCTGGCCGGGTTGACCGAGGTGTTGGTCACCGGAATACTGATCAAGTGAATCAACGTCAGACACAGGCCGATGGCAATCGGTGCCAAGCCGGCAGGGGCGCGACTGTCGGTGGCTCCCAGAATCACAATCAAAAACATAAACGTCATGACAAATTCGCAGACTAACGCCGCCATCATGCTATAGCCGCCAGGTGAGTGTTCACCAAAACCGTTGGAGGCAAAACCCGCCGCCAAATCAAAGCCTGGGGCACCAGAGGCGATGACATAAAGAATACCGGCACCGGCAATACCACCGAGTACCTGGGCAATGATATAAGGCAATAGCTCATTGGCTGGGAAGCGGCCTCCGACCATCAAGCCTACCGAGACAGCAGGGTTGAGGTGGCAACCAGAGATATGACCAATGGCAAAGGCCATGGTTAGTACGGTCAAACCGAAGGCGAAAGAGACACCGAGTAAACCGATGCCGACATCAGGGAAGGCGGCGGCAATAACAGCACTACCACAACCACCCAACACCAACCAAAATGTGCCGAAGAACTCGGCACCCATTTTTTTAGATAAACTCATTTTTCGCATCCTATGCATTCAATTGTGCCTTATGAATAGCATGCCACTCAAAAATAACAAGTTTTCAGGGTGTTACAAGCCTCTTATTTGGCCAACAAATCAGGAATATGGGGCGCGAAACGCTCGATCATTGGCTGGATAATCTCCGGTTTATCCCAGTTTTCCAAACCGACGCCAATCAACGCCCTGTCAATGCCAGCATCACGATAACGCTTTAGCTTGTCCGGTGATGGATCATCCATCACCACGATGGTGATCTCAACATCATCGGGGTTGCGACCAAAGCTGGCCACCTGCTCTCTAAAATCTTTGACAGACTGCACCACATCGGGCAACGCCACATCGGCCGGCATCCAGCCATCTGCCCACTCGGCGGCATGTTTAACACCGACCGGCCCCATCACACCAAGCACCGTTTTCGGGCCGCCGGGTTGTTGTGGCTTGGGCTCGAACCACACCTTATCGAAGTCGATCAACGATCCGTGATATTCCGGCTCCGCCTCGCTGAACAGAATTCGCTGTGCGGCAACGGTTTCTTTCAACGCGGTAAAACGCTTCTTCCAGGGTAGCGAGGTACAGTTTTCAAAACCCTCTTCGTTCCAGCCTACGCCGGTACCGATAATTACTCGGCCATTCGATAAGCGATCGAGAGTGGCAATGGTTTTGGCCTGAGAAAACAGCTCGCGCTCTAACAGCAATGCAATGCCGGAGCCGAGCTTAAGATTTGTTGTGACCGAGGCTGCCGCCATCAACGACACATACGGGTCCATCATCCCCTTGTAAGGCTCAGGCAAGACGCCGCCGCCGGGGTAAGGCGTTTTTAACGACATCGGTATATGGCTGTGCTCACCATACCACAGCGACTCAAAGCCATGTTCTTCTAACGCCGTTGCCAATTCTGTCGGCGAAGGGTCATTAATGGTGTTCATTGAGTTGAAGCCGATATACATCGTTAGTTCTCCTAATAGGTTTTTTTGCGGCACTGATTTATCCATGCAGCAACCAGCCTAACATAGACAAACACCACCACGACTCCTCCTTTTGGACCATATTTGTCAGCACTAATCGACGTTTATATTTCCCTTTCTCGACAGTAAGTACTAACTTAAGGGCTACTTAATCGCTTGATACATATCAACAAGCGGCCGGTCTCATGTTGGGGTGGTGAGTAAAATCACCTAGAATCCTCGCCAACAATATCTGTGGCTTGGGCCGAAACGGCGACACAGCAAAACAAGCAATGACCGACGGCGACAGACCAGCCTTGTCACTGCACCAATAACCTGATCAAAAAAGTAGATGTTATGGAACTTACCTCTTATCACGACTCGATGCTGTCACTGGCAGCGCCGTTTGTCGCCCTCGGGCTTGTGCTGCTCACACGACGGGTTGTGTTATCTCTGTTATGCGGAGCACTGGTTGCCGCCCTGCTCCTGGCGGGCTTCAGCCCTGTCGATACTGCCACGCTATTATTTGACCGTTTTGTCGCTATCTTCTGGGATGACGGCGCCCTGAACACATGGAATGTCTATATTTTGGCCTTCCTGTTGTTGCTCGGTATTTTATCGGCTCTGCTCACGATCAGCGGCGGCACCCGCGCCTTCGCTGACTGGGCTAGAAACCACGTCAAAACCAAACGTGGCTCTCGGCTGTTTGCCGCCACCCTCGGCGTGGTCATTTTTATCGATGACTATTTTAACGCCTTGGCCGTCGGCCAAATTGCCCGCCCACTGACCGACCAACAAGGTGTATCACGGGCCAAACTGGCCTATCTCATCGATTCCACCTCTGCGCCTATCTGTGTCATCTCACCGCTGTCCAGCTGGGGCGCCTACATCATCGGCCTCATCGCCACCGTTTTAGCCAGCCACAATATGGCTGCCGAGGGCGCCTTTAACGCCTTCATCAGCATGATACCGATGAACTTCTATGCCATCTTTGGACTGGTCATGGTCTTTGCCGTCGCCTGGTACAATATTAATATTGGCCCGATGAAGGCCCATGAAGATAACGCTGCCAACGGCCAGCTATACAACCCTGCCAACGGTGAACCAGCCGGCGACATGTCGATCAGCGATGAGCTGAGTAACGGCAGCGCCAATAACCTATTGATCCCGATTTTCGCCCTGGTCGTCAGTGCCGTCTTCTTTCTAATCTATACCGGCTATGCCAATCTCGCCGCCGCCGACCAACCCTTTAGCATTATGGGCGCCTTTGCTGAAACCGATGTCGCCCTCACCCTATTATGGTGTGGCTCGATTGCCGTCTTCGTCGCCTTCGTGATGATGATGCCGCAAAAACCCAGCATCAGCCATTACACCGGAGCCCTAAAGCACGGCACGCAGGCGATGATGCCAGCCGTGATCATCTTGGTTTGCGCCTGGCTATTAGTCGGTTTGATCGGCAGCCTGGAAACCGGCAAATACCTCGCCAGCGTGGTCGGTGACAGCATTCCACACAACGCCTTACCGGCGGTAATCTTCATCGTTGCGGGCCTGATGGCACTGGCCACCGGCACCAGCTGGGGTACCTTCGGCATCATGCTCCCTATCGCTGGCGATATGGCAGCGGCCACCGACATCAGTCTGATCATGCCTATGATGGCAGCCGTTTTGGCGGGCGCGGTCTTTGGCGATCACTGCTCACCGATTTCCGACACCACTATTTTGTCGTCAACCGGTGCCGGTAGTCATCACATCGATCACGTTACCACCCAGCTACCCTATGCCTTATTTACTGCAGCGATTAGTTTTATTGGTTATCTGGTCTTTGGCCTGACCGAATCGATTGCTGCTGGCCTTGTCGTCGGTTTCATCTGCCTGGCTATTTTGATTGCCGTGCTACGCCAGCGTCACGGCAATGCCTAAGCCTCGGCTTTAGCACGCTAGCGAAAGAGGCCTTATTGGCCTCTTTTTTTTCACCCGAGATAACGGATTACTGGTTTATCAATCACTTGAAAGGCATTGCTGCTCTCAGGCTTATTTCAACGGTAAATTACTGTCTAATTGATCAGGTTTTTATGCTCAAAAACATTGATATTTAAGCAGTTTTTCATATGTATTTATGCCGCTCAATATCGTAGAATTGCCCGCTTCTTTTAATCAGCGGTGCCAATCATCGCCGATACGCTTAAACCTTTATGCCTGAGATGGCATCGCCTTAAACCGGCAGCGGAGTATTATGAAAGTAGCAATTATTATGGGTTCTAAATCCGATTGGCCGACCATGCAGCACGCTGCCGATATGCTCGACCACTTTGGCATTCCCTACGAGACCAAGGTTGTCTCTGCCCACCGCACCCCCCAGCTACTTGCCGACTTCTGCACCAATGCCCACGCCAATGGCTTTAATATTATCATTGGTGGCGCCGGTGGTGCCGCTCACCTGCCGGGTATGGCCGCTGCTTTTACCAGTCTGCCAGTACTCGGTGTACCGGTGCGTTCCAAGGCCCTCAGCGGCATGGATTCACTGCTGTCGATTGCCCAGATGCCCAAGGGCGTGGCCGTCGGCACCCTGGCCATCGGCGATGCCGGTGCCGCCAACGCCGGTTTATTAGCGGCGCAGATGCTGGCCACCAGCCGCCCTGAATTGATGACCAAGATCGATCAGTTCCGCGCCAACCAGACCCAGACTATTCTCGACAATCCAGATCCAGCAGGGGAGTAATCCGGTGAAGGTTTTGGTTCTCGGCTCGGGGCAACTTGCCCGCATGCTATGTCTCAGTGCGACACCGCTGAATATTCATATTGAGGCCTACGATGTTGGCAATGATTGGCTGGTACACCCGGTCAGCGGTCATTTTAATGGTCAATCGCTGCAGCAGGCGATCGACGAGTGTGATGTTATCACCGCCGAGTTTGAACACATTCCCGAGGCGGTGTTAATCCCCGCCGAGGCCAGCGGCAAGCTCAAACCTAGTGCCGATGCTATCCGCGCCGGCGGTGACCGCCGCATTGAGAAAGCATTACTCGATAACGCCAACGTGCGCAACGCCGACTATCGCATCATCAATACCGAGGCCGAGTACCAGCAGGCGATCGCCGAGCTGGGCCTACCGCTGATTATTAAGACTGCCAAAGAAGGTTACGACGGCAAGGGCCAGTGGCGCTTAAAGTCGGATGCCGATGTCGCCACCGCCTGGCCGCAGATTGCCGAGGTAATCGCCGCCAGCAATGGCCAACAGGCCGTCGTCGCCGAGGTGTTTGTCAATTTTGATCGTGAGATCTCGATGATTGGCGCCCGCAATGCCGCAGGCAAGATAAAGGCCTTCCCGCTGACCCAGAATCACCACAGCGATGGCGTGTTGGCACTGTCTGTCGCCCTGGCCGAGCAGGCCGAGCTTCAGCAACAGGCCGAGGTTATTTTTACCGCCATTGCCGAGCAGTTAGACTATGTCGGGGTATTGGCGATTGAGTTTTTCGATTGTCAGGGCCAGTTGTTGGTCAACGAGATCGCCCCCCGCGTGCATAACTCCGGTCACTGGACCCAGCAGGGTTGTTTCAGTAGCCAGTTCGATCTGCATATGCGCGCCATCTGCGGTATGCAGCTTGGCGACACCCGTCTGATTCAACCGACGGCGATGATTAACATCCTCGGCGAAGACACCATCGATGAGGCCATCTACGCCCTCGACGGCGTCACCGTGCACTGGTATGGCAAGAGCAAGCGTGCCGGCCGCAAGATGGGCCACATCAACATCTCTGCCAGCAGCTATGACCAGCTGTTAGCCACCATCGCTCAGGTCAACACGCTGTTCCCCGCGGCGGGCTTGGCTGATTTAAGCGAGATTGTTAAGCTTTAATTTTTGATTGGGCAGCCTGTTCTGGGCTGCTCTGCTCTGCTCTTATCAAGACCCTCCTTTGAAACACTTCGTTATATACCTCTCTGTGCCTCTTCATCATCACTCTGCACGCCACTCCGTCAGTCACACCCCGCTCCTGTCGCTGCGCTTTTTGAAGTCGCGGAGAATGACTGACTGCGCGGCATTGGGGTCTCTTGCATTTAGACACAAATAACCACCAAAAGAACGACTACTACCATCACTTGCCTGTATATCCCCACTTTCCTTATCTTTTTTTGAAACAATTGAAAAAACAATAGTTTTATAATAGAGTCAATTACTTACAGGATAAAATGACAATAATAAAAAACGACTATAATAAAAGGTTTTCCACAATTTTTTGAAAGCCTATTTTCGTAGAAAAATATCAAGAGTAACACCGGCCCCTACCAATCTAGGAGATACAGTGAATATAGTTAAAACCTGTAAAGGTATAGTGCTCGCTCTAGCAGCCTTTAGTGCGCTTTCTGGCTGCACAGCAAGCGGGCCAAAATTCTCAGGGCTAAGTGAATCGGAACTCACCCCTGATTCAAAAAAGAGTTACATCTATTTGTATAGAGACAATCAGTTTGTAGGCTCTGCAGGGGTGCAGCCGGCATCGATAGACAATAATATATGCGTGAAATTAAAAAATGGCGGTTACTGGAGTTTTGAGGTCGAATCAGGGCAACATACAGTAGCGCTATTACCCACAGCCTCTTTTGACAAATTTAAGAAACCAGAAATAACATTTCCTGTGGCAGAGGGTGAAGTTGTCTTCGTTAAGCATACATTAAACATGGATGACTTGGTTGTAACCAATGCTATTATCATGGCCTCTGGCACCATTGGTCTTGCTGTAATAGAGCCCTCATTTGCACTAAATGAGCTCCAAAAGACGAACTTACATTCCGAACGGGACTATTGCAGCCCTGCATATACGAATAAATACCTCAACCCAAAATAAAGTTTAGGGGCAGAGTAAAAACTATAGAGCTAGCCACCGGCACACACCAAACCGGTAAGTTTAGGGTCAGAGTAAAAACTATAGAGCTAGCCACCGGTACCCACCAAACCGGCGACTGCTGATGCCTCTACAGAGGCATCGCCAGCAGGGATGCTGGCGCTGAGCCTACAGGGAAGTACTTGCGGCGTCCTCGGTGGTGGTATCGGCAGCTGCGCCCCTTAGCCAAACGATCAGTACTTCCGCTAATATTTCATTTCTAGAGCCAGTGCAGATTTTTGTTTTTCATATCGATTTATAATCAGCCAATTAATATGAAAGAGTATCGATATGCGTTCAATAAAAATCGCGGCAATGGCTTTAAGCCTGCTACTTTTAAGTGGCTGCAACCTACATTCTATCAAGGGTGACGTCGGCGGTGTTGATGTGCAAGTCAGTGACAACAATAAAGCCAGCGGCAAACACAGCGGTAAGTTCTGCCCGCCAGGTCAGGCCAAGAAGGGGCTGTGCTAACGATAGTACTTTTGGGGTAACCACCCCCCACCCCTTAGCTAGCAATCGGCACCTAGCTTACCAGCGACTGCTGATGTCGCCACAGAGGCATCGCCAGCAGAGATGCAGGCGCCGAGCCTACAGGGGCGACCTCTGTGGTGGCATCTACATGCGCAAGCCTCTATACTCAAACACTTAGCTTGTGGTTTCCCGTTTTTCCCTTTTAGAGAGACAATAACGGAACAACCACCTCAGTTAATAACCTCAACCAAAGGAATGAGTTGAAATGCTATCAGATCAGGGAAAGAATGAGTTGAAACAAAAAATAAAGTCAAATCAACATGAGGTTTTTGTTGTTTCAATCGAGGAAATGGACGCAATTGTACGTGCCTCGCCAAAAGGGAATTCACCGCATATTAAAAGTGCATGGCAAAGTTTAAAGGGCAAAGCAGAAGCGGGAGCAGGTTATTACGCCTCGGCGGATGATTTGAGAACGCTAAGCAAGCTTGTTGGTGACCTTGGCGGGTTTACTACTAAGGCCTATGTTAAAACCTATGGCGGGAAACCACACATCGTTTTAAAGGGGCATCCCGGGTTACGACATATCCTGACCGGCACTAAGTACGGTATAAAGAACCCCAAGGTCATCACTATGGGGCTAGGGAAAGCTGGTGCTATACACGCAGCAAAGCAAGGGGGAATTATTTCCGTTGTTTTACTATCAATTTATAGAGTGGCCGATTATTTCTTAACCGATCAGGCTACCTTAAGCCAGCTTGTAGGTTCTTTGGCTACTGATGTTGTTAAAGTTGGTTTTGCCACTGGAGCCTCTATCGTTGCAGCGTCCGCGCTGGTTGGACTTGGTCTAACTTTGGCTATTGGCCCCATGATAGCCGTGGTTGCCGTAGGCGTGTTAGCCTCTATGGCGCTGGGTGAAATAGACAATCATTACGGTATAACTGACAGGATAATATTGGGGTTGGATGAATTAAATAAGGATGCCCTATCCCAAGTACAAAAAACTAAGAAGCACATACTTGATAAGGCAGGTGATACTATCGCCCTGGTCATTGACTATGCCGCCGACTCGGCAAAAGTTATTCTTATCAGTGCCGCCAAACATCAGTTATATAAATTTTTATCACTGAAGCCTAGAGCACTTTAAATGGAAAATACACATAACGCTTCAACAATGACCAAATTTACTAGTTTTTTATTTTTTATTTTTATTACCAGCGCATCATTATGGTGGTTTATCGCCAGCTCTTATGGGACGTTTAACTCGTTATTTTACGGCGATGACGTCGTGTATTTTAGCAAAGGGGCCATGTATTCATTGGGTGCTGCCGTTGTGCTTCTTCTATTAACCCTATTGGGCGCCTATCAAAATATTAAAAAAATCGAGCTTTCAAAGCATCAAACAACATGGGCAACAAGAGTTTTTATTCTGGCAACCGTTGCAATGTTTACCTTTCCTATTGCCGCACACATCTCAGTAGATAAAATCACCGCTAAAAATGGCTACTTTGAATGCAAAGAAATGAGCTACCAATGGCTACTATATGAAAAAATAGTTTACGTAAATAGCCAAGCTGCCTGCGCAAACCTAGCCAAAAGTCGTATCAATAAACACTAACGGACAACCTACCTAGCTTACCAGCGACTGCTGATGTCGCCACAGAGGCATCGCCAGCAGGGATGCTGGCGCTGAGCCTACAAGGAAGCACTTGCGGCGTCCTCAGCGGTGATCTTTGTCAGTACTGGCAGCCGCCAAACCTTCCCCTTCCCTTTGTTTACCCTTGTTGAAAAACCTACTCAGACCAATACCAGCTGGTCACGTTATAACGATATTGATCAGCGTATTCGGCATTCAGCCTTTCTACCCAGTGTTCCGAACCTGCCGATGAGGGATCAAACAGTACACAGCGGTTATAGTGCGGTTCGATGCTGACAGGCTGATCATCTTGGCCGATAAACACCAACTCGCCGCCGCTATCGCCCTGCCATGCCTTGTTAAGATAAAGCAGCATACAGACTTCTCTACCCGGGGAGTCGTCGGCGTGTTGGCCGACAAAATCGGCGGCACCAAGGCGGAAAAAATTAGTATTGATGTTTGGATCAGCAACGTTGATATCCGTTATCACCACCTTAAAAATACGTGATAGCAGCGCCATAAATTCCTCACCACGCAGAAAACTTAAAAACTGCTGCGCCACATTATTGCCGGTGTCGTCGGGTGATGGCCGCCAACTGTCTCGCTGGACAAAGCGTTGCTCGGTAGTGGCCCGCTGCCACTCGGCGCTATCCACATACAGGGCATCATAGGTGTGTTGCTGTGTTTGCCAGCCATCGGGCTGCTGTAAAACCTTGACCACCTTATCGAGCATGGCTGGCTCGAATAAGCCGTCAATAACCACGCGATGAGGGCAGCCAGCCAGTAGAGACGTCTGCCAAGCACTAACGACCTCACTGGTAACTCGTTCATTATTCAACCACATTAAAACTACCCGCTGCTCATCGCTGCAATGACTAAACAGTGAATAATACAGGGGAATAGCACCGGCGTTAATAGCCACTCAACTGTGGTACTCAGGTCAACTTGCTGCTAAATTTTACAGCTGTTCTGGCCGCTGTCGCTGATGGAGCGCAAAACGTGACGTATCATTTTTTAACCCTATTGTTGTTACCGTTTTTTTTGGTGCAGGGACTTTATGTGCGGCGGGTTACCCCCCAATTGCCCGAACCCATCGGTACTCGCGCCGGAGTGACCGGCACAGGCCCAAGCATCCGTCTGCTAATTATTGGTGATTCCGCCGCCGCTGGCGTCGGTGTCGATAGTCAGGATCAGGCACTACTGGGGCAATTAGTGGCGTCTCTGAGCGCCAGTCACCGGGTGACATGGAAGCTGCAGGCATTTACCGGCGATGCTTCCACCGAAGTGTTGGCTCGCCTTGAGGCTGAGGGCAGAGAGACTTTTGACGTTGTCGTCGTCTCTGTCGGGGTCAATGATGTGACTGGCAGAACGCGCAATATTGCATGGGCCTGTAATTTACAAAAGCTGATTGATACCCTAAGCAATGACTTTAATGCCCAGCAAATCTATTTATCTTGTCTGCCACCGATGCATGTTTTCCCCGCTCTGCCGCAACCACTGCGCTGGTGGCTGGGTCAACGAGCCCATCAACTCAACGCCATCATGGCCGACGTGGCCGATAGCAATAACCAATGCACCATGGTAAACGCCCCCTTCCCGATCGAAAAACACTATATTGCTGACGATGGGTTTCACCCGGGCGCGCCAGCCTATGCGCTGTGGGGTCGTCATATGGCAGAACTGATTAGCGCAGCAGCAACAGACTCACGGCGGCAGCCAGCAACAGCTGACACAACAATAAACGGCGATACTTAATCGAGCAGGATGCCATCGACCACCACCCGGGCAGCCTCAACCAGCGTTGTTTCAATCTGTTTTGCCGGCCGTCACGTATAGTTCTGAAAGCCGCATTCAGCAATGCTGGTTTGCCATTACCAGCGATAAAACAGAGCACTGCATACGATGACCGACCAAAAAACCATTGTCTGGTTCAGACAAGATCTGCGCCTCAGGGATAACCCCGCCTTAACCCATGCCGTGACACAAGGGCAGATTATTCCTGTCTTCATTCTCGACGAGGATGCCCCCGAGGCGGCGCAATTAGGTGGCGCCAGTCAGTGGTGGCTGCATCATTCGTTGCAATCACTCCGCACCTCACTGAACAACCAACTAATTATTCGCCGAGGCAGCCCCCTTGTTATCTTGACTGAGCTAATCGACCAGTTTTCCGCCGACGCCGTTTGCTGGAACCGTCTGTATGAGCCCTGGCAGCGCCAGCGTGATGAGAACATTAAGACGACACTCAAAAGTCGTGGCGTCGAGGCGAAGAGTTTTAATGGTTCGCTGCTGTGGGAGCCGATGACGGTGCTGAAAAAAGATGACACACCCTACAAGGTCTTCACCCCCTATTATCGCCGAGGTTGCCTGTCCCGAATGCCGCCTCGTTTCCCCGTCGCAAAACCAGAAACCATCACCTTCGCCGAGGCAATAAACGAGGATGAAACAGCACTCAACGCCTTAAATTTACTGCCCAGTATCCCCTGGTATCGAGACATCGAAGCACAGTGGCAGCCCGGCGAAGATGGGGCCTCACAAAGGCTGCAACGGTTTGTTCGCACTGCGGCCGAGCGCTATAAAGATGACCGAAATATACCCGCGGTAAAGGGCACATCGCTGCTATCACCGCATCTACACTTTGGCGAGATGTCGCCTAATCAGGTGTGGTACGCCATCCACGGCACCTTTGGCAACGCCTTTGACCACCCCCATACCGACGTCTATTTAAGCGAGCTGGGATGGCGAGAGTTCAGTTATTACCTGCTGTTTCATTGGCCCGACCTGCAGCACAAAAACTTCAATGCGAAATTTGATCGTTTTCCCTGGCGTACCGATCAAGCCGATCTTGAGGCTTGGCAGCAGGGGCGTACCGGCATTCCTATCGTCGATGCCGGCATGCGAGAGCTGTATCAAACCGGTTATATGCACAACCGTGTTCGTATGGTGGTCGGCTCCTTTCTGGTCAAAAATCTGTTGATAGACTGGCGCCACGGTGAACGCTGGTTTTGGGACACCTTGGTCGATGCAGACATGGCCAGCAATGCGGCAAGCTGGCAATGGGTGGCCGGTTCTGGCGCCGACGCCTCTCCCTATTTTAGGATTTTCAACCCTGTTTTACAGGGGGAACGATTCGACACCGACGGCGACTATGTAAAACAATACTGCCCTGAGCTACAGCAGCTGCCCAAAAAATATATTCACAAACCCTGGCAGGCGCCAGCTGAAGTGTTAGCGGCATGCGGTATTGAACTAGGCAGGAATTACCCGCAGCCGATGGTTGATCTTAAGGTCACTCGCCAACGTGCGCTCGAGGCCTTTGCGCAGGTAAAAAGCACAACAAATCTCAGCCCTGATCAACTGCAGCAGCAGGGCTAAATATACCCTGCGGCCTGAAACCGAGAGGCTCTCATGTTTGAACAGTCGACTGCGATGAATACGCGGGGTATTGTCGTTACAAGTCATCATTCGTCGAGTCGACATGAACAAAGCGAAAATAGCTGCCACTATTACCCATGCCGCCGACCGTTTTATATCGTCGGTCCAGTAGCTACACTTTACAGATCAAATAACAATGAAAGGTCCACCCCCATGAGCACGAAAAAAGAACGCGATATCGAGAAGCAATACTCTACCAGTGAGTTTGTCGCCAAGTTGCGACGCCTGGCCGATGCCTTAGAGAGCGGCGATAAGTTTGAAATTCAAATCGCCGGTGAGAGAATCTATGTGCCGGTGCGGGCGGTGTACAACATCGAGCATGAGCGCGAAGGTGATGAAGAAGAGATCGAGTTTCAACTCAAATGGCGTAATGAATAGCCGCTGCCGCCCGCCGTTAATGGAGGCTGGCAATCACCACCCAACCGTGTAATGCTCGCCCTTTAATGAGCCCGGCAGCCTGAGCCGATAGAGAGCAAACGCGTGAAAGAATGTAACCAATGTGGCAAATGCTGTACCAAGTACAGCGATGGTGGCCTCTCTGCCAGCGGCGACGAGATCGACCTGTGGGAGGCCTTCAACCCCGACATCCATCGCTATGTCCGCGATGGCCTAATCTGGATGGACCCCAAGAGCGGCGAACAACTGACGATCTGCCCGTGGCTGCGCAAGGCGCCCAATCAGCCCATCTACACCTGCGATATCTATTTCGACCGCCCCGATGATTGTCGCCACTACCCGGTCACCATCGAGCAAATGGTGACCGACGACTGCGAGATGATCGAGGTACAGGATTTACAAAACCCAAAGCAGGCACAGGTGACACTCGATAAACTCATGGCCGATAGCCGGCCGGCGACCGATTTTTAGCCTCATCGAGCGTACTAACGCCGTTTAACCCTACATTCGACTGGTCCAAAACCGATGGCACTGCGTAATTACTAGTGTCTAACGGAGGTCACCATGTCAGAACCTACTGCCAACTTATACTACGACGGCTCCTGCCCCATGTGCAGCGCCGAAATGAAGCATTTAGCCAAGCATAAAACTGATCAACTGTGTCTGCTGGATATTCATCAAGCCGAATTACCCCCCGGCAAAACCACCGAAGACTTACTCACCGTGCTGCACTACAAGGCCCCCGATGGCCGCTGGCTTACCGGCCTCGATGCCACGCTGGCGGTATGGTCGAACACCCTGCTCGGTAAAGCCTTAACCGTATTACGCTGGCCGGTGATCAAGCCTGTCGCCGATAGCGCCTACAATTTGTGGGCCCGCAAACGTTACGCCAGACTCTATGGTAAAGCCCATGATTAACGGCAACGTGTTAATTTTTGGCAGTGGCGGCATTGGCTCAGCGTTGGCAAAACGCTGCTGCCAGCAGCCATCTGTCGAGGCCGTGACCCTGGTATGGCAGCATACTCCCCCTGTCGTCGACGAGCCAAAGCTCACCGCGGTACAGGCTGACGTCTTTAACGAGCAGCAGTTGGGCGAACTGTTGTCGTTACACCATCCCGATGTGGTGATCAGCACACTGGGCACTCTGCATACCGAGGAACAGCAGCCTGAAAAACGTCTGGCTGATTTTGATGCCGATTGGTTTATTGATTCACATGTGGTCAACGCAGCGGCTGCCGTTACCATAGCCAAGGCTATCGATGCCCACACTCGACGAAGCGATCGCATAACCTTTGCAGCCCTCTCTGCGCGTGTCGGCTCTATCAGCGATAATCGCTCTGGCGGCTGGTTCAGCTACCGCAGTTCAAAGGCATCGCTCAATATGGCGATCAAAACCGTTGCCATCGAATGGCGTCGCACTCGGCCACAGCACTGTGTCTTATTACTACACCCCGGCACGGTAAAAACCTCGCTGTCGGCACCGTTCAGCCATTCCATTCCAGCGGAACAACTGTTCAGTACCGAACAATCCGCCGATTATTTGTTGGCTCAGTTAGCGGCGGCAACACCGACCAGCAGTGGTCAATTCCTCGCCTGGGACGGCAGAACGATTCCCTGGTAGCGCCGCATGCCCTAGCCGCCATCGCCGAAGTCTTTTAAGCTAGAGGCAATGCCATCAGCTTTTAAGGGTTGCCCATGTACACACTCCATATCGCCAATAGAAATTATTCCTCCTGGTCGCTGCGGCCCTGGCTGCTGATGAAGGCGTTGGCCATCCCCTTTGAAGAGGTTGTATCGCCCTTTGAGCAGGCGGTTAATTGGCAGGCATTTCGCGCCTTCAGTCCCACCGGCCAGGTGCCCTGTTTAGTCGATAATGGTAACGCCATATGGGATTCGCTGGCGATTATCGAATACCTCGCCGAACAACACGATGCGGTATGGCCCGCCGACCGCGATGCCCGCGCCTGGGCCCGTTGTGCCAGTGCCGAGATGCATGCAGGCTTTACCGCGCTGCGTAATATCTGCCCGATGAACTGCGCCATTACGGTTGAGATGCACTCGGTATCGGCAGCACTACAAAAAGATATCGACCGCCTCGACGAGCTGTGGACCGAGGGTCTAAAACGCTTTAACGGTCCCTACTTAGCCGGCCAACAATTCACTGCCGTCGATGCCTTTTATGCGCCGGTGGTGTTTCGCCTAAACAGCTACAGCTTGCCGCTGAGCCAACCCTGCCAAGATTATGTCGCCCGCCTGCTGGCCCACGCACCAATGCAACAGTGGTATCAGCAGGCGTTGACCGAGACCTGGCGCGAGGAGGCCCACGAGCAAGAAGCTGCCGAGGCCGGTACGGTTATCGAAGATCGTCGGCTACCAGCCAAGGATTAACTCAGCGACAACACCTGCTCGATCGCCTCGGCCAGGGTGTCTGCTTCCTGGGCGCCGCTGATTAAATACTGCTCGGCGAGAATGATGGCTGGCACGGCGGTGATGTTATTGACCATCCAACCATTCTGATTGGCTTTGACCGTCTGCTCATAGCGTTTGTCGGCTAATACTGCACGGGCTTCGTCGGCATCGAGGCCGACCTTGGCGGCGGTGGCAATCAACACCTCGATATCGCTGGGGTTGTTCTGCTCGGTAAAGTATCCGTCAAACAACGCCATTTTTAACGCATGCTGCTGCCCCTTGGCACCGGTTTCACCGGCCCAATGCAATAGCTGATGTGCCTGTGCAGTGTTATAAATGCGCGACTGGTCATCAAAATTAAAGGCGAAACCCAGCGACTGACCGAGGTCAGTTATTTGTTGACGGTTGGCCTCGCTCTGCTCTGGCGTCGAGCCGTATTTCTCCGCGATATGCTCGCCCAGGTGCTGGCCTTCGGCTGGCATATCGGGGTTGAGTTCGAACGGCTGCCAGTGCAGATCGAAATCGACGCTGTCGGTAAATCTTGCCATCGCCAGTTCCAAACGCTTGTAACCAATAATGCACCAGGGGCACATCACATCGGACACAATATCGATTCGCATAACGGGTTTTGTCGCAGACATGGTTGACCTCTCAAAGAATACGGTGCCCAAACGTGACTGGGCGGATAGCCTCTTAATGGGGGGGCTGGCCACGCTTTTCAAGTGAGTGGCTTCACCGGCGCCCGATGCTTGTTCGATATCGCTGTAGTGAGCTAAAGTAAGACGCCAGTTCTATTTTTCTGCACCAATCTATACGGAGATAGCATGAAACCTGAAACGATTGCCCTACACGCCGGTTACAACAGCGAGCCAACCACCAAGGCCGCCACCACGCCGATCTATCAAACCACCTCGTTCACCTTCGATAACACCCAGCACGGCGCCGACTTATTCAACCTCGCCGTACCGGGTAATATCTACAGCCGCATTATGAACCCCACCAATGCGGTATTAGAGCAACGTGTGGCCGAGCTCGAAGGCGGCATCGGCGCCCTGGCCGTGGCCTCGGGTATGGCGGCCATCCGCTATGCCATCGAAGCGATTGCCGAGGTCGGCGACAATATCGTCAGCACCTCGCAGCTGTATGGCGGCACCTACAATTTATTTGCTCACACCTTTCCCCGCCAGGGCATCGAGACTCGCTTTGCCAAGGGCGACGACTTCGACTTAGTGGCCTCGTTAATCGATGACAATACCAAGGCATTATTCTGCGAATCGATCGGCAATCCGGCGGGCAATATCGTCGATATTCAGCGCTGGGCCAATGTCGCCCACGCCGCCGGTGTGCCGTTAATCGTCGATAATACCGTGGCGACACCGCTGCTGTGCCGCGCCTTCGATTTTGGCGCCGATATCGTCGTTCACTCACTGACCAAGTACATCGGCGGCCACGGCACTACCATCGGCGGCATTATTGTCGATTCCGGAAAATTCGACTGGGCGGCACAACCTGAGCGCTTTGCCGTGATGAATACCCCCGACCCCTCCTACCACGGTGTGGTCTATACCGAGGCTCTTGGCGCCGCCGCCTATATCGGCCGCTGCCGTGTGGTACCACTGCGCAATACCGGCGCCGCGCTATCCCCTAACTCGGCCTTCCAGATTATGCAGGGCTTGGAAACACTGGCACTGCGGATGGAGCGTCACTGTGAAAACGCCGTCGCCGTGGCGCAGCATCTCGATCAACACCCGCTGGTGGAATGGGTCAACTACGCGGCGCTGGAGAACAGCCCCCACTATGATAATTGCCAAAAAATCTGCGGCGGCAAGGCGGCGGGCATTGTCAGCTTTGGTATCAAGGGTGGCACCGACGCCGGTGGCCGCTTTATCGATGCCCTGCAGTTGATCCTACGCCTCGTCAATATCGGCGATGCCAAGTCGCTGGCCTGCCACCCGGCCAGCACCACCCACCGCCAGTTGAACCCCGAGGAATTAGCCTCGGCCGGAGTATCGGAGGAGATGGTAAGAATCTCGGTCGGCATCGAGCATATCGATGACATCATCGCCGATATCGAACAGGCCTTGGCAGCCAGCCAGGTCTAAGCTGTTATGCAGGTTTAAATAGCAGCTCAACCAGCAGCCAATAAACAGCCGCAGCCGCGGCTTTTTTGTGTGCATTTACCGTGCGGGTTATCACCGTAATAACCAGCGAATTACTTACATTTTCAGCTAATTAACGTAAGCTTATCGCGTGTTAAGGATTTTACCGCCACTGTCACAGGGAACCCCGACTATGAATGTATTTGCTGCTGCCACTGTTATTCAACCGCGTCTACTCGTCGCCGTTTTCCTGCCCCTGCTGATCACTGCCTGCGCGCCGCCCAATAACGCTGACGACAAAAAAGCCGTTAACGTCGAGCAACAACGCCCAGCTATAGCCAGTGCCGAAGCCCAGCACTCAGCGTCGAATTCGACACCCACAAAAAAACCGAAACTGATTTTACAAATCACCGTCGACCAGTTGCGTGGCGACCTCGCCAGCCGCTATTTGGATAATATGGGCGACGGTGGCTTTCGCTATTTACTCGACCGCGGCGTGGTGTATAAAAACGCCCAACACGGCCACGCCTCCACCGAAACCATCGTCGGCCATACCACCCTCGCCACCGGCGCTCAGCCCGCCGTGCATGGCATGGTCGGTAACGGCTGGTTCGACCGCAGCACTGGCAAACTCAATTACAATATCGAAGACAACCGCTACGCCCTGCTAAGCGATGATGGCGATGTTAACGACGACACTGAGATCGACCCCGATCAACGCGCCGCCAGCACCGATGGCCGCTCACCGGCGGCCATCTTAGTCACCACCTTTGGCGACGAGCTGGCGCTCAATACCGCCGGCAAGGCCAAGGTGTTTGGTGTGTCGGTAAAAGACCGCGGTGCCGTTTCGATGGCCGGTCACGCCGGCAAGGCATTTTGGTTTTCCAAGGCCAGCGGCGAGTTTGTCACCAGCAACTATTACTACGATCAATATCCCGAGTGGGTCACCGTCTTTAACAGCGGCCAACCTGCCCAGCGCTATGCCGACACCGATTGGCAATTGCTGCTGGAGCCCTCGGCCTATTTATTCGCCGACCGCGACGATCAGGCCTGGGAAACCGACATCGCCGGCTTCGGCAAAACCTTTCCCCACCCCTATGGCGCCGGCGATGGCCCCTACTACACCACGCTGTTAACCCTCAGCCCGGCCGGCGATGAACTGACCCTGGACTTTGCCAAGCAGCTGATCAGCCACGAGCAACTCGGCCAGGGCGACGGCACCGACTACCTGTCGGTGAGTTTTTCCTCAACCGATTATGTCGGCCATATTTTTGGTATCTCCAGCCTGGAATCCGAGGACAACTTACTGCGCCTCGACCGCACGATCACCGAGCTATTAAGCCATGTGGATAACACCGTCGGACTCGACAATACCGTTATTGTATTATCCGCTGACCACGGTGGCCCCGATGCGCCGCCCCAGCAAAACGAGTACGGTATCGAGGCGCAGTATTTTCACCCCGACCAATGGCTGCAGCAATCGAGCTTTGCCGCCATCGAGCAACGGTTTGGCGTCGGCAAGGAACTCATTCTGCAGTTTCGCTACCCCTATCTCTACCTCAACCGCGAGCTGATTCGCCGCAAGGGGCTTAACCAAGCCGCGGTAGAGCAAGCCTTCGCCGAGCAGATGAAACAGGTTAAGGGTGTCCACCTGGCGATCTCGACCAGCGATTTAATCGAGGGCCGCAGCGCCGACAACCGTTTAAGCCAACAACTGCTTAACAACTATCAACCCAGCCGCTCCGGCGATGTGGTGGTGGTGTTTGAACCGCATTGGTTTATCAACGATTTCGATGGCCTTACCGTCACCTCAACCCACGGTTCACCCTGGCGCTACGACACCTTTGTGCCGATGATTTTTGTGGTGCCCGGCGTCCCGGCACAAACCGTTTATCGTGAGGTCGCCACCGTCGATTTAGCCTTGACCCTGTCGGCGCTAATGGATATTAACCAACCCTCCGGCGCCAGCGGCAGGGTATTAAAAGAGGTGCTGGCGCAATAGCAGCTCCGCCACTGGGCACCGCCGGTGGCGTTTTTTCATCTATGATTACTGGCACGACCACCGTTAGTAGGAGTCATGCCATGAACCTCATCCCCCGTTGCTTATTCGTCGGCGTCACCGCCCTCATACTGTCGTGCACCTCGCAACCGAGCTACCACGACGGCCAACCCTCCAGCGGCGCAAAAGACATGGCCGGGGCCGAGGGGGTGTTTGCCTTTACCCCAACCGATGTGATGCCCGATGAAACCAGCTGGTGGATCGATTCCGACGGTGTCGCCCCCGGTATCGCCGGCTGCCATATCGGCACCGACGAGCTGGGCCGCGAAAACGGCCGCAGCTTCGGCGAGGCCTGCTTACCCAACGGCTTATTGGTCGAATCCAACCCCGGCAAGGGGGTGTTACACAGCCACACAAATGATGTCGGCCACCCCGATACCTTCGATTGCAACGCCTGGTGTGTCGGTGAGGGCATGAGTGGCGGTAGCTGCCAGGCCGCCGTCGCCTCGCCCTGCCAGCAGTCGGCGGTGTGTGAGTGCCAGTAACCTCGGCACATTAAAACCGTCCACCGACACCGGCACTGAGGTCGCCGCCAGTACCTCCCTGTAGGCTCAGCGTCAGCATCCCTGCTGACGATGCCTCTGTGCCGATATCGGCGGGCGGCATGGGTATCACTCCGCACGCCACTCCGTCAATCACACCCCGCTCCTGTCGCTGCGCTTTTTGAAGTCGCGGGGAATGACTGACTGCGTGGCTTAGAGACTGGCTCTATCCGCGGGGCTGATGATAGGCTAAGCACTGTCGAATACAGGCCTGAACAGCACGAACAGAAACCTCTGGCAATACCGTCATACGATCCTTGCCACCCTTACCCTGCCGCACCATTAATGAACGCTTTTCCAACGCAACATCCTTGACACGCAACCGCATTATTTCCATTGTTCGCAGCCCCGACCCCCAGGCTAATTCAATCATTGTACGGTAGGTCTATGCCATCAACAGCAGAATAGTATTGACCTCACCTTGCGCTAACACGACTGGTAGGCGGCGTTGCTCTTTGGCGCGCTGCGCATCAATACTCTCTAGCGGAATTGATAAGACATTACGGAAAAGGAAAATAAAAGCGCTAAAAGCCTGGTTTTGTGCAAAAAAAGTATGGATATCCCTGCATTACCCTCCAGATCTATTTTACTTTTTCAGCCATAATTTCTGTGATAATTTTTCTTAGCCACATATTCAAACTATTATTACGATTTTTTTGTAATATAGAAATGGAAAAAGGAACCTCAATCGATTTTGAAAAAGAAATGTCTATTTTCTGGAGGGAATTTGGGTAGCAGGCAAGATACATTTTGGAGCCTATTAAGATAGTATCTGATGCCGATATAACGTCTACCGCTGTTTGTAAATCACCACAGCGCAAGTCGATACTATATTCAATATCGCTCATCATTTCAGCTTGTGCTTTCACTTTCATTCCATCCTCAACCTCCGTCCCTATACATACCGCCAGATCAAATCGTTTTAAAGCCTTTGGAGGATGAGCATCAGTGGCTAAAGGATGTTGCTTACGTGCATAGATACAGAGCTCGTCGGTGAACAAATTTTCTCTATAAATCTCTTTTGGTTGGCCTAAAATTTCGTGATTTAACGCCATATGAATGTTGCCATTCAATAGACTGACTGATGTTCCAGAATCACAGTTATCTAAACGTACTTTTACTTTTGGCGCTTCTGATTTAATTCTCATATAGAGTTCAGGGCCAATTAACTTGAGTGCGGAAGGGTGAAGTGCAATGCGCAACTCTTCACTGAGATCACGAGGACTGAAAAAACCTTGTGGCTGGAACGTTAACAATAAAGAATCAAGTGCATCTGGCAGTCGAGAATAGAGATTGTCTGCATATTCGGTTGGGACCAACCCTGCTTTATTTCTGATGAATAAAGGATCATCAAAGGTGTCCCGCAGTTTTTTCAATGTGCGGCTAATGGCAGATTGAGTAAGGCCTAAACTCTCCGCTGTTTTACTTGTATTTTGCACCTGATACAACGAAATGAAAACTTTAAGGTGGTGTATTTCTAGTTTCTCTAATCTATTTGAATTCATAAAGATATATGGGTAATGAATTTAAAGGTTAGTATAAAGGCCTAGGGGGTCGAGCAAACCTCCTCTGACCTTAATGTACTTTAGAGTTTAGCCTTTAACGAGTGCAATAGCACAACCTTTGTATTTTTATTTTTGGCTAGGTTGCTAATATTACAATGCGGCCATCCACCGGACTTAACGCGCATTCATCGTGACTATTTAATAAAGCTCGCATCTTTGTAAGCAGGGTTAGGGTAGGAGTAAAACCCTTCGTTAGCTTTAGCACCGAATTTGTTCTGACTTACATAGTTTTCTTCTAGGAAGTTAACGCGAGCGAGCGCTGCATCGTCTTCGAGTTGTTCACCCCACAATTTGTTGATGTCAGCAAAGAGGGAGATACCGACGATATCCATCACTGCAAAGGGGCCATGCTTAACGCCATGAGCCAACATCCATGTTTTGTCGACACTTTCAAAGCCTGCGACTTGATTTACTACTAAATCAAGTGAAGCATTGAGCCATGGAATCATGATGGCGTTGATGACATAACCACTTTGTTCTTTGTGAAGAGGAATAGTAACCATGCCCATCGCTTTGCTAAATTGACATACTACCTTGTAAATCTCTGGGCATGTCTCTGGATGGCCCATCACTTCACCGATACGGCTGTCCCAAACAGTATTACCAAAGTGTAAAGCAAGAAATTTGTCCGGACGATCCGTGCTGTCGACAATCTGACTTGGAACTAAAGTTGAGGAGTTGGTTGTAAAAATAGTTTTCTGAGGATCGACCTTTGATAGCTCGCTATAGAAAGACTTTTTGATATCAATGGACTCCGGAATCGATTCGCTAATTAGATCCGCATCTTTTACAGCTTCAGCTAAATCAGACGTATAGTTTAGGCCTGCCAGCGCTTTATCTACTTGAGCTTGTGTCGCACCGCGTGTTGACATAAATAGGGCAGCGTATTCTTTATGAAACGCTTTACTTGTCGCAAGTCCTTTATCAAAGTAGTCGTATACGGTAACGTTAAAACCGTTAAATGCGACTTGCCAAGCAACTTGTGAACCAAGCAGTCCAGCGCCTGCAATGGTGACATTTTTAATATTCAAGATAAGTTCTCCCATTATTCATATATCAAGGCTTTGATAGTGATGAATATAATTGCTTTAGACGTTAACTGTTCGTATTCCCGTTATTATTTTGCTTTGGTAATAGCAGGCGGAAGCCATTCATTGAGAAGTGCCGCTTGCTTGGGTTCATAAAGGCGCATCGTTACACCAATAACCCCATCCTTAGGAGCAGGTAACCAGTTAGAAACCTCACTGTCAGCTGGGCGGCTATGTTGTAGGTACAGTGTTAGTGAGCCGTCATCGTTGTAATCTAGTTCGTTACGGTCGCCGATAGCGAATCGGTCAAGTTCGTTTTCTACAGCGAAACCAGCCTCGTTGTACATTGTTACCGACCAGAATGCGCCTACTGGTGGGATTTCATCCGCTGAAAAGTGCAGTTCGTAATCTTGTTCAGCATTCAATGCATCGCCATCTGCATCGGCAAGAGCTAGCGGGTAAATAGCATCTTCAGCATGGTTAGCACCAAGACCAATCAGTGCAATTGCCGCTCGTTTGATGTAATGGTTGCCATAAACACCCATGGTGTCAGTTGGAATGATCCAGCCATTTTTTGGCGTCTCGATTTTCGGAATATAAGACTTGATATCTCTCTGCCCTTGTAAGGCACCTTGTTCAAGTACTTTTAACTCAGCTTTTGATAGTCTTTCAAGATCCCAACCAGTGTCAGCAGAAAAACCAATTCGTTCCATACGCATTAATTGAGACATATCTGTTTTGTGTGCGCCATACTTAGTGATAAGTTTACTCGCGCGCTCGAAGAATGTTTTAGCATCCATATTTGCCACTTGTTGAAGTGGTGACGTCATCATATCGATAGCAGGATTAATTGGTGATTTAGCCGCTACGTAATCGGTACCCCATTTAGACAATGGTGTGATCTTAAAACCATCTTGAATCTTGTTTACTTGTTCGTAGTCACGACCGTCACTTTCAGTACGAGCAATCATCCAGTTCATTGCTGTTGGTGAAACAATACGTGTTACACCCTCTGGTAATTCCCCTTCCCAATCGTCAGAAACGACTGCAAACGCTACAGCATCAGAACCTGATGTACGTGAGCCAGGTGCTGCATAGATGTCTGTCCACATATCGTACATTGGCATAAGGTAGTAATGGCCGTTCGTCTTTTCAGATGTGATAATTATCGGTTCTTCAGAAACATCGTACCAAGCGATTGAGTAAAGTGTGTCGAAGTTCGGACGAACAACTTCTGTGAATGAAGCATCTGGGTAAGCACGAAAATGCTGAATACCACCATTTATCGGAACACCTCGGTTACCCTGTTGCTCACGAGTCACGTCCATAAGTACCATTGGATATGCGTAAATGTAAGTTTCAGAAACAATCTGTTGCACCTGATCTTGCGCTAATTCTGAGGAAAAAATTGGTGCAGTAAAGTTACTCACTGCAAGTGCATGGGGCGCTATTGAAGCTGCACTTAAAGAAAGGCCTAATGTTAGGGCTAAAGCGAGTTTGTTTTTCTTTAACATAATAGTTAATCTCCGATAAATTATTTATGACTAATAATTGGCATGGGATTAATTTATATATTTTTAGTAAGCATTAGTAGAACAAAATTCAATTATTAATTAGTCGAAAATCGACTAACAACAGCTCGCTCTATAGGTCAATTTCCCAACAGTACGAGATTCTTATTACCTTATCTAGATCTCGATATTACGCGTTACGGAATCACAAATGTCTAATCGTATTTTACGACCAGAATGCAAGGCTTAACTCTTCAACATATTTTTCTGGGTTAATCCGGATTTGACTCTAATGAGCAAAGGATCATCTAGAGAGTTCCTAAGATTTTATAATATATAGCTAATGACCGAATAAATTAGCGCTAAACTATCCGCTATTTTGCTTTTATATTTTTTTTTGGCTAGGTTGTTCATATTAGAATGCGTCATGAACCGGGCTTAACGCGAATAATCCTTCGCGTCCTTTAACGCCTAGTGTGCTCTGATTAACATCGTTTACTTCTAGGAAGTTAGCATGAGCGAACGAAGCATCGTTATTTTCAATGTAATAAGTCGACAACTATAGGTCGACTTATTCATTTATACATTAACGATTAGTATACTCGCTATTATTTTGCCTTACGAATAGCAGGTGGAATCCATTCGCTGAGTAGTATCGATTGCTTTGGTTCATAAAGACGCATCGTTACACCAACAACCCCATCTTTAGGAGCGGGTAGCCAGTTAGATACTTTATCTTTGGCTGGGCGTTCGTGCTGCAAGTAAAGAGTTAGAGATCCATCATCATTGAATTTTAGCTCATTGCGATCACCGATAGCATATCGATCAAGTTCATTTTCTACTGCAAAACCAAGTTCGTCGTACATGGTCACCGACCAGAAAGCACCGACAGGGGGCATTTCATTTGCTTCAAAGTGAAGTTCGTAATCTTGCTCACCTACCATCACATCGCCATCAGCATCAGAAATCGCAATCGGATAGACCGCATCTTCAGGATGGTTAGCACCAAGACCAATTAGAGCAATGGTGGCACGCTGAATGTAGTGGTTTCCGTAAACACCCATGTTATCAGTTGGGATGAGCCAGCCATTTTTAGGTGTTTCAATTTTAGGAATGAACGACTTAATATCCTGCATTCCCTTTGCTGCACCCTGCTCAAGCGCTTGAAGTTCAGCTTTTGAAAGCTTGCTTAGATCCCAGCCCGTGTCAGCAGAGAAACCAATTCGTTCCATGCGCATCAATTGAGATACATCTGTAGCGTGAGCACCGTATTTAGCAATCAGCATGCTTGCGCGCTCGAAGAACGTTTTAGCATCCATATCAGCAACTTGCTTTAGCGGAGGCGTCTTCATGTCGATGTTTGGGTCAATTGGAGACTTTGCCGCCACATAATCCGTACCCCACTTTGAAAGTGGTGTCATCTTAAAGCCATCTTGAATTTCGCCAACTTTATCGTAGTCGCGACCACTACTTTCGGTACGTGCGATCATCCAGTTCATTGTGGTAGGAGAAACGATACGTTTTACGCCTTCAGGAAGTTCACCTTGCCAATCTTCAGAAACGATGGCAAATGCGCCAGCGCCAGTTCCAGATGTGCGAGAGCCAGGCGCTGCATAGATATCAGTCCACATGTCATACATTGGAAGCAGGTAATAATGACCATTGGTATCTTCTGAAGAGATAATAACTGGCTCTTCAGATACGTCATACCAACCGGATGAGTAAAGCGTGTCAAAGTTTGGGCGAACAACTTCCTTGAATGAAGCTCCTGGGAAGGCGCGGAAGTGTTTGAATCCACCGTTCACAGCAATACCCTTGTTGGTTTGTTGCTCACGAGTCACATCCATAAGGACGATAGGATAAGCATAAACGTAAGCTTCAGAAATAATCTGTTGCACCTGTTCTTGCGCTAATTCTGAGGTGAAAATAGGTGCTGTGTTATTTGCTGAAAATACAACAGGGCTTAATGAAGTCGCAGCTAATGAAAGGGTTAGGGTTAATGCAAAAGTGAGTTTATTTCTTTTCAACATAGTTAATCTCCATCGGGGTGTTTATGACTAAATAATCATGGGATTAATTTATATATTTTGATTGGGTATGAATAGAATTAGAATCGACTATGAGTTAGTCGAAAATTGAATAACTCTCACCGCCACAACAACAACAACAACAACAACCCGCACCGCGCAACAGCGTGGAAACACGTGAAGCCAGCAATAGTAGCCATTAAAGCCCTCTTCGGAGGGCCTTTTTTTTGCTAAAAATACCGCCTTATTAGAAAAAACATTGCAGCTCAAAGCAGTATTTTTTTAAAGGTTATCAACGGATATAACTGCATTAACCATGGCCTATTCGATGATTGGCATTTCTTCGCTGTGAATAGGTCGATTGGATTTATTACTCTTTGAATTAATTTACACTGACAGGATAATTTCATCATGGATAAAGCACTATGAGCAAGACCTATGACTTTTGCCTGCTGGAAAAAAAAGAGCATATCTGGCTTATCACCATCAACCGTCCCGAGGCATTAAATGCCCTCCACCCACGGCTAATTTCGAATTAGAGTCCTTCTTTAATGACTTCGCCGCGGATAACAATGCCTGGGTTGCTATTATAACCGGTGCCGATGAACGGGGTTTTTCAACGGGTAATGATCTTAAATTTCAGGCCGCCAGTACCTCCCTGTAGGCTCAGCGTCAGCATCCCTGCTGACGATGCCTCTGTGCCGATATCGGCGGGCGGCATGGGTATCACTCCGCACGCCACTCCGTCAATCACACCCCGCTCCTGTCGCTGCGCTTTTTGAAGTCGCGGGGAATGACTGACTGCGCGGCTTAGAGACTGGCTCTATCCGCGGGGCTGATGATAGGCTAAGCACTGTCGAATACAGGCCTGAACAGCACGAACAGAAACCTCTGGCAATACCGTCATACGATCCTTGCCACCCTTACCCTGCCGCACCATTAATGAACGCTTTTCCAACGCAACATCCTTGACACGCAACCGCATTATTTCCATTGTTCGCAGCCCCGACCCCCAGGCTAATTCAATCATTGTACGGTAGGTCTGTGCCATCAACGGCAGAATAGTATTGACCTCACCTTGTGCTAACACTACTGATAAGCGGCGCTGCTCTTTGGCGCGCTGCGCATCAATACTCTCTAGCGGAATTGATAAGACATTACGAAAAAGGAAAAGCAGAGCGCTAAAGGCCTGGTTTTGAGTATTTGGCCAGACATGCTTATCCACCGCCAGGTGACTCAGATAAATCTCGACGTGCTCGGCACGTATATCACCTCGTTGAGGCAATTGATGAAAACGTAAAAAAAAACGATGAAGCCTTGATAGCGCATGCTCGCCCCATGAATACTGTTTATTTATACAGTATTTGTAGTAATTTTAGCCCTCTTTTCCGCATAACTCCGAAAATAATGTAAGTTATTTCAGAATACCTTGTAATTACAGTAAGATAAGGGCATAAACTGATGTATACCAATGGCAGGTTATACCGACTGCAGCGGCCTGTATTAAAAACAGTACGATTCCGCTCATTTTTGGTCACTTTAATGACTGCCTTAATAAACAATAACTATTAAACACTTACTGGCTTTATTCGATAATATAGAAAAGGGTGATAGGCGGAACGTTCCGCTTTACGGGGGATTTGGGGTGTTATACCGACTCTTCCTAGGTTTTTCATTATTACCGACTAGTCAGTAGAATAAGCGTTATGAGGCTCACACTAAATAAGCATGTTTCATGGAATTCTGACAATAACATTTATTCTCATCCTTCTGTTACTGGGCTTGCCACTAGCTATGATTGTGGCAACCAAGCATGAACAGAAGTACAAGGAGTTATTCGGCCATTCTCTATTTGTACCTGCTTGTATCTTATGTGGGGGTCTATTATATGGCCTTGCAGAAACATTAAGCCCAGCCTTTTATATACTTATAGGGGTGCCTGGTTTTGGCCTATTTATCTGGGGCTCTCTAAAAAGAGCGAAGAAAATTTAACCATATGCTCATAACAAGTGCAGTCAACAACGCCCCTCCGGGGCTGGACCTTCATTTCGCAGCTTCGCTGCTACATTGCGGCCGTTGCTGCAGGCGTTAGCAATACAATAGAGGTTCATCATTGATAGAAAGTAATTTATCGGGTTTAGATACCGTAATCTTGGCTGTTGTTTCGGCATTTGGAGGCTATCTTGGGGCCTATTTTAAGAAAGGCGCTGAAATACAATCAATGTCGGATAACATCAAAGAATTGGCAAGTCAGCAAAAAATAATAGCGGAAGCGACTGAGTCGGTAAAACACGATATAGAGCATCAAGTTTGGCGTAAAAAAGAACAAGAATTGATCAAACGTCAAAAAATGGAAGAATTTGCTTCATTATGTATCGACCTGCCTCAGCACCTTTCTGAAGAATACGCTAAAAGGACTGTAGATGTTAATGCGGATTACGATCGGCACTACTATAAAAAGTTCATGCTAATACAACGTTTATACTTACCTAAATTTGAAAAAGATATGGCTGAGCTTATAGAGCTATATGGGCAGTATGAAAGTCTAGTTGGTGAAGCGCAACAGAATACAAATCCATCACTTACTGAACTCCGGTTAATGCTACCTAAATTTCATAAGGTCAGAGGGGAAATTGAATTTTTCTCAGCTAAAGTTGTTGGCAAGGTAGGTGATGAAATTGAAAAAATGGGTCATGCGTAAATATTGCTAACAAGCAGTTTCAAGCGACACATTTTATTACGCCGTTTTTGTGCATGTGTCGCAGGCTCCAATTATTGCACAAAAACGCTACATAAAATGAGCGCCTGAACTGGGCGTTATGTGAGTCAATGAATTTCAGCATTAACAAACGAGCCCTGCTATCAAGCATTGGCTGCTTCCTCTTCTCTTCGGCAGCTATTTATTTTACTTATGCTTGGTTTAGTGCCGGTATGCCCTTGTACAGCGAAGCACATGATTTGGGCAAAAAAGAAGAGTTCATCCCGCTACTAGGAACCGCCGTACTATTCGTAGTACTATCAATAGCTTCAGGGTTGGATGCCTACATATATCTAAGGAATGACACTAACGATGGCTAGCTATCACATAACAAGCAAAGGCAGCATCGCCCTGCGGGCTGGACGCGCTACCGCGCGCCGCTGCTTTGGGCGTTATGTGAATGAAGCGTCATCAAGTAAGGGAAGAAAATGAAGTTAGCAGACGAAATAGTAGAAATTCTTAGCTCAAACGACGGTGTATTGAGTGATGCCCTTATCAAAACCAAAGTGTTGCTTCATAAAATCGGTCAGAAGGACTTAGTTAGCTGGGTTAATAAGGAGCTCAACGGTTATAAAGACGATGATGATTTGCCCGACTATAGAATCGTGGGAGCACAGGTATTAGTTAGCGCAACAAATGGCGCATACGAAGTCAGATCACACCCTGTTCCGTTAGGGCATCTTGATGTGGATTACAGGAATAAGCTTGAGCGCGGGATCATGCCTCAATCGTTGTCTGTAATTGAGGAGTTAACTGCAAATAGAGAAGGCTCCCTTCAATCTAATATACCAATGGAAATGAATGGGCTTTTAAGTGAAGGCCTAGCAAATGGATATATCGTTCAGAGGGCATGGTGTGAAGTCCCAATGGCTAGTGCGTCCAATATTCTTATGCAAGTTCGTTCAAGACTGCTTGATTTTATTCTTGAATTAAGCGAGGAATTTTCGAGTGCAAATACGGAAGAAGAAATAAAAGAGCGCGCTAATAAATTTGACGCTGAAAATCTATTTAATCACACAATATTTGGAGATAACACAACCATCGTTGTTGGCTCCGAAAACTCTCAAAATATTTCCAACACCAATCTAAAAAATGACTTTTCTGCTTTGGCTGAGGAGTTAAAGTCAAATGGTGTTTCTAGTGAAGATATCGTGGTTCTAAAACAAGCTGTAGATTCAGACAGTAACTACCCAGTGACTAAAAAGAACGAATTTGGTCCAGAGGTTAAATCATGGATGCAAACTATGATGTCTAAAGCTATAGATGCTAGCTGGCAAATTGAGCTTGGTGTGGCAGGTAGTCTTCTAGCAACCGCCTTAAATAGCTTCTATGGCTTAGTTTGAAGAGATAACGTAAGAAAATGAAACTAACGTGTATATATTGTAAGACTGAGGAATTTGAACAAGGAAGAGGGTCTGAAGAGCATGCCGTGCTTTCAAGCCTTGGGGGGAGAAAGGCATCAAAGTCCATTTGCTGTCAGAAATGTAATACAGCGCTGGGAAATGAGATTGATGAGCCATTAACTGAAGGATTGAGAATCCTATCTACATTTTTAGGTGTTGTAACAGGAAGAGGAAAAGATGCCGCTACCTTAAAGAGTTATGGCACTCATAACGACAAGAAATTTGATCTCCTTCCCGGAGGTAGAGTTCAGCAATCAAAAGTGAAAATTGACAGGGAAATAGATAAAGAAAATGGTGTTGCAAACATCTCTGTTAGTGCACGCAATCTTGAAGAGGCAAAGAACTTATTAGAACAACAAATGAAGAGTTTTGGAAAAAGCGTAAAAGACTTTAAATTTGGTGAGATTACTGAGCGTATTGAATATCCTGAGTCAATATCGGGAACACTTGACTTGGGTTTGGTTTCACAGCATCGCTCGATTGCGAAAAGTGCGCTAACTTATATTGCCACAATGATTTCACCTGAAAGGCTTCGAAGTGGATGCTTTTATCAAATCATTGAATACATTGTAGGTGATATAGAAGATCTAGAGTTGGCCAAAATGACAACTGTTAAATTTCCAGCTTCACCTCATATTTCTGATGCACAACACAGGATAATAATATCTGCCTCATCAGAAAGAAAAATTGCAATAGGATTAGTTGAGTTATTTGGAGGCTTGAAGTTTAAGGTTATTTTAACTGATTGTTGGGAGGGGCCTGATTTACAAAAAGGTTATGCAGTAAACCCTTTAAATGGTGAGCAGGTTGAGCACGTCGACACAGTCAATTTAAACAATGATCATTGGAATGATGAAACATCAAACCTCAATGAAGAAGAATATAAGGACATGATGTGCAAGGTTTTCGGTGTTGCATACGGTCACCACGTGAGATTAGAACGAGAAAGGATCATTTCAGAGATAACTCAAGACTTTTGCAAAGAATATGGAGGGAAAGATTTCACTGATGAATTAAAGATGATGCTTTCATCAAGAATAGCTAAAGCAATAGCCAATTCTATTTACAAAGTTGACGAAAATAGGAAGATTTCACAAGATGAATTCGAAATCACATAACAAGTGCATGTTGTCGGACTGCTTTTCCGCTGCGCTCCAAACCAGCCGCAAATGCGGGCGTTAACAGAAAAATTAGAGTCAGGTCTTTCCTTTTTCCATGCTCGATAAACAGCACTTTCTAACCATTAGCTCGACGCCTCTGGCGAACGAAGATGATGACTCAATAGTGAATTAAAAAGCCTGCGACTGAACGGTTGAGTCATCGTCGTAGCGAGCGCGGGATAAGGCCTGCTTAAGATTGCACCGCTCCCGTTAGAGCACGATAAATATATCGTCCCCTGTTATTTTTAATGGGTAGGTTTTTAACGGGATCGATGCCGGTTTGCTCAGGGCGGCGCCATCGCGAATATCGAAGGCCGCTCCGTGTAAGGGGCAAAGCACCTTACACCCCTTGAGCTTGCCCTCGCTTAATCGTGCCTTGGCGTGGCTGCACATATTATCAATGGCGTACCAGCCCTCCTTGCTGTGACACAGTAAAATTTCCTGCCCATCAACGGTGACACACTGTGTTTTCCCGGCGGGGATTGAGCCTGTGCTGGCAATCAACTGCAGTTTATTATCATCCATTGTTATCCTCCTGTGATGGCTGTTCATGCTCTTTCATAAAGTTATCCAGCGTCTTATGCACTCGGCGGATTCTTGATTCCTGATAGTTACCCAGACTGACACCTTTGCTCGCGCCCTTTAACCCCAGGGTTTGCATCTGTAAATTACTGGTGTCTTCATCGTATACCGGCGCCAGCCAACCCAGCTCTTTCGCGTCGGTATAGGATTGATCAATGCCCAGCTCTATCGGCTCAGGTGGCTCTGGGTGTTCTGCATTTTCTGGCATTAACTCCATCACCATTATATCGAAAATACAGCTATCAACATCGTCGCCATTGGGTCGAAAGCGGTAGACCATGGGTATCATCACGCCGGGAAAAAAGAACATGTTGGGGAATAAATGATATTCAATAGAGTCCAGCATCACGCTATCACTGCAATGTTCAAGATCTACGCCCAGCTCTGCGCTGATGGTCTCGCGCAGGGTTTGTGCGGCTATCTGCCTGGCGGTTTCGCCATCCTTAAGAACACGTCCCTCTATCGCCAGCGCTTCCAGCTGCTGCTGTTCTGTTAAAGGCGGTGCACGCCATTTTTCACCGGGGTAATCCGCCAGTGCCTCGGGGCTGTAATGGCCAATATTATGGATGAAGCGGCTGACATAATCGCTGAATATATCGTATTGGGCGTTAGCACCATGGGGCGAATCATGGGTTTCAAAATTATGATAAGCCTCCATAAAGGCCTCCTGCGCCACCTTCCAATTGGCGGGAAGCAACTTCTTTACATGCGTTTTAATGCGCCGCTGTTGCAGCGGAAATTGTTTGAAGTGCTCATCCATCGGGCCCAGGTAATCGGCCAGTGGCTTTGCCTTGGGGTCGATATTAATAAACACAAAACCGCCCCAGCGCTCACAACTCACTTCGGCCAAGCCGTGGCTATCGCCATTCACATGGGGAAAATCCCAGCGTCCCGGAATATTTTTAATCGAGCCGTCGAGCTGCCACGACCAACCGTGAAAGGGGCAGGTAAACCCCTGGCTATAGCCACAACCTTCCGAGGCCAGCAGCCTCGTGCCACGGTGCGTACAGCTGTTAACAAAGGCTTTGATGGTATCGTCATCGACACGCACAATAATGACTGAATAGGGGCCAATATTGTAAACGTAGTTGTCCCCCTCATCGGGGATGTGCTCTTCTCGGCAGGCCCACTGCCAGCTGTATCGCCACAGCGAATCCACCTCGCGTTGGAAAAACGCCCTCGAGGTATAACGACTGACGGGAATATCTTCATCCCCCAAAAATTGCTGGGATTGCGCCAGCAATGCCGGCGGCGGTGGGATCGCATCAGCCATTAATGTTTGCTTAATCGTAGGGCCCTGCGCTCGGGCTTCTCCAGGGCTTAGATGCTTGCTGTTGGTCATAAGCGTACTTTTGTCATCGTTGATATGGCGTTAATTTGGTGTTGACGAATGAGGTCAACGAAACGTATGATGATGCAATACAGTCACAGCTGACTGTTTTTTAGTATGTGCTTTTTTAACTGAAAAAAGCAAGCCCTGGATGATATTTCCAGGGCTAAATTTGACGGATGGTAATGACAGGGAGGGTAACGTGGGGTCACTCACCAGCGCCGAGCAAATTGCTCATCGACAAGCTATTTTAGACACACTTTACACCCATAGCCGCGGGCTCGATCGCGTTGATGCCGAGCTGATCAAGAGCACTTACTGGCCTGAGGCGGTGGTCGACTACGGCGCCTATAAAGGCGCGGCCTACCCGTTCGCTGAACTAATTGGCCCGGCACTGTCATCGCAGTATGAACTTACCCAGCACGTTCTGGGGCAGACATTAATCGACCTGCAAGGGTCTATGGCACGCACCGAAACCTATGTGCAGGCACGGCATTTATTGATTGCTGCGCAGGAGGAATTGAGTTTTTCTGGTCGCTATCTCGATACGCTGGAGTTGCGCGGTGATGAGTGGCGCATTATTCAGCGACAAGTGGTGATGGATTGGTCGCGGTGTCATGCGGTAACAGATCAGCGAGACAGCGAGGCTTTTGGTCAGCTAAGCAAGGGGCACAATACCGCAGACGATCCATCTTATCCGTTTTTTAAGGAAAACCAATGAGTACAAACACCCTTGAAAGCCTGATTGCCAAGCAGGATATTACTGAACTTATCTACAATTATATGCGCGGCCTGGACCGCTGGGACAAGGCACTGCTGCAATCCGTGTTCTTTGACGACGCCTGGTGCGAATACGGTTTTATCAATACCAGTGCCACAAAGTTTGTTGATTTCGCTCTGGCCGCCCTTAAAACGCATCAGGCCAATCAACATATGGTGGGTAATATTTTGATTGATATCGAGGGTGACGAGGCCTTTGCCGAGGTGTATTTTCGAGCCTACCACAAGGTTGAAGTCGACGGCGTATTTCAGGACATTATTATTGCCGGCCGCTATCTCGATCGCTATGAAAAGCGCAGCGGCGTGTGGAAAATGGCTTATCGATCAGAGCTGGTTGATTGGAGCCGAACCGAGCCAACCAATGATCCGTATTTTGAACAGGCACCCGATTCATTATTCGGAGCGCGCAATGATGATGCGGTTTATGACCGTGATGCACGACGAAAAAAAACCTAAACCCAGCCCGCCGATAAACTCTATCGGCAAGCTGTCACCGCCTCAACCCTCTTGCTCTCGCTGCCCAGCGTGCAGCAATGTTTCTGACTGATCACCGTGAAAGGTGGTTTGCAACAGACTGGTGGTCACACCGGCATCAATCATCAGTGTATGACCGGTAATAAAACGCGCCTCGTTACTCAACAAATACAGAATGCCGTCGGCAATATCCTCGGGCATGCAGGCCTTACCCAGTGGCGTCGCAGCCGCAATATTTTGCGTAATTTGCGCCGTGTCACCACCGGTCAATGCCGAGGTTAGCGGGGTGACAGTGGCGCCGGGGGCAACGGCATTGATACGTATACCATAGCCGCTGAGTTCGCTGGCAGCCGATTTGGTTAAGCCGACAACACCGTGCTTTGCCATGGTGTAGGTGTGTGGGCCCAAACCGCCCATGACACCGGCGGTACTGGTCACCGATACAATGGCGCCGGCGCCATGGGGCTTCATCACTCGTGCAGCATGCTTAACCCCCAGAAAAACACCCCGGGTTAGGATGGCCATAGTGCGGTCAAAGGCTTCTACGCTGGTTTCGGTAATCGAACCGATAGCGCCAATAATACCGGCGTTATTGACCATGCCAGTCAGCGGTCCCAGTTCTCTTTCGGCGCATTCGATGGCGGCAATTATATCTTGTTCGCTGGTCACATCGGTTTTGAGAAAAAGCGCAGCATCGCCTAACGACTGTGATAACGCCTGCCCCTCTTTCTCTTGCAGGTCGGCAATCAACACTTTACCGCCCTCGGCAATAATGCCACGTACTGCCGCTGCGCCAATGCCACTGGCACCACCGGTAACCACCACAGTCTGCCCCTTAAACCTATCCATTATTATCTCCTTATTATTTTTATATGTTTGGCATCATACCCCTAATATCAGGCTGAAATCTCTGTCTTTCTACTAATTGTTTGCTATTTGATAAATAGCACCCAAGAAGTTGCCTTTGCAAGTGTCAGGTTCTTTTTTATTCGCGCTCCCGATGATAATGTTATTGCGTTCACCAACTCACCCCTCTCGTTAGGATTACACTGCCATGTCTCTATTGTTCGAAGAAATTGATAGCCAGGCCTCACCGTTAGGCGAAATCAGTCTGCGCCGCCGGCGCATACCAGCTCTGGGCGACAGAGACATCTACGAGGTGAAGCTTGGCGATGAGTTTTTAATGTCGAGCATGTTTGTCGCCGCAGAAGAGGCGCTGTCGACTCTCGGGTTGGCAGCAACACAGGGCGACGAACTGAGCGTGGTTGTCGGTGGACTGGGGCTGGGTTATACCGCCGTGGCAGCACTGCAAGACCAGCGTATCAACGAACTATTAATCGTCGACGCATTGAGCACCGTCATCGAATGGCATCAGGCCGAACAGGTACCGCTGGGCAAGATTCTTAATGCCGACAGTCGCAGCCGCTATATACACGGCAGCTTCTTCGACCTGGCCACAGCACCGCTCACCGGCTTTGATCCTCACTGCGACGGCAAGAAGTTTGATGCTATTTTACTCGATATTGACCACTCGCCAACGGAGTTTTTAAACCCAGCCAATGCCGGTTTTTATTGCACTGAAAAGCTGGCAATGATGGCCGAGCAACTCAAGGCCAATGGCGTCTTTGCCATGTGGTCACAAAACCTGCCAGAGCAGAGCTTTGAGGCGCTGTTAAAAACCGTGTTTGCCAGCGTCGAATCCCACGTGGTGTCGTTTTATAACCCGTTCCAAAATCGTGAAGCCACCAACTCGGTGTATGTTTGCATCAAAGGCGATGTTTAACACAGTACATACATACCCGCTTATTCTATTTATTGATCAACATTGGACGATTAGATGCTCTCTCAAACAGTAGTCATTACCGGTGGTTCCAGTGGCATTGGTTTAGACCTGGCAAAAAACTATGCCGCCAAAGGGGCTAACATCATCTTAATGGCGCGCAACCAACAACGTCTCGATGAGGCCGTTGCCGACTGTAAAAGCCTAAGCACTCATGGCGAGCAGGTGATTCTAGGCTACAGTGTCGATATCGCCGACAGCAGCCAATTGGCTACGGTGGTTGGGCAAATACAGGCGAAGGTCAGCGCCCCGGACATTTTAATTTTAAGCGCCGGCATTGTGCAAAGCGTCGAGTTTGTCGATCAATCCGACGATGACTTTGCCGAGATTATCAACATCAATGTTATTGGCAGCCGTGCGGTGGCCAAGGCTTTTCTACCCGCCATGGTCTCACAGGGCAAGGGCAAGATTTGTTTTGTCGGCTCGCTGGGCGGCCTTATTGCCACCTACGGCTACACCGCTTACAGCGCCTCAAAGTTTGCCGTCGTCGGCATGGCCGGCGCGCTGCGTCAGGAGCTCTACCAACACGGCATTGGTGTGTCGGTACTGTGCCCGCCAGAGGTCGATACTCCGATGGTGACAAAAGAGTCCGAGCACATATTGCCGCAAACCCGTTTCGTCAAAGACATGGGCGGCCTACTCAATGTTGAGGCCGTCACCCAGGCGACAATCAAAGGTATTGATCGCAACACCTTTATCATCATCCCCGGCGTCATGGGCAAAATTTCCTATCTGCAGACACGGTTAATGCCGAGGTTTTCCGATTGGATTATGCAGCGTTTGGTCGGGTTATCGACACGCTTTGTTAAGTAGTTTTTATGCTCTTTTAAAGGAGACCCCATGTCCCGTTTAAACCATAAGATTGTTTTGGTCACCGGCGCTGCCCGTGGCATCGGCCAGGCCATTGCCGAACTGTTTTGCCAAGAGGGCGCCGTGGTCATCCTCAGCGATATTAATGATGAACTCGGTAAAAATGTTACCGCCGCCATCACTGGGCAGGCGGAATATCAGCATTTAGATGTGTCGAAGGCAGAGCATTGGGCCCGCGTCAGCGACCATATAAAGCAGACCTATGGCCGTCTCGATGTGCTGGTTAACAATGCTGGTATTACAGGGTTTTTAGAGGCAACCGGTCCCCATGACCCCGAGAACCTCGACATGGAAAGCTGGCATCAGGTTCACCGGGTCAATACCGATGGCACAGCCCTGGGCTGCAAAACGGCCATCGCACTGATGAAAAAATCCACCGCCGCCAGCATCGTCAATCTATCGTCCCGCTCCGGCATCGTCGGTATTCCCGGCGCCGCGGCCTATGCCGCCAGCAAGGCCGCCATCAGAAACCACAGCAAGACGGTGGCGCTGTACTGTGCCGAACAGGGCTACCCTATACGCTGCAATTCGATCCATCCCGGCGCTATTTTGACCCCGATGTGGGATGCCATGCTGGGCGAGGGCGAGGCCAGAGAACAGGCTATTAAGGGCATCGCCCGCGACGTGCCACTCAACACCATGGGCGAACCTATTGATGTGGCTTATGCGGCGCTGTATCTGGCCTCTGACGAGTCTAAATATGTCACCGGCATCGAACTCAACATCGATGGCGGCATCTTAGCCGGCAGCGCAGCGCCACCATCGCAGTCGTAGCCCTCGCCGCGTTTGCTAGGGCTGGTAAAGCGCCCTGCTAAATAGTCTACAATACCTCCCTTCTTGATCAAGGCGACCTCATTATCTGCTATGAATAAACTGTTTGTCATTGGCCTGCCCCGCACAGGCACCACCAGCATCAGCGTCGCACTATTAGACTATGATTTTAGCGTGGCTCATACCGCTTTTACCAAGCGTGCTTTTGAGCTTGCCGATGTGGTCTCCGATGCCCCGTGTTTTAGCGACTATCGACAACTCGACGGGCTTTTTCCCGGCTCCAGGTTTGTCTATTTACGGCGTGATATTACCCTATGGCTTCCCTCAATAAGAAGGCTGCTAAAGAAAATGGCAGACAATATCCAGCCCAAAACCGGTTCGTTTAACCCGGTCTTAAAACGCAGTTTCTACCAGACTTTTGGCAGTCTAGATGACGCCGATGCATTTTCTGACGCCCACCTCAGTCAGTGTTATAGTGATCACCAAGCGCAGGTGTTAGCCTATTTCGACGGCCGCGACGACTTACTGCAGCTCGATATTAGTGACGCCAACAGCTTGCCAACACTGCTGGATTTTATCGGTATAGAGCATCAGACAGGCAAGTCTTTGCCGCATGTAAACCGAGGCAATGTGGTCGATCACTGGAAGGAGACCAAGCACCCCAACAAGGTCAACCCCCTTAGCGCCGGCGTCGATCACCGTCAATTTTTCGACTATTGATAGCATCCAGACAATCATGCTGAACCAGCAAAAATCTATACACGCCAAACTTACCGCTTGGCGTAAAATGGTAAGTATGACATTTCAAACCAGCGTACTATGGCTCCACGTTATCGCATTAACCAACGAGTAAAAACGACACGGCAGCCTTTCTACGGAACAGCTTACCGACGTCAAACCATTTTTTGAAACGAGGAATCAATGATGAAGACACTACTCTCAACAGCCGTTCTAGCCGCAATTTTTTCCGCCAACGCATTGGCCGCTCCGACTATTGTCACCGAGGATAACTATCCTCAGGCCTACACCAATATGCGCCTGGGCGCCGTTTTAGAAAAAACCGGTGGCGTTAATCAGTTCTTCGCCATGCCCAACCCCAGCAGCGTTCCCGCCGAACAGTTTGTGGTACGAATGAACAGGGACACCGCCTACTCTGTCTCGGTCATCGATATGTCCAGCGGCGATGTCACCGTCACGGTGCCGAAAACCGACGAGTACGTCACTATTCAAGTTGTCGATGAGAACCATGAGACCCAGCCGATGATTTATGGCTCGGGCGAGCACAAACTGACCGCCAAGACCGATCACGCCTTTGTCATCGTGCGCACCCTCGATAAGCAGGTGCGCGAAGGTCTGGTGATCGAGGCTGGCAGCGCCAAGCCATTTACCGTCAAAGAGTGGGACATGGCCTCTTTCCACGCGGTCGACAAGGCCGGCAACATCGATTTCAGCAATGGCTACGATCAATCCAAGGCCTTTGGCAATACTGAGAGCGGTCAAACTCCCTACATGAATTACGTCGGTGCAGCCGGTGGTTGGGGTGGCGCCATGGTTGAAGATAACATCTATCAAACCAGCCAGTATTTCCCCGCCGACAGCTGTTATGAAACCACCTTTGTCGACCCCGGTGCAGAATTTTTCTGGTCGGCGACGGTTTACAATGCCGATGGCCGCATGTTCAACGACACCGCTAATATCTCCAGCGCAATGGACCCTGTTGCCAACGCCGATGGCAGCTATACCATTCGCTTCGGTTGCGACGGCCAGGCCAACAACATCCCCGTCGCCGAGGGCAATACCACCGGTAAGTTCAACGTGCTGATGCGTCACTACGGCCCGGGCGAGCAGGTATCAAACGATGCCGACGGTTACAACGCCACAAAGCTTATCCACAAGGTGAAGTAAACGCGTCTAAGCCGAACCACGCTGCGCCCGCCTGGGCTCAGCGTTTTTTTTGCCTCAAAAACTCTAAAAAAGCCCCTTCCTTCAATACCTGCAACACTCTCCTTACACAAAGCCACGCAGTCAGCCATTGCCCGCAACCTCAAAAAGCGCAGCGCCAGGAGCGGGCTGTGGCTGACACAGTGGTGTGTGAAGTGTTCGCCACGCGGCATATTGGGTATACAACGCCATTATGGTACTTTGAACCTATACCGCATAAATCTTTGCCACAGGAGCGCTCGTGAGCACTGCCGCCGAAACACCACAGTCGATTGTTGCTACCGTCACCGAATTGCAGGAGACTGCCGTGGCGCTGTGTATTAACGGTGTCTGTCAGGCGGTAATGATGGCCACGCCGGGGCAACTCGACGCCTTTGCCATCGGCTTCTTTATCAGCGAGGGAGTGATTACCGATGCCGGTGATATTTTATCGGTCGACAGCCAGCAGCAGCCCCAGGGCTGGCAGGTCGACGTTACCGTATTAGCCGCCTGTGAACATCAGCTCAAGGCGAGAAAACGCGTGATGGCCGGCCCCAGTGGCTGCGGCCTCTGCGGTATCGATTCGCTGCAGGCGGCGATGGACACCCAGGGTTTGGTTAACGCGGCTAGCCCAGTCCTAGCACCCCGTTTGTCGACCATCGAGCACGCCAGCCAATCACTCAATAGCCTGCAGAAACAGCATCAACACGGCCGTGGCCACCACAGTGCGGCGATGTTTAATGCCGCCGGCGAGGCTGTCGCGATCAGTGAAGACGTAGGCCGTCACTCCGCCCTCGATAAATTAATCGGTCAATTAACCCTGGCCAAACAGCCCCTCGATAACGGCTTTGCCATCGTCACCAGCCGCTGTAGCCACGATTTAGTGATCAAAAGCCTTCGTGCTGGGCTTCGCTGCCTGGTTACCCTGGCACCGCCCACCGATTTAGCCGTGCAGTCGGCCACCCAACTCGGCCTACTGTTGTTTTGTTATCAACAGGCGGAGCTCAAACGCTTCGCCTAGCCATTTATTAAAGCTCCTAATTAACCGCCCTGGATAGAGACATCACGATGAGCCAAGACCACGACGACAACCTTCCTTATACCAATGCCGCCGGTGGTTGGGATGCGCTGAAGAGCTCGGCCAAACATCTGATTCAAAGCGAGGATGCCGCCAAGGGTGTCAAGACACTGCTCAAGGCCAACCAACCCGGTGGCTTCGACTGCCCCGGCTGCGCCTGGGGTGAAACACCGACAGCGGGCAAGATTGATTTTTGTGAAAACGGCGTCAAGGCCATTGCCTGGGAGGTGACCAGCAAGCGCGCCGATGCCGCCTTTTTTGCCCAGCACAGCCTGAGCGAGCTGCGCACATGGAGCGACTACGCGCTGGAGAAAAGCGGCCGATTGTGTGAACCGATGTGGTATGACGGCGTCGATGATTACTATCGCCCCATCAGCTGGCAGCAGGCCTTCGACAAAATCGCCACTGAACTCAACGCCCTCGACAGTGCCAACGAGGCGCTGTTTTACACCTCTGGCCGCGCCAGTAACGAGGTCGCCTATCTGTACCAGTTGTTTGGCCGCGCCTTCGGCACCAATAACTTTCCCGATTGCTCAAACATGTGTCACGAGGCCTCCGGTGTCGGCCTCGGCCAGAGTATCGGAACCGGCAAGGGCACTGTTACCATGGATGACTTTGATCGGGCCGAGGCAATTTTTGTCTTCGGCCAAAACCCCGGCACCAATCACCCCAGAATGCTGGCCACCCTGCGCAAGGCGTCGAAACGCGGTGCCCAAGTCGTCGCCATTAACAATTTAAAAGAACGCGGTTTGCAGCGTTTTTCCGACCCCCAGAGCGCCAAGGAATTACTCATTGGCAGCAGCACTGCCATCAGCCAACACTATATTACTCCCCGGCTTGGCGGCGATATGGCGCTGCTGCGCGGCATGGCCAAATACCTGCTGGCCAATGACAGCCCCGAGCAACCGCTGCTCGATCACGATTTTATCGCTCAGCACTGCAATGGTTTTGCCGCCTATCAAGCCGCGGTTAACGCGACGGGCTGGCAGAAAATCACCGAGCAGAGCGGTGTCGAACAGGCCGAGATTGAAAAGCTGGCGGCGATTTATGGTAACAGTCAACGCACGATATTCACCTGGGCCATGGGTATTACCCAGCACCGCCACTCTGTCGCCACCATCCGCGAACTGGTTAATCTGCTGCTGATGAAGGGTAATATTGGCAAGGCCGGTGCCGGCGCCTGCCCAGTGCGCGGCCACTCCAATGTGCAGGGCAACCGCACCGTTGGCATCAACGAGCGACCACCGGCGGCGCTGCTCGACGCCTTACAACAGCGCTATGACTTCAGCGTCCCGCGTGAGGATGGCCTCAATACCGTCGAGTCTATTCAGGCCATGCTCGATAAAACCGCCACCGTCTTCATCGGCCTCGGCGGTAACTTTGCCGCCGCCACCCCCGACACCGCCGTCACCCATCGGGCACTGGGCAGCTGCCGATTAAGCAGCCATATCAGTACCAAGCTCAATCGCAGCCATGTCGTCACTGGCCAGCAGGCATTGATTCTGCCCTGCCTCGGACGCACCGAGATTGACCGCCAGAGCAGTGGCGAACAGATGATTACCGTCGAGGATTCGATGAGTATGGTTCACAGCTCCCAGGGCAGCAATGAACCGGCAACGGCGCAGCTGCGCTCAGAAACCGCCATTATTGCCGGCATTGCACAGGCGACACTCGGTCAATCTGTGTCGGGTATTGATTGGCTGTCGATGGCCGATGACTACCAGCGTATTCGCGATGAGATCGCTGCCGTACTGCCCGGCTTCGAAGATTTCAATCAGCGCATTCACAGTGAACGTGGCTTTCACCTGACGAACAGTGCCGCTCAACGGCAGTGGCGCACGAAGACGAGCAGCGCCAATTTCAGCGACAGCAAACTACCCGATGAATTGATTCACGAGCGTAAACAACACTGCGGCAAGACCACTTTCACCCTGCAAACACTGCGTTCACATGATCAATATAACACCACAATTTACGGTATGAACGACCGTTATCGCGGCGTGCAAGGCGAGCGACGCGTGCTATTTATGAACGTCAAAGACATCAAAAAAGAAGGCCTCAAAGATGGCGACTGGATAGACATTACCACCGTCAATCAACCCGGCGACGACACCCTGCGACAGGTGCATCGTTTTAAGGTGGTCGAGTTTCAAATCCCCAAGGGTTGTCTGGCCGCCTATTATCCCGAGACCAATCCACTGGTGCCGCTTGGCAGCACCGCCGATGGCTGCGGCACCCCCACCTATAAATCTATTGCTGTGCAGCTGACCCCAACCGCGGCAGAATAAGCAGACCACGGCAAAATCTATAGCCCCACAACACGGACACGTCATGCGGTATACTGTCTATTTTTTGGGAGGGTCCGATGCCGATTGAATTCAGCCTTGGCATTATCGCTTTTATCACCTCTGTCATTGCCGGTGTTGTCGGCTTTGGCGGCGGTATGCTGTTGATTGCAATTCTACCGATCTTCCTAAGCCCCAGTATTATCATTCCCATCCACGGCGCAACCCAGCTGGCCAGCAACGCTTCCCGCATGGCGTTTTCCCTCAGCGATGTGAAATGGGCGCTACTGCCCAAGTTCTTGGCCGGTTCTCTTATCGGTACCCTGCTGTTTGGTCTACTGCTGGTCAATATGCCCGTCGATACTGTGCCGCTGGCCATCGGTATCTATATTCTGCTGAATTTATGGAGTCCGCGCTTTGGCCGCTTTATCAGCCACTATGAGAGCTACTACCTGATCGGCCTGCTGCAAACCGGCCTCAGCTTAGTCGTCGGCGCCACGGGGCCGCTGTCGCTTAGCGTGCTAACAAAACAACTAAACTGCAAGAATGAAATCATCGCCACCAGTTCGATGTTTATGTCAATCAGCCACCTGGTGAAGATTCCTGTGTTCGGCCTCATCGGTTTCTCACTGTTCGATCACAGCTATTTATTGGCCATGATGATTCTCGGTTCTGTCGCCGGCTCGTTTGTCGGCACCCAGCTGCGTCGCGCCGCCGATAACCAGCGTCTTATCACTATTATTAAGCTACTACTGACGGCCATGGCAATCAAAATGATTGTCGCCGTTGTACTCTTTTAAGCCGTGATGAGAGACTTGCCTTGCGTATCCCAGCGGCGTAGCATGGGGCTATGACTATCTACGCACCCTTCATCCTGTGGGAACATTTCACCTCCACCTCCGCCGCCTGGCAAGACATCGGCAGCGGTGACGACCCCGACACTCCCGTTTAGCATACCCTGACTTTTTTATTTTTCGTTAACCACGACTCGGGATTATTATGTTCGGATTAAAAGCGACGCCTGTCGAACAGGAACACACAGATAGCTACTACGCAGCCACAGCTAACAACACCACACAATACCCACCGCTAAACGGCGACGTTAGTGTCGACATCGCCGTCGTCGGCGGTGGCTTCAGCGGCGTTAACACCGCATTAGAACTGGCCGAGAAAGGCTATACCGTGGCATTGATCGAGGCCAAACGTATTGGCTGGGGGGCCACCGGTCGCAATGGCGGCCAGATTATTGGCGGCATCGGTCACAGCCACGACCGCTTCAAGAAAGCCATTGGTGACGAGGGGATTCGCGCACTCTATGACATGGGCAATGAGTGCTGCGAAATCATCCGCGAGCGGGTGGCCAAATACAATATCGACTGCGACCTGACCTGGGGCTATGCCGATGTGGCGCTCAAACCTCGCCACATGCGCGAATTTGAAGCCACTGCCGAATACCATCAAAAAATGGGCTACCCCTATGACTTAACCCTGCTCGATAAGGCCGAGCTGAATCAACAGGTGGTCGGCTCCGAGCGCTATATTGGCGGCCTGATCAACCGGCAGGGCTATGGTCATGTACACCCGCTCAATCTCTGCCTCGGTGAAGCACGGGCGCTGGCCTCACTCGGTGGTCTGATCTATGAACAGAGCCCGGTCACACGGGTTGTTGAGGGCGACCAACCCGAGGTTCACACCGAACACGGTCGGGTCAAAGCCAAGCATGTGGTGCTCTGCGGCAACGCCTATATGGGCGAGTTAAAACCTGCACTGTCGAAGAAAGTGTTGCCATCTAACAGCTGTGTCATTACCACCGAGCCCCTCGGTGATCTCGCCGACACACTGATGCCAGGCAATGTTGCCTGCTGTGACCCAAGAACCGCCCTGGACTATTTTCGCCTCACCGCCGACGGTAGATTGTTGTTTGGTGGCTTATCAAACTATACCGGACTGGAACCCAGCAATATCGAAGCCACCCTGCGTAAGAATATGCTGGCGGTCTTCCCCCAGTTAGCCGACAAGCGTATCGACTACAGCTGGTCTGGCCAAATGGGTATCGGCATTAACCGGTTGCCGCAATTGGGCAGGCTCGAGGGCAATGTCTATTACATTCAGGCGTTTTCCGGTCACGGTGTGGCGCCGACTCACCTCACTGCCCGGGTCACCGCCGAGCTGATCGACGGCCAGGCCTCACGTCACGATGTCTTTGCCAAGGTCAATCACATGACCTGGCCCGGCGGCAAGCTGCTGCGCCGCCCGGCAATGGCCGTCGGCATGCTGTGGTTTAAAATGCTGGATTTACTGTAGGGAGGCAACTCTGTATTCCGCAGAAACACACGCAGCGGCTAATGAACTTCCCCTCTGATATGACCGACACAGAGGGGGTTCTTACTTGAGCGACAGGCCATAAAGTGACAAAGATAAAAATGTTTTCGGTGAATATATTTAATCGCCCGCCAGCCACTTTATATGACCGACAGCATATTTTAAAAATATCATCGGCCTAGATGGGGATATCCGATATCTCTTTCACCTTTCTCACCACTAACTTAGACGAGTAGGTTTTAATAGGAATCTCTTTATACGTCTCCAAGAAGTGATAGATATAATCGGTATAGGCGTTTACATCCGAGAACTTGACTATTAGGACAAAATCACAGTCACCGGACAACAGGTAGCAGCCCATTACCTCGGGTTGCTGCTGCACAATTTTCTGCATTCGTACATCGACATCAAAGGTGTCTATATCAAGCTGTATGGTAATCATCGCTGTCACCTGCACACCGAGCTTTTTCTCATCCAGCAGTAAATTCTTGCCGAGTATCACCTTGTCGGCTTCCATTTTTTTTATCCGCCGATGACAGCTCGCCGTCGACATGCCCACTGCCTCACCCAATGCTTCCAAACCCTGAGAACAATTTTTCTGCAGCTCTCTTAGAATTTTTAAGTCAGCCTCATCTGTCATTTTTCAAATACCGTATCGATAAGAAAAATATTCATCATCTCCCCTAAGAATTAGATAAATAATATCAAAATAGGAAAGTACAATATCAACGATTAAAGGGACTTAAAAGCAGAATACTGATGATTAATGCCAAGCCAACCTGGAATGATGATATTTTACCGTTTTTCACCGAGCCATTCTGGCTACCGAAGAACGAAAGAGCCTCCATTGTAGAGCGGTGGCATGGCTGTATGGTCAACTATGGTCTAGACCTGTTGCACTACGCAGACGTGAAGCAGCAATCGGTCACTATCTACAACCATCTTGCCTCTAAAAGCATGCCGCTAACCTCCGACGAGCGTCAATTCTGGCCTATCGATGCACTGGAGACATTTCGCCACTGGGTGAACCAAGGCTGTCGCTACGACCAAGCGTCCGCCTTTGACCACAACGATAGAATTGCCACTCCCAGCAGTTATCAACCGCATCTATTAGTCCGCAAAGACATCAACAGCCTCAGCGACATCGAGCTTAATCGCTATCGTGCGGCTCTCGATGACATTATGCAGGTCGCCAACGCCTCCCCCGACAGCCCCTGGCAACGGTTTGGCTATATCCATACAAACTGGTGCCTGCATTACCAAGAGGCCTTTGCCTTTTGGCACCGCGGTTACCTGATGCAGCTTGAGCAGCAAATTGGCATGGCTATTCCATACTGGGACTGGATGGCCATCGACGCCAGTGTCGACGGCAGCGACCAAGCTGGCCTGCCATTAGCCTTCTTAGAAGAAACCTATCAGCACCCGACCAGTGGCGAGACTCGCCCCAACCCACTGCGCTTTGCCGCCGCCAAAGATGGCTGTTCAAAAGCCTGCAGCGGTGACAACCATGCCGACGACATCGACTGCGCCGTGGTCCAGCGAAATCCGCTGTTTTATACCCGGGGCAAGCAACAGCAGGCCGAGCGACAGGCACTGTTCTCGATGGTAAAAATCTTTCAACAACAGGTTGTCGATGCTCTCAAGTTCGAGAATTTCAGTACCCCACAGGGGGTTGGCCACCCCTGGGCCAATATCCCCAATTTTACCCCGCCACAACCCGACCAGGACTACCGTTACCGCGATATTAACTTCGATGGACTCTACGAACAGCCCCATGATAACTACCATGGTTGGGTTGGCGGCGATATGGCCGACAACGCCTATACCGCCTTTGACCCTATTTTTTACTCCTTCCACGCTAACATTGATCGCATGTTAGAAGTGTGGCTGCGCAATCATCCACAGGCCCAATTCAGTGCCGGCGTTGCTCTTCGCCCGTTCAGTGGTGCCACTGCAGACAGCCTTGAGTTCTCCACTCCTGATCTTTGGCGTTATACCAGTATTGGCCAATTGGCACAGGACTGCCGCCGCATTGGTTACGACTTTGGGCCACCTGTTGCCGCTCAGTTTGGCGATGTCTCCATGCCCCAGCAAGGTATTTTAAGACAGAGCCATGAACCCGCATTATCACCGAAAGAAACCGCGTGGATAGCCTTCGATCATGTCCGCTGTACCCATGACAGTTATGTCATCGATGTTTTTATCAATCAGCCCAGCCCCTGCGCAGAGGATTGCACCACCGATAACCCGCACTTTGTCGGCCGCTTTAGCAGAATAGGCATGGGCATGGTCGATCAAAACAACCGCTGTATTACTCAGGGTGTCAGCCGCTACCTTAATGCCAGTAATACCGTCGCAGCACTGGGCCTATCGGAAAATAGCACCACAGTGCTAAGCACCCGTGTCAGCCATCTCGAGAGTGGCCAGCCGGTCAGTGACGACGAACAACAATCGCTGCCCGGCTTTGCCCCTGTTCTGGTCTGGGGAAGCCCACAGGCAACCACTGTTTCCAGTCAACCAACACCGTCGTGCTGCGCCACCGCCTAAGACACTCAAACACGAGAAATATTATGGATAATACTTTCACTCAATTCACCACCCCCGCCGAGCAAGGCCCCAAGGATTTTCGCCAACTGGGTATGATGGATCAGCTACCACAATTTGAACAGCGCTGGAGTCATTATGTTGACGGCTGGACACAGTCTTCTATTATTGGCGACCCGTGGTCTGGCCTCAATGACGCCCCTCGGTCAAATTATTTTAATCCACTGACAGAAGGCTTTGGGGCCGCTGGCGGCGATGCCGTTATCACCTGGATACCGTTTCCCAATCGACTGATCACCTTTTTTACCTGGGACGGTGCCGAGAATAATCCACAGCTGAAACGCAAGTTGACCACCGATGAGGTGATGGCCATGGCCGACACCAATGTGATGGTAGCCAATGGCATTGATTACCATATGTACTGCCCCGATGAGCCAGAAAAAACCTTGGTCATACCGGGTACCCGCTGCCCCTCGATTGATTGGAGCCAAAATTGGGTGCCCTTTTCGCCTCAGGGGCCAAGGGGCTGGCTGGATGAATACTGTGAGTGGTCTATCACTCGCAACAGTGATCACAAAATGATGAGCATTATGTTCACCTGCGAAAACCCCGCCTACTACCTCGCGCTTTGGCGTGTTAACCCAAAGGCGGTACTGGGTCTGTATCAACAATATATTGACCCCGCCTGTCAGTTAGAAGACCTGTATCTGCGCTACTCCGTCGACCAACCCACCGGAAAAAAAGGCGAGTCTGTCATCGACCCCACCACCGGCAACCCCGCCTACGACCCCACCAACAAATGGAATAACAGCACTGTCAGAGTGGCTGGGCAATGCGGCGGCGCCATGCACCTCACCTCACCACCTAACACCCTCAGCGCCGAAATCTATCTGGCTGCCGCTGCCACTATCCAGCGGCCACTGGCCAGCAGCGCCAACCCTCAGTCACTCATATGCTGCGCTCAATACGGACAAAACTACCGTAACTCTGACCCCCATATCGGCTTCTCTGCCAATACCGCTGCGGCCAACGCGCGCATTTCTCTCACCAACCCGGTTGGCCTCTATTTACAACAACCGCAAAACTTTCAACATTGGCAGGCCCCCAACGGTGAAGATGTTAGCCAGTTTTGGACAGTCACCCGAGGCACCGCTGGCACAGGCCCCAAAGGCTCAGATCAAATCTTGCATGCCGTCTTCGAGGTGCCTGAGAGTGCAGGTTTCACCATCGAGGATATAACAATTAACGGTCAACCGATCCGTTTTGCCGGCGAGATTGCCAATCAAATGCATGTGGCATTATCGGTTAATACCAAGACACCTCAGGGCGCACAACCAGTCCTACCCTGTGTCAGCAGCCGCACAACAGGTCTACAGCCATGGCCGGTACAATTTTTGCCAGAGTCATTGTTTTACGGTCAATCGGTGAGCGATTTACCAGGCTTACTCAATAGCAAATGCGATAATCGTTTCGTACTGATTGTCCAGGGCGCTGATAAGACCACAACAAAAGACAATGCTCGGGTACAATTCAACAACCCTAACGTAAGCGCTAAAGTTGTCGACTTTTTACCCCATGCGTCTGCAGTACCGGGTCAAACCAACGGCGGCGGCACCCAGGCCTATATTCTCGATGTCAACGTCTCGGCTGCTGCCACTGCCAGTACTGTGGGTGTCAGAGCACTGAACCCCGGCGAGGACGATAACCCCAGTGATAGCGATCATCCCTGGGAATATGGCCTGGCCATTATCGAGCAATAACAAACACAGCAGGGCCAGGCCCTGCTTTTTTATAGCAAGGATGCGCATGAAAAATAATATTAATCGCAGCTTGGGCATACTGGTCATGATAATGTTCGGCTACTCAATGCCGGCTAATAGCACTGACTGTGCCTCAATGCTGATTACTGACCCAACCAGCAACCAATTCTTAACCAGTAATAATATTTTTACCCCGTCTGATCAGGACACGATGAATTGTTATGCCTGGCAGATGTTTATCAGTTTGAACTGGCCTGTCGACAGCCGGTGGCCAGTTAACAGTGAAGCTGCAGGCGAGCCTGACCGTACACATACCATCGCCAGCTGGGGCGTTCCCGATGCCAGCACCGGCTTGGCATCCACGCCGACCGTTTGGGAGAGCTTTAAAGTCACCAGTGACATTTTCTTAGCGAAGGCAAAAAAACCCACGCCCTGGGGTGTGATTGCCGGCGACAACAGTGGTTGCACGCCACTCAACGGGAGCGCTTCGATAACGAACAAGACGGTTAAACACCTTGTTTTATCCAGTAAGAATTCAGCCCCGCATCACCGCGCTCCGCGACACCACAACACTTCTAATGCATCCGTGTCTGACGAGATCATGCAGGCTACCGGCGGCTGGCTAACCGATCAATCATCCAACTTAGTGTATTATGAGCGCTCAGTCGGCAAGGCAGAGTTCGATTATATTATGCAGAATCAGCTGTATAATGCCGACAAACAATACGCCTTAGCCACTAATGCCTTAGGCAACAACCCCAGCGGGTTTATTCTTCCCGAGGGTGAACTCTATCGAGGTAATGACCCGGGGAAGATTCAACAGCAAGAAGATTTGGGCAGTTTTGAATTAAAGGCTGCATGGCGTATTCTCACCGGTCAAAAAACACTATACCCGCGCTACCTGACGACACTGGCTTACCTCACTGACCCAGAAACAAAAAAATGCAGCGAGCAAATAATCGGCTTGGTCGGGCTTCATATTATTCACAAAACCCCCTCCTTTCCTGACTTTGTGTGGACCACCTTCGAGCATATCGACAATGTACCCGACGCCAACCAACCAACACCGGCCAAGGGCTATGCCTTTAACAACCCGCATTGTGACAACAGGCAATGCCCACCGAATAAAGCTCGGATCAGCTGCCAAGGCAGCCAGTGTAACCCCCTGTTTCCGATGACGATACCGGTGCAGGTCACCCGCGAGCAGCCAGCCACCCCAGCCATCCAACAACTTAACAGCGACGTGCAGTCGATGATCCGTCAAAAAACCGGCGGCAAGTCGGTCTTTCAATATTACCAGTTCATCAATGTGCTTTGGGATGCCAGCCCCAATATTAATAGCAGTAATTCTGGCCCCGCAGCCACCATACCGATTCGTTTTGGCACCTTTACTTCCCAGTCGGCACTGACCGTAGCTAATACCACCTTGGAAACCTATGCCCAACAGGACAGCTGTAACGACTGCCATCAAAATGCCACCATTGCTGGCAGCAATACCATACCGGCGAACTTTTCATTTATCTTTGATGACGCCAGTTCTCCCCGCTCACCCTAGAATCAATAACTAAAAAAACAACCATAACGACAGCCTAGAGAAGACATTATGAATAAAATATTTCGACTAACACTACTGCTTTGCTGCTTTCTTGGCACACAAAACGCTATCTCTCACCATCATCACAGCGGCGACGATACCCCAGGGTCTCTGGCTGATGTGCCAGGCAACCATGGCATGTTCATGGTCGGAGATAAAAGTTTATTTCTGCTGCATATGCCGATGTTCACCAATGAAAAGCATATGTATCAGGTCATCCTAAAGGCGGAATTATCACCCGAGATGATGTCTTATTATCGGCAGTTACGGGCTGAAAATCCCAGCAAAGCCTACAACTTAATCAATGTCGATAATGACAAATTCACCCTGCCCGATTTAAAGTCGGGACAGGTGACGTCCTTTAAGGCCACACTTTTTGATGGCTACAGCAATGATGGTGGCGGTACCCCTGGCAAGATTTTAAAAAACAATATTGCGGTTAAAGTCAGCAAGGTGGTCGTTTTTAGACATTTTAACTTTTCCATCGACCGTCCAGCCGCACTCAACTTCATCATTTTTGGCGAGGGTGATGAAATGCACTTGAGCCACTACATCGCTCGCGATCCAGACTTTCAGCAGATTATCACCTTGAGTACCGACATTGACTGGTTATCAGAGGCGCAAATTGAATCCGGTGTCGAACTCAGCTTTGCAGAACTGCCCTCTATGCCAACGCCATGCCGTTCACCGTTGATGAACAAAACCTACACCGTGCAATTTCAAGGCAACCCCGATATTGGTCGCTCGCTGGATCTGACTGACAGCAAACAAATTTGGTTCTCTACTGGCAATTTGCTCAATGCTAAAGACCCCTGTGTCACGGATAGCAAAGGTTAATCATTCAGGATCACAATAAAGCAATACCGCAATATAAAAAAATAATAAATATAATCAACCATTCTACCTCGGAGATACACATGCTGTTAACACGGCCGACGATTTTTTCCTGTCTGATTGCACTGGTAAGCCTCAGCCCACTCAGTCATGCTGATCAGGTTCAATCGACACACAAATCAGACTCTACCTTCCAGTATCAACTACCGGCGAATATTAACGACTTCCCTAATGACCCGCAAAAGCAGGCGGCGATGTTGGCGGAGTGGGACCAAAATATTAATGCCTTTACCCAGCAAGGTATTGCCGGTAACCCATGGATCAATATCAATGATTACCCCCGGGATAACTATGTTGACCCGCGCTCTATTCAGAAAGACGAGAAAATGGTCATCCATCCTATTACTTGGACAGCCTTTCCTAACCGAGTTGAATGGTATTTTAACACCAGTCAAAACAACCCCTATCAGATTCCCAAAGAACTATTATTTCCGCTGGTTGATGAAGGTCGATTAAACCCGAAGAACCCGGCACTCAAACAGTGGATACAGTACAATGATGCTGACCAGCAAGGACAACCTCTGGCGAAAAAATTAAAACAATTATTGAAAAAACACCCCGCACTAAACAGTAAAGACCTCAGCAGCTTTGCACCGCTACCCGTCCCCACCGACATCTGCCCTGTTGTTAACTGGAACCAGCCCGCTGACCAGTGGCAAACAGGCGACCAACAGAACAACTTTGGTCCTGTTGGTCCACGTGGTTGGAAAGACGAATATAACGAGTGGGTTGTCAGCCGCAATGAGAAAGGGCAAATCACCAAGATTAGCTTTACCGCTGAAAACCCCGAATATTGGTTTACCCTCTGGCGGGTTTCTCCCAACAAGGTGCTTGATCTCTACCGAAAGCTGGTTCATAAAAATGTGCAATTAGAAGACTTATACCTGAAAAATAAAAAGGGTAAATTTGTCAAAGACTATCGCGGTGCCTATGCATACAACCCTCTTAACAAGTGGAATTACGGCAACAATGCCGATAATAAGGGCGGTGGCGCAGCCCACTTAACCAGCCCTCCTAATACTGTCGGAGCCGAAATATATCTTGGCGCTGCGGCGACCATAATCCGTCAGCTGCCCGACAGCGAATACAGCCCGCAGACGAATAATTGCGCCTCACTTTACGGCTCATCCTTCAGAAACAGCGACCCCAATATTGGTATGCAAGTCAACCAGGTGGTCAAAAACCTGGGGGTGCCATTAACCCTGACCAACCCCGTATCACTCTATATGCAGCGCCCTGACTTTAGTCACTACACAACGCCAGATGGCACGCCTGCAGCGGAATTCTTTACCATCGTCCGTGGTCAAACCTCGGACCAAACCGGCCGTAACTACGATGAAATTCTGCATGCCACCTTCGAAGTGCCCGCAGAGAAAGGCTATACCGTCAGCGACATTACCATTGCCGGCAGCCAGATTTGGTGGGGGGCACAGATCGCCGAAACCTTTAATCAGGCGCTGTCAGGCACTGCCTACCTTGATCGCAAACTCCCCAACAATGCTCGGTACAACCCTGTCATCGATAATACCGCCATTAACCCCTGGCCACAGCCGCTGGTAAAAATGGCCATATTTGAGGCGGTTAATGAACAACCCAAAATCAGCTCTGCCACCATCCCATTGCTTCCCCCAGCCGTGCCAGCTGGGACACTGCTAACCGATATGGCTCTTGAGTGCATCGATGGCAAGGAGAAGGCTACCATCGAATATATCCGCCCCGATGGCAGTGTCGAGACCGGGATAACCGTCAACATCAAAAAAACCACATCGATGGGCAGCGGCGAAGTCACCGGTAAACACGGCATTTTCAACAGCATGGTTTATGTCCTCGATATCAATATCGACAAAAACGTCAAAGCTGGCCAATACGGTATTCGTGTGACCAATGAGGGCGCACCGATACAGATAGCCACACCGGCAAACCTCACCATTACGAACAGCCAATAGGAGTCAGCGACAATGAAAACCAGCACGACATATCAATCAAAAACAACTGCCATTATACGCTCTACGGCTGCACTGATTCTCACCACAGCCACAGCACTACTCACCGCCAATGTCAGTGCGACAGAAGCCAGTTGGCCATGCCTTAACCCGCCGACGATGAGTAGTACCGTACCTGGCGATACCGCCGTCAGCGATCAGGCTGGGGTTAACTGTTTTGCCTGGCAGCAATTTATTGCCATGAACTGGAACACCCAGAAACCAAAAACCGCCGCGGCCTTCGGCGAGCCGGGCGATTATGCGCCGGTTGAGTTTGAAACCTATATCAGCGTCAGTGAATTTCTTAAAAAAGATGGCAGCAAGCCGCCCCCATGGAATGAGCGCGCCTTTGCCGAATATGATAAAGAGGAGGATATTCGTAAAATGTACGGCACCTCAAAGGTTAACGTTGATTTCGATCCCAACAGCGACCTCGCCGAAGCCTTTCCGGTGGATAAAACCAAGGCATGGCTGGCCGATAAGAATGGCAACCTGGTCTGGTATGAGGTGCTGGTCAACGAGGATGAGTACAATTACTTTTATGACAATAAATTCTACGACTCCACCGAACAATACAAAGCCGCTAAAGCAGGACGACATATTAATCTGCCCAAAGGTGACTTAGGCAACAAAACCGGCGCCATGGAATTTAAGGCTGCCTGGCTGACGGTAACCAACCCTGAGGATAAAAAGTGGCGACGTTATAAGATGACCAAGGCGAATATTTGCTCGGGCCAGACACAATGTAAAACCCAGCACTTTGCCCTTGTCGGTTTGCATATTATTCACAAAACCACCGCGCAGGCGAGTTGGATTTGGACCACCTTTGAGCATCAGGATAATTCGCCCGATATGACAGCGGTAGAGAAAGGGCCAGTCGGTGATGGCTACACCTTTTATACCGACAATTGCCAGCAGCAACTTATTTCTCCAGCCTGCGTCAATGGCAACATTGACCAACAGACCCGTTGTGATGTCAATCAACCGCCAGCCTATGGATTATCCTTTGTCGATGGTCAATTAGCCGGTCAGTGTCGACCCTATGGCATCCAAGTTGCCCGCCAATTCCCCCTGCCCAATACTAACGAAAACCCTGTGGTCGCCATCAATAAAATGGCTCATAAAATGATTACCCAGGCCAACAGTGATTCTGTTTATCAATACTATAACCTGGTCAATGTGCTATGGAATGACTCCCCTGTGGATGAAAACAAGGGGGATACGGTGCCGGTTGACAGCCTATCACAGACAGGGTTCAGACCGAATGCCGACGCCTTTCCTGTGGCTAACACTGTCTTAGAAACCTATATCCAATCGGCAACCTGTGTCTCCTGCCACTCCGCGGCCACCATTAACACCCCAGAGGGTGTCAATGGCCCCGATTTTGCCAGCGACTACAGTTTCATCTTTAGCATGGCTCACCCCGCCAGCCAGTAGAGCAGTGCTGCCTCAAACATGCGCCAGCCTCGGGGTTCTCCGCCCCATTGGCGTATTGTTTGTGTGGGCGTGGCGCCACTCCCTATTAAATTTTGAAGTTAAGTGAGCTGCAGCTAAACTTAGCGTCTCATCAACACAGCCAATCTTCCTATGACAAATCGTTCCCTATTTTTCTTTCTTATCCTATTCAGCACCTCTGCATCAGCCGGCAACATGCCCAAGGGTAACGCCGGTGTCATTCCCTATGCCTGTCAAAATGGCCAGGCTTTGGTGTTATTAGCCTATGACCCCTACTACAAACGAAAAGGCTGGGGTGCCTTTGGTGGCGGCAATAAATTTGGTGAGACCATCGACGAAACCGCCAGTCGAGAGTTCAACGAGGAGACCAACTGCGCCTTTGAAAAACTACATTTGAGCAGCCAGCCATACAGTGTATCCGCCAATTACTATACCTTTCTTGCTCCCGTGTCTTACCAGCCAGTGTTTGCCATCTCGGCTAATCAAGGCGACTGCAGCAATGTTGAACGCCACAGCTGGCTGTGGCTGCAGCACAGCGATTTAGTCCACGCACTGGATAACAACACCGATATCCACGTTGCCAACAACCTCGGTTACGATGCCTCGATCCACCTATGGTCTGGCGCCAGGCGCTCATTGACTCAGGCGCTTAAAGATGGGGTGCTGCAGCGACAGTTGGATTGCCAGGGTTCAAAATGAGGACAACAGCAGGCTTGTCGCCATCGCCCCCGTCTGATCCAATAAACAATCATTGACACCCAACACCCGACGAGAACACATCATGAGTAGAAAAACTGTTACCTTCGAATACGAGAAAGAAACCAAGAACAGTGTCCGCTACAAGGAGGTGCCCGAAGAAGGCAGTGCGCCTATTGTCGGTTCGCTGTATGTACAGAAGTGGTTTGCCGGCAGCAGCAAGACGCTTGCAGTGACGATAGAGAAGCAGTGAGCCTCTGTTCACTCATCCAACACAAAGGAATAATCATGAGTAATACCAACCCAGATAACGGCGAATCCCACTACGAATACGCAGGGTTTTGGATCAGAGCCGGCGCCTCGGTAATCGATTCGATCATCATCGTATTGTTCACCGTGCCGATTATTTATGCTGTCTATGGTGAGTCCTATTTTTATTCTCAAGATCATGTGCAAGGCGCATCCGACATTATCATCACGTATATACTGCCCTTTATTGCCACTATTTTATTTTGGAAATACAAATCGGCGACACCGGGAAAGATGGCGATTAAAGTGAAAATCGTCGATGCCAAAACAGGCAACCCACCGTCGACATCACAATCAATTATTCGCTATTTGGGCTACTACGTCTCGATGATTCCACTGTTTTTGGGTTTCTTCTGGGTGATTTGGGACAGCAAGAAACAGGGATGGCACGACAAGATGGCCGGCACCGTGGTTATTCGTCCAAAGAACAAAGGCGTAGAAACGGTGAATTTTTCTGAACAATAGGGTGAGCAGACTATTGTCAATTACACACGATCTTACACCTCCTGGTTAACAACTAGCCTACCGTTATCATTACCGGACAGCGCCGGCATGGAAATCGTTGGCTTGACCATATCGGGCAACAAAGCCGGCCTTGCCCGGCAACGATTTGAACGGGTCTACAACGGCGAAAAGCCTTAAGCAATAAATGCAGCGGTCTCTCGCCGATGCTTTTGCACTCTCGCGACAGTCAGCTATTCTCAAGCTTACTGGACAATAGAGTGAGCCAAGGATGCGTTTTTCAGTGCGGCTTTTATGCCGTATAGTTTGCCTTTTTTTCTGCCTACAATCACACGCCGATGATATCGAACAGTCACTGCTACGTGGCCAATACCTTGCTCAAGTCGCAGGCTGTATCAGTTGTCACACCGCCGATAACGGCGCCACAAATGCTGGCGGCAGACGCTTCGACACCGATCTCGGTGTGGTGTACTCCACTAACATCACCAGCGATAACAAAACAGGCATGGGCCGCTACAGCTATACCGAGTTTTACAACGCCCTGCATTACGGCCAAGGTAAACAACGCCAACTACTGCCAATCATGCCTTTTAACAGCTTTAAGTTGCTGACCGAGCGCGACACCTTGGCTCTCTACCGCTACTACATGTCTATCCCCGCAGTGGTGCGACAACTCCCCCGTAACCAACTGCACTTTCCACTCAACTACGATATCGCCCTCAACGGCTGGGGCTGGTTACAGCAGCGCCAAGCCTGGCTGTCGATCAGTCATCACAAAAAAAACGACAACAAGGCAGTCCAGACAACGAGCAGTCACGGTGAGCAGTGGCAGCGAGGACGCTATATAGTCGAGGCCGTCGCTGGCTGCGGTCGTTGCCACACGCCAAAATCCGTCCTATCACAACCCGACAACAGCCGCCGCTTGGCTGGGGCAATTAATCAGAATTTTTATGCCCCCAATATTACCGCCGCAGAATTAAGACGCCAAAATTGGACCCAGCAGGACTTGCGACAACTGTTTCGCCAGGGCTATTCCAGTCGCCACGGCACCGTGCTGACCGGCGCCTATGCCGTTCCCTATCACTATTTAAAACCGTTATCCAAGGGCGATATGGATGCCGCTATTAGTTACTTACTCGACACCGAACAGCCTGTGATTGCCAACCGGCCGGTTAATTATGGCCACAATCAAAAATTGCCCGGCTATCAAACCTACCAGGGTTACTGCGCCGGCTGTCACGGCCTCAATGGTGAGGGTATCGAACAGGTGGCCCCGGCAATGATTGGCAATAGCACACTCAATGCCCAGCAACCCTTCAACAGCGTCGCCATTATTTTAAAAGGGGTAAAGCCCCGTCATGTTGAGGCCTTGATGGGGTTTTATGAAATGCCTGACTACGGCGAAGAGTTTAATAATCAGACTCTGGCAGATCTGGTGAATTACCTGCGGACAACCTGGTCACGACAAACCACGTTGCTGACGGCAAACGATGTCGCCGATATCCGCCAGCGCTTCGAACCCAACCATTAAACCGTCAGCCCGCTGGTAGTATAAATAACGTGATCAGCCTCCTCCATGTTTACACTGCTTTCATTTACCACACAGCCAAGGTAGAGTGACTGATTAACGTCATAATAATGAGACCTTCGATGCCGGCCACCCCCTACCCTGACTGTTTAATCGATGAAGATGGCCAACCACGGCTTGGCTATTTCGATCAGCCTGTTGCCGATTTAGGCTTGGATAAATTTCGCTACTTCAACAGCATGGATAAGCCCGCAGGGGCACTGCGTCGCTATGTTGACTTCAAACAATTCCAGTTCATCAGTATCAATACCGGTCACCACATCATTGGCGTCGCCATTGCCGACATCCGTTATCTGGCCAGCGGCTTTTGCTATGTCTATGACTTGGCCAGCAATACTCTGGTCGAGCAAAATTGGCTGCGCCCCGCCCGCCTTGGTTATCAAACCATGCCATCGGCGACCGAGGGTCAAGCCTATATTGGCAGCGGTAATAACCGTCTCGAGTTCACCATCAGCGGTGGCCAATGGCGGCTGAAGATCGACACCGACAATATTCAGGCCGATGTACAGCTGCATGGGGAGGAGGGAGAGTTGCCACTGGCGCTGTGCTCGCCCACCGGTTATCAGGGCTGGACTTACACCCAGAAGCACAACTGTCTCAGCGTCGAAGGCCGGCTCAGCATAAACAATACTATTGAGGATTTGTCCGAGGCTTTGGCCGGCTATGATTTCTCCGCCGGTTATATGCGGCGGGAGACCAACTGGTGCTGGGCCAGTATTAACAACCGTCTCAGCTGTGGCCGTCGCTTCGGCCTCAACCTCGCCACCGGCGTCAACGAGAGCGGCGTCAGTGAAAACTGCTGCTGGCTCGACGGCCAACGTCACTACCTACCCAGCGTTCAATTCACTTTTAAACGCCAGCGCGGCCAAGCCCTTCATCTCAGCGACTGGCAGGTGCGCAGTAACGCAACCAACAGTGAGGGAAGGCCGATTATTGAGCTTAGCTTTACACCGCTGAACTGCCGCCAGGAGCGGCTCAACCTGTGGCTGCTGAAGAGTAACTTCAGGCAGTACATTGGCCACTATAACGGCGTTATCGAAACCGCCGATGGCGAGAAAATCATCATCAATAATATGCTGGGCCTCAGCGAAGACCACTTTGCTCGCTGGTAGCGATTAGCTAAATTCGCCGGCGATGTAGTGACGGGTCATCTCGTGCTTTGGATTTTCAAAAATCTGTTCAGTCTTGCCCATTTCGACCAGGTGACCGGTGTGGCTATCCCCTGACATATCGACGGAGAAGAACGCGGTATTATCGGCAATACGCTTAGCCTGCTGCATATTGTGGGTGACGATAACAATACTGAAACGCTCACGCAGTTCCAACATCAGCGCCTCAATCTTACGCGTTGCAATCGGGTCGAGAGCCGAGCAAGGCTCATCCATCAACAGCACCGATGGCTCGGTGGCGATGGCGCGGGCGATACACAGACGCTGCTGCTGACCACCGGATAACGACAAACCGGATTTTTGTAATTTATCCTTGACCGAATCCCACAGCGCGGCACGACGTAACGCCTTCTCTACGCGCTGATCAAGATCCGATTTATTGCCCTTGAAACCATTGAGCCGCAGGCCGAAGGCAACGTTATCGTAAATACTCATAGCAAAGGGGTTGGGCTGCTGAAACACCATACCGATGTAGCGACGCACCAGTACCGGATCGATTTTCTTTTCATAGAGATCGATGCCCATAAATTCGATCGAGCCTTCGAAATTAAACCCCTGTACCATATCATTCATGCGGTTTAAGCTACGCAGCACGGTTGACTTACCACAGCCAGAGGGGCCGATCAGGCCGGTTATTTTTCCCTTCTCAATCGGTAATTCACTGTCTCTTACCGCCAAAAAATCGCCGTAGTGAATACTCTTAATGTGACAGTTCATCGCCAATTCTGGCATTTTTACATTTGTACTATTCATAACAATCTACCTTAAAACTTACGTCGGCCGACTAGGCGGGCGAGTATGTTGAAAATTAATATAATGAGAACCAATACCAGCGATGCAGTCCAGGCCAATTCAATCTGATTGGGGAACGGCAGACCGGAGAAGTTATAGATCAAAATCGATAACGATGCGGTCGGGTCATTGAGGTCACTCATGTGGTAATTACTGAACAAGGCGGTAAACAGCAGCGGAGCCGATTCACCGGCGGCGCCGGCGACTGCGAGTAAAACACCGGTGATAATACTGGGGAATGCCGTCGGTAAGACGATCTTCCAAACCACCTGGCTCCGGGTACAGCCCAAACCGTAGGCGGCATCTTTCATTTTTTGCGGCACGCTTTTTAATGCCTCGGCGGTGGTTAGAATCACCGTCGGCACCATTAAGATAGCCAGCGCAATACCACCGGCAATCGCCGAGTAAGTGCCTAACACGATAACAACAGCGGCATAGGCAAAGACACCGGCTAGGATAGAGGGCAGGCCGGTCAAGACGCGGGCGAGAAACTTACCGCCCTTGGCCAGCGCCGAGTTCGGTGCAATCTCGTTAATATAAACCGCCGCCAAGATACCCATGGGAATACTGATGACCGAGGCAATGCCGACCATGACCAGGGTACCGACAATGGCGTTACCGATACCGCCACCCGTTTCGAAGCCCACCGGTGGCAGCGCCGTCAGCGTCTCCCAGTTCAGCCGTGGGGCGCCTTCTATGACCAACATATAGAGAATAGAAAACAGCGGTATACAGGCGATCAAACCACAGCCCAGCATAAACCAGGTAAACAACGTATTGCTGATCGAGCGCTTACTTTTAAAACTTTTGGTTAAGTCGATGTCGGCTGATTTCGACATCGCTGTGAGATTATTTTTTTCCATCTTACTGTCCCTCAAACTTGCGCTTAGTCACCTGTTGTATCCACAGGCCTAGCATGTTGACGACAAAGGTGATGACTAACAAAATGACGGCGGCGTACATTAACGAGTGAATTTCTAATTCGCCAGCTTCGGGGAAGCTCGATGCCATTAATGAGGCCAGGGTGTTGGCCGGTGAAAACAGCGACCAACTGATTTGGTTAGAGCTGCCGATCAACATCGCCAGCGCCATGGTTTCGCCGAGTGCGCGACCAAAGCCGAGTATCAATGCCGCCAAAATACCGGAGGAGGCCGTTGGTAGCATTACCTTGGTAATGGCCTCGTAACGGGTGGCGCCCATGCCGTAAACGGCTTCATGGGTACGCTCGGGAATACGACGCAGCGCATCCATCGAAATTGCCGCCACGGTAGGCAGTATCATGACCGCCAAGACCAGCGCCGCCGGTGCTAAGCCCGGGCCGTTTAACTCGGTGCCAAACAACGGGAACCAACCGAGGTGTTCGTGTAGCCATTGGGCCCCTGGGCGAATCGCTGGAATTAATACATAAATACCCCAAAGACCATAAACAACACTGGGGATGGCGGCTAACAACTCTACAAGATTGCGAAAAACATTAGCAAAAAAGCCGTGCAAATAATTTTGTGTGAGGAAAATTGCAATGCCGATGCCGAAGAAACCGCCAATCGCCAAGGCTAATAATGAACTGAATAAGGTACCCCAGATTTCGGGTAGGACGCCGAACTGCTGCTTGGCAGAGCTCCACTCTTGGCCGGTAAGAAACGACAGGCCGAATTTATCTATCGCCGGCCAGGCTTCCGAGCCAATTGTCCAGAAAATATACACCACTAATAAGAAAATGGCGGCAACACAGGTGTAAGCAGCAGCACGGAACACAGTATCACGGAGCGAGTCCATTCTGGTTGGTGGCTGGGTTAAGCCGTTCTTGTCGGCTAGTGCTTCAAAACGCTGTTGGGACATGGTTGTTCTCAATAAAATCTATCAATCAAGTCAATCAATCTGTTCAATCAACAAACCCTGCTAATGTGTTCAAACACTGGCAGGGCCTATTGGGTCTTACTTACTTACTGTGCTTGCTTAACCGATTCGCGCATTAGCTGCTTGAGGTTTTCTGGCACAGGGATGTAACCCATTTGCTCGGCAACCTGCTGGCCGTCGGTAAGAATGTATTCTACGAAGTCGCGCAGTACCGCCGCCCCCTCTGGGTTGTTACTCTGCTGAGGCAGCATCATCCAGGTAAAGGTAGTGATCGGGTAGGCATTGTCGCCCTGTGGGTCGGCGGCGAAGGCAACCAGATTCTCAGGCCACTGTACATTGGCCAGTGCCGCAGCACCGGTCTCAGGGCCGGGAGCCACAAACTTGCCAGCGGCGTTTTCGAGGGCGGCCATGGGCTGCTTGGTGACAACGGCATAACCGTATTCGATGTAACCAATGGCGCCAGGGGTTTGCATAATGGTGGCGGCAACACCGTCGTTACGCGGTGCGGCGACGAAGTTTGACTTGGCGGCCCACTGTACCGACTTACCCGTGCCGACAGCGTCATTCCACTCAGGGCTGACAGCGCTGAGGTGGTTGGTAAAGGCGAAGGTTGAACCTGAGCCATCTGAGCGTGTTACCACAGTAATACGCTGATCAGGCAGTGCCACGCCCTGGTTATCGGCGGCGATGGCCGCGTCATCCCAGCGGCTGATCTTGCCCATGAAGATATCGACCAGAGTAGAACGGCTAAGCTTGAGTTCACCGACACCGTTAAGGTTGTAAGATACGACAATCTCACCGGCAGTCACTGGCAGATAGACGGCACCGCCGGCTAGCTTGGCCTCTTCTTTTTCATTCATTGCCGCATCTGAAACCGCAAAATTAACCACGCCGCTGATCAAATCACGAACACCGGCACCCGAGCCCTTTGATTGATAATCAATCTGGATATCATGCTGGTCACTGTAGGTTTTTGCCCAGGTAGACATCAATGGGTAGATGAAGGATGAACCGGAGCCGACAAACTTATCGGCGGCGGTGGCGGTGGTTGCAGCAACCAAACTGACAGTACAGGCAAGACTGATAATCGCGGGTTTCAAAAACTTCTTAGTAATCGTCATTGTTTTCTCTCTTTAAGAAAATCAAATTTACAAAGTTTGACAACCTGCCCCGTGGCAGATCATCGTGAATACGTTAAATCGGCGACAAAGGTAGTCAATCTGTGTGACAACAAGATTTCAGGGATATGACAACTTTATGACAATCGCACTTTACCTTGCGCAAGATTGATTTGGCGTCTCTGTGCAACGCTAAAATAAAGCCCGAGCAACAAGAGTAAGCCACTGTTTAACATCGGAGTATTTGTTCTTAACAGCAAGAGAGTAAGCAGCGAGCCGCGGCAGCAATAGGTCATCGTTTTTTTATGTCGATGCTGTTATAAACAACAGCACTGGCCTCAGTGTGACAGTTCGATGTTTGTTTTTTGGCGGATGTATGCCCATTATGACAACTCAAAAATCCCTTTTATGACGGTTTTTAGCGCTATACTCTGACTCTAATAAGTCTTAATAATATGGACGCTGCATGGCTGACTCTGCACAGAAAATATTGATCCTATTCGCTCACCCCTCCCAGGATCGGTCGGAGGTGAACCGGGCGCTGTTCCAGCAATGCCAACACCAAGACAATATCACCGCCGTCGACCTCTACGGGGAATACCCCGACTACCACATCAATATTGAGCGTGAACAACAGCGCCTGGTCACCCATGATATTATTATTTTTTTGTACCCGCTGTATTGGTACTCGACCCCGGCCATACTCAAAGAGTGGCAGGATTTAGTCCTCGAATACGGCTTTGCCTATGGTGCCGATGGCACGGCGCTGGAGGGCAAGACCTTCTTCTGCGCCATTTCCGCCGGCGGCCCAGAGGAGGCTTACCAGCAGCAGGGGTTTAATCACTTCACCCTCAATGAATTATTACAGCCAATCGAGCAAACTGCACGTTTGACCGGCATGCGCTATCTGCCCCCCTTCGCCCTGTTTAGCTCGCGCACCGCCGTCGATGAAGGCCGGCTGCCGGCGCATATCGACGACTGGCAACGCTTACTCACAGCACTGCAACAGGGGCGGCTTAATCTGAAACTGGCTCGCCAGCAGAATCGTTTAAACAACCCACTCACCACATTAATCGAGGCTGAACTGTGACCGCGTATTTTATTCAGGCCTTTATCTATCTTGCTGCCGCCGTGATCGCCGTGCCGATTGCCAAACGCCTCGGCCTTGGTTCGGTACTCGGCTATCTGATTGCCGGCGTCGTCATTGGGCCGGTGATTGGCTTGGTCGGCAGCGAGACCAACACCCTGCAACACTTTGCCGAATTTGGCGTGGTCATGATGTTGTTTTTAGTCGGCCTCGAACTCGAGCCCAAGATGCTGTGGGATATGAAACACAAGTTAATCGGCCTCGGCGGCTTACAGCTGGGGTTGACCACCCTGGCAATCACCGCCATTACCATTGCCATGGGCCAGATTTTCTCTATCGCCCTTACCATCGGTTTGATCTTCGCCCTGTCATCGACGGCCATTGTGTTACAGACCTTCAGTGAAAAAAACCTGGCCAAGACCGAGGGCGGCCGCAATGCTTTCTCGGTATTACTGTTTCAAGATATTGCCGTCATCCCGATGCTGGCACTGATTCCGCTGCTAGCCCTGCCAGAACTGGTCGCCCAGGCGCAGGCGGCGGCCAGCAGTGTCGCCGAGCACCATGCGGAGTTGTCCCTGGTCGCCGGTTTACCAGGCTGGCTCTACGGCATTGTAGTCTTGGCCTCGATCGCCCTTGTTGTCGTCGGGGGGCATTATTTAAGCCGGCCGCTATTTCGCTTCGTCGCCGACTCTGGCCTGCGAGAAATCTTCACCGCCGCCGCATTGATGCTGGTTATCGGCATTGCTGCGCTGATGAGTTTGGTCGGTTTATCGCCGGCACTGGGTACCTTCTTAGCCGGTGTGGTGCTGGCCAACAGCGAGTTCAGACACGAGCTCGAATCCAATATCGAACCCTTTAAAGGGCTGCTGCTGGGGCTGTTCTTTATCACCGTCGGCGCCGGTATCAATTTTACGGTGCTGAGTGATAACCTGACCGCCATCCTATTAATGACAGCCGCGGTAATGCTGATCAAGGCGGCGGTGCTATATGTCTTGGCACTGATGTTTAAAATACAAAACAGCGACCGCTGGCTGTTCGCCCTCAGCCTGGCTCAGGCCGGCGAATTTGGCTTTGTGTTGCTGAGCTATACCGTACAAAATCACGTACTGCCCACCGATATCGCCCAAACCCTCTCGCTGGTGGTGGCGCTGTCGATGTTTTTCACCCCGGGCTTATTTATTCTGTTCGATAAGGTGATACTGCCGCGCTTTGAGGTCAGCGAGAACAAGCGTCATTTCGATGATATCGACGACACCGGCACCGTCATTATTGCCGGTATTGGTCGCTTCGGCCAAATCGTCAACCGCCTATTAGTGGCCAACGGCATACCCACTGTGGTGCTCGATCATCAGGCCGGGCAGATCGATATTATGCGCAAGATTAATATTAAGAGTTACTACGGTGATGCCACCCAGCCCGACCTGCTCCATACCGCCGGCATCGATCAGGCCTCGCTGTTAATTATTGCCATCGACGACCGCGAGCGCTCCGTCGAACTGGTGCAGTACCTCAAGCACAGCCATCCACGGGTAAAGGTACTGAGTCGCGCCTTTGACCGCGGCCACAGCCATCAGCTGCGCAGTGCCGGCGCTGATTTTGTCATCAGCGAAACCTACCACTCGGCGCTGGAACTGGGCACCGAGGCGTTAAAACAGCTGGGCACCCATCCCTTTAAGGCCGAAAACCTCAAGGCCACGTTCTATCAAACCGAGAACAGCCATCGCGACCAACTCTTCAACCTCTGGCAGCAGACCACCGAGGACGATAAATTTATCAGCAGCTACCGCGAGTTGTTTATTCAGCTGGAAGAAACCCTCGGCAGCGCAATGAAGAATGATCGCAGCGATAATCTCAGCAAGATGGAACGTGGCTGGACACCGCCACCCAAAAATTATACCGACGATTTTGAGCACTAGACAATCAGCGTCAAAGACAAACACCACGACAGGGTTTATAATCAAGCTAATTTCCTCGCTGCTCACCTGAGCAGCGTCACCTCAATAGAAAAGACGCCCTATGAAACTACTCATCCGCAACCTTGCCCGCGAAACCACCGAAGAAGAACTTAACGCCCTGTTTGCCGAACACGGCACAATTCAGTCCTGCACTCTGGTCATGGACAAGGTCAGCGGCGGTTCGAAAGGCTTCGGTTTTGTTGAGATGCCCAAGCCTGGTGAAGCCAAGGCGGCGATGAAACTGCTTAATGGCCAAGAAGTGGCCGGCAGCAAAATCCGCGTCAAGAAAGCCGACGAAAGCTAAGCGGTACCGTTCGGGGAGGCATCCGTCCTCCCCTACTCTTGTTATCAGTGTTCTTTGTGCACCTCATCCTCGATCCAGTACTTCTGCATCTCAATAAACAGATACGACGCCGTCCAAGTAATCAATACCAAGCCAGTTAACGCCTCGATACCGGTGAGATAGCGCACATCGCCATGGGGGGTAATGTCACCGAAGCCCAAGGTGGTATAGGTGGTGAACGAGAAATACACACAATCCAAAAGGTGGCCGGCAAAATTACCGGAGAAATACCCCCAGCCATCGGCATGGTGCATAAAATAGTAGGCGACAGCAAAAATCCACACCTCGATGGCATGGGCGCAGAGCGCGCCACCAACACCTAGCACGATGCGCGAGCGGTGCATAATATTCAGCTTCGGCAGCAGCATCGACAGCCGAAATAAAAACTCATAGTGAATCACCACGACAACAATAACTATCGCAGTATTGAGCAGAACCATCGCTAACATAACGCCCTCTTATCCGGGTATTGAGCGAGCCTCAAAACCTCAGGCCTCATCGGGATCTTTTGGTAGAATCAGATTCAAAACAATGGCCGACACCGCCGCCAGGCCAATGCCCTGCAGAGTAAAATCACCGCCACCAAACTGCATGCCACCGATACCAAAAACCAAGGGAATAGAAGTAATCGCGAGATTACGTGGATGGTGCAAGTCGAGCTGGGCCTTGCTGATGGTGCTGACGCCGATGGTGGCAATGGCACCGAATAACAGAATCATAATGCCGCCCATTACCGGTACTGGGATGGTCGACAGCAACGCCCCCAGTTTGCCGACAAACGACAACACAATGGCAAACGCCGCCGCCCAAGTCATTAGCACTGGGTTAAAAGCCTTGGTCAATGCCACCGCACCGGTCACCTCGCCGTAGGTGGTATTCGGCGGCCCGCCCAACATCGAGGCAAAGGAGGTGGCAACACCGTCACCAAGCAAGGTTTTATGCAGACCAGGTTTTTTCAAATAATCCTTACCGGCCACACTGCTGATGGCCATCATATCGCCAACGTGCTCCACTGCCGGCGCCAACGCCACCGGCAGCATAAACAGGATGGCCTGCCAGTGAAACTCTGGGGTAGTAAAGGCTGGCATTGCCAACCAAGCAGCCTGTTCAACAGCGGTGAAATCAACCAAACCATAGAACAGCGCCGCCGTGTAAGAGACAATAATACCCAGCAGAATAGGCACCAGGCGAACAAAGCCGCGGCCAAACACCGAGGCCGCTAACGTCACCGCTAAGGCGATAAGAGCCACCACAATAGCCGTCTGCTCCGGCACCAGTTGAATACTGCCATCGCCGCTTTTACCCAGCGCCATATTAACCGCCACCGGCGCCAGCGCCAGACCGATCACCATAATCACGGGGCCGACGACCACCGGCGGCAACACTCGCTCGACAATGCCGCGCCCGCGCCAGGCTATCAAACCGGCCAACAACATATAGACCACACCGGTGGCCATCAACCCCCCCATGGTTGCCGCCACCCCCCAGGCTTGCACGCCATACATAATAGGGGCAATAAAGGCAAAGCTAGAGGCCAAAAATATCGGGACAGAACGTTTGGTAATGACCTGAAACAACAGCGTACCGGCACCGGCAGTAAATAATGCCACATTGGCATCGAGCCCGGTTAACAGTGGCACCAACACCAGAGCACCAAAGGCGACAAACAACATTTGGGCGCCAACAATGGGTTGAAGTAACGGGGGGATCTGGTGTTCTTGTTGCTCTGCCATGGTTAACGTCCTTGAGTGACCTATAATTTATTTCCTCAGTGTACACCGCCTTGCTGTGTTTATTAAAAAAATTGCTTATAGTGAAGCTCTCAGCCGACAATATAAGAATAATCATTATGCTCGATCACGATAACCAAAAAATCATCGACATCCTCAGTCAGATGGAATTCCCCTCATTGGCAACCACCACTCCAGAGGAATATCGTCGCTCAATGGCGCCGCCTAACGGCAGCAAACAGCCGGTGGCGCAGGTTACCGACACCGTGATCAGTGCGGTTAACAATGCCGAACTCGCCCTGCGGATTTATCGCCCCAGTGAGGACAATAGACTATTGCCGGCAGTCGTCTATTTTCATGGCGGTGGCTTTGTCGTTGGCGATATCGACAGCCATGACAGCATCTGCCGCGCCCTGGCCAATCTGGCTCAGGCAGTGATTATCTCGGTGGATTATCGCCTGGCACCAGAGCATAAATTCCCAGCGGCAACAGAGGATGGCTATCAAGCCCTGCAATGGGTCTACGACAACCACCTGCCACTGGCCATCGACAGCGACAGAATCAGCCTCGCCGGTGACAGTGCCGGCGCCAACTTAGCCACAGTAACAGCTCTGCTTAGCCGTGATCGTCAAGGTCCTAAGGTACAGCAACAACTGCTGCTCTATCCCTGCCTGGATCCCAGCTGTCAGCGCCCCAGCTTTGATGAATTTGGCGAGGGGTATTTCCTCGGCACCGAGCAAATGCAGTGGTTCTGGCAACACTATTTAGACGATGTTGAACAGCAAAGTCAGCAGCCCTACGTCAACCCGTTGTTCGCCAACTTAAGTGGCCTGCCACCGGCGACACTGATTACCGCTGGCTGTGACCCGCTGCGCGACGAGGGCGCCGACTATGGCAAAGCCTTAAGCCAGGCTGGGGTTGCCGTCGATTATCAGTGTGTCGAGGGGCAAATCCACGGCTTCTGCAGCTTTATCGGCATACTGCGTCAGGCACAACCGGCGATAGAAAAACTGGCCGCCGCGATCAACCGCTAAATCGCAGGCAAAAAAAAGCCGAAGCTCTCGACCCTTTCGGGGAGTCACTTCGGCAACCAGTTAAACAACCGGTTTAAAAGACCTTGGATGTTGGAAATACACAATCTGTGTATGGGGTTAACTATAGAGGATTGAGAAAATCCCGCTATTCGCAGTTATACCTACACAGATCAAATAAATGCGACATCCCTGGCCCGCTATCAATCACTTACAGCTGGGCAATGATTTTTTCTGCCGCACTGACATCGACGCCACCGGCGGGCTCAACCGCCAAATAGCTGACCACACCATCATCGACAATCATCGCATAGCGCTGGCTGCGTTCGCCCATCTGAAAGCCTGAGGCGTCCATGGTGAGACCAATCTCACGGGTAAAGCTGCCGTTACCGTCGGCCAGCATGGTCAGCGCCTCGGCATTCTGATCCTTGCCCCAGGCGCCCATGACAAAGGCATCGTTGACCGACAGGCAGATAATACTATCGACGCCCTTGGCCTTGATCACATCGGCATTGACCACATAACCCGGCACGTGGGTATTGGAGCAGCCCGGGGTAAAGGCACCGGGGACGGCAAACAACACCACTTTCTTACCGGCGGTAAGCTGCTCGATGGTCATTGCCTCGGGGCCTTTTGCGCCCATGATTTTCAATTCGGTATTGGGTAGTTTATCGCCTGTTTGAATCGCCATTGTGCACTCCGTTGAACGCTAAATTTAAGGATTTAACATACTAGCCCAAGGCGGCTGGCAACACCATGGTCACCGCGTATAACGGCTTAAATATTCTACCATTGTGCCGTTTTTCGGTACCGCTATGCTAACCTAAGCACTGATTTTTAATGAGTGTTTTCAATGTTCAAACGCGGCCCACAGACAATCTTCTCCCCCAGCGACCTCAGCCAGTATATGGACTCTGGCTACGGCTCATGGATGCAGCGTTTAAGCATCGAGCTACCGGCACAGACGCCGCCACAGGATGACGCCGACGCCTTGATGACCAGCCTGCAGCAACAGGGCGAGGGCTTTGAACAGCAGGTATTGGCCAGCCTGCAGCAACAGGGGCTGACGGTTGCCGACCTCAGCATCAACCCGCCACACAGCGATGACAGCAGCAGATTGGCAGCCACCAAGGCCGCCATGCAACAGGGGGCCGAGGTGATTTATCAGGCCTATCTAGAGCACGATGGCTTTCGTGGCTTTGCCGATTTCTTAATTAAAACCCCCGGCAGCAGTGAACTGGGTGACTACCACTACGAGGTGTGGGACAGCAAGTTATCGAAGACTATCAAGCCGGCGTTTATTCTGCAGCTGTGCTGCTATGCCGAGATGTTAGAGGCCATGCAAGGGCTGAGGCCGCCGCACATTGCCATAGTTAACGGCGCCGATGCCCAGCCCACCCCTCTGATCACCGACGACTACTACTATTTTTACCGCGGCTTGAAGCAAAACTTTCTCACCAGCCAACAGCAGTTCGATGCCGAGCAACCGCCGCAGCCCGCCGATTTTGACAGCTGGGGTAATTGGAGCCAATACGCCGGCGAACAGCTGCTGGCCATCGACCACCTGTCACAGGTGGCGACGATTAACCGCGGCCAGATTAAAAAACTCAACGCCGCCGGCATCAACCAGCTACAACAACTGGCCAACGTCGATACCGACGCCGGTGTCCCCGGCCTCAATCAGCAACAGTTGGTCAGGCTGCAGCGCCAGGCCGCCATGCAATACCGTAGCCGCCAACAGGGCGGCGATGTGCCGGCCTTCGAGGTGATTCCGCCACCGGCTGGCGAGCGCATCGGTTTAGCCCTGCTACCACCACCATCGCCGCTGGATATCTTCTTCGACATTGAGGGTTACCCACTGGCCGAGGGGGGGCTGGAATACCTCTGGGGCAGCAGCTTTATCGATGCGGGCGGCGAGCGCCAGTTCAAGGATTTTTGGGCCCACGACAGCCGGCAAGAAAAACAGGCCTTCCACGACTTTATTCAATGGGCCTACCAACGCTGGCAGCAAGACCCGTCGATGCATATCTACCACTACGCCAATTATGAGATTGCCGCCTGTCGCCGTCTCATGGGCCGCTATGGCATCTGTGAGTTCGAGGTCGATGAACTGCTGCGCAACGAGGTCTTTGTCGACTTATACAAAATCGTCAAGGCCGGTATTCTACTCGGCGAGCCGCGTTACTCGATCAAAAACGTCGAGCACCTATACCGCGCCAAACGCGACACCGAGGTGGCCAACGGCGGTGATTCGGTGGTGGTCTACGAACAGTGGCGCGACAACCCCGACGGCGTCGACTGGCAGCAATCGAAAATCCTCAACGATATCCGCCTCTACAATATCGACGACTGCGATTCCACCTTAGAGCTGGTCGACTGGCTGCGCGTACAACAACTCAGCCACGGCATCGACTACCTCGCTATTGAGCAAAAACCGCCCGCCGAGATCAACGAGGAGCTCGATGCCCGCGAACAACTGCGCGACCGCCTCCTCACCCAGGCCGACGGTTTACTCGACAGCCAACCCGAGCAGGCGACGCTGCTACAAACCTTAGCGTGGTCGTTAGAGTTCCACCGACGCGAGGCTAAGCCGGTGTTCTGGCGCTTGTTTGACCGCCTCGGCATGGAACACGACGAGTTGATCGACGACTTAGACTGCCTCGCCTACTGCCGGCGCAGCGCCAGTGAGCCCTACAAACCGACTCCTAGGGCGCGTAACCTAGCCTACGATTACCACTTCGATGCCAATCAGGCGTTTAAGGGCGGCAAGTTCAGCAGCTTTTACCTGCTCGGTGGCGAGGGCCAGAAAGTCACCATGAACAAAGACTTCAGCGACCTCAACCACGGTAAGTTAGTCCTCACCAGCAAGGAGGAACCGGCGGCCACGATTAGTTTGATTCCCGACGAATACATCAACCCGCGGCCAATCCCCGAGGCCATTGCCAGTGTCGTCAGCGACTTCAGTGGTGCCAGCGAACAGGCCCCTAACGCTATTGTCGAGTTTTTACAGCGCTACAAGCCGCGCTTTGTCTCAGGACACAGCAACAACCCCGGCGGCGCCATTGTCGAGCCAGCCTCCACCCGCTCGTCCCTCGAACAGATCAGCGCTGCGGTGCTGGCCCTCGACCACAGTTACCTCACTATTCAGGGGCCACCGGGTGCAGGCAAAACCTATACCGGCAAGCATTTAATCGCCGATCTGTTGGCCGCCGACCAACGTGTGGGCATTTGCAGCAACAGCCACAAGGCGATTAATAATTTATTGATCAGCACCGCCAAACACTGCCAAGGCCTTGGCCAGCCCGGTTACTTTGCCTGCACCGGCGACACCGGCGAGGACTTCGAGCAACTGGGCATCGAGCTGATCAAAAATAACAAAATTGCTGACACTGTCGACGATAAGCACAGCGAATTCGGCGGCGTGGTCATCGGCACCACGGCCTGGGGTTTTAGCCGCGACGATGTCGCCGACCAATTCGATTATCTGTTTATCGATGAAGCCGGCCAAGTATCGGTGGCCAACCTCATCGCCATCAGCCAGAGTTGCCGCAATATTGTGCTAATGGGCGACCAGCAACAACTCGGCCAGCCGACCCAGGGCTCCCACCCTGGCGACAGCGGCCTGTCGGTACTCGATTATCTATTGCACGATACCCCCACCATCGCCGATGACTGCGGTGTTTTTCTCGCCACCAGTTATCGCATGCACCCCAACATCTGCCGCTTCATCTCCGCCGCCATCTATCAGCACAAGCTCGACTGGGCGCCACACTGTGACCAGCAAGTATTAGCGTTAGATACCGACGAGCCGCTATTAGGCAATATCGACGCCGGCATTGTCTACTGCCCCATCGAGCACAGCGGTAATAGTCAGGCCAGCGATGAAGAAGTCGCCGCCATCGCCCAGCTCAGCCAGGCCTTGGTTGGCCGCAGCTACCACGATGCCGAGGGTAACAGCCGCGCCATCAGCCTCGACGACATGCTGTTTATCGCCCCCTATAATCATCAGGTCAATAATTTAAAAGCGGCACTGGGTGAACAGATCAAGGCCGGTTCCGTCGACCGCTTCCAGGGCCAGGAGGCGCCGGTGGTCTTCCTCAGCCTCTGCGCCAGCGACGCCAACGACTCACCCCGCGGCCTCGATTTTTTATTCGACAAAAACCGCCTCAACGTCGCCATCTCCCGCGCCCAATGTTTGGTGGTAATCGTCGCCAGCAAACAGCTGGAAAACACCGAGGCAAGCAATATCGAGCAGCTGCAGAAGCTGAATACTTATCATCAGTTGTTGGCTTATAGTACGGAGGTTTTGTTGGAGGGGTAGAAAATTTAACCGCTCTGCCCCACTCGCTACGATGATGATTCAAACGTTCAGACGCAGGCTTTTTGATTCACTATTGAATCATCATCTTCGTTTGTCAGGGCCGGGGTAGATGCAAGATCTGACGCCATTAATCTTGGCTATTCCTGCGCGTGCGTCCGCCGATACCACCACTGAGAACGCCGCAAGTACATCCCTGTAGGCTCGGCGTCAGCGTCCATGCTGACGATGTCTCTGTGGCGATATCGGCAGCCGCGGGTAGTTTTTACTCTGACTCTAAATATCCCAATAATTTTTACTCTGACCCTAAATATCTCAAAAGGCCTTTAACTTACCGGTAAAACTTCCATCGCTCGCCAAAATCGGGGCAAGACCAGACCCCGCTCATTTCATTAGCTATAGCTGAGCAATTTCTCAACAACATCGTCAAAGCGGCGTTCCTCGATATGATAGCGACGATATTCCACCAGCTCATCATTCTCCCACACATAGTAACCGATCATCATCAGCGTCGGGTCCTCGCTCCAGCCAAATTGCACAGGCCGATCGAGGTAGTTCGGTCGATTGGGCACACTGCCGTAACGGCTGCCCAAGCCGGTCGACGTCCTTACTGGCGGCTCGATGTCGGCCACTTTGTTACCCTCGGCATCTAGAATTATGGAGAGCACCTCCCCACCGGGGAGCCAGTGTGAGATAAATAGATACTTCATATCTTGCGAGGGGTAAGCATAGAGTCTAGGGCCAGAATAGTTTTCACCAGGGGTATAGTGATACTGAAGTTGATCACCCCAGATCATCGACCGAAATGCCCGGCTTTTTTTACAATCTACCTGATATATTTCTCTGACCCAAGCACCAAGGTTAACGGCAAGCTTCTCTCCTTCAAGATTTACAAAGTGTAAATTTTCAATATTTTTCATATCAAAGCGTCTCCGTTCCCAAGTCAATTACATTACCGGTTTCTTCAAAAAAATCCTGCCACTTAGGAGGTGCTGTGGAACCAGGATCATCACGCAAATCTTCCACATACTCATACTGCTGCGTGCCGCCGCCGTAGTCTTTGCCATTCTCCTATAGCGGCCCGGCGATGCCAGAGCGTACACGGGCAAAAGGTTCAGGTCTTTGATTTATTATTTTCTCCACGGCGAACAGCTTCTCATCTTGCCAACCTGCTAGCTTTGTCAAACTATATAAAATAGTTTTTACTCTGACCCTAAATATCGAGACATAACATTATTTCCCTAGAAATAAAAAAATTAATGGGTAACCAACGATAAAAAATAAAACAAAAGAACAAAATATAAAAAATAAAAAATCACGCGAAGAAACAACCGTGTACTTATCGATGAATTTTTGCCTATCAAACTGATAGACAAAGCCACCATCACACGTAAAAACATCTGAAATAGTCTTTCCATGCATAGGAATATAAACCACAGCAATACGCAAACATTGACCATCAAAAGTAGACAATTCATCTATATCTTTGGATCTAAAACCCCTCAAAGAAATATCTTTCCAGCGCCTCCCTTCAAATTCAGGTGAAAAATGTAGCCTTACATCAACTGAGCCGTTAGGAATACTAAACCAATTAACCGAGCTGACACCCGCATACTCGCCCACAAAAGTTATAGGCTTCCCCTCGGCCAACAACTTACCTTGATAGCCCTGAACAATTGACAAACAAGGCACAAATAAAAGAAGCAATATTAGCCTTAAGTACCTATCCCATAGCTTAATACTACATTTTTTATATCCATCACCAATCACCACAGAATAAAACTGCCAAAGGTATTTAATAATTTCTAAGATCTTTTTAATCAGAGACATAATGAATAATTTTTTATATTTTTAACTAAAACAGGAAAACCTTCCAATATCTTAACCTCACGCATCCCCGTCTTCGGATCTGTCTGGTGGTATTTAAACGTCTTGCCTTCAAATGAAGACTTCATAAGCTCTGCCCACATCAAAGGGATCTGCTGATTTTGTTCATTGAAACAAACAAAAGGGTCAGGTCTTTGATTTATGATTTCTCTCCACAGATAAAAACCTATCGGGACATCCACCACACCATGCTAACCAACTAAATTATATCGTAAATATCATCTACCCCGCAATTCATTGCCACGCAGACAGTGACTCCCCGTGACGTCAAAAAGTGCAGCTGTTAATCCTTTTTAGTCAACTGCACCATCATGCTGGTATAGCCCTTTACAAAATTTGATTGCACATGCTCCGGTTCACCTAACACCTCTATATTGTCGAACCGGTTCAGCAGCTCTTCCCATAAAATTCGTAACTGCATTTCAGCCAGACGATTACCCATACAGCGGTGCACGCCAAAGCCAAACGACATATGGTTTCTGGCGTTTTTACGATCAACCATGAAGACATCGGGCTGATCGATCACTCGCTCATCGCGATTGCCCGACACATACCACATCACCACCTTGTCACCCTGTTTAATATGCTGGCCATTGAGCTCTACATCCTGCGTGGCAATGCGGCGCATGTAAGCAAGGGGTGTTTGCCAGCGAATAGTTTCAGACACCATGGTAGGAATCAAAGCCGGGTTGTTTTTAAGCTTGCGAAACTCATCTGGAAACTGATTAAGGGCCAATACACCGCCGGTCATCGAATTGCGCGTTGTATCGTTGCCGCCAACAATGAGCAAGATTAATGTGCCCAAAAATTCCATCGGTCGGTCAATCATATCTTTGGTGTTTTCGTCCGACAGAAGCAGACTAATTAAATCGAACCCCCTTTCCCCCCCCGCTGCTAACTTGGCTTCTTTGTCTCGCCACAGTAAAGAAAACGCCTTGGCCGCTTCTGCGGCAGCAATAAACGCTGCGTTTTCATCGTTTACGCCGCCAAATGTCTCGGGGCTGGATGCCGCCACATCAGACCAATAAGCTAATTTGTGGCGCTGTTCATAGGGGAAATCGAACAATGTCGCCAGCATACGAGAGGTCAGTTCAACCGATACTCGCTGCACCCAATCAAAAGGCTCGCCAACTGGCAGTTGGTCAAGAACATCCTGCGTTCGGCTTCTGATCAGCGCCTCCATTTGTTTCAAGTTTTGGGGGGCGACAACACCTTGTACCGCCTGCCTTTGTAGATCATGTTTTGGCGGGTCCATGGCAATAAAGGTTTCTATTTCTAAGCCCTCAGGTTGCGGGCCAATAGAAATGATCGGTTCAGAGGAAAACAACGCATGATGTTTATCAACATACATGATGTCGTCGTAGCGTGTTATCGACCAAAAAGGCCCAAAGGGGCTGTTTTTTTGGTAGTGCACCGGGCACTCGTCGCGCAATCGTTTAAAGTACGACTGCCAACGGTTTTGTCGATACAGAAACGGGTTGCTCACATCAATATCGTCTAACGCAAGTTCATAAACATCGGGCAGCGGCCGCTCAATAAATTGAGGGATAGGCCGGCTCTTACCGAGTGCTTTTTTTGCTTTTTGAAGAATCTGTGCCGCTTCAATTTGTCGATGTACAGGAATGAGTGTGGCAATCTTTTCAAGTACTGGGGTGATAGACTTCATGATTCACTTTCCGTTAGCGATGTGTCATAAAAGGGTTTTCTTATTGCGGTCGATACGCGTAATGGCGCCGCGTTTGGCCGGCTACATTTGGAATTCTGGCAAGCGGACAATCAGCCCATCCAGGGCATCGGTCACCGTTACCTGACACGACAATCGCGATGTTTGTTGCTGTTCTGGTGTCATCGACAGCATTTGTTGTTCCTCACTGGACACCACCGCTAATTGAGCCGCCCACGCCTCATCCACAATGACGTGGCATGTCCCGCAGGCACAGCCGCCACCGCAATCAGCATCAATACCGGGGACACCGTTATCCACCGCATGCTGCATCAATGATTTACCCTGCTCAATTGCCACAACGTGTTGATCATTATTGTGTTCAATAAAAATTATCTGAGCCATAGCACTCTCCTTTGTTTTTATTATGGGATACCTTACCGCATCATAATGCTGATACTCTCATGCATGCAGTAGTCGAAATCATTAAGTTACGAAACAACAGGGTCAGCGAAACAACAGGGTCAGGTCTTTGACTTATGATTTTCTCCACGGACAACAGAAAATCATCTTATCAACCTACTAGCTTTGTCAAACGATATAAAATAGTTTTTACTCTGACCCTAAATACTGGTTTCGCTCTCCTGCCACTCGACCCTGCCGGGGTCTAAGTAAACATAGGCCTCATCACCACAGATCTTGGCCGCCTCGCGGTCGAACTTGTGTTGTAACTCCTGCCGTTTGGCAAAGCTGTTGCCGTAGGCGGTCAGCCTGTATTCACCGGGCTGGTACTCATCCACATGGGCGGGGAACCACTGGGCGCAGCCGCCGAGGGTAAACACCAGTAAAATAATGCCGTGTTTGGGTTTCATCGGTAGGCTCTTATTTTCCCACCCCTTAGAGGTGGTAAGTTATTATCAGCCCTCACAATACCATATTACGCCAGCTGTACACCGCCTAGCCCCTTGATTGCCATACAAATATAACGTGCCTGCAGTGTTCGGCTATAGTAGGGTGTCAGAGTAACGAATAAAAAAACACCGTTTATGGAGAAACCGCTATGGATTTAACCTTGGGCAAAGTCGCCGCACGCCGGCTGCTAACGCTTACCTCGGCCGCTGTGTTTACCGCCGCCAGCCTGTGCGCCAGCGCCGCCGGCAAACCAAACATCCTGGTTATCTGGGGTGACGATATCGGCATGTGGAATGTCAGTGCATACTCCCGCGGTATGATGGGCTATCAAACACCCAACATCGACCGCGTCGCCAACGAGGGGATGATGTTTACCGACTATTACGGTGAACAGTCCTGTACCGCCGGCCGCTCTTCCTTTATTACCGGCCAATCGGTATTCCGTACCGGTCTGTCGAAGGTCGGTATGCCGGGCGCCGAACTCGGCCTCAGCGAAAAAGACATTACCATTGCCGCCGTACTAAAAAACCAGGGCTATATGACCGGCCAATTTGGTAAGAACCACCTCGGTGACAAGGATGAACACCTGCCCACCAATCATGGCTTCGATGAGTTCTTCGGCAACCTTTATCACCTCAATGCCGAGGAAGAACCCGAGCAGCGTGACTACCCGAAAAACCCCAGCTTTGCCAAGAAATTCGGCCCCCGTGGTGTCATCCACTCCTATGCCGATGGCAAGATTGAAGACACCGGGCCGCTGACCAAGAAGCGGATGGAAACCGTCGACGACGAGACGTCCGCCGCCGCCCTCGACTTTATTGCCAAGGCCGCCAAGGCCAACAAGCCGTTCTTTGTCTGGTGGAGCGGCACGCGTATGCACTTCCGCACCCACGTCAAAGACGAGTTGATGAACGACCCCGCCTTTGCCCATCTCGATGAATACTCCATCGGTATGATCGAACACGACCGTCATATCGGTTTGTTTCTCGATCAACTCGATGAGTTAAAGATTGCCGATAACACCGTGGTATTTTACTCCACCGATAACGGCCCCCATATGAATACCTGGCCCGATGCGGCGATGACACCGTTCCGCGGTGAGAAGAACACCAACTGGGAAGGCGGATGGCGAGTACCGGCCATGGTACGCTGGCCCAATAAGATCAAGCCGAATACCGTGTCTAACGAGATTATGCACCACATGGATTGGCTGCCTACCTTTGCCGCCATCTCCGGTGCCGGCGATGTTAAAAAGCAGTTGCTCAGCCGCTATAACGCCCTGGGGCGCAGCTATAAAAACCATCTCGACGGCTACAACACCCTGCCCTATCTGATGGGCCAGACCGACAAGACCCCGCGGGAAGAGATCTTCTATTTCTCTGACGACGGCGACTTAACAGCGCTGCGCTTTAACGACTGGAAGGCAATCTTCATGGAACAGCGTCAGGAGACCACACTGGCTGCCTGGTCTAACCCGTTCACACCGTTGCGAGTACCGCTGTTGTTTAACCTGCGTCGCGACCCCTTCGAGCGTGCCCAGCTGACCTCGAACACCTACTACGACTGGATGATTGATCGCGTCTTTTTACTGATACCAGCGCAGCCCTATGTTGGCAAATTCCTCGCTACCTTTAAGGAATATCCGCCCCGGCAGAAGGCCGCCAGCTTCAGCATCGACCAAGTCATGGAGATGATGCAGGAGAACCAGGGCAGCCAGTAAAAACACTATTGCCCCATAAAAAAAGCGAGCCTTGTGCTCGCTTTTTTTATGGGGGCTTATTATCGCGCTGTCGGCGTCGGTCACCCTCGGCTTTAACGGCTCGGCCAACTACGCCAGGCGCAGATGCCACTGCCCACCACTGTGGCGGTCGCAGTCTTCCTCGGTGTCGAAGCGTATTTGTTCGCTAACATTGGTCAGCGGGATGCCGACAGCCTTGAGCTTGTCGGCAATCAAACGCCCCAATTGCCGCTGCTGGCCGCTGCGGTCAGCAGTCTGCAAGCCCTGATTACTGGTAAACACGCAGGTGATGACCAGGCTCTTGGGAAAGGCATTGTAGTTGACGGTATGGGTTAACCAGCTGAAGTCTTCCACCGTATCCAGCGCCTGCTCACAGGCCTCGGTCAGCGTCTGCCGTATTTGATTGTCTGTTTTCTTATCGGTCTTTCTCACAGTCGCCTCAGCGTTGATGACAGCTTTTTAAGCACAAATTCCATATTCTTGCCTTGGTCGTGCCGTTGAGGCAACGCAGCTCTGAGGCGCAGAGTTGGCCGGTGACGAACAGCGCCTCCAGCTTATCGATATCGATCTCTAACTGAACTTTTTGGCCGCTACCAGCCGGTCTATCACTCTTCATCGAAGCCCCCATTATAACCGACGTTGCAGCCATCGGCAGTGTTTCATAGATTTTCCCGCTCAGACAAATACTAGATGAGAATCATTCTCATGTAAACATGGTTTTCCCGCGGCACTTTTTTCGTTAAACTGAAGGCTTGCGGCCAACTATTGTGACGCCACCTCATATCCTGACCTCAAGCAAAGGTAGACCACCGATTTATGAAGACACCTAAACGCATTTTACCGCTGATTGAAGACGGCTTGGTCGATGAGGTCATCGGCCAGCTGATGAGCGGTAAAGAGGCCACGGTTTACACGGTCCGCTGCGGCGACGACATTCGCTGTGCCAAGGTGTATAAAGAGGCGGCCAAGCGCAGCTTTAAGAAGGCTGTTCAGTACCAAGAGGGCCGCAAAGTCCGCAACAGCCGTCGCGCCCGCGCCATCGAGAAGGGCTCCAAATTTGGTCGTAACCAACAGGAGGAGACTTGGCAATCGGCGGAGGTCGATGCGCTGTTTAAGTTGGCCGATGCTGGCGTCCGCGTACCCAAGCCCTACGGTTGTTTCGACGGTGTTCTACTGATGGACCTGGTCACCGATGACGAGGGCAATGTTGCCCCGCGATTAAACGATGTGTCGATGTCGGCTGAGCAGGCCATTGAAGACCACGGTGATATTATCCGCGACATCGTCCGCATGCTGTGCGCGGGCTTAATTCATGGCGACCTGTCAGAGTTCAACGTGCTGGTCGATGACTATGGCCCCGTCATTATCGACCTGCCTCAGGTTGTCGATGCCGCCGCGAATAACAACGCCCAGTGGATGTTCGAACGCGACGTCAACAATATGCGTGACTACTATGGTCAGTTTGCCCCCGAACTCAACAGCACCCAGTTTGCCCAAGAGATCTGGGCGCTGTACGAGGACGGTGAGCTAACTCCGGATATCGAGTTGACCGGCGAGTTTGAGCAATCAAACGTCGCCGCCGATGTCGACGCCGTTATCGATGAAATCAAGGCCGCCTTTGTCGAGGAGCAAGAGCGTCTCGAACGTATTGAGGCCGCCAACGAGTAAACCTATTTACCCCAATAATAACATTTACACTCATTACAACGGCCGATAGGTACTATCACCTCGCCTGTGGCCCAATGGAATAACCAAAGCATCTGCCAAGGCATCGATTAGGGAATCATCGTGATAAAAAGAATATTAACTATGAGCAGCTCAACACAAATGTTAGTTGCAATGGGCATTGGCTTTGCGGTCGGTATTTTCTTTGGTGAATATGTTGGTTGGATGAGCGTCATCGGCACCTCAGTCATCCTGTTAATGCAGATGACAGTGCTGCCCTATATTATCGTCTCGCTGGTCGGTGGCATTGGTAAACTGAACAAAGAAAATGCCGGTATGATATTTAGCCGCGCCGGTTTTATCATGGTACTACTATGGCTGCTGGCGCTGATTGTCATCGCCCTGATGCCGCTGTCGTTCCCGGAGGTGGAATCGGCCTCATTTTTCAGTACCAGCTCGATTCTGCCCACCCCCGAGGTCGACTATTTCAAGCTGTACATTCCCTCCAATCCCTTCGAGTCAATGGCCGCTGGCTATGTACCGGCAATGGTTTTGTTCAGTATTGCCATGGGGCTGGCCTTGATCGGCATGGAAGGCGAAAACAAACAGCAGATACTGGTGTTTATGAGTACCGCCGGCGAGGTGTTTTCTCGTATTACTCAGGGCCTGGTCAAGGTGCTACCCATTGGCATTTTCACCATGTCTGCCGCCGCTGCAGGCACCATGAGTGTCGATGAGTTTGCCAGCCTGCAGGTCTACTTAATCAGCTATTTCGTCCTCTGCCTGTTGTTTACCTTTTGGATTTTACCGTGGATTATCGCCTCATTAACGCCGTTGAGCTTTACCGAGGTACTGCAAATCTCCAAGACTGCCGTGGTCACTGCCTTCGCCACCGGCAATATCTTTATTGTCATTCCGGTCATTACCGAAGAGTGTAAAAACATTATGCGCAAGCATGACAGCCTCGATGATAATGGCTCGACAATGATCGACATCCTGGTACCCATCGTCTTCACCTTCCCCAATATCGGCAAGCTGACGGTGATATTATTTGTCTTTTTTGCCAGCTGGTTTAACGGCAGCGGCGTCGAGATTATCGACATGGTATCGACCTCGGTCAGCGGCCTGCTGTCATTGTTCGGCAGTGTCTATGTCGCCATCCCGTTTATGCTCGATCTGCTACACCTGCCCGCCGATTTATTTCAACTGTTTGTCATGTCGGGTTTTCTGACCGGCAAGTTCAACTCAATGGCAGCGGTGCTCAACCTCTTTGCCGTTACCCTGTTGGCGGTATCGCTGTGGCAGAAAAAACTCAACCTCAGCGTTGCGGCGCTGTTGCGCGTCGCCATCGGCGTAGTGGTCAGTGTCATTGTGGTGATTGTACTGACCCGTATAGGCATGGGCACGTTTATCAAAAGTCCCGAGACCACCAGTGGCGTCATCGCCAATATGCACGTGGCAGAGAAGGTGCCGACCAAGGTACATCGCCAATACCTCAACATTGAAACAGCCCCTAAACAAGCGTTGGCATCAATCACCGACATTAAAAAGCGTGGCACTCTGCGGGTGGGCTACATCCCCAGCAATGTGCCATTCAGCTATTACAACAACAACGCCGAACTGGTCGGCTTCGACATCGAGTCCGCCACGGTGCTGGCCAACGACCTTGATGTCAGCGTCGAATTTATTCCCTTTAAACGCCACCAACTCGCCGCCTCACTCGATGCTGGCCACTTTGATATTGCCATGTCGGGGCTATCGATGGAGATTGGTCAAATGAACGAGATCACTTACAGCGACCCGGTAATCGAGCTCAATATCGCCATCGCCACCAAAGACCACCTGGTGAATAAATTTAAAAAACAAAAAACAGTACTCGAAATGACCGATATGACGATTGCTTATGTTGAACATGACGAGCTTATCCACAAGGTCAAACACAAGTTCCCCAACCTCACCTTTGTTGAAATCGACGATTACAAGAATTTTTTCCGTCAGAAAAACGATAAGTATGACGCGGCGATTATCAGTGCTCAGGCCGGTTCAGCCTGGACACTATTCTTCCCCGGCTACGGTATTGCGCTGTTGGAGAGCAGTGGCCGTTACCCGGTTGCCTACGCCATTGCCAACGGTAATCAGTCGGTGCTTAACTACGCCAACAACTGGCTAAATCTACGACGGGTAGACGGCCAGCAACAGCGCATTTATGACTATTGGATGCTTGGCCGTGGCGCCGAAAAGAAAGAGCCTCGTTGGTCGATTATGCGCGACGTGCTGGGCTGGGTCGATTAGCGTAATAAATAGTAAGCCATGATCAACTGGCTAACTAACAATACGGCTGAGCTAGCCTGCCAAAAGCGCACAGGGTTACGCTCAACCCAGGCCTGCGGCACCTCTTTAAGAAACTGCGAATTGGGGTTGAGTAAGTCGTATTCAAATTCTGAAATATCCTGATAGCGTAATTCTGGGCTGATACTTAACGCCTTTTTTATCGCACCATCAATCCATACCGGCACCAAGGGATTATAGTGATAGGCTGGAATATACTTCAGATTGCTGAACTGTTTTAACGATTGAGTGTGCTCCAGTTTACCCTGATAAGGCTGTTCACCAGTCAACATTTGATAGGCGATAACCGCCACCGAAAACTGATCTGAAAGGGCGCTGGGTGTTCTTTTTAACATGTATTCTGGTGCTGAATAATTAGCCGTACCCAAGGCTATATCACGAATAATCGGCGCCGATATTTCCGCGATACCACCGACAAAACACGAACCAAAATCAACAATTTTTATCGACTCATCCGCCGCCACCAAAATATTGTCCGGCTTGATATCCTGATGCAACATATCCTTGCGATGAAAAGCGCGAACACCTTTGATAATTTTTGGCAGCATCTGCTGTAACTGCTCGATGGTTGCCTGCTGTTGGCTTTCCATCCAACGGCCAAGAGTTACTCCGTCGACTAACTCGGTCAAGTAATAGAGAAAGTTTTTGCCGACACTGTTGTTGGCAACCTTGACCACCTGCGCATTGTCGATACGGTTACCGATCCAGCTCTCCATAATAAAACGCTCAATATAGGCCGGATCATCATCAAAATTGACTGACGGTGTCTTCATGCAGTAACGCTGGCCGGTGGCTACCTGCTCTACAATATAAAGCTGGCTGCGGTTGCTGGCATGGATTTCTCGCTCTATTTTAAAGCCGTCGATGACCATGCCTGGCTCTAAGAATGGCGGAAACGGTAAGTCTGTTAATTTAACCTGCAGATCATTGGCATCTTCCTTTGGCAGGTCATCGACTCGGATAACCTGACAGCTGAGATTATCTTTGCTGCCCCGCGACAGCGCCAAGGCGATTAATTGCTGGCACTGTTGCTCATACTGCTCTACCGGCTGCTGTGCCAACGCTAAGATATCGTCATCGGCGACCACATCATGAATACCGTCGGTGGTAAGCACAAACACATCGCCTCGGCGTAGTTCGGTACTCTTATAATCGACATCCAGACGGACATCCAAGCCCATTGCCCGAGTCAGATACGACTGTTCCTTTGAAATACGGGTGGCGTGATCGCGGGTTAATTGCTCCAGCTCACCGTCGCGAACGCGGTAGATACGGCTGTCGCCGACATGGAATATATGCCCCACCCGCGATTTTAAAATTAACACACTGAGGGTGCTGATATAGCCACGCTCTGCATTGTTATAACTCTGGCCCTGGCCATACAGCCAGCGATTCAACGCCACCAATACCTGGTGCGCCGATTTCTTTACCGTCCAAGACTCCGGTGTCGCAAAGTAGTCTCCGATGAAATTGCGCACACAGGTTTCGCTGGCTTCCTTGCCCGCCTCGGCAGCACTGACACCGTCGGCAATGGCGATAACCGCCCCCTTGGTCGTCAGCGCTATGGTATCGGGAATACTGATACCGATACTGTCTTCGTTCTGCGGTTTCACCCCCGCCTCGCTGCGTTGTGCCGCTGACAATATCAACTGTCCATCCAAATGCATGTAAAACCTATTGACCCTGTTAGATTGCCATTAGCCTAACAAACTCCGAGCAGCGTTCACAAATAGCGCCGACGATAAACGCACTCTTTTTAACAAGTCACCGCCTTTTAACCGCCATTTACTGCACCAAGATATCGCACCCGAATTGTGCGGACGGCATACAACACCGTTAACATCTTCCTTTAAAGCCACAGTATATAAGGGCTGCACAAATTTTAAAAATAGCTGGCACGGCAATTGCTTTAAGCTAATTAGAAAAATTATTTTATCAGCAGCAGGTTCCGCTATGAGTAACAAAACCAAATTAGTCTTGGTCGGCAACGGTCCAGTGGGTCATAAATTTCTTGAGACTCTGGTTGAAAACAACCAGAGTGAACAATTTGATATCACCGTCTTTGGTGAGGAATCACGCCCCGCCTATGATCGCGTGCAACTGACAAAATGGTTTGAAACTCGCACCGCCGAACCGCTCAACATGGTGGCCGACGGTTTTTATGGCGACAACAGCATTGTCCATTACAACAATGCCGAAGTGACGGCTATTAACCGTCAACAACAAAGCGTAGTGACCGCCGACGGTGATGAATACCACTATGATAAATTGATTCTGGCCACCGGCTCATTCCCCTTTGTGCCACCGGTGCCCGGCCACGATAGAAAAAACTGCTTTGTCTACCGCACCATCGATGATTTAGAGGCCATTACCAAGGCCGCTGAAAGCTCCAAAATCGGTGTCGTCATCGGCGGCGGACTGCTCGGTTTAGAAGCGGCAAAAGCGCTGAAAGATTTAGGATTAAAAACCCACGTTGTCGAATTTGCCCCCCGCTTAATGGCGGTTCAGGTGGATGACAACGGCGGTAAACTACTTCGCCAAAAGATAGAAGACCTGGGCGTGGGCGTACACACCGAGAAAAATACCCAAAATATCGGTGATGGTGAAGAGTGCATTCACAAGATGAGCTTTGCCGACGATTCCGAACTAGAGACTGACATCATCGTCTTCTCTGCCGGTATCCGCCCACAGGATGCCCTTGCACGCAGCAGCGAACTTGAGATTGGCCCCCGCGGTGGTATCGTCATCGACAACCACTGCAAAACCTCCGATGACAATATTTATGCCATCGGCGAATGCGCCCTGTGGGACGGACGCATCTTCGGCTTGATCGCCCCTGGTAATGATATGGCCCGCGTCGCGGCGCAACATGTTGGCGCCTTCGGCGAGGACCAGTTCACCGGTTTCGACATGAGTACCAAATTAAAGCTGATGGGCGTCGATGTCGCCTCCATTGGCGATGCCCACGCCAACACCCCCGGCAGCAAGTCTTACACCTATATCGACGAAAACACCGAGGTGTATAAGAAGATTGTGGTCAGCGAAGACGGCAAGCATTTACTCGGCGGCGTGTTAATTGGTGATGCGGACGATTACAGTAATCTACTGCAATTTGCCCTCAACAAGATTGAGCTGCCTGACAACCCCGACAGCATGATACTGCCCAGCTACGATGGCAGCAGCGGTGCTGCCCTCGGTGTCGACGCTCTGCCCGACAGCGCACAAATTTGCTCGTGTAACAACGTTTCCAAGGGCGATATCAACGCCGCCGTACAGGACGGCTGCTGTCAGATGAGCGAGATCAAAGACGCCACCAAGGCAGGGACTACCTGTGGTGGCTGTGTCGCCCTGGTCGGCCAGGTGATGAACGCCGAACTCACCAACCTCGGTGTCGAGGTCAATACCGACCTCTGTGAACACTTCGCTTACACCCGCCAAGAGATGTATCACCTGGTGCGTGTCGGTGGCATAAAGACATTTGAAGAGATGCTCAGCAAGCACGGCAAGGGCAAGGGCTGTACCATTTGTAAACCCACCACCGCCTCGATCCTCGCCACCTGCTGGAACGACCATATTCTGGAACAACAGCACGCTGGCCTGCAGGAAACCAATGACCGCTTCCTGGCCAATATGCAGAAAGACGGTACCTTCTCCGTGGTACCACGGATGCCCGGTGGTGAGGTCACCGCCGAAGGTCTGATTGCCATCGGTGAGGTGGCAAAAGAGTACAACCTCTATACCAAGATTACCGGTGGCCAACGGGTCGACCTCTTCGGCGCCACCGCCGAGCAGTTACCGCCAGTCTGGGAAAAACTGATCGCCGCCGGTTTCGAATCGGGCCACGCCTACGGCAAGTCGCTGCGCACGGTAAAATCCTGTGTTGGCTCGACCTGGTGTCGCTACGGTGTACAGGATTCAATGGGGCAGGCCATCGACATCGAAAACCGCTACAAAGGCCTGCGCTCACCGCACAAACTGAAGATGGCCGTCTCTGGCTGTACCCGTGAATGCGCCGAGGCACAGAGCAAGGATGTCGGTATTATCGCCACCGAGAAAGGCTGGAACATGTATGTCTGTGGTAACGGCGGCATGAAGCCTCGCCACGCCGACCTATTTGCCTCCGACCTCGACGACGAGACGCTGGTAAAGTACATCGACCGCTTCTTCATGTTCTACATTCGCACCGCCGATCGCCTTCAGCGAACCAGCACCTGGATGGACAATCTTGAGGGTGGCCTGAGCTATCTGCAGGATGTGATCATCAACGACAGCCTCGGCATCTGTGATGAGCTCGAATCTGAGATGCAGCTGGTTATCGACACCTACCAATGCGAGTGGAAGACGGCCATCGAGAATGAGCACAAGCTCAAGCAATTCCGCAGCTTTGTTAACAGCGATAAGCAAGACGAAAACATCGTCTTCGTCGAAGAGCGCGGCCAAATTCGCCCCGCCACTGTCGATGAGAAAACTGATCTGATTGCCAAGGCCTAAGGCATTATTTTCAGCGTCAGCGCTGCTGCGATGACGCTAATCAACCGTTTAATGGAGACTATGATGAACTGGACTACCGTTTGTGAACTCGACGACATCCTTCCCAACGCCGGTGCAGCTGTACGCGTTGGCGACAGGCAGATCGCCATCTTTCGCGTCGAGGATGAACTCTACGCCATCGACAACTTTGACCCCCTCTGTAATGCCAATATTATTGCCCGCGGCATTGTTGGCTGCCTCAATGGTGCCACCGTAGTGGCCAGCCCACTGTACAAGCAACACTTCTGCCTCAACAGCGGTCAATGCATCGAAGAGGATGACGTCAAGTTATCGGTCTTCAAGGTGCGGAGTAACGGCGACAGCGTCGAATTACAAGCCGCTTAATCTGTTCTGCCCCAACCGCTAACCCTGTTAGCTTTGCCAGTCACCTCTTCTTCAGCCCAGAGGGGTGGCTGGCCCTTTATACCCCGCCTGCCGGCATAAGCCTGGCCATTGAAATCACTTTCCACACCCGGTACCCGCAACGGCCTGCGCCGCGCGGACACGCAATCGACAGGCACAAAAAAGGCGCCTCAATAGACGCCTTTTTCTACCGCTTAACAATTAAGCAGACAGTACTTCCTGGATAACAGGCATTAGCTGCTTCTTACGAGAGATCAAGCCCGGTAGCACCATCCAGTTATTCTCAGCGCTGGCACCGTAGGCGGTACCGGCTAGCTCAGCCTCGGCACCAGAATAGATCACCAAGTGAGTCTCTTTATTCTTGGTATCAACGATGGCGAAGAAGATGAAGTCCAGGCCTTGCTTGGCTTTTTCACCTTCCATCTCGGCCAGAAACTCAGCCTGACGTTCGATCAACTGCTGCGGCTTTAATGTTTCAGCCACGCCGTAACCCACTTTCTTACCATTGATTTCGTAGTGCTTGAAGTCACCTTTTAAAACGTCGTAAGTCGATACGTCGGCAAGGTCAGACTTCGCTTCCATCATGGCATTACCGAAGGCGTATAAGTCTTCGATGCCGGCATAGGCGGCCAACTTTTCAGCGAAAGGCTTGTCCTGGGCACAGGTGGTGGGTGATTCGAAGATCAAGGTGTCTGATAGGATACCGGCCAGCATGACACAGGCCGTCGCCTTGCTTGGCTGCTTGCCCATCTTCTCGAAACGGTCGGCCAGAATAGTCGCGGCGCTGCCCCAAGGACGGATATCAACCGACATAGCGGTGTTAAAGGTAATCGGCTGATCCTGAATCGCGTGGTGGTCGATAATAGCAACGATATCATTGTTGTCGACAATCTTGTGCAACTGAGTCTTCTGGTTGAAATCAACCAGGCCAACCTTCTGGCCTTCCACTTTCTCGATCATCTTAGGCAGTGGTGCACCGCAGTAATCCATGACAAAGGCCGTTTCTTTGTTCAATTCACCGGCACGACGGGGCTCACCACCAAATAACTCGGCAGCGCCGATAGCAGATCCGATGGTGTCGCTGTCTGGGCTGAGGTGGCCCAACCATACGAGGTTGTCGGTTTCGTTGTTTTCTGGTGTTTCTAAATCAAAAAAAGACATGGATATCGCCTATTACTATCTGAATTTTATAGAGTTTACCAACAGCCCATCGAAATAGGCGTGTTTTGAATTGGCGCAATTATAGCCAAAAAAACCTTGCTCAGCATCAAAATAATCACTTTAAAGCCCGTCGGCGACTAAATAACCCCGTCACCGGGTGAAGATACACACAGTTTCACGCTCCGCCACGTGGCTCGTGACAAGCGCGCCGATTGAGATCAATAAAAGCTGTAATAAACGGCATAAATTGTCACTCGCATCGGCCTTAAGCCTTTGTTGTGATAAACTAAATCTATAATAAACGGTGCCAAAAAAACGACTATTGATAAGAAATACAACAACACCAGACAGCAAGGAGTTACTATGAGCTTTGATAAAATACCCGCCGGTAAAGACCTGCCCGATGATATCTATGTAGTGGTAGAAATCCCCGCCAACCACGATCCGATCAAATATGAAATTGATAAGGATGCCGACTGCATTATGGTTGACCGTTTTATGGCCACACCGATGTTCTACCCGGCAAACTATGGCTATATCAATAACACGCTATCAGATGATGGTGACGCACTCGATGTGTTAGTGGTTACCCCCTACCCGGTTATTCCCGGTTCGGTGGTGCGTGCTCGCCCTGTTGGCATCCTCAATATGAGCGATGAGGCAGGCCAGGATGCCAAGCTGCTTGCCGTGCCACACGATAAGCTCACCACGATTTATCAAGACGTCAAAGAGTATACTGATCTGCCGCCGCTGTTGATTAAGCAAATCGAGCACTTTTTTGAAAACTATAAAGATCTAGAAGTCGGAAAGTGGGTAAAGGTCGATGGTTGGGCCAGCGCCGCCGAGGCCAAGGCTGAGATCATCAAATCGGTTGCCGCTTACGAGGCTGACAAATAGCCACTGCGGCTATCGTCAGTTACAAAAAAACCGGCTGCTGCCGGTTTTTTTTAAAATGCGTTTTGTTGTGCCTTATACCGACGGCATCGCACCCATAATTTCTTTATACAGTTTGCTGTTTTTACCAATCTGCTTGTGCTTGGCAAAGGTTGTCACCGCACGACGCCAGGCTTCATCCTTACCGTGAGCGTTGATCGAAAAACTGGTACAGACAATTTTATGGTCCAACTCAGAGGCAATACCAATTTGGAATATCGGTGTTTGGGTACCGCTCTTTTCAGTTTTCACTAAATAGCTAATGCCCTTAACCGTGCCATCACCACGGAAACAGCGCTCTGCCCTGTGACGCTTTTTAGCCCGCTGCTGCTTTAGTTTCAACTCTTCATCTCTGGCCTGGGCGGTCTTTTCGACATTCTTTGTCAGTCGTGGGCCCAGTCGCTTGCTGTTTAGTTTAAGAGAAAAGTACTCTTGGAATAACTTGCCGTCGACGGTACGTCGTACACGATAGCCGTAAAAAGCCTCGTTATCGATTAGTTTGACACTCATTAGATTGTTTCCTGCTTCACTTGAGCCGGTCGGCTCCCCTGAATTACTCGCTAACTGCCGAGCCCTAGTACATCCTTATACGGTCTTCCGTTACTGAACGACTGCCTAAAAAGTGGCAATACTGGTCAACAGCGATTCCGTCGCTTACACCATATATATCGGGGTGATATCTAACATATTAGTAGAGTGTAACGAAAAGTCAAAAATAATTTAACAGCCCAGCCACAGCGCATCTCGGCCGTTAGATCTAATTATAAAACAACTACTTAGTTATTTTATCCGACACAAAAATCCGTTGATGCTGCCCTGTTGGCATTCTCTGACGACAGTTTTTTATCGCTGTTAAATCTAACGTTTGAACAATTAGGCCAGAATTTTCAACACCATCAGCGACGATTTCTCCCCAGGGGTTAATCACCATGCTATGCCCCCAGGTCTCACGCTTGTCGTCATGACAACCAGTTTGATTCGCCGCCACAATAAAACAGCTGTTTTCAATAGCACGGGCCTGCAACAGTGGTTGCCAATGGGCCTGGCCCGTCACGGCGGTAAACGCCGAGGGTATGGCAATAATGTCTACCTGCTGCTGAAACATCAGCCGCGTCAACTCTGGAAACCGCAGATCATAACAAATCATAACGCCCAGTCTGCCCCAGGGCGTTGGCACCACCACACAGCGATCACCAGCCCGGTAGCTGTCTGATTCGCGATATTGCTTCGACTGATCGGCAACGTCGGCATCGAACAGGTGAATCTTATCGTAATAATCGACATCAGATCCGTGGCTATCGACGATCCAACACCGGGAATATGGCCGGCTGTCTCCCTCTGCATAGTGCGGAATCGAACCGGCCACAATCCAAACATTATACGCTCTTGCCCAGCGAACAATGGCGGTTTTGACCTTGGCCAAGTCTGTGTCTGACAACGCGTCCAACTGACCGCCAAAAAAACTGAACATCTCAGGCAGTATCAGCAGCTCAAACGAAGCCTCACCTTCACCTAACATTTTTTCTATGGTGGCTAGATTAATATCAACGTCATTGACGCTGGTCATCTGCAGTGCTGCCACTGTTAACGTCGTCTTCATCATCCCCTCCAAAGTCAAAATCAAATAAGCCTTTTTTGTCACTGACATCAAAGAAGCGTTCAAACTTTAATTGTGGATCTGCCCAACTGCCTTTGATCGAATACACCGCGCTGGATATCTTATTAAACTGTGTTTCAAAGACTTTACTGGCGACAAAAACACCAGCCGCCGTTGGCAGGCCGCCCGCCAAGGCGATTACCCAAGGGAGATTGGTGGTAATGGGCAGGGTGACTACCAGTTCTCCATCGACCAGTTCCTCATTTAAATCAAACAGCCCTGTCAATTTGAAATCACTGGACGGTCCCTTGACCTGCAACGGCGTTGCAATCTGCATAACACCCTGCTCAAAGGCGACATCGCCGGTGACCTGGTCATAACTCAACCCCTTGCTATATAGGTCTGAGAAATCTAACTGCAATCGTCGCACCAGGTTGGCAAAATTCAATACACCAAAGATCTTCAATGCCTCAGCGGCGGAGCCGGCGGTCTGTTTAAACTGGCCCTTGTCCAGCTTTAACACCACATCACCCTGCAGGTTTTTAATATCAATATCGGCAGGCGTACCCCGCCAGGATAAGCGGGTGATAAAAGAGGCTGACTTGCTGTTTACCGCCTCGGGGAGATCAAAGGCCTGCAGTACCTTACCGATATCCCCCATAGTCAACAGCGCCTCCACCGAGGTCGAGTGCTGTTGACCATCGACTTGCCATAACAGATTGGCACTGTCGCGCCCCGCTATTGGACCAACATCGACACCCCGAATTTGACCCTCAATATTTTCAATAAATACACCCTGCCCCTGTGGCTTGGAATCAAATCTCCAGCCACCATAGGACTCACCATAGAGCGTAAGCTCCTCGATGCTAAAGTCCATTGGCGGATAGCTCCAAGGTTCAATGTGTTTGAGCGCATCGAGGGGCTCAACCTCGGCGACGACTGGCAACGCCTCCTGCTCTCCGGCAACGGATGAACCTGGCGCAGCCTGTACCGGCGCCGATACAGCCTCCGCTGCCTCAAAGGGGTAAATCATATGATCAACATCGATTTTTAACCGCTCTGAATCGCGAAGTAACAGCATAGAGCCTGTCAGCTTTGGGTTTTCGATGGCTATCCGCCAGCCCTGATCTGTATTGACGATACTCAGGGCACTGTTGTTTAGGTTTTGACCAAAAAACAGCACCTGGCCAACACTGAGGTTTTCGACGACGACGCCAATATCAGCATCCGCCACTGACGTCAGCGCCAATTCCTCGCCATTGCTTTCAATCGCCTCATCTGTTGTTGCTGCGTGAGTAGCTGAGGGTTTATCTGCCGCCGCTTGATCAACCCGTGCGGTCTTGGGCGCGACACTGGATTGCAGTGGCTCAACGGTTAATAATTGACTGATGGTTAAGCCCGGCATCATTGCTTCCAGCGCAGCTTGTTGGCGCTGATATGCAATCAATTCAGTATCAAATTGCTGATATTTATTTAACGTCGCCAGCCACGGATCAACTAACAACGTTGGTAAGTGGCCACTTATAAGCAGGCCTTTCTTGTGCTCCATTGGCTGCCAGTCGCTACCTAGATTGAGCTTTGCTCGCTGCATTTTCCGATTGTTAAAATCCATTTGCAGCTCGGCCATATTGTCGATTTTAAACACCGCCAACTGCTTTTTCGAGGCGATGGGCAACGTTATAGATAATGGCCAGGGCTCGTCCACCTGCTTATTGTAGGGTTGAGGCAAATCAACCGTCATACCCTGCAAGTCAGTGCGCACCAACAACTCGCTCTGTCGTTGACGGCCAGGGCCTGGGGCAATAACAATATCGGCTTCAAATTCGCTTTCCCCCTCAAGAAAGCGAATCACCGGCTGCTGTGTCCACTGATACAACCGCTCTGCATCTACCAGGCCACGGCCCTCAATATTATAATTTTGATAGCGGATATTATTTTCTATTTCTGTTTCTGTTTCTGTATTTATCGCAAAATGGATCGGCTTACCCCAAAACAAACCCGATAAACGGTCGCTGCTCAATCCCCTGACAGAGTTATAACTCAATCTACCAGTTAACTGCTGAAAGCCCAGGCCAAAGTCTGCAATGGCAAAGTTACTGTTGTTGAGATCGGCAACAACATCAATATAGGGCGCCACCTGCACTCCCCTTGTTTTCACCAGCGGCATGGCCAGATCAAGCGCAGCGGTCACCTGCCCTGACGCCTGCCAACCCTGAAACATATTCCCTGTCATCGCCGCCAACGGCGTCTGTTCGAACATCGAAATGACGCTCTGAGCATCATTGGCCTCGATACTGGATTTCACTGACAACCCTAACGATTTAGTACTGCCGTCAACCACTACCGTCGTTGACGGCAGGTAGGCTCCCAGCATATCTGCACCGGAGGCAAACACTGTCGTCACGCGGTTATTTACATAGAGTCGTCCCGATAGTGCCGTCAGCTCAGGCCATGCAGGGTCAAAATGAATATTACCCTGATCAATATCTAAGCCCAGTTGAATACTTTTGGCGGTGCCACCTTTTAGCCCCCCGTGAAAGATAAAACCAGCCTCGCTGACATTGCCACGATGAATACTGTCATCCAGCCACGCCAAGAGTGATTTGGGCAGGGTGTAAGGCAGAAAGTCATTGCGATACTTAGCTGCACTGCCTTTGAGCCCTACCATCAACGACATTGTCGAGGGCAATGGATCCGATGGCACTTTGGCAATATCCAAATCAAGCTGCGCCACTGCCGTGCCAAAATCCGCCTCAATAAACAACGGGCTACTATTGACCGTGACACGTTCGCCCACATGCCAGTCCACCCGCCCACGGGCTTGGTCAAACACCAGGTCATGCTTGTAAACCGAGGGAAAGGTTAGCGCAACATCGGTGCTATCAAGATCTACCCAGCCTGACAAAATACCGGCTTCGAGATAACCACTGACAAACTTGCCACCCGGTGCGCCCTTCCAAGGCAGTACATTGACAGCCTCAAGTTCAGCCTGTAACCGTAGCTTTTCAGCCAGCGGCTTGCTGTTATCAAAACGCCAGTGAAGGTTATTCAAGAAACCGCCGGGGAGCAATGTGGCCAACGCCTGCTGTCCCTTTGCTGGCAGCATACCCGAACGTAATAAATTGTTGGTTAAGGCCGCTAAATCCAGCCGCGAAACCGCCCCGTTAACAGCCTGCCCCGGTTGATAGACAACACTGGTTTTTTCAATATCCAGCACACTATACCAATCTAGGCGAAGGTCCTGACCATAAACCTCAAGCCCACTTTCCTCGCTGTAACCAACGGCAATTTTGCCAGACAACTGTTTGATTTCTTCCAGTTGATGGTCAATAAAGTTATTAATATCGAGCTGATAAAAATTCAAATCGCTGTCGATGACCAAGCCGGCGTTGGCATCATAGCCAATGTTAACCCGCCCATCGGCAATGATGGAATTGGGGATGTAGTTGGGGGCAATCGGCTGAAAATAGGCCAGCTGAGCCGAGTCTAGTTGCAGCGAGGAAATCAGCTTTAAGTTAGAGGAGAATAAATCGCCATCACCTTCAATCCGCCCCTGCAGCGGAATTTTCCCCGAGGGGGCATCCAGCCAAACGGAGCCCGCGAGGGAATCTTGTGACTGCAACAATTTAACATTCAGTGCACCGACCACGACACGCTGGCCATTATTAGCCGTTAACACCACATCGCTGTTTTCAATAATAATACGACGCGACTCATCGATCAGTTCGCGGAAGGCGCGGAATTTATCATTGGTCGATGAACCCGGCTTTGGTGGCTTGTCTGATTTCTGCTCTGCATACCCCGTTAACCCCCAGCTGCCATTATCGCGCTGCTGCAGATTAATCTCAGCACCGGATAACACCAAGGTCTTAAAAATCGGTTGCGCATGGGCCAGTGATGCCAGCGCATCAAACTGCACCGACAATAATTCAACGCTGACGGCAACCTCTTCACTGCTTTCGGCGCTGCCGCCAAAGAGCTTAAACCCTTCTACCCGTATCCCCGGCGACAGCAACTGCCACTCGCCTGAGAGGCCTTCAATACTGACCTGCAAGCCGGTTTGTTGCTCCACCTGCCCAACAATGTACTGTCGATAATCCGTTAACTTAGGCAGGTAGTATCGCCCTAAACTGACATAGGCGGCTACGAGGACAATCGACACCAGGAGCAGGTACTTTGCCGTGTGATAGGTTGGCTTTATAACGCGTTTAACCATCGATCTATTTTCTTACCGCAGAGTGAGCGTTACAGCAACACAACATCAAACTGTTCCTGGTTGTACATCGCTTCCACCTGGAAGCGAATAGAAGCATCAATAAACTCAGCCAAATCAGCGACGCTGTCAGCATCCTCATCGAGTAGGCGATCGATTACCGACTGCTCAGCCAGCACCAAAAAGTCACTCTTGTCGTAGGCCCTTGCCTCGCGCAGTATCTCTCGGAATATTTCATAGCAGACCGTTTCGGCTGATTTCAATGCGCCGCGGCCATGGCAGGCAGGACAGCTAACACATAGCACATGTTCCAAACTTTCTCGGGTACGCTTGCGGGTCATCTGCACCAGACCCAGCTCTGAAACCGTCGATATTGCCGTCTTCGCGTGATCCTTGTCCAGCACCTTATTCAGTGTGCGTAATAACTGCCGACGGTGCTCCTCATCCTTCATATCGATGAAATCGATAATAATCATACCACCGAGATTACGCACTCGCAGTTGGCGTGCCAAACAGGCAGCCGCCTCTAGGTTGGTTTTAAAAATCGTTTCTTCAAGATTACGATGACCGACAAAGGCTCCGGTATTGACGTCGATGGTGGTCAGCGCCTCGGTTTGATCGATAATCAAGTAACCGCCAGATTTTAGCGATACCTTGCGCTCCAAGCCTTTTTGAATCTCCGATTCGACACTGTAGAGATCGAAGATCGGTCGCTCACCGCGGTAGTGCTCAATTTTATTGAGAATATCGGGGACGAAATCGTGGCAAAATTCCGCCGCCTTCTGAAAAGTCTCAGTCGAGTCGATACGGATACGCTCAACCTCGGAGCGCACCATGTCACGCAACACACGAATCGCCAGCGGCAAATCCTCGTATACGGGTTTGGATGCCTTAGTCTCCGGCATCTTGCGTTCGAGGGTTTGCCACAGTCGCTTGAGGAATTGAATATCCGCTAATATCTCCGCCTCACCGATACCTTCAGCCACGGTGCGGACAATAAAGCCGCCACCGCTTTTGTTGTCACTCTCTACCTGACCTGACTCGCTGTCTACGACCGCGATACCGGCATTGACCAGCTCTTTTAGGCGGTTGCGCTCGTCGACATCGTCGATGCGCTGTGAGATACCTATATGATCACTCTGTGGCATATAGACCAAATAACGGGAGGAGACCGACAACTGTGTCGTCACCCGCGCCCCCTTGGTGCCCAACGGGTCTTTCACCACTTGGACATAGAGACGCTGACCATCGTGGACTAAATCGCGAATGTTGAGCTCCTCGCCCTTGTCAGCGGCACTGAGTTTCTCACTGCGACCGACGATATCACTGGCGTGAATAAAACTGGCTTTTTCCAAACCAATATCAACAAAGGCTGCCTGCATGCCGGGCAGCACTCTGACGACCTTGCCACAGTAAATATTACCGACAATGCCGCGGCTGCTGGTACGCTCGATATAGACCTCTTGCAACACACCATTTTCGATCACAGCCGCCCGCGTCTCGGACGGGGTTACATTGATTAGAATCTCTTCACTCATACGCTGTTACCACCTGTAATATTGTTGACGGGAGAAAAAACACCGTCTTTTTATGGCTTTATAATCACTATACTACCAGCAAGAGAGGCCAAACTGCTGCAGTAAAAATTCTGTTTCTGCCAGTGGTAGGCCGACGACACCGGTATAACTGCCACTGAGGTGCTCAACAAATAGACCACCCTTACCCTGAATACCATAACTGCCGGCCTTATCCGCCGGCTCGCCACTGTGCCAATAGGCGGAAATCTCCGACGCACTGATTGCCCGGAATGTAACGTCGGTAATACTGACCAATGCCTGCTGTTGCCGATGGTCGACGACGGCAACACTGGTCATCACCTGGTGTTGTGACGACGACAGCCTCGTCAGCATCGCCGTGGCATCGGCCTGATCAACGGGCTTGCCCAAAATCTGTCCATCGATGACAACACAGGTGTCAGAGCCCAATACCGGTCTCATCGGCCGGCCACTGCTGGCAATCAAAGATTGAACCGCCACCGCCTTGGCCAGAGCTAGTCGCTCGACATAATCTCTCGGACTCTCACTGTCCAGCGGCGTCTCATCGATATCGGCCACCACGCGCTCGAAGCTCACTCCGGCCTGTTGCAAAAGTTCGGCGCGACGTGGCGAGGCTGAGGCGAGGTAAATAGCAAAATCAGTAGCCATTAAGTGACCCTAAAACGACGGCGAGTAGCGCGCATAAAAACCATAAACCATGGCCAGATAATCGCACTGCAAAATGCCGATATTAAGAAGTGTAGCGAGGGTGGGTGACTGCTGCCAAAACTCTGCACCCATCGGCCAATCATCGCCGACAACCCCACCAAGATAAAGACCAACATAGCCTGCTGCCACAGCGAGAAATTTCGCATACGCTGGTATACATTGAGACAAATATAACTGACCACCACCAGGGCCAGCGCATTTTGCCCCATGATTTCACCGCGCAGGCCATCGAGCAACAAACCCAGTATAAAGGCCGTGCCAACACCGACACGATGCGGCAGCGCCATCACCCAGTAAATTAAAAACATCACCAGCCACTCGGGGCGAGCGAACACCAGCCAGTGCGGCATCGGCACCACCGCCAGCAAAAATGCGATGGCAAAACTACCGTAAATCACCCACCGCCCCTGTGCCTCTATCATTGCGCAGCCTGGGTTGCTGTGGTCAAGTCACCGCTGTTGTCGCGATGAAAGACCAGCAAGACATGGCGGGTACGATCGAGCTGAGCGGTTGGAATGGCGCGAACAATCAAAAACGGCAAGCCCGGATTGTGGATAACAGAGCTGACGCGAGCCACCGGATAGCCTTCGGGAAAACGACCACCGAGGCCAGAGCTGACCAATAAATCGCCATTTTGGATATCCGTTGTCGCCGCCACATGGTGCAATTGCAACTCGTCGGTAAGACCAACGCCGTCGGCAATCGAGCGAACACCGTTACGATTCACCTGAACCGGCACCGCGTGACTGGCATCGGTAATCAACAACAGTCGGCTGGTTTTGAGGCTGACACTGACGATTTGGCCAATCACTCCGTTAGCCTCCAACACCGGCTGCCCAATGTAGACACCGTCCTCAGAGCCCTTATTGATAATTACTTGCTGCGCCTGGGGATTCGGCAGTACGCCGATAATTTCAGCGACAACCACATCGCTACGCAATAAGGCCGAGGAGTTAAGCAGCTCACGCAGACGCACATTTTCCGCCGCCAGAGAGGCCAATTTTAAAACCCGCCCCTTTAACACCAAGGCCTCTGCCTTGAGCGCGTCGTTTTCCTCGATCAAGTCAGAGCGACTCATTGAGTGTTTATTGGTCCAGAGCGACAGCTGCACAGGTAAATCCGTCAACCAATAGGCCGGCGCGGTAATCACCGACGTCACATAGCGGGCTACACCGAGCTTCTCTGTACGATAATCGAAGGCCACGAGTACCATGGCCAATATTGCCAATATCACTACTTTCGCCCCGACAGACGGAGTCTTTCCAAATAGCGGTTTGATGACATTCCCCGATCATTAGTTATCTGGTAATAAAACAAAGGCCGATCATCTGATCAGCCCCGGCTACTATAACATCTTACCCAAACACCGATTACTCGGTAGAGAGTAGATCAAGATTGTGCACATCCATAATCTCTAGCGCACGTCCGCCGCCGCGAGCAACACAGGTCAACGGATCATCGGCGACGACGACAGGCAGGCCAGTCTCTTCGGTCAGTAGCATGTCGAGGTTACGCAGCAGCGCACCACCGCCAGTCAACACAATACCGGTCTCGGCGATATCGGCGGCCAATTCTGGTGGCGACTGCTCGAGTGCGCCTTTCACCGCCTGCACAATCCCCATTAGCGGGTCCTGTAGGGCTTCGCGAATTTCGCTGCTATTAAGGGAGAAGCTGCGAGGAATACCCTCGGCCAAGTTACGACCACGGACATCGATCTCGTGCACATCACCGCTGTCGAAGGCCGAGCCAATTTCGGTCTTAATACGCTCTGCCGTGGCATCACCGATCAGGCTGCCGTAGTGACGACGCACATGAGAGACAATGGCCTCGTCGAAACGGTCACCACCAATACGAACGGATTCAGCATAGACCACACCGTTCAAGGACAATATGGCGATTTCGGTGGTACCACCACCGATATCGACAACCATTGAACCGGTTGCCTCTTCAACACGCAGACCTGCACCAATCGCTGCGGCCATCGGTTCTTCTATTAAACGTACTTCGCGAGCACCTGCACTGAGAGCCGATTCACGAATAGCGCGTCGCTCAACCTGCGTCGATTCACAGGGCACACAAATCAATACTCGAGGGCTGGGACGCATAAAGCTGTTCTCGTGCACTTTGGAAATAAAGTGCTGCAGCATTTTTTCAGTCACCTGGAAATCGGCGATAACACCGTCTTTCAGAGGGCGAATGGCCGTGATATTACCCGGTGTACGACCGAGCATACGCTTGGCGTCAGCACCGACGGCTTCGATTGTTTTTTGGCCATTATGGTTACGGATGGCAACCACCGAAGGTTCATCGAGTACGATACCCTGATCGCGAACATAAATAAGAGTGTTCGCCGTCCCTAGGTCTATCGACAAATCATTGGAGAATAGACCACGAATTCGCTTAAGCATTGCTAGTAGTTACCTTAAATTTGAAGGTTCGCTATCGACGCGATAGGCCGGGTGTAACGGAGATATCATGCGGCAAGCATTGACTCACCGCGTGAGATTCGTGCAATCTGCCCAACTGCGAACAATAAGGCGAAACATCAACATGGTGTTGAAAACTGCAGAATCTCATCAACCGCCGGAAATTCACCTGTTAAGGCCGGTAAAAAACGCGTTTTGATAAAAAAAACGAACTAAAACTGTAATCTCTGCCACTTTAGCAACGGTGGGGATTTTGAGCAAGCGGCAAATATGTTAACTTTAGCGGTTTGTAGCACCGGTAGACAGTTTTACAGCGATTCGCATCCACCCCTAGCAAACGTTAGAATAGCGAATACTGAACTCAGTCACATTTTTACCGGTCAAAAATGACTTTTAGCGGAGATACAAACATGGCAATCGACTTACAAGAGATCGAACAAGTTGCCCGCTTATCCAGAATTAAACTCGATGGCGCAATGGCCGATGAGGTCACTCAAAAAGTGGGCAGTATTCTGCAGATGATCGACCAAATGCAAAGCGTCGACACCTCCGATGTTGAACCAATGGCCAATCCGTTAGACGCCGTGCAGCGCTTGCGCGCCGATGACGTTACCGAGATAAACCAGCGTGACAAGTTCCAGAGCGTGGCGCCAAATGTTGAAGAGGGCCTGTACCTGGTACCCAAGGTTATCGAATAACGGCGACATACGCCGGCTTCATTGAATCAACCACAGCATCTTAGCCGCGGTGTATTCACCCCTGTTTTACAGTCGTCTAATTAGAGACAAAACATTATGCATAAACTAACCGTCGCCGAGATCATGGCGGGTTTGCGAGATAAAACATTCTCCAGTGTCGAACTCACCGAGCATTACTTACAGCGTATCGACCGTCTCGATGAACGCTTTAACAGCTTTATTACTGTTACCGCCGAACAGGCCTTGGCACAGGCAAAGGCTGCCGACACCTTGCTAGCCAACGGCAATGCCCAGCCATTAACCGGTGTGCCGATCGCCAACAAAGACATCTTTTGCACCGAGGGTGTGCGCACCAGTTGCGGTTCGAAAATGCTCGACAACTTCAAGCCACCGTACAACGCCACGGTAATCGAGCAGTTCAATCAGCAGGGTTTGGTCAGCCTGGGCAAGACCAATATGGACGAGTTCGCCATGGGCTCGAGCAACGAAAACAGCTATTACGGCGCCTGTAAAAACCCCTGGGATACCCGTACCATCCCCGGCGGTTCCTCCGGTGGTTCGGCGGCGGCGGTTGCGGCACTGCTGACCCCGGCAGCCACCGGCACCGACACCGGCGGCTCGATTCGCCAGCCAGCGGCAATGTGTGGCATTACCGGCTTGAAGCCAACCTACGGTCGTGTCTCACGCTTTGGCATGATTGCCTACGCCTCCAGCCTCGATCAGGGCGGCCCAATGGCTCGCACCGCCGAGGATACGGCGATACTGCTCAACGCCATGGCCGGCGTCGACTATAAAGACTCGACCTCGCTCGACGTGCCGACCGAGGACTATACCGCCAACCTCAACCAGCCGTTAACCGGTTTGCGTATCGGCCTGCCGAAGGAATACTTCGACACCGCCGGCCTCAACCCCGAGGTCGCCGACACCGTGCAACAGGCGATCAAAGTGTATGAATCACTTGGCGCCACGGTGAAGGAAATCAGCCTGGGCTCTACCGAACTGGCCATCCCAGCGTACTATGTTATCGCACCCGCCGAGGCCAGCACCAACCTCAGCCGCTTCGACGGCGTCCGCTACGGGCACCGCTGCGACAACCCCGTCGACCTCGAAGATCTCTACACCCGCTCCCGCGCCGAGGGCTTTGGCGCCGAGGTACAGCGTCGTATTTTGATCGGCTCCTATGTGTTGTCGGCCGGTTTCTATGATGCTTACTACCGTAAGGCACAACAGATCCGCCGCCTCATTAAAGACGACTTCACCGCCGCCTTTAATGAGGTCGATGTCATCATGAGCCCCACTGCCCCCAACCCCGCCTTTAAGATTGGCGAGAAGAGCAGCGACCCCGTCACCATGTACGCCGAGGACATTTTTACCATTGGCGTTAACATGGCCGGCCTTCCTGGCATGTCGATCCCCTGTGGCACGGTCAATGATTTACCGGTTGGTTTACAGCTTATTGGCAACTACTTGGACGAGAGCAAACTGCTCAACTGCGCCCATATGTTCCAACAGGCCACCGACTGGCACACCCACACCGCAGCGGATCTAGACTAGGAAATTACTATGCAATGGCAAACAGTTATCGGTCTGGAAATCCACGTTCAGTTGGCGACCAAGACCAAAATATTCTCCGGCTCTTCGACCGCCTTTGGCGCCGAGCCTAACACCCAAGCCAGCTTGGTTGACCTGGCGATGCCGGGCACACTGCCGGTCTTAAACATCGAGGCGGTACGCAACGCCGCCATGTTCGGCCTCGCCATCGGCGCTGACATTAATCAGCGCTCGACTTTTGACCGCAAGAACTACTTCTACCCAGACTCACCCAAGGGCTATCAGACGACCCAGATGGACGCGCCCATTGTCGGTGCCGGCATTGTGACCATCGAGCTAGAAGATGGCAGCACCAAGGATATTCGCATCCACCACGCCCACCTCGAGGAAGATGCCGGTAAGTCACTGCACGATCAGTTCCCCGGTATGTCGGGCATCGATCTCAATCGTGCTGGTACGCCGCTGATTGAAATCGTCTCTGAACCCGATATGAATACCGCCGAGGAGGCTGTGGCCTTTGCCCGGAAGATTCACGCCATTGTCACCTCGATTGGCATCGGTGATGGCGATATGTCACAGGGCTCATTGCGCTTCGACGTCAACATCTCAGTTCGCCCGGTCGGCCAGGCCGAATTCGGCACCCGTACTGAGACCAAAAACCTCAACTCGTTCCGCTTTATGGAGCGTGCCATCCATCAGGAGGTGGCTCGCCAAATCGACGTACTCGAAGACGGTGGCACAATTGTGCAGGAAACCCGCCTGTACGACGGCGACAAACACATCGCCAAATCGATGCGAAGCAAGGAAGAAGCCAACGACTACCGTTACTTCCCCTGCCCTGACCTACTGCCCGTGGTACTCGACGACAGCTTCGTCGACGAGTTGCGCGCCCGTATGCCAGAACTACCGGATCAGCGTAAGGCCCGCTTCATCGAAGACTACAAGTTGTCAGACTACGACGCCGCCATCATCAGCGCCGACCGTGTTCAGGCCGAGTTCTTCGAGACCGTCTACAAACACTGTGGCGATGCCAAGCTGGCCGCTAACTGGCTGCTCGGTGAATTTGCCGCCCAGCTTAACAAAGACGACATGACCATTGGCAACAGCCCAATCAGTGCCGAGCAGTTAGGCGGCATGATTGCGCTGATTAAAGATGGCACTATCTCCGGCAAGATTGCCAAGCAGGTATTTGAGGCGCTGTGGGCTAAGGAAGCCGATGATGCCAAGAGCTACGTCGAGGCCAAGGGCTTGGTACAGAACAGTGATGAAGGCGCCATCGAGGCGATGATCGACGAGGTATTAGCCAACAACCCAGACCAAGTCGCCGCCTTTAAGGCCGCCGAAGGACCGAAGCAGAAAAAGATGACCGGCTTCTTTGTCGGCCAGATTATGAAGGCCTCAAAGGGTCAGGCCAACCCCGGCGTGGTCAATAAAATTCTAATGAAAAAGCTCAACAGCTAACGCTGATTGAGCAACACCTATCGTTCGGGCCGGCAATGTGCTGGCCCAGCAATAAATAGCTAGAGGATGTGCAGTATGTTAAAAAAAGATAAAGAGAAGGTTATCGACGAGGTCTGGACCGACGGTCGAATTCGTGAATTTCTAGATCAGTTGCCGCCGGCCGGTGTCAACACCGACTTCCACATGCTGTGGAAGGCCTATCAGGGTATGCGTGCCGACAACTTCGCCACCTTCCTCGGCTTTTTCGCCGAGCAGAAGCGCGATATCAACGCCGCCAGCCCCGAGGGCGAAACTGTGTTAGCGATTGCCCAGCAACACGCCAAGTCGGGTGAATTCGTCGCCCTACTGAAGCAGGCTGGCGCGCAATAAGCGCTCAGCCCCCGGCCTGTAACCTCCTGTGTTATAGGCCGATGTTGATATCCCAGTAAAATCACCCTATTTATGTTGTTTTTGGCACTTTTTTTGCTGTAGTCGTCAATTCCCATATCTTCTGAGCCAATAAAAGTTTACTATGCGCGCCGGTTTATTGAGTCTGTAGTGCATATCGAGAGCAAACGCCTGTAATAGCACGGTCGGACATCGCCACCTCATCACCAGTGGCCGTAAATCTAGTCACGACCGTGTTTTGATATCTGTGGGCTACACTTAGCCCGCACATCATGAATTAGGTTAATTGTTTTCACTTGGCCGCTGAACCGAGTTCAGCCACGCCATGCCTGCAAGGTATTGTAAGTTATGTCTGAAGAGACTCCTGTTCTTTTTAAAAACCTCGGCCTCGCCGAACCGCTAGTCCGCGCCGTTACCGAACTCGGTTACGAGTCGCCATCCCCTATTCAAGCCGATAGTATCCCCCACCTATTAGAAGGTCGCGATATTATTGGTCAGGCGCAAACCGGTACCGGTAAGACCGCCGCCTTCGCCCTGCCGCTGATGTCGCGCATGGACCCCACGTCCAAGGATCCACAACTGTTGGTTCTGGCCCCTACTCGCGAACTCGCCATCCAGGTTTCTGAAGCCTTCCAAAGCTATGCCAAGCACATGAAGGGCTTCCACGTACTGCCTATTTACGGCGGCCAAAGCTACGACACCCAGCTGCGTCATCTTCGTCGCGGTGTTCACGTCGTCGTTGGTACCCCGGGCCGCGTGATGGATCACATTCGTCGCGGTACACTGAAGCTGGGCAACCTGAAAAGCCTGGTATTAGATGAGGCCGATGAGATGTTGCGCATGGGCTTTATCGACGACGTCGATTGGATTCTTGAGCACACCCCAAGCACCCGTCAGATCGCGCTGTTCTCTGCCACCATGCCGAACGAGGTTCGCAAGGTTGCCAAGCGTCACCTGACCGATCCTGTCGAAATCAAGATTGCCGCCAAGACCCAGACCGCCACCACGATTCGCCAGCGTTACACTATGGCCAGCGGCATGCACCAGAAACTCGATGCGCTGACTCGCATCTTGGAAGCGGAAGAGTTCGACGGCGTCATCGTCTTCGTTCGCACCAAGACCGCCACCGTCGAATTGGCCGAAAAACTACAGGCCCGTGGCCACGCCGCCGAAGCCCTAAACGGTGACATCGCCCAAAACCAGCGTGAGCGTACCGTCGATAAACTGAAGAAAGGCGGCGTCGATATTCTGGTTGCCACCGATGTTGTTGCCCGCGGCCTCGATGTTGAACGCATCAGCCACGTCATCAACTATGACATTCCCTACGATACCGAAGCCTACGTTCACCGTATCGGTCGTACCGGTCGTGCCGGTCGCTCTGGCGACGCCATCTTGTTTGTCGCGCCACGCGAGCGTCGCATGCTGCGCACCATCGAAAACGCCACCAAGCAGACCATCGAACAGATGGCTATGCCAAGCACCATCGATATCAACGCCAGCCGTGTCAGCCGTTTCAAACAGCGTATTGTCGACACGCTGGCCGCCGGCAACAACAGCTTCTTCGAGAACTTGATCTCTGAGATGCAACAGGAAACCGAGGTCGATTCGATCCAGATTGCCGCCGCCCTGGCCAAGCTATTACAGGGTAACGAGCCGCTGCTATTAACCGACTCGCCAAAACGTGAGCGTCGCGAGCGTGATGATTCACGCAGTGACCGCGAGCGCGGTGGCGAGCGTCGTGAACGCAACGACCGCGGACGTGAGCGTCGCAGCAACGACCGTCCGGTCAGCGCCGAGGCAATACCACTGAAGGGTCACCCCGATGTCGACATGATGCGCTATCGCATCGAAGTCGGTCACGAGCACGGTGTGAAGCCAGGCAATATCGTCGGCGCCATTGCCAACGAAGCCGGTATCGAAAGCGATTTCATCGGTAACATCGAAATCTTCGACGAGTTCAGCACCATCGACCTGCCCGACGGCATGCCGAAGGAGACCCACGACAAGCTGAAGAAGACCTGGATTTGTCAGCAGCGCATCAATCTGCGTCCGATGCCAAAGAAGGGCAAGAACGAAGGCAGCAATCATTCTAAGTTCAGCGATGAGCCGAAGAAACGCAAACCAAAGAAGAAGTCACCACGTACTGGCGACAAAAAAACCTTCAAGCCGAAGAAGCGCGACTAAGTGCTTAGCACTTAACGCAGCGATAAAAAAAGAGGCCTTGGCCTCTTTTTTTTGCTTTAAAATTAATCATGGTCGCCTCAGCTTTCGGCCGCGACAGCCTCACTCTGATCATCGACAGACCAGGCGTCGTTTTTATCACTCCACCACAGCGCTGCCACATACCACGCTGTCATCGGCAACATCATCAAAAACCAACTCCAGTCGTCTTGCAATTGGTAATCGGCAGGAATGCCTACCGCCTGCGACAGCGGCACGTTCACCAGCGGAATACACAGCACGGCAAACAACGCACAGCAGGTAATTAAGATCAGCGCACCCTTGCGGGATTCGATGGCATTAAACGCCAAAAAAACCCACAGCGGGATCTTGGGTGTTTTTTCCATGGTATCAGCCTCAGCGAATAAGTCGGCGGGCAACCGACTCTTATTATTGTTATTAGTGGCTGGTTTGATACGGCACAGTCATCACTCAAAACAGCCACGCTGAATTCACCCTAACAGATGTTTCAGCGTACCCGGTGGTGACTCGAAAAATTTTACAGTCGATTATTTTATTGGCGGCGGCAGATACCCCTAACCAATACTCAGCGCCAGGATGCGGCTCATGGTGGCAAAGCCTAAACCCGACTCCTCGGCCCAGTGATTAAACGCCGCCTGCACCTTGGCCTGATCCCGCTTAGAGGTTGCATGCTTGTCGATCACCCCGGCGTTACGCAGCGCCTGTAACACATCCTCGGTCAGCACAAAGGTATCGCGGCCGACCATGCGCAGAAAGCGGGCGCCGGAGTTGCCCCCCATGCGGTTGCCGTGCTTTTTTAAGAATGCCCACAGGCCGATGATATCCTCCGCCGGCCACTCGGCGATAAAGCGAGCAAAGCTCTCATGCTCACGGGCCAGCCACACCACCATATTGGCGTTCTCGCGCACCGCGCGAATCTTGGCCAGGTGGCGAATAATACCGGCATCCTGCATTCTCGCCTCCAGCTCATCGTCACTCATCATGGCACAGCGCATCGGCGAGAAGTTAAAAAAGGCTTTCTCGAAGTTGGGCCACTTGGCATCGACCACGGCGTGGCGAATACCGGTGCGAAAAATCCGTCGGCACAACTCGGCAAACAGATAATTATCGTCGAGGGCGGCGATCTCATCGAGGCTGCGCACGGGATAGCCCATTGCCTCAGTGACGAGGGCGAGGTTTTGTTCGCCGCCGTGGTGATAACTGGCCTGCTGGATGATGGAGGAAAAATGCTGCATAAATAATCCGATAAAACCGTCAAAACACCATTGTCACCGCTCACCCCCCTGTTAGGCAAGTCATGCCACCACATCTCTGTGACAATCGACATTGAGTGTTTTTGACAGCACGATAGATCACTTTTGCCATCTATTTACCCGCGCGGCGGCAGTATACTGAGGGCAGATTCAATCAATTTAGTTTTCCTTAGATAATAAACAGGAGTGCCACATGCCAGCTTATCGCGCGCCAAAACGTGACATCGACTTCGTTCTTAAAGAGCTGCTTAACAGCGAAGAACACTTTGCCGGCCTTGAAAACGCCGGCGATATGAACGTCGAATTGATGGACGCCATACTCGACAGTGGCGCCAAGTTTGCCGAAGAAGTGGTTGCCCCGCTCAACCAAGTCGGCGATGAGGAAGGCTGTCAGTTTGACGACGGCAAGGTCACTACACCGACCGGCTATAAAGAAGCCTTTCACCAGTATGCCGCCAACGGTTGGCAGGGTTTAAGCGTGCCCGAGAGCGACGGCGGCCTTGGCCTACCCGGCTCTGTTGGCCTGACCCTGACCGAGATGATTGGCTCTGCCAGCTGGGCCTGGAGCATGTACTCTGGTCTTGCCGGCGCCCCTATCTCGTGCCTGGTTAACGGCGGCACCGAGGAGCAAAAACAGCGCTTTCTGCCCAAGCTACTGACCGGCGAATGGGCCGGAGCGATGTGTCTGACCGAGGCCCACTGTGGTTCCGATGTTGGCATGCTCCGCACCAAGGCTGTTAAGAACAGCGACGGCAGCTACACCTTGACCGGCACCAAGATCTTCATCTCCGGTGGCGAGCAGGACATTACCGACAACATCGTGCACGCTATTCTGGCCCGTGTCGAAG